>NZ_JBIXJT010000005.1:0-364658 GCF_052871455.1 Pseudomonas sp. LARHCG127
TGGTCAGGAGAAACACGTAACTGGAGGCCAGTCGGGACGGTGTATCTGAACCCTGAAAGAGAGCTTACTGTGATCGCAAAAGTGGCATAACAAAACGGTGACGCGACAACTACCTTGAAAAACGCCGTATGGCTGTCCTCGATTTTTGTGGCGCTACCAGCCCTCTGTGGGAGCAAGCTCCCTCGCCACAGGAGCTGGTGTTGGATGGACTGGGTGTGATCGGGCACTGAGCCGTTGCGGGCTCGCTAGTCATGCACCGTCACTCGGTTGCGCCCGGTCTTCTTCGAGGTATACAGCGCCTGGTCCGCCCTGGCGATCAGGTCGGCGTGGTCGTTCGCGGGCTGGCTCAGGTCGGCCACGCCCAGGCTGATGGTGAAACGGATGGCCTGGTCGTTGTACTGCACCTCCAGCGCTTCGACGGCCTGGCGCATACGCTCGGCAAAAATCCGGGCGCCGGCCTTGTCGGTGTCTGACAGCACCACGCCGAACTCTTCCCCGCCATAACGCCCCGCCACGTCGGATTCGCGTACATGCTCGCGCAGCAGCCTGGCGACATGCTCGATGACCTTGTCGCCCGCCTGGTGGCCGTAGGTGTCGTTGACCCGCTTGAAGTGATCGATATCGAGCATCACCAGGCTCAACGCATTGCCGTAGCGCTGGTGCCGGGCATAGGCGGCCTTGAGGTTGCTCTCCCAATGACCGCGGTTGTACAACCCCGTCAGCCGGTCGGTGCTGGAGAGGAGTTGCAGCTGTGCGTTGGCGGCTTGGAGCTGATGCCGGTTGGTGGCGACGTCGGTGACGTCATAGATCACCAGGCAGATGTGCTTGATGGTGTTGTCCGGCGAGCGCAGCGGCAGCAGGGTGGTGTTCTGGTACATGAACGCTTCCTGGCCGGTGATCGGCTGGTAGCTCTTGAAGCGCATCAGGTACGGACGCTGCTCCCAGACCGTGAACGCCGGCGTGCCCAGGGTCGCGACGCTTTCCACCTTGCGGCTGAACCATTGGCGATCGATTTCAGGGAACAGGCTGAAAAAATGCTGGTTGTGGGCGTCCTTGGGCTGCACCCCGGAGCGGTTCTCCATGAAGGTGTTCCAGACTTGCACGCGGTACTCGCGGTCGAGCACCACCACCCCGACGTCGATGCTCTGAACGATCGCCAGCAACCAGTGGAACTCGTTCAGATCGATGGATTCGCTCATGGCTCAGTTCATCAGGTAGGCAAGTTTATGGGTCAACCGTTCGATGGAGTCCTCCGTGAACAGCAACAACAGGTCGAAACGAATATCGTGCCCCTCCAGGCTGTAGCTGATTTCCACCGCCAGGGTCTTTTTCCAGTGCTTGCTGTTGTCCCGGATCAATTCCTCGATGGCGGCGTGCTGGCCGAGAATCTGCGGGTGGCCCTGGGAAAACACCACGTCGATCTGTTCGGCAATGCTGCTCAGGCACGCGCCGATCAAGACACTGGAAAGGTCCAGCAGCATTTCCAGGTCCGAATAGTCGGCGCTCTGGCGCTGCATCAATTGCGCGATATCGGCGATTTCCGAATCGTGGAAGATCAGCAAGGCTTCGCCGGCGATGCCGCTGCCGATAAACCCCTGGCAAATGGCGGTGAGTTGCTGGGAACTGCCGACATCGTTCAAGGCCATGTGCAATTCACCGACCTCGAGGAGGTTGACGTTCGGCACCGGCAATTGCACGAAGACCCCCAACACCTTGGCGATCAGCGCCGCCGCCCGGCCGATGGCCACGTTGACGGTCTCGCGGAATGCATCGTGGAAACCGATGGCCACGTTCGTGGCCGAACGATTCTGCGGCGGCACCTGCCCGGGTTGGGCCAGTAGCCCCAGCCGCGCCAGCGTCTGGCGCAGGTCGTTTTCGTCGAACGGCTTTTTCAGGAACGCCAGGGCGCCCAACTCCAGCACGCGGCGCACCGCCTCATCCTGGACGTCACCGGAAATCACGATCACCTGCGCCTTCAAGCCCTCGTCGCGCAAGGCGTTCAACACCTGGTAGCCATCCATCTCCGGCATGGTCAGGTCGAGCAACACCACGTGGCCCAGGCCCTGGCGTATGGCGTCCATGGCCTGGCGCCCGTTGGTCGCCTCGGTGACCGAAACCGGCCAGTCCGCCGGCAGGGCACGCAACACCTGTTTGCGCGCCATGTTGGAGTCGTCACACACCACCAGAGGGATCAACGACACAAGGACATCCATCGAATTTCAATGGCAGGAGAGGAGGTGCTGCGTACGTCATTCATAGGCTTGCAAAGACCCTTTTGATTAACGAATCGGGTTTATCAAGCGTGGTGTCCAGCACCAGGCACTGCTGGACACGGTTGTATTGAAACTGGACCAATAAGTCAGGGACGTCAACTGCACTTCGTCATCGAATCCTGGGCAAAGCCACGGTCGGCGCGCGATTGGGCGTGGCGGGCGCGGTTTGTGGTCTATAGTTTTCCGCAGGCGGTCGGTGACCCGCAGTCCGTCAGTGGGAACAATGCAGGGAGCACACCATGGCGATCCAACGGGCGAGTGTCATGACGTCGGCCCCGAGTGTCGTCCATCGAGAAAACGCCCGGGCCGATGTGACGAACAATCTGTTTCGGCGCGGTTTCGACCAGGCCAGGGAAGCCTATATCCTGTTCCCATTGCTGGCGGCCCTGCTGCTGTTGCTCATCTGGGCCGGTACCCTGTACCTCATCAAGGTCGAACACGCTCGTGCGCAGCAGGGGATTGCCGAAGCGAGCCTGGAAATCGGCGCCACCTACGAAGCGCAGATCCTGCGGGCGGTGCGTGAAATCGACCAGACCCTCAAGCTGGTCAAGTACACCTACGAGTCCGAGCGCGAGCCCAACCCGTTGCCCAAGCTCAAGGCACGCGGTTTGCTGCCTTCTCCCTACTTGTTTGACGTCAGCGTCGTCGATGCCAGCGGCCGGGTCGTGGCCAGTACCCAGCCGAGCGAGGCCGGAAGCAGGATGGCCCAGGACGCGCTGCAAACGCCAGGGCCGGACACGGCGCTGTCGATTGGCCGCCCGTGGAAAAGCCCGGCGACGGGGGAGTGGACATTGCGTTTCAGTCGGCGGCTCGATGAAGGGAATGGCGGGTTCGCCGGGATCGCCATGATCGAGGTCGACGCGGCCTATTTCGTCAGCAGTTATGACCCCTCGAAACTGGGCGACCACGGCTTGCTCGGCCTGCTGGGCATCGACGGCATCTTCCGGGCACGGCGCAGTGGGGAAACGATCTCGGCCGGTGACCCGATCGATTACGCCAGCGTGGTGCCGGATACGGAAAACACCGAGGCTGTACGCGCGATCAACCCATGGGACGGTGTGCGGCGCTATACCAGTGCCCGCCAGCTCTACGACTTTCCGCTGGCGGTGATCGTCGGCTTGTCCGAGGAAGAACAACTGGCTGCGGTGACCCGGCAGGCGCAGCGCTATCTCTGGCGCGCGGCGGGCGCCAGCCTGCTACTGGTGTTGTTGGCGGGACTTCTCGCGCGGATGAGCTGGCAACTGGCGCAAAGCCGCTTGCGTGCGGGCGAAGCGAAAATTGCCTACGCGGAAAGTGTCGAGTACCTGGCCTATCACGATGGCCTCACGGCATTGCCCAATCGCAGCCTGTTCAGCAAGCTGTTGAGCCAGAGCATCCGTGAGGCCGACCGTTACGATCGGCAATTGGCCGTGTTGTTCCTTGACCTCGACCGTTTCAAGCAAGTCAATGACACGCTGGGGCACGATGCCGGCGATCAACTGCTCATGGAGGTGGCGCAGCGTCTCGAGGCGTGTCTGCGCAGCAGCGATACGGTGGCCCGGTTGGGCGGCGACGAATTCGTGATCCTGCTGCCGGAGCTGTCGGAGGACAACGACGTGGCGAGCGCCGCGCAGAAAGTCCTTGGTGCGATTGCCCGGCCTTTCAACCTTCAGGGCCAGGAGTTTCGGGTGACTGCCAGCGTCGGGATCAGCGTGTTTCCACAGGATGGCCTGGACGAGCAGACCCTCACGAAAAACGCCGATATCGCGATGTACCAGGCCAAGCAACGTGGCAAGAACAACTTCCAGTTCTACTCCGCGAAACTGAACGCCGATTCCCTGGAACGGCTGACCCTGGAGCTGAGCCTGCGCCACGCCCTGGAGCGCCAGGAGTTCCAGCTGCATTACCAGGCCAAGCGGGACATTCGCAGTGGCCTGATCACCGGCATGGAAGCGCTGCTGCGCTGGAATCATCCCGACCTGGGAATCGTGGCGCCCATGCAGTTCATCCCCATTGCGGAAGAGACCGGTTTGATCGTGCCGATCGGCAAGTGGGTGCTCAAGACCGCCTGCCAGCAAAACGTCGCCTGGCAACGACAAGGCCTGCCGCACCTGGGCGTCGCCGTGAACCTCACGGCACGGCAGTTTGCCGATGAGGACCTGCTGGCGGATTTGGCCGAGATATTGGCCGAAACCGGTATGGATGCGCGCCTGCTGGAACTGGAAATCGCCGAGCGCCTGCTCATGCAGGACGTCAAGAGGGCGCTGAGTGTGTTGACCGGGCTCAAGCGCCTGCAGGTCCGTATCGCCATCGATGATTTCGGTATCGGCTATTCGTCGCTCTCTGCCCTCGAACAGTTTCCGTTGGATGTCATCAAGATAGACCGCTCGTGTATCTGCGACACCAGCAGCGTGTCGGAAGACAAAGCCCTCACCGAGGCCATCATCGCGATGGGCCGCACCCTCAGCCTGACCGTGGTGGCCCAGGGCGTGGAAACCAAGGAGCAGGCCGATTTCCTAAGGGACAATGCGTGCGATGAGTTCCAGGGTTTCTATTTCAACAGGCCGATTCCCGCCGATCAGTTCAAGTTATTGCTGCAGGCCCAGGCAACTGATCCAAACCTCGATCCGTAAGGACTCGCCATTCATTGCGGCTCGAGCGGCAGTGCCCGGACGCTGTCATCCAGCTCCCGCGCGTCGATATAGCCGATGGTGTCGGGGTTCTCGGCAATACGTTTCTTGACTTCCGTGCCGCTTGAAACCGCCAGTGGCGGCTGGCCCCTGCCGGTGAAGATGATTTTTGACCAGTGCGCCTTGAGCTGGGCTGCGGACTTGCCGGTGATCGTTGTGTAGAACTCATCGCGGGTCGGGGAATCTTCTGTCTGGTCGATGGGAATCGCCTGGCCGCCACCGGGAAAACGACTGGCCTTGCCCAGGAAAATATCCGCCACCTGATTGCGCGCGAGTGTCTTCACCGGGCTGGACATGGCGACGACCACCACCACGTCGGCCTTGACGGCAGCGCTGGCGGCGCCCAGGGCGAGCCCCGCCACAGCGAATCCGATGAATCTCACAACCCACATGGCCTGCTCCATCAGAAGACAAAATCCACAGCCAGGCTGATGACGTTGAGCGAGCCCCCCGACGTGAAGTCCGGTTGGGGATTGATCAACGGACCGACCGAGTGGCCCTTGAAACGTGTGTGATCGAATTGCACTTTGGCATCCATGTTCCTGGTGAAATCCCAGCGCATACCCAGGGAAAGGGTCTGCTGGCCTTCGTTCGAACCCAAGACCGAATTGAGCGCACCGTTAAGCTCGGCGGCCGTGCCCGCCAAGGCCGGTGGCAAGGCCGCTATCGTCAGGCCCGGGCTGGAGACTTCGGTTTCGGTCCGGGAGCGTGCGTAGGTGACGTAGGGGGTGAACGCTTCGATGCGGTACCCGCCGCTGATGTACCAGGCACTGGTGCGGCCCAGGCCGGAGCGGCTATCGAGACGCCCCCATTCACTCATGACGAACCAGTCGCCCGGATCGTAGCTGGCGCCCACGCCGAGAAATTCGACGGGGGTGTCATCGGAGTCGTAGCGATCGGCAATGGCGATGCCTTCTGTGCCGAACGCTCTGAACGTGTCGAAGAGTGAATTGAACTGCTCCAGGGTCAGGTCGGCTTTCATGTAGGTGATGCGCGTGGTGAGCACGTCGAACTCGGTGGTATTGGTGATTCCCCAGAAGTTTCTCGTCAGTGCCTTGCCGGCCCCGTCGGGCTGCCGGCTGTCGGTCTGGCCGTAGTGAGCCTGTACGGTATTGATGATTGCATCGACATGAAACCGGTAGCTGCCATCGATGCCGTCGCTGCTGGAGATCGGCATCAGGCTGTAGACCTCCATGGGCGCGCGTACCCAGGGCAGGGTATAGCCCACTTTACGGGTGTCGGACACCAGGAAGGTCGGCAACACAGTACGGCCAATGCGCGCGTTGAAATCCGGCGTGAACTGGTACTTGATGTTGGCCCACTCGACGAAGGGCCGGTAGCTGTTGTCGTAGCGCTGCTCGGAAATGACCTGCACCACGGCCGAAAGCTGCGGGGTGAAGGTGGCCGTCAGTTGGGCGCCTATCAGGCTGTCGACGTCAGCGCTCCAGTTGCGCGAATGCCCGGCGCCGTTGGGCTTGAAGATGCTGGACGTGAAGTCGGCTTTTTTCTCGCTGGAATGGACGATCCCCACCGTGCCGAAACTGCTCAGCGAGAACGTCTCGGTAGCGTCGGCACTGGCGCCGCCGGCGTACAGCGTCACGACGACCAAGGCCAAGGTATTGTTTTTTTTCACCATGGGCTCAAGGTGACCTCGTTGCGTGGATCGCCATTCGTCTGTTCCTTGTACGGTCGGCTGAAACTGCGCGCCATTACCCAGCGAAGCCTAGTCTAGATCGCCAGTTTGAGCGTAAAGGTCGCCCCTGTTCCCGGCCCATCGCTATGGGCCTCCAGCGAACCGCCCATCTCCATGGCCGCCAGGACGCAACTGTGCAGGCCAAAGCCATGGCCATCCTTGCGTGTGGTAAATCCGTGGGCAAAGATCCGCGTCAGATTCTCGGGCACGATGCCTTCGCCGTTGTCGATGACTTTGATGACCAAAGTGTCGTCCTGGGGAATCTCGCTCTGAAGGATGATTTGAGGGGCCGGCTCCAATCGGTCACCCATCGCCCTGCTGGCGTTTTTTATCAGGTTGATGAGGATCAGCAGCACACGGTGCTTGTCCAGTTGCAGCAAGGGCGTGTCGGCCAGGTTTCTCACCACGGTGATCCGATGCGCCGCGATGATGCCGGCGTTCATGCGCAGGGCATCCTCGATCAGGTCCTTGACCTGCACGGTTTCGGCGAGGCTGGATGGACCCGCATAGGATTGCTGGGCGGCGACGATTTCCTTGATGTGATCGACGCTTTTGCTCAGTTGGCCGAGTTCTTCGGTCATGCTCTGTTGCTCGATCGCCAGTGCGTCCACCAACTGGTTCAGGTAGCCGGGCAACAGCTTGCCTTTGTCGTCGTGGGAGATGAAATCGCCGAGGTCTTCGGCGTGCTCGTTCATCATTTGCACCGCCTTGCCAAGCCCCAAGGCCTTGCTGGTGCGCAGTTTGCGGGTGACCAGATCGGCGGAGATATTCACGCTGTTAAGCACGTTACCGACGTTGTGCAGCACATTGGTGGCGATTTCCGCCATGCCGGCCTGGCGTGCGGCCGCGGCCAGTTGGACCTGGGCTTCGGCGGCGCGCAAGCGGCTTTGCGCCAGCTGCCAGCTCATCCGGGCGAGCAGGCCCACAAGCAATACCAGCACCAGGCTGCCGCCCGCGGCACGCCACAGATAGGTACGCGCTTGCTGGTTCACCGCGGCCAGCTGTTCTTCCTCGGACAACCCGACGATCACCGCCAGTGGAAAATCGTAGAGCTGGCGGGCACTGGTGTAGCGCCGCACGCCGTCCCAACCGTTGATCGAGAGCTTCGCCTCGGTGTTTTCAGCGTCCGGCACCACCGCCGTGTAATTGACCGCATCGCCGGCCGATAGCGTTTCCCCGGTGCGCCGTACGCGAAAGATGCCGTCCGTACCCAGCAGCCCGAGCGCACCCTGGTCGCCGAGTTTCGAGGCGTCGTAGCTGCTGACGAAATAGGCAGCATCCACTTCGACCCTGGCGATCCCGGAAAGCCTGCCATCCGCGGCATCGAGTCGCCGGCTGAAGCGCAAGCGCCATTCTCCAGTGATTGGGCTTTTCCATGGATGGCTGATGGACAACGAATCGCTGTGCCGCAGCGTTTGCTGTTCATCCGGGTCAGCGATATTTTCCCGGTCGTTGACCCGCGTGCTCGCCACGAGCCGGCCGTCCGGATTGACCACACTGACGTCGAACACCAAGGCCGGCGGCAACAAGGCCCGCTCCTGGAGGCGGCGCAGGGGATTGGGCTCGTCCTCGGTCTCAAAGGTGTATTTGACCAGCTTGAGGGTCTGATCGATTTCATGGATGGCGCGCAACATTTGCGCTTCGTAGGTAGCGCCCATCTCCAGGCTGGCCGTCGCGGCGCTCTGCTGCGCGCGAAGATGTTCAACCTTGATCAGGTAGAGGGTGGCGCTCCAGACGACCAGCAGCAGGGCAGCCAGCAACGGGAACAGGATGTAGGCTTCCTTGGCCTGGTCGAAGAAACGCCGAAGCGTGCTGGCTTCGGTACCGCCATCGGCTTCTGCACAATGAGCGGTGCCAGGGGCCAACCCCAGTGTCTCGGGCCGCTGGATCGGCATGGCTTGCTCCCTGCATTGTTCGACCGGAGGCTGGTGAGCATCCGACACGGTTACGGCTCGAGGGGGTGTTGCTCCTGAAGGCCCGAGCGAAAGAGCCTGGATGTGTCTGACTATAGACCACAAACTCTGCATGCCAATTATGCGAAGAGGGATGGAGTGTCGCGCAGGTCATTTGCGCTTTTTCAGGGATCTGATTGCGCAGCAAGAGGGCATATTTTGAATTGAACCCTGTGACCCAAGTGCATCCTGTGGCGAGGGAGCTTGCTCCCGCTGGGCTGCGCAGCGGCCCCAAATCAGCCACACCGTTTCGCCAGGCACACCGCGGACACCGCTTTTGCGACTGCTGCGCAGCCGAGCGGGAGCAAGCTCCCTCGCCACAGATCTATCTTTCCCATGCTCTATTTCGTAGGCACAGGATGCGGGTTCACACCGCTTGCTTGACCTTGCGATGCACCCACTGCGCCTCGTCCTTTAGCTCCAGGACGTGCCAATGGAAGTGCTCCAGGGAAGCGCTGTGCCCGACGCTGATCAGGATCGTGTCCGGCAGCGTCTCCCTGAGCAGCTGATAGCAACGCGCTTCGTTTGCCGCATCCAGCGCTGAGCTGCTTTCGTCGAGGAACAGCACCGTGGGCCGGGCCAGCAGGGCCCTGACGAACGCGCAGCGTTGCTGTTCGCCGATGCTGAGGGTCTGTGACCAGTCCCGCTCCTCTTCCAACTGATCGGCCAGGTGTTGCAGGCCGACTTGCTCCATGACCTGGCGTAGCGCGGCATCCTCGTCGCGACGGGGCGGGTTGGGGTACCAGAGCGCTTCGCGCAGGCTGCCCAGCGGCAGGTAGGGTTTTTGCGACAGGGTCAGGGCGCGCTCGCGGTCATAGCCACTCGAGCCGCGAGCGTGATGCCACAGCCCGGTGATCGTGCGGATCAGCGTCGATTTGCCGTAGCCGGATGGTGCGCTAATCATCAGGCTGTCGCCGGGTTTGAGTGACAGGTTGAAACCTTTGAACAACGGCCGGCCATTGGGCAGCCAGATGTCCAGGTCCTTGATATCAAGACCGCTGGCCTGCTGTTCGTGCCTGACCTGGGACTTGACCTCGACGTTATCCAGGCGCTCCTGGAAGCCGACCAAGCGGTCGATCACCGATTTCCATTCCGACAGTTCCGGGAACACGCTCACCAGGTAGGCGATGGCCGCGTGCACTTCGCCGAAGGCCGCGCTTATCTGCGTCAGGCGGCCGAGGGGAAAGGCGCCGGCAAAGAACTGTGGTGCCATGATGAACATCGGGATGACCGTCGCGCTGCGCAAATAGAAGGTCGAGTAGCCCATGATCAGCTTCTGTTTCTTCACCAGCGCCCAGAAGTTTTCCAGCGCCGCGTCCAGGCGACGGTTGAAGCGTTCGTTCTCCACGACTTCGCCGCGGTATTGCGCCACCGAGTCAGCGTTCTCCCGCAGGCGGATGAGCGAGAAACGAAAGTCCGCTTCACGCCGCTGTTGCATGAAATTGAGGCTGGGCAGGGCGCGGCCCAGCCAAAAGGCCAGGCCGGTGCCCAGGAACGCATACACCAGGGCGATCCACACCAGCAGTCCCGGAATGACGAACGACTGATCGTTGAATGGCACGCTGACGAGGCTGGAGGCTTGCCAGAGGATATGCAGGAAGGAAAACAGCGACACCACCGACGTCAACAGGCCCAGGCTCAACTTGAGTGACTTGACGATGAACAGGTCGATGTCTTCGGCGATCCGCTGATCGGGGTTGTCGACATCGGTTTCGGTCAATTTCAGCTTCTGGTAGCGCTGGCTGCCCAGCCACTGATCGAGCATGTTGCGGGTCGCCCAGCGACGCCAGCGGATGGTCAGCTTTTGCTGAAAGTGAAACGCGCCCACGGTAAAGGCCGCCGTGCCGATCTGCAGCAGGATGAATTGCAGGCTGCCGATCAGGAAGCCGTGGTAATCCAAGGCCTGCAAGGCGTTATAGAAATGCAGGTTCCAGAAGTTGGTGAGGATGTTGACACCGACCAGGCACAGGGTCATCAGCACGGTGGCCAACAGCAGCCACAGGGCCGGGTACTTTTCCTCGGAAGCCCAGAAAGGCCGCGCGAGACGCCAGAAGTTGCGGAGTGTGTGCATGGAGTCTTGATGAGCCTGGTCGCTAACGACGTTGAGTTTGCAGGGGAGGGAGGATAGGATCAGCCAATGCTAATCGTTTGCATTAATTAGGGAAAGCCACGGGAGCCCCGTTATCGAATTTCCAGAATGGCTTAACCAGGCCTGGCCGCCGATACAGCGGGTCATCCGGCAGGCACCTGGCGATCAGCCTTCCATCGCGTTGAGCCAGCTTGCCGATCCTGCCGTGCTGCAACCCTTGCTGACCCGATTCGCCCTGCGTTACCCGGGGGTGAACCGTGCCGCCGTGGTGTCGCAGTGGTCGATGAACTACATGAGCATTGTCTTGCCCGCCACCCTGGCCTGCGTGTTGACGCGTCGCTGCGCCATCGAGTTCTGGGGCGAGGACGCGCAGCTGTTGCACGACGACGGCCAACCGGCGGCGCTGGGCCTGGCTGCCGGGCTGTCGGACTTGGCCGCGGATGACCGGGCGGCTTACTGGTCACGGTTGGTCCATGAGCACCTGGCGCCACTGTTCAGCACATTGGCCGCCGCCGGTGGCCTGGCCCCGAAAATATTGTGGGGCAACTTCGTCGCCATCTGGGACGGCGCCTTCGCCAGGATGGACCCGGACCTGTCCAGGGAGGGTTTCGCCGAGGCGCACCAGTGGCTGGAGCCCGTCACGGTGAACAATGGCCGCTTGAAACTGCGGGGTCTGCAACGCATGGTCGAGTCTCCGGCGCCGCAGATTTGCCCCAGCTTGCCCTTGCGCCGGCATTGCTGCCTGCATTACCAACTGCACGAGCCGGTCGAAGGCCAACCGCCCGTGCTCTGCGAATCCTGCCCCAAGCTGCACCGCCTGCCAGTGGCGGAGCAGGTGAGCTACCTGCATTACATCTATGAGTAGGGATGAGCGCAGGTTTTGAACAGCCTCGGCCAGACGTCTCCCCGCATTGTTGTAATGCTGTTTACTTAAGGTGATTCTGCGGTGAACACAAAATTCATGTCCAACACAGAACCACTGTGGGAGCGAGCTTGCTCGCGATGAGGCCGACACATCTAACATCACTGCAAACTGGTACACCGCTATCGCGAGCAAGCTCGCTCCCACACTGGATCTGCGGTGAACACAAAATTCATGTCCGACACAGAATCACTGTGGGAGCGAGCTTGCTCGCGATGAGGCCGGCACATCCAACATCACCGCAAACTGACCACCGCTTTCGCGAGCAAGCCCACACAGGGGAAACGCGGACTCACCAAGCCCGTCTGGAAAAAGGCGAGTAGATTTTTCAAAAAAAACGGCGCTTTTCATTTCTGAAACAAGCGCCGTTTTTCCTGAGTGAACAGCATTACCTACAGGGTTTGCTCAAGACAGCATTTCAGCCATGGGCGCGGCATCAGCCTGTGGGGCAACTTCGCTGAGCTTACCGTGTTCGATGCGGATCAACCGGTCGGCCAGGCCGAAGTAGGCGTCGTCATGGGAAATGACGATCAGCAGTTTGCCGCGCTCGCGCAGGTCCGGCAGGATCCGGGTGTAGAAAAAGTGCTTGAACACCGGGTCCTGGTCGGCGGCCCATTCGTCGAACAGATAGCACGGGCGGTCGTCCAGATAGGCGCTGAGCAGCGCCAGGCGCTTGCGTTGCCCGGTGGACAGCGCCAGGGTTGTCAGCTTGCCTTCCTCGATTTGCACCTTATGGTCCAGCTGTAGGTGGACCAGGTAGTCCTGCGCCTGTTTCACCAAGTGCGGATCGTCGCCATCGAACAGGTTCTCGAACAGGCAGAAGTCGGTGAAGATCGCCGAGAAGTGCTGCCGGTAATGGTGGTTGTCATTGCTCGAGGAGACTTGCTCGTCGAGCATGATCTCGCCGCTTTCCGGCCGGTACAGCCCGGTCAGCAACAAGGCCAGGGTGGTCTTGCCGCTGCCGTTGCCGCCGGTGATGAACACCACTTCGCCGGCATTGAGGGTGACGTCGATGGGGCCCAGGGTGAAGTGCCCGTCCTCGCGCTCGCGGTAGTAGGTGTGGGTGACCTGGCGGCACACCAGGCTGCGGACCTGGGTCGGCGAGATCGTGTCGAGGGTCTCGTCGGCGGTTTGCATCTCGCCTTCCAGGGCGCGGATCTTGTTCAGGGCCACGCTGGCCCGGCCGAGGGTCGGCAAGGCATGCATCAGTTCCGACAATGGCGTGATCATGTAGAGGATCGCCAGGATATAGCCAGTGACCAGGCTCGCGCTCAGGTCGATGAAATGCGGCGCGGCGAACAACACCACACCGATCAGCAGGTAGAACACGGCATTACCCCAGTTCAGGACCAGTGCGTAGATGCTCATCCCCCGGACAAAATCGCGGCGGTATTGCTGGCTCACCGGTATCAGCAGGCGGGTGAAGAAGTGCTGCCGGCGCGGATGGTTGAGTTGCAGTTCCTTGCTGCCATCGGTGAGCAGGCGGTATTGATTGAACAACTGGTCCTTGAGCTCACGAGCACGGGAGATCGAGGTCAGGGCCCGGCGTTGCGGCCAGTGAAAGCTCAGGCTGCCCAAGGCGATCAGCAGCAGTGTCAGGCCGAGCAGCGGCATGCTGAGCCAGCCCAGGTAGGCGAGGCACGCGGCGATGATCCCGACGTTGACCAACAGGATCGGCACCAACTCCACGGCCTGGCTGATGGTTTGCGTATCGTCGGTAAGCATCGCCAGCAGGCGATGCTTGCCCAGGCGCTGCAATTGCGCGTAGGGCGTGTCGATCAGCTTGGCGCTCAGGTGCAGGCGCATGTCGTTGACCGCCGCCTGGCCCAGGCGCAGCAGGCTGATGTCGGAGATGATCCGCGACACCGCGACCAACACCACCAGGCCGGCGAAGAGCAGGCCATCCACCGGGCGCAGCGTATCGAACACCTCCAGGCTGTGGTTGATGTTGGCGATCAGGCCGGCTGCCGCGAGGCCGCAGGTCAGACCCGTGAGGGTCGCCACCAGCAGTGCGCGCCAGGAGCGTTTAGCCATGAGTAACAACAGATCCATTTCAAACCACTCCGTGTGTAGCAATGGCCGTGAGGCGCGCCGCCAATTGTTCGTGCAGGGCGCGTTGCTCAAGGATGGTCAGGTGTTGCGCAGCGATGACCTCGCGGGTCAACGGCCCACTGCTGAGGTTTTCCCAGTGCGGGTCGGCGAATTCAGCCTGGGCCAGGGTATCGCTGGCCCACCAGACATGCACCGGGCAGCTCAACCGTACGGGCTTGAACGTGGCCAGCAGGTGCTGCGTATGCTGCTGGTAGCGCAGCCGTGTTTGTAAATGTTCCCAACTGTCGCCATCGAGTTGCAGGCCTTGTTGCCGTGCCCACTGGACCAGCTCCGGCAAGCGTGCCGCCGGGGGCAGGGCGTCCAGTTGCGCCAGCAACGCGGTCATGATCGGCGTTGGCAACTGGCGTAACACGGCCTGGCTGTCCAGCGTCAGCGCTTGGGAAGCTGATTCCAGCAGCGCTTCGACACTGTCTTCCGGCGCTTGATGCTGGTATTGCGAGTCGATGATACCGAGAAACGCCACTTCTTCGCCCTGGCTTTCCAGGCGCGCGGCCGCGGCAATCGCCAGCAGGCCACCGAGGGAGAACCCCAGCAGGTGATAAGGCCCTTGGGGTTGTTGTTGGCGCAGGTGCTCGACGTAGCACGCGGCGAGGCTTTCGATATCGCCGCCCAGCGTCGTGCTGTCGTCGGTCAGGTATGCCGCCTGCAAGCCCCAGAGGTGCCAGGCCGCAAGCGGCGTCAGCAGCGTGCGGTAATCCTGCACGTGGCCGGTGGAGGGGTGGAAGCAGAACAGATGGGCGGCTTCAACGGCGTTGGGCGCCGACAACCGTACCAGCGGCGAAAGCTTGAGTTCGGCCTGTACCAGTGCGGCAAATGCCGAGACGCTCGGGGCGTTGAACACCGCATTGACCGTCACCGGTGCCGACAGCGCGGTCTGCAAGCGACTGGCAAGCGTCACCGCCGCCAGGGAATGGCCGCCCAGCTCGAAGAAGTCGTCGTCGATGCCCACCCGTTCCAGGCCCAGCACCTGTGCCCAGACCTCGGCGAGCAGGGCTTCCAGCGGTGTACGCGGCAAGGCGCTGCCGACGGTGTCGAGCACTTTGTCGGCCCATTGCTGCAACGTCTTGCGGTCGAGCTTGCCGTTGCCCATCAGCGGTAATGCCTCGACGATCCGCAGGGTCGGCAGCATGTAGTCCGGCAAGCAATCCTGGGCCTGGCCATGCAGCCGCGCGACCGTGGTCGAATGCCCGGGTGCCAGGGTCATGAAGGCGAACAGTTGCTGGCCGAGCTCGCCCCGGGGGATGCATTCGACCGCGGCCTGGGCCACGCCGGGAAGGCCGGCGAGCTGTGCCTGGATCTCATCGAGCTCCACGCGGAAACCACGGATTTTCACTTGGCGGTCGGCACGCCCGGTGATCTCCAGGCTGCCGTCATGGCGATAGCGGGCCATGTCGCCGGTGCGATAGAGGCGTTCACCTGGCCGTTGGGCCAGTTCGATGAAACGTCCGGCATTTTGTTGTGCGTCCAAGTAGCCGCGAGCCAGTTGCGGGCCGGCGATATACAGCTCGGCGCTCTGCCCGGGAGCGGCCAGCGCTTGCTGCTCGTCGAGCAGGTACAGGCGCATGCCGTCGAGGCGGTCGCTCAGGGGCAGGCGGCGATAGTCCATGGCCGGTTCGGCTTTGTGCATCACCACCCCCACGGTGGTTTCGGTCGGGCCGTAATGGTTGAAGACCGTCAGCGCCGGCGCGAGGCTGCGAATGCTTTGCAGCAGGCGCCGCGAGCAGCTTTCGCCACCGAGAATCAATTGCTTGCGCGGTAACACCGCAGCGCTCTGAGCGTGAATCAACCAGGCGTCGAGCAACGACGGCACGACCTTCAGGTGGTCGATCGGGTACTGCGCCTGCCAGGCTGCCCAGGCTTGGGCGTCCATTGCCGTTTCCTTGTCCAGCAGGTGCAATTCGCCGCCGCTGAGCAGCGCCGGGAACAGCAACGTGTAGCCCAGGTCGGCGGCCAGCGAAGTGACCACCGCACTGCGTTCGCCCACTCCCAGGGTCAGGCGCCGGGACACGCTTGTGACATAGCTGGCCAGTTGCCGATGCTCGACGATCACGCCTTTGGGCGTGCCGGTGCTGCCGGAAGTGAACAGCACATAGGCCGCATCCTGGCCTTGGACTTCGGCGTCGATTGCCGTGGTAGGTGCTTGCTGCCAAGTCGCTTCATCACTCAGGTCGAGGCTGCCGATGCCGGGCAACGCGGGGGCGCTGCCGGCCGAACCGCTAAGGACGAAGACCGGCTGGGCCTGTTGCAGGATCGCCAGGGAGCGTTGCGCCGGCTGATGCACATCCAGGGGAACGAATGCCGCGCCGCTCTTGAGCACGGCGAGCATGGCCAGGACCATCTGCGCCGAGCGATCCAGGTACAACGCCACGCGATCTTCGCGACCCACGCCCTGGGCGCGCAGGTAATGGGCCAGCTGGTTGCTGCGCGCCTGCAATTGGGCGTAGCCCAGTGGCCCGTTGTGGTCGCGCAGGGCCAAGTGCTCGGGGAACTGCGCGGCACAGGCATCGAAACCGGCCGGCACGCTGGTAAACGGCAACACGGCGACATCGTCCTGCAGGGCGGCCAGCGTCGCGGTGAAGCTCGGCGCCTGCAAGGACAGCTCGGCCAGGGGTTTGTCGGGGTGGGCGAGGGCATCGAGCAGCAGCGATTGGAACTGCTCCAGCAAGACCCGTGCGGCTTGTTCGCTGTAGCGACCCGGCAGGTGGCAGAGGTTCAGGCGATAACCGCCGGCGCTGGTTTCGACCAACAGTAGCAGCTCCATGCCCGCAGGGATGGCTTGTACGTCCAGCACCGTGAGTGTCGATGCCAGGCTGCCCAGGGTGTCGAGTCGATCGGGCAGCTGCCCTCCCCACTGGAAGCCGTACTGCGAAGCCTCGGTCGGCAATGCAGCGCTGACGCCGCAGTACTCCTGCCATTCCGTGGCGTGTTCGCAGAGCGCTTGCAGGTCTGCCAGCGCCTGGGCAAACGGGCTAGCCGCCGGCGGTTGCCAGCGCAGGGGCAGGGGCTTGGCGAACAACCCCCAGCAGTCGGCGAGTTCTTCATAGTCGTCGCGGCAATCGTGGACCCAGTTCAGGGTCAGTGCCGGGTTGTCACCGGTACTCAGGCGTTGCAACAGCACACCCCAGGCCGTCATCAGGACCTGCTCGGGCGAGGCGTCGTGACGTTGGCAAAAACCGTCGAGGGCCACGCTCAACTGTGGATCGGCGCTCAGGCGAGTGGTCACCGGGGCGTCAGGGCGGTCGCTGCGTACCTGGCGGTAGAGCAACTCGCCGGCGGCCGGCTCGTCCAGGGCCTGGCTGGCCCAGAAACGCCGGCCAGGCTCGGCGTCTTCATCGGCCTGCAATTCGTAGAGCCAGGCGCTGTACTGGGTATACGTCATGGCCTCGTCATCCAGCGTCGGCGCATCCGTCGAGGCCAATGCCTGCACCAGGCGCAGCAAGGTCCCGCGATCCGCGCTCAGCGCCGGCAGTTGCAGCGTCACCCGGTGGCGATCGTCGCCGACCGCGTGCGCCTCGACGCTGATGGCGTCCGCGGCCATGACGGTGGATTCCACCACTTGCAATGGCATCAGCAAGCCCGGCTCAGGCCGCACCCGCAGGCACAGGGCCTCGTGGCAGTCGCTCAGGGCGACGAGCCGTTGACGCAGGCGCTCAAGGGCCAACGGGCCGGTTATTTCCAGTTCCAGGCGCACTGCGGGCAACCCCGCCAACCACTGGCTGCGTTGCTGGGGCGAGAGGGCGAAGGCTTCTTCACGTTTCTCGAAGGCGCTCATGCCTGCACCTCCGCAGTCGGCTGTGCTTCAGGCAGGCCGCCGGTCAATTGTTCACGGCGCATCATCTGGCCCATGGCGACGCAGATCTTGCGCTCGCCCTCGAAGGGATCCCGAGCGTGGGCCACCAGCATGTTGTCCAGCATCACCATGTCACCCTTTTGCCAACTGAAACGTACCGCGCAGTCTTCATAGGCCGCGCCGATCACCTGCATCACGGCGTCTTCGATCACGCTGCCGTCACCGTAGTAGACGTTGCGGGGCAGGTGCCCGGGGCCGAACAGGCTGATCAGGTTGCTGCGCACTTCCGGCTCCAGGCAGGCGGTGTGGTGCAGTTGCACCTGATTGAAGAACGACAACTCCCCGGTCTCGGGATGCGCGACGATGGCCGGGCAATGCTGGGCGATCCGCAGGTTGTCGGCCCCCAGCCACTCCCAGCGCATGCCTGATGCCAGGCATTGGCGCTCGACTTCCTCGCGCTGTTCGGTCTTGAAGAAGTCCTGCCAGCGCACATCCAGCTTGTCGGTGAAGTGCCGCACGTACAGCAGGCCCAGGGCCTTGAAGCGAGCGACAATGTCTTCGGGCAGGCGCGCCAGCACCTGCCGGCAATCGACGATGGGCGTGCAGCCGCCACGTGGCGCCGGTGTCTCGCAGTAGAACCATTGCTTGCGTGGCCACTGCGGCAGATGGGAACTCTCGTTGTGGAAGAGAATCATGTGCTGTTCCGGGTACGGCGTGGAGTGGTAGATGTTCTTGCCGGAAGTGTTCTTCGGCAGGTCGCCGTAGGTCCCGTACAGGTCCGGCTCGATGGCCTGGGCGAACTGCTCGAAAGCGGCGGCATCCGGCAGGTTGAAACCGCGGAACAACAGGCCGCCGTGGGTCAGCAGTTGGGCGTTGATCCATTCCCGGGCTTGCAGCGCCCAGTGCACCGGGTCCAGGTCGCCGAGCAAGGGCTCGATCACCAACGGCAAGGCTTGCCCGGCGTCGAGGGTGCGGGTACGGACCTGCTCGTGGGCCACCTGGCTCACGGCGGTTGCGCGGGTCTGCTTGAGCTTGCTCAGTTTCGACTGCTTGCGCGCGCTGCGGGCCGAGGCCTCGTCGAGCGACGCTTCAGGCTGGGACGGTGCGCTGGCATTGCCGCCCTCAAGGCGCCACGACCATTGGTCCAGCGCTTGCGCCGGGGCCACGACGAGCTGCTCCAACAGGTGCTCGAAACCTTGTTCTAGGCGCTGGATGGTCTGCTCTTGCAACACACTGGTGCGATACACCCAGCGCACGTTCAGCCCTTGTTCCTCGTCTTCTTCGACAAACACGGCGAGGTCGAACTTGCTGCTCTCCTGGGGCGATACCAAGTGTTCCACCTCAAGGTCCGGCAGGCTGGCATTGCCGCTGGGTGTGTTCTGCATGACGAACAACACCTGGACCAGCGGATTGACCCCTGGCGTACGCGGCGGCTGCAGTTCCTCTACCAGTTTGTCGAACGGCACTTGCTGGTGCTGGAACGCCGACAGGCAATCTTCGCGCAAGCGTTGCAGGCGGGTGTCGAAGGTTTCGCCTTCGCTCAGGCGGGCACGGATCGGCAACACGTTGACGAAGAACCCGATGAGGTGTTCCAGGGCCGGATGTTCGCGGTTGGCCAGGTCGGTGCCGACGATAAAGTCATTGGCCCCGGTGGCCCGCTGCAACAGGCTGTTGAAGGCGTTGAGCAGGACCATGAACAGCGTCGCCCGTTGTGCCTGCGCATAGGCCTTGAGCACCTGCGTCTGGGCGGCGGTGAAGCGTTGCTCCAGGGCCGCGCCCTGGTAGTCGGGACGTGCCGGGCGTGGCTGGTCAAGCGGCAGCGGGATCACCGTGGGCGCGCCGTCGAGCTGGCGACGCCAGTAGTCGATGGCCCGGCCCAGCAGGCGCTGTTGCGCTTCGCTGCGTTGCCAGTAGGCATAGTCGGCGAACTGGATCGGCAACACTGGCAGCACCGGCGTCGAGCTGCTGGTGCGGGCCTGGTAGCCGACGATCAACTCCTGCATCAGGATGCCCATGGACCAGGCGTCCGTGGCGATGTGATGCAGCACCAGTTGCAGCACGTGATCGTCGCTTCCCAAGTGCAGCAGGTTGGCGCGCAGCATCGGCGCCTGTTGCAGGTCGAACGGACGCCCGGCCTGTTCATCGATCAGGCGTTGAAGGGTTTGCGCCTGTTCCTCGCTGGCGAGGTGACTCAGCTCGGTCGGCGTCAAGTCGACCATCGGCGCCGGGCTGATGACCTGGCAAGGCTGGTCGCCGTGGAGGTGGAACGCGGTGCGCAAGGACTCATGGCGTTCGAACACCGCTTGCAAGGCTCCTTGCAGGGCCGCGACATCCAGCGCGCCACGCAGCCTGACGGTGGTGGTCATGTTGTAGGCGGCGCTAGGGCCTTCGAAGCGATCCAGGAACCACAACCGTTGCTGGCTGTAGGACAGCGGCAACGGCTGGTTACGCGGCGCCAGGGCGATTTCGCTGTCGCCGTCGGCCTCGCTCTGGGCGTCGCGCTGTCGATCCACCGCGTCGGCCAGTTGCTCGAGGGTGCCACGCTCGAACAGCGTGCGCAGCGGCAGGTTCACGTTCAACCGTCGACGAATCCGCGACAACACCTGGGTGGCCAGCAATGAGTGACCGCCGATGGCGAAGAAGTCGTCGTGCACACCCACGTTGTCGAGGCCGAGAATCTCTTGCCAGAGTTCGGCCAGGACCTGTTCGGTCGGCGTGCGCGGTGCCATGGATTGCGCCTGCGCCGTTTCGTCCTTGGGGACGCCCAGGGCGGTGAGGGCACGACGGTCGACCTTGCCATTGGCGTTCAGTGGCAATTGCTCAAGGGCCAGCCAACGAGCCGGGACCATGTAGCTTGCCAGTTGCTGGCCCAGGTAAGCGCTCAAGGCCTGTTGCGTGGACTCGCCGCCCAGGTCGGCCGCTTCGTCGAGCACGTACCAGGCCACCAGTTGCAACGCGCCACGGGCATCGGGCAGCGCCAGCACCGCCGCGCTGTCCACTGCCGGGTGCTGCATCAGGCGGTTTTCGATTTCGCCCAGTTCGATGCGGTGACCACGGATCTTCACTTGCTGGTCGCGACGGCCGAGGTATTCGATCACGCCATCGGCGCGCATCCGGCCGATATCACCACTGCGATACAGGCGCGCATCGGCCTGGAATGGGTGCGGGACAAAGGCTTCGCGGGTGCGTTGCGGATCGCGCAGGTAGCCGCGACCGACGCCGACACCGCCGATGCACAACTCACCCGGCACGCCGATGGGAACCATGCGCAGGTCTGAATCGAGGACGAACACCTGGTTGTTGGCGGTCGGCTTGCCGATGGGCATGTGCAGGCAGTCGTCGGCTGGCGCTTCGGTGATGGGGTAGAAGGCGACGTCGTCCGAGCACTCGGCGGGACCGTAGGCGTTCATCAACGCAATCGCCGGGAAGCGGGCGAACCAGTCCCGCGCCAGGGCCGGTGGCAATGCCTCTCCGGTGGGCAGGAGCCAGCGCAGGCTCGCCAGGGCGTGGTGCGCCTGGCTTTCCTGGAGCATGCCGCGAATCAGCGCCGGCACGGTTTCCAGCAGGGTCAGCTGATGTTCTTCAACAGCGTCGAGCAGGGCCACGGGGTCGTGGGCCTGGGCATCGGGCAGGATGTGCACGGTGGCGCCGAACAGCGGCGCGGCGAGGAACTGCCACACGCTGATATCGAACGCCGCCGAAGCGGTCTGGGCAATTCGGTCGTGCTCACCCAGGCCCAGGCTCGGGACCTTGCCGAACATGTTGTTGAGCATGCCTCGCTGTTCGACCATCACGCCTTTTGGCGTACCGGTGGAACCGGAAGTGAAAATCACGTAGGCCAGTTGCTCAGGGGTGTGGGCGTAGGTGACCGGTGGCTGCTCGTTGCCTTGCCAGAGCGCCTGGGCGATCAGGCAGGTGGGTTGCTTGCGCATTTGCGGCAGGACATTGTCCAGTGTCGAGGCTGCGTGCTCGCACACCAGCAACAGCGGCGCTTCACCCAGGTCCAGCAGTTCCGCCAGGCGGGCGTGGGGCTGTTGGATATCCAGCGACTGGAACGCCGCGCCGACCTTGAGCGTGGCGATCATCATCGTCAGCAGCGCCAGGCCACGCTCGGCGAACAGCACCACCAGGGTTTCCGGGCCGGCGCCGGCGGCTTGCAACGCATGGGCGATGGCATTGGCGCGGCGGTCGAGTTCGGCGTAGGTCAGTGATTGCCCCTGGCAGATGGCGGCCAGGTGTTGCGGGCGACTGCGCACTTGCTCGGCGAACAGCGCCGCATAGCCGCGCTCCAGGGGGAAGTCGACGTCGCTGCGGTTGCAGTCGATCTGCAACTGCCGACGTTCGGCCTCGGGCAGCATGTGCAAGCTGCCCAGGGGCGCCTGCGGTGTCTCGAGCATGCCCGAAAGCAACTGCACCAAGTGCCCGAGCATGCGTTGCACGGTGTCCGTGGTGAAACGCTGGCTGTCGTAGGACAGGCGAATGCCCAGGCGGTCGCCGGGGTACAACACCACCGTCATTGGGAAGTTGGTGTGCACGCGGTCTTCATAGATGTCGATGCTGAAGGCATCCAGTTGCACGCTGCTGATGTCCAACGGCGCGTTCTCGAACACCACCAGGCTGTCGAACAACTGCTGGCCGCGCGGCACTTGGCTGCAACGCTGGATGTCCACCAACGATGCGCTTTCATGTTCGCGCAACTGCGCATTGTGGGACAGCAGCGCTTGCAGCCAGTCGGCCACTGGCGCCTGCGGGTCGACATCGATGCGCAGTGGCAGGCTGTTGATGAACAACCCGACCATTTCTTCTACACCGGCGAGGTCGGTCGGGCGGCCGGCGACGGTCACGCCGAACAGCACGTCGCGGTTGCCGCTGTAGCGCGACAACAACAGCGCCCAGGCGCCCTGGATCCAGGTGTTGGGTGTCAGTTGGTATTGCTGGCACAGCTGCTGCAGACGCTGGGTCTGGGCGATGCTCAGGGTCTGGTCGAAGTCGCCGACCTGTTCCGGTGCCTGCTCCGGGCGGGCCACCGGGCTGTCCACATGCAGCGGCGTTGGCTCGCTGAAACCGGCCATTTCGGCTTGCCAGAACGCGTGGGCGGCAGCCATGTCATGGCGTTCCAACCAGCTCATGTAGCCGCGGAACGAGCGCAGGCGCGGACGGGCCACCGGCTCCTGGCGCACGATGGCCTGGTAGATCGCCAGCAGGTCTTCCATCAGCAGGCCGAAGCACCAGGCGTCGGTCAGGATGTGGTGGAAGCTGCGCACCACGGCGAAGCGTCGCTCATCGAGTTGGAACACCCGCAGGTGGGTCAACGGCGCACAGGCCATGTCGAAACCTTGCAGGCGTTGTGCTTCGAGGGCCTGGTCCATCGCCAGGCGCTGTTGCTCTTCGTCGAGGTGGCGCAAGTCCTGCCAGTCGAACGCCCGGTGGGTTTGGCGATACACACATTGCAGCGGCTCATGGTCGTCCTGCCACCAGAACGCGGTGCGCATCATCGGATGGCGCTCGAGGAACAGCTGCCACGCGGCTTCCATCGCCGGGCGCTGCAAGGCCCCATCCCAGCTGTAGCGTTGCTGCATCAGGTAGATGCCGCTGTGGGGTTGCAGCAGGGTGTGCAGGAGCATGCCTTGTTGCATCGACGACAGCGGGTAGACGTCCTCGATGTTCAGCCAGTCCAGCGGTTCGGCCGCCAGGGTCGCCGCTTGCTTGTGGCACAGCGGGAACGCCTGGCTGGCAGGGCGCAGGTCGGCAGCGCTGGCCAGCCCGGCGAGTTCGCCCAGGCGTTGTGCAAGACGTGGTGCCCAGTCGGCGGCGAGGGTGCCTTGGCTGCGTACGTGCAGGCAGTCATCCTGCCACCAGGCGTCCAGGGTCAGCGGGCAAGTCGGCGTTGTCAATGGGCTTGCGGCTTCGACCTGGGCCAGGATGCCGCGTTCTTCGCGGTGGCTGTCGAAGTTGCCCAGCCAGCGGATGGCGACCGATGCCGCGGGCAGGTCGCGCAGCGGTTCTTGCAGGTAGGTGTTGTCCGACAGGTAGCGCAAGGCGCCATAGTCGACGCCGTGTTGCGGGTAGGCGCGGATCTGCGCGGCCAGTGCCTGCAAGCGTTGCAGGAGGCTGTCGCCTTCGGTCTGGAGGAAGTAAGGCACGGCCAGGGCCAACGGGCCCATGATGCGTGCCGGATCGAGGTCGGCCACGGCAATCGGCGCATCGACCGGCAGGCGCTCGGCACTCGGCCGCGCATCGTGCACGCTCAGGGCGACCAGGCCATCGCCGCACGACTCGCGGCACTGTTCGGCCACGGCAGCGGCCAACAGGCTGTTCCAGTCCAGTTGCAGCACTTCGCCCAGGCGCTTGAGTTCGCCTGAGGTGACGGCCGGCAGGGTTTGTTCGTTCACGCTGGCCGGCTGTTGGCTGTCAGGCAGTTGCAGCGGTTCCACGCCGGCGTATTGCAGCCAATGTTCCCAGGCCTCGTCCAAGGCATCGCCCTGGGCATGGGCCAGTTGGTGCCGCGTCCACTGGGTGAAGTCGCCACCGGCGTAGGACAGGCGCACTGGCCGCTGATAACGCAGTTGCGCCAAGGCCAGGTTGAGGTCGGTCAGCAGCAGCGACCAGGACGCTTCGTCCAGGCACAGCGGATGTGCGGCCAGTAGCAGCGAATATTTGCCGTCCACTTCCAGCAGACGGGCATGCAGGCTTTGGCCAGCCTCCAGTTCCAGCGCGTCGACACCGGCCTGGGCCAGGGCTTGCAGGTGTGCCGGGGCGCAGGTCGCCAGTTTCTCGGTGGCGATCACCGGGGCCTTGGCCGCGACTAGGACCCGTTGCTGCCACTCGCCCTCCGGCAGGGCCTTGAGCGCCAGGCGCAGGGCCTGGTGATGTTGCTGCAAGGCGCTGATGGCCTGGGTCAGCAGCTCGCTGTCGATGGCCTGGGTCAACGCCACGCAACGCCAGGTGGCGTGCAATGGCCCTTGTTGCAGGCGTGCGAGTTGTCCGGCGGACAGTGGCAGTTCATAGCCATCGGCACTCTCGTGCGCCACGCCCTGGCTGGCATCGGCGCCCAGCACGCGGGCGATGTCGGCGATGGTACGGTTCTCGAAGAGCTGGCGGGGCGTGAGTTTCAGCCCTTGCTGGTTGGCGCGGGCAATGATCTGCAAGTTGATGATCGAGTCGCCGCCCAGGGCGAAGAAGTTGTCGTGCACGCCGACACGTTCCAGCTTCAGGACGTCTTGCCAGATGGCGGCCAGTTGCGCTTCGACTTCATTGCGCGGGGCAACGTGGGTGGCGCTGTCGTCCGTGGGTTTGTGCGGGAGCGGCAAGCGCTGCACATCGACCTTGCCGTTACGGGTGAGGGGCAGTTCGTCGAGGGTGATGAAGTGCGCCGGCACCATGTAGTCCGGCACCCGCGCACCCAGGTCGTTGCGCAGTTTCGTGGCGGACAGCGACTGGCTGGCGACGAGGTAAGCCACCAGGCGCAGGCTGCCGTCCAGTTCCACGGCGCGGACCAGCGCCTGTTCGATCAGCGGCGACAGGCGCTTGATCTGCGCTTCGACTTCGCCCAGCTCCAGGCGATTGCCACGGATCTTGACCTGGCTGTCGACCCGGCCGAGGAACGCCAGTTGGCCGTCTACTTGCCAGCGCACACGATCGCCGGTGCGGTACCAGCGTTGCTGGTCCGCGTCGAGGTGGAAGCGTTCGGCAGTCAGGTCTGGGCGGTGCAGGTAACCCCGGGCCAGGGCGCCGTTGATCAGCAGCTCACCGGACACCCCGGTGGGCACCAGGCGACCGTTGGCGTCCACGACTTGCAATTGACGATTCGGCAGTGGCCGGCCGAGGGCGATGCTGCGCAGGCCTGCGGGCAGTTCGGTGGCAATCGCCCCGACTGTCGCTTCGCTCGGCCCGTAGTGGTTGAACACCCGCAGCCCTGGCGCCAGGCGGTTGACCTGCTCCAGCAGCGCCGGGCTGAGGGCGTCGCCACCGAAGACCAGCAGGGCGCGCGGCAACAGGCGGGCATCGGGCAGCGCCTGCAACAGGCCGGCCAGATGGCTCGGGGTGATCTTCAGCACATCCACCGGGTGTTGGGCGAAGAGTTCGGCCAGTGCCAGGGGGCTGAAACCGCTGTCTTCATCCACCAGCAACAGGCTGGCGCCGCTGCACAGGGCGCCGAACAGTTGGGTGTGGCCCAGGTCGGCGGCGATGCTCGACAGCAAGCCGTAGCGGGCCGCCGGCGGCGGGTTGAGCACCGCGTGCACCGCCGTCAGGTAATCGACGATGGACTGGTGCTCGACCACCACACCCTTGGGGGTGCCGGTGGAGCCCGAGGTGTAGATCACGTACGCGGCATCAGTCGGACTGTGGGGCACGATCGGTGGTGTGTCTGGCTGGGCGGCGATGGCGTCGGCCTGTTCCGCCAGCCACAGCGTCGGCGTGTGCTCGGCCAGGCCGTTGAGCAGGGGCGAGGCGGCAGCGCCGACCAGCAGCGCGGCGCGGCTGTCCACCAGCACGTCGGCCAGGCGCCCGGCGGGCTGCTTGAGGTCCAGCGGCAGATAGGCGGCGCCAGCCTTGAGGGTGGCCAGCAGGGCGATCACGAACTCGGCGCTGCGTTCAAGGGCCAGTGCCACGACGCTGTCCTGGCCGATGCCCTGGGTGAGCAAGTATTGGCTGAGGCGGTTGGCCTGCTGGTCCAGTTCACGGTAGGTCAGGGCAACCTGACGGTCGCGGACCGCCAAGTGTTCCGGGTAGGCGGCCACTTGTTGTTCGAAGCGCTGGTGCAGGCATGCGGAAGGCACCGGCAGTTGCGCGCCGCGCCCCTGCGCGAGCAGTTGCTGGCGTTCTTCAGGGCTCAGCCACTCCAGCTCGCTGACCCGGCGCTGCGCTTGCGCCGTCATCGCCAACAGGATGGCGCGCAACTGTGCCGACAACACCGCGACCTCGGCATCGCTGAAGCGACTGCGGTCGTAGCTGATCAGGTAGTGCAGTTGCTTGTCCGGCACCACGATCAGCGACAACGGGAAGTGGTTGCGGCCTTGGGTAAGGGTGATGCCGTCGACCTGCTGGTCGTTGCTCGGGGCACTGAAGCTCAAGCCGCCGGTGTCCTGGTTGAGCGCGTCGGTGACCGGGAAGTTCTCGAACACCAGGATCGAGTCGAACAGCGCCTGTTCAGCGGCGATGCGCGTCATCGACTTGAGCTTGCCCAGCGGCAGGTAGGCGTGGTGGCGCAGATCGCTGTTGGCTTGCTGCAAATGTTGCAGCCAGGTCACCAGCGTCGGCGCGTCAGCCCATTGCACGCGCAGCGGCAGGGTATTGATGAACAGCCCGACGGTGCTGTCCACCGCCGCCAGGTTCTCTGGACGACCGGCGACGGTGACGCCATAGACCACGTCGTCACGCCCGGCGTGTTGGCCCAGCAGCAATGCCCAGGCGCCCTGGATCAAGGTGTTGATGGTCAGGTCGTGCTGGCGGGCAAAGCTTGCCAGCTGCTCGGTTTCGCTGGCCGTCAGCAGGTTTTCCCGCTCGGCGAAGGGTGCCCCCGCAGGTGCGGGCTGGCGTACGGCGAAAGTGGGCAGCGGCGTTGGTTCGCTGACGTCCTGCAACTGCTCGCGCCAGAAGCCTTCGGTGGCGGCCATGTCCTGTTCCGCCAGCCAGGCGATGTAGTCCCGGTAAGGGCGGGTCGGCGCCAGGTCGGCGGGGCGGCCATGGGCGTGTTCGTAGTACAGCGCCAGCCATTCCTGGACGGCAATGCCGACGCTCCAGCCATCCATGAGGATGTGATGGAAGGTCCAGATCAGATGCCAGCGTTCGGGGGCCAGGTGCACCAGGCACACGCGCATCAGTGGCGAGTCGTTCAGCTCCAGCGGTTGTGCCCGCTGTTCCAGCGCCAACTGTTCCAGCGCGGCCTGGGGCTCGGCGCGGTCTTGCCAGTCCAGTTCGGTCAGGGGCAATGGCACGTCCTGTTGCACCACCTGATAGGCATCGTCCAGTTCTTCCCAGAGAAATGCACTGCGCAGCACGGCGTGGCGCTGCATCAGCGCCTGCCAGGCGCGGCGAAACGCGCTCAGTTGCAGCGGGCCGTTCATGTCCAGGCTCAATTGCTGGTAATAGACCCGCGAATCCGGTTCATAGACGCTGTGGAACAACAGGCCGTGCTGGGTCGGCGAAAGGGAGTAGATGTCTTCGATGTTGTTCATGCTTGCTTGGTCCATTTCAAAGTCTTGAAAACTCAAGTGAGTCGATCCAGGCGCCGCGCAGGTCTCAGACCTGCGCAGGCGCGGCGGCGCTCGCTAGCTTTGGGAATCGGGTTTGGTCTTGAGCTTGCCCAGCAGTTTGTCCAGGGATTTCTGGTTCAGCGCCTTGGCCAGCGGGAAATCCGCCGGCATCAGCGAACCGGCCTGCGGGTCGAGGCAGTGTTCGACCAGCGCCTGCAAGCGTTCCAGCAGGCGAGCGGGCAAATGGCTGTCGGCGTTCGGCGTGACGCTGTGCCATTCGACACGCAACACGCCGTCCTCCAGCCAGGCCACCACTTCCCGGGCATGGGTCACTCGGTTCACCGGGGCCACGTCCGGCGGCGGGGTCAGGGCGCTGGCGCGCAACCAGCCCGCGGGCGTTTGCTCATGCCCCAGGTAGTTGAACAGCACGTCGCCGTGGCTGGCCGGCAACTCACCGCGCTGGCGCAGCAAGCCGTAGCCCAGGCCCAGGCCGGGGACGTCACGCAAGGCTTGCTTGGCGTTGCGCACCTGATCGCCCGCGGCACCGCTGGCGCTCACGCGCAGCGGGTAGAGGGTGGTGAACCAGCCGACGGTGCGGCCGACGTCCAACCCGGCAAACGGTGCGTCACGCCCGTGGCGCTCCAGATCCACGACGATGTCACTGCGCTGTTCGACCTCGGCCAGGGTCGCGGCGAGGGCGGCGATCAGCAGTTCTTCCGGTTGCGTGCGGTAAGCCGCGTGGGATTCGGTCAGCCATTGGTGCGTGCGGCTGGCGTCCCAGCGGGCCGCGAGGGTCTGGCGCTCGGCGACCGTGGCCATGGGCGGTCGGTTCGCAGAGGCCTGGGCACTCCAGTAGCGATGTTCGGCAGCAGCCTTCGCGGCATGGGCTTGCAAGTGCTCGGCCCATTGACGATACGAGGTGGTTTTCGCCGGCAACGTCGGCTGCTCGCCGCGCTCCAGGGCTGGGTACAACTGTTGGAAGTCTTCCAGCAGCGGCGTCCAGGACACCGCATCGACCACCAGGTGATGGGCCACCAGGTACAGGCGCTGCGGCGTGCCTTCCAGCAGGGCTGCGGCAAACAGTGGGCCGTGTTGCAGGTCCAGGCTTTGCGCGACCTGCAGCAGTTGTTCCGGCTGCTGGCAGCAGGTCAGTTGGGCCGGAGCCACTGGCGCGATGTGCGCCTGCCATTGGCCGTCGACCTCGGTGAAGCGCAGGCGCAGGGCGTCGTGGTGGGCCACCAGCCGGTCCAGCGTGGCTTGGACGATGGCCGGTTCCAGGCGACGGTCGCTGTCGGCCAGCACCGATTGGTTCCAGTGCGCGGCCTGGACCTGTTGCTGGTCGAAGAACCACTGGTGCAACGGCATCAGCGGCATCGGTCCGGTCACGTCGCCTTGTTCGGCCTGGGTCAGCAGGGCGGTGGTCACGTGGGCCAGGGCCGCCGGGGTCGGCGAACGGAACAGGTCCCGTGGCGTGAGCGAATAGCCCTGTTCACGCAAGCGTGAGATCAGTTTCAGGCCGAGGATCGAGTCACCGCCCAAGGCGAAGAAACTGTCCGAGGTGCCGACTTCACGGCCGCCGGTCAAGGTTTCGCCGAGCAGTTCGCCGAACAACTGGCAAAGCAGGCGCTCCAGGTCGTTGCGCGGTGCCGCGTAGTCTTTCTGGGTGTTGGGCAAGGGCAGGGCGGCCAGGGCCTTGCGGTCGATCTTGCCATTGGTACTCAGGGGCAGGGCCGGGATGTGCACCCACACCGCTGGCACCATGTAGGCCGGCAGCTCGGTCGCCAGTTGTGTGTCGAGGTCCGACTGCGCGGTGGCACTGCTGTAGAACGCCACCAGGCGGTTGTCGATGACCAGGGTGCAGGCGCCGGTAACGGCCGGCAGGTTCAACAAGGCTGAGTCGATTTCCCCCAGCTCGATGCGCTGGCCACGCAGTTTCACCTGATGGTCGAGACGCCCCAGGTACTCGATGTTGCCATCGGCCAGGAAACGGCAACGGTCGCCGGTGCGGTACAGCCGATCACCGGCCACGAACGGGCTGGCAAGGAAGCGTTCTTCGGTCAGGTCCGGGCGTTTCAGATAGCCACGGGCCACACCGATGCCTCCGATGTACAGCTCGCCGATGCTGCCAATCGGCAACGGTTGCAGGGCTTCGTCGAGGATGTACAGGCGCAGGTTGGCGATGGGCTTGCCGATCGGCACGATCATGTCGTTGGCCGAGCAGCGCCAGACCGAGACGTCGATGGCCGCTTCGGTCGGGCCGTACAGGTTGACCAGCGCCGCCGGGTGTTGACCCATGAAGCGCCGCACCAGGTCCACCGGCAAGGCTTCGCCACTGGCGAAGACCTGGCGCAGGCTGTGGCAGTCGGCCAGGCTTGGCTCTTCGACAAAGGCACGGAGCATGGAAGGGACGAAGTGCAGCGTCGTGACCCGTTCCTGTTGGATCAACTGGCTGAGGTAGGCCGGGTCGCGATGACCGTCCGGACGCGCAACCACCAGGGTCGCGCCGGTGATCAAGGGCCAGAAGAACTCCCACACCGAGACGTCGAAGCTGTATGGGGTTTTCTGCAAGACGCGGTCGTTCGGGCCAATCGGGAAGGCGTCCTGCATCCAGTGCAGGCGGTTCATCAAGGCGCCGTGTTCGTTCATCACGCCTTTGGGTTGGCCGGTGGAACCGGAGGTGTAGAGCACGTAGGCCAGGTCGTTGGCTTCGACGCTGATCGGTTCGAAGGCTTCAGCGTTTGGCAACGCATCCAGCGTCCAGGCCTGATGCCCAACGGGCAAGCGCGACAACCACTGGGCTTGGGTCAAGGTGACCTTGGCCTCGGCGTCTTCGATCAGGAAGGCCAGGCGCGTGGCCGGCAACTCCGGATCCAGCGGCAACCACGCGGCGCCGGCATGGACGATGCCGAGCAAGGCCACGACCATTTCCACCGAGCGCTCCATGCACACCGGCACGATGCTGTCGGTGCCCACGCCGGCGGCGCGCAGGGCCCGGGCGACGGATTGCGCCCGCTGGTCCAGTTCGGCATATGTCAGGCGCTGGCCTTCGAACACCAGCGCCGGGGCGTTGGGGCTCAGGGCTGCTTGTTGGCTCAGGGCGGTGTGCAGGTTGCTTGGGCCGCTGTAGTGACGTTCGGTGGCGTTCCAGCGGTCGAGTTGCTGCTGGTCCTGCTGTTGCGGGAACAGCTCGACCAGGGTCCGCCCAGGGGCGGCCACCAGGGCGTCGAGCAGCGCGCACCATTGCGCGCTCCAGCGTTGCATCGTCGCTTCGTCGTACAAGGCCGATTGGTATTCCAGCGCCAGCGTCATGTCGCTGCCGTCGTCCTGGACTTCCCAGCTCTGTTCGAATTTGGCGTCGATCACCGGCAGCATCTGCTCTTCGACGTTCAGCCCCGGCCACTGGTTGCTGTCGACTCGGCCATAGTTGAGGGAGAACAGCACTTGGAACAGCGGCGTACGGTTCAAGTCGCGATTCTGCGCAATGGCGCCGACCAGGGTGGCAAACGGCAGGTCGGCGTGGGCCTGGGCGGCGCGCAGGTCGGCCTCGAGGCTGGCGAGCAGTTGCTCGGCCGGGGCCCGTTGGTCGACGTCGCTGCGGATCACCAGGGTGTTGACCAGGCACGCCAGCAAGGTCTGGGTCTGGGCGTGGTCACGTTGGTCCGCCGGGGTGCCGAGGCGAATCTCCCGCTGGCCGCTGTAGCGGGCCAGCAATGCGCTCAGGGCCGTGGCCAAGACCACGTAGGTGGTGGTGCCGCGCTGACGGGCGAACTGCCGGATGGCTTCGGCGCGCTGGCTGCCGAGGCGGACAGTCAGTTGCCGGGCGCGACGATCGGCTTCGGCGCCACGTGGATGGTCGATGGGCAGGTCGAGCTGATAGTCGTCCTGGCCCAGGTGGTTTTTCCAATAGTCCAGGCTGGCACTGCGCCGGGCCTGGGTGTCCGGGTGCTGTTGCCACAGGGCGAAATCGACATAGTCGATCTCCAGCGGGGTCCAGGTGGGCGAGTGCCCGTCCAGGCCGGCGGCGTAGGCCTGGGTCAGCTCGTCGATGAGCAACTGCATGGCCCAACCGTCGGTGGCGCTGTGGTGCAGGCACACCAGCAACAGGTGTTCGTCGCTGCCCTGGCGTTGCAGCAGGTGCGCACGCCAAGGCGCGGCGGCGGCCAGGTCGAACGGTGTCATCAGTTCGTCTTGGGCGTTGGCGCAGGTCGCGGCCCAGTCCTGGCTTGCAACGCCAGTGACCGTAAGCGCCGGCCCGTGGTCGTCGATCAGCAATTGCGGCTCGCCGTCGACGTCGACAATCCGGCTGCGCAGCACCAGGTGGCGCTGGCTGACCTGCTCGAAAGCTTCACGCAAGACCTGGACCTGCAGCTCGCCGCGCAAGGTCAGGGCGAATGGCATGTGGTACTCGCGGGACTCCGGCACCAGGCGGCTGAGCATCCAGAAGCGGCGCTGGGCCAGGCCCAGGGGCAGTTGCGCCGGGCGCGGTTGTACGCTGATCGACTCACCGGGCATGGCCGCGCGCAGGTGCTCGGCCAGGGCCGCGACCGTCGGTTGGGCGAACACCAGCGGCAAGGGCAGGGAGGCCCCCAGGCGCTCACGGACCCGGCTGACCAGGCGGGTGGCCAGCAAGGAGTGGCCGCCGAGTTGGAAAAAGTTGTCCTCGATGCCGACTTCCGAACCACCCAGCACTTCGCTGAACAGTTCGCAAAGCACGGTTTCAGTCCCGTCCCGTGGCGCGGTGCGTGGCTGGTCGCTTTGGCTGTGTGGCAGCGGCGTGGCAACCAACGCCTTGCGGTCGAGCTTGCCGTTGCTGTTGAGTGGCAGGCAGTCGAGCTGCACGAACAGGCTGGGTTGCATGTGCACGGGCAGGCTGTCGCTCAAGTCGGCACGCAGGGTCGCCTCATCGGCGTCACCGCACCAGAAACTCACCAGGCGCTGGTCGAGCAACAAGGTGGCGGCGTCGCGAACACCGGCCTGGGCCAGCAGCGCCGCGTCGATTTCACCCAATTCGATGCGCTGGCCACGCAGCTTCACCTGATGGTCGAGACGCCCCAGGTACTCGATGTTGCCATCGGCCAGGAAGCGGCAACGGTCGCCGGTGCGATACAGCCGATCTCCGGCCACGAACGGGTTGGCGAGGAAGCGTTCTTCGGTCAGGTCCGGGCGTTTCAGATAACCACGGGCCACGCCGACGCCGCCGATGTACAGCTCGCCGATGCTGCCAATCGGCAACGGTTGCAGGGCTTCGTCGAGGATGTACAGGCGCAGGTTGGCGATGGGCTTGCCGATCGGCACGATCGTATCGTCCGCCGAGCAGCGCCAGACCGAGACGTCGATGGCCGCTTCGGTCGGGCCGTACAGGTTGACCAGCGCCGCCGGGTGTTGGCCCATGAAGCGCCGCACCAGGTCCACTGGCAAGGCTTCGCCACTGGCGAAGACCTGGCGCAGGCTGTGGCAGTCGGCCAGGCTCGGCTCCTCGACAAAGGCACGGAGCATGGAAGGGACGAAGTGCAGCGTCGTGACCCGTTCCTGTTGGATCAACTGGCTGAGGTAGGCCGGGTCGCGATGACCGTCCGGACGCGCAACCACCAGGGTCGCGCCGGTGATCAAGGGCCAGAAGAACTCCCACACCGAGACGTCGAAGCTGTATGGGGTCTTTTGCAGCACACGGTCGTTCGGGCCAATCGGGAAGGCGTCCTGCATCCAGTGCAGGCGGTTCATCAAGGCGCCGTGTTCGTTCATCACGCCTTTGGGTTGGCCGGTGGAACCGGAGGTGTAGAGCACGTAGGCCAGGTCGTTGGCTTCGACGCTGATCGGTTCGAAGGCTTCAGCGTTTGGCAACGCATCCAGCGTCCAGGCCTGATGCCCAACGGGCAAGCGCGACAGCCATTGGCCTTGGGTCAAGGTGACCTTGGCGTCGGCGTCTTCGATCAGGAAGGCCAGGCGCGTGGCCGGCAACTCCGGATCCAGCGGCAGCCACGCGGCGCCGGCATGGACGATGCCCAGCAAGGCCACGACCATTTCCACCGAGCGCTCCATGCACACCGGCACGATGCTGTCGGTGCCCACGCCAGCGGCGCGCAGGGCCCGGGCGACGGTGTGCGCCCGTTGGTCGAGTTCGGCATACGTCAGGCGCTGGCCTTCGAACACCAATGCCGGGGCGTTGGGGCTCAGGGCCGCTTGCTGGCTCAGGGCGGTGTGCAGGTTGGTCGGGCCGCTGTAGTGACGTTCGGTGGCGTTCCACTCGGTCATCTGGCGCTGGCGCTCGGCCGCTGGTAACGGCGTCCAATCACCGAGGCGGGTGTGTGGCGCGTCGAGCATGGTTTCCAGCAATTGTTGCCACTGTTCCAGCCAACGCCGGGCCGTGGTGTCGCTGAACAGCGCGGCGCGGTATTCCAGCAACACCGACAGCACCTCGCCGTCGTGCACTTCCCAGTTCAGGTCGTACTTGGTGGCCTGGGCGGTCACCGCGCGTTCGCTGACTTGCAACCGGGGCCATGGTTGGCTCGACGCGTCGGCGTTCTGCATGGCGAACAGCACTTGGAACAGCGGTGTCTGGCCGAGGCTGCGCGACGGTTTCAAATGCTCGACGACCTGGTCGAACGGCACGTCCTGATGCTGTTGGGCATCCAGCACACGGTTGCGCACCTGGTCGAGCAAGCCTGCGAAGTCCAGCGCCGGATCCAGGTCGGCACGCATGACCACGGTGTTGACGAAGCAGCCGATCAGCGGCTGCAGCTCGGCGAATGGACGCTGGGCCACCGGGCTGCCAACCCGCACGTCGCGTTGGTTGGCGTAGCGCCCCAGGAGCAACTGCGCCGCACCGAGCATGAGCATGTACAGCGTGGCGCCGCGTTGCTGGGCGAACTGCCGCAGGCGTTCCACCAGGGCGGGCGGCAATTGCAATTGCACCGCGCCGGCCGTCGGGTCGAGCTGGTTTGGACGGCCCTGTGCGGTCGGCAGGTCCAGCAGGTAGTCGCCGTCCTCCAGTTGGTTGCGCCAGTAGTCCAGTTGGCTGCTGAACGCGGTCTGTTGACCGGGTTCGCGCTGCCAGAGGGCGTAATCGGGGTATTGCAACGCCAGCGCCGGCAGTGTCGCCAGGGAGCCTTGGCACTGGGCGGTATAGAACTGACGCAGTTCCTCCAGCAGGTTCTGGCTGGAGGCGTCATCGGTGGCGCAGTGGTGCACGCTGAGCAACAGCAACGACTGGGCGCCGCCGCTGCGTTGCAGCAACGTGGCCCGGATCGGTACTTCGACGGCGAGGTCGAAACGGCGACCGGTTTCCGCGTGAATCGCCGCGTCGGTCAGTGCCTGCCATTGCTCGTCACTGGCGGCCTGCAGGGTTTTCACCTGCACGGTGATGTCGACCTGCGCGTCGATCGCCAACTGCAATTCGCCGTCGCTATCGCGCACGATGCGACTGCGCAGGATCTCGTGGCGTTGGGCCACGCTGTTCAAGGCCGTTTGCAGGGCCTGGGCATTGAGTTCGCCGTCCAGTTGCACGGCGCTGACCACGTTGTACTCGCCACCGCCGGCGCTCAGTTGTTCCAGGAACCACAAGCGTTGCTGTTCGAACGACAGCGGCAGGCGCGCCGGACGAACCGCCGGGACGAAGGTCGCCGCCGGGGCTTGCAGGGGATCGCCCAGCAGCGCGGCCAAGGCCTCGAGGGTCGGGTGCTCGAACACCGCCCGCAACGGCGGCACGCTGGCGAAGCGTTGGCGCAGGCGGGCGAACAGCGCCGCCGCCAGCAGCGAGTGGCCACCGAGGTAGAAGAAGTGGCTGTCACGGCCGATCTGCGTCGTCGGCACGTTCAGCAACTCGGCCCACAGGGCCGCCAGTTGTTGTTCGGCGGCGCTGCGCGGCGGGTCCAGGGCGTCTGGCGCGGCTTGGATATCCGGGGCCGGCAAGGCCTTGCGGTTGAGTTTGCCGTTGTCCGTCAGCGGCAGCTCATCGAGCACCACGAACGCCGAGGGCACCATGTAGTCGGGCAGGGCGGCGCCAATGGTTTTGCGCCAGGCGTGGATGTCGGCCTGCTGGTCGCACGTCACGTAGGCCACCAGGCGCTTGTCGCCAGGCACGTCTTCACGGGCCAGCACCACGGCCTGGCGCACGCCCGGTTGGGCGCCGATCAGGGTTTCGATTTCCCCCAGTTCGACGCGGAAGCCACGGATCTTCACTTGATGATCCATGCGTCCCAGGTATTCGAGCTGGCCGTCGGGCAACCAGCGCACCAGGTCGCCGGACTTGTACATGCGCGCGCCTGGCTGCGATGAGAACGGGTCTTCGATGAACACCTTCGCCGTCTGCTCGGCGCGGTTGAGGTAGCCCAGGGTGACGCCGGCACCGCCGATGTGCAGTTCCCCCGGGACGCCCACCGGCATCGGATTGAGGAAGGCATCCAGCACATAGGTGCGCACGTTGGCGATGGGCCGGCCGATGATCGGCCGCTGCGGGAAGTCATCCACCGCGCAGCCGGTGGCATCCACGGTGCATTCGGTCGGGCCATAGGTGTTGAAGAAGCGGCTGCCGGCAATCGACGGCAGGCGTTGCCACAGCTGCGCGTCCACCGCGTCGCCACCGAACAGCACGAAGCGCGGCAGGTACACCTCGCCCCGGCGAACGCCGTCGCTCTCCAACAGCACCTTGAGCTGTGCCGGGGTGCACTCGAAGGCCTCCAGGCGGGTGTCGCGGAAGAAACCGGCCAGGGCCTCGGGGTCGTAGCGCACGTCTTCCGGGGTCAGGTACAGGCTGTGGCCGTCGAGCAACAGGATCAGTTCGGCCACCGAGCTGTCGAAGGCGAACGAGTAGTTGAAGCTGGTGCGCATCGGCTGGTCGGTGTAGCGGCGATACAAGCCATGGATACGCGCCCAGGCCAGGTTGACCACCGAGCCGTTGGTCACCAGGGTGCCCTTGGGCTTACCGGTCGAACCGGAGGTGTACATGATGTAGGCCAGGTCTTGCGGGCCGGCGAGCGGGGCGGGGTTGCTGTCCGGCTGGTCGGCGAACAGCGCCGCGTCGCTGTCCAGGCGCAAGCGTGGCAGTTCGGCCCCCAGCTGTTCCAGCAGGCCCTGCTGGCCGAGGAACAGCGCCGGTCGGGCGTCTTCGATCATGTATGCCAGGCGATCCGCTGGGTAGGTCGGGTCCAGCGGCACATAGGCGCCACCGGACTTGAGGATGCCCAGCAGGCCGACCAGCAGCTCCAGCGAACGCTCGACACACAGCGCCACCGGGCTGTTCGCGCCCACGCCGCGGCTGCGCAGGTAATGGGCCACTTGGTTGGCCCTACGGTTCAATTCGCCGTAGCTCAGGCTGCGGCCTTCGAAACACAGCGCGTCACGCTCCGGGGTGCGCTCGGCCTGTTGTTCGAACAACTGGGCGAAGGTCAGGTGCGTCGGCACCGCCATCTCGGTACGGTTCCACTCGACCACGGTGCGTTGCCATTCGGCGTCCATCAGCAGCGGCAAGGCGGCGACCGGACGCTGGGGTTCGGCGAGCATGTGTTCGAGCAGGTGTTCCAGGCGGGCGAGGGTCTGGCGAGCACTGTCTGCGACGAACAGGTCGAGGGCGAACATCAGCTCCAGTTGGATCGGCGCATTGGCCGGGCACAGCACGTGCAGGTCCAAGTCGCATTCAGAGTGTCGCAGCGGTGTGTCCAGCGCTTCGAATTCCAGGCCGGGGAAGCGCAACCGCGACTCCATGGCCAGTTGCTGGGCGACCATTACTTGGTACAGCGGCGCATGGCTGAGGCTGCGTGGCAATTGCAGGCTGTCCACCAATTGCTCGAACGGCAGGTCCTGATGTTGCAGGCCACTGCGCAGGCGTTCGGCGACTTGTTTGACCAGGACAGTGAAGTCCGCTTGCGGCTCGAAGTCGGCGCGGATCGCCAGGTTGTTCAACAGGATGCCCAGCAGGCCTTCGGTGCCCGGCTGTTCACGGTGGGTGACCGGGGTGCCGACCAGCACCGTGGCGTCGCCGCTCAAGCGGTGCATCAACACGGCGAAACCGGCGAAGAGGACGGTGAACGGCGTGGTGCCGAGGCGACTGGCGAAAGCTTGCACCCGGCCACTGAGATCGGCGCTGAGTTCACGCTGGACAATCCCGGCGCGATAGCTTTGTACCGACGGCCGTGGATGATCGGTGGGCAAGGCCAGCAGTGGACTGGCATCGCTGTCGCGTCGGTCGAGGGCGGTGGTCCAGTAATCGAGCTGGCGCTTGAGTTCGGCGCCTTGCAGGTGCTCGCGCTGCCAGAGGGCGAAGTCGGCGTATTGCAGCGGCAGGGCCGGCAGTTCGGCGGGGGCGCCGTTGCAACGGGCTTCATAACCCAAGGCCAGTTCGCGCAGGGCGATGGTGGCCGACCACGCGTCCGAGACCAGGTGATGCAGGGCGATGCCGAGCACATGCTCGCCCGGCGCCAGGCGCAGCAAGCGTGCCCGTAGCAGCGGAGGGCTGGTCAGGTCGAACGGTTGCTCGAAGGTGTCTTGCAGGGCATTGAACTGCGCGCCTTCGCGCGCGGTGGCGGTCAGGCCCGACAAATCTTCGAAGGGCAGCGCGATGTCCAGCGCCGGGCTGATGCGTTGGCACGGTACGCCGTCGGTGCTGTGGATGCCGGTGCGCAGGATTTCGTGGCGCACCAGCAGGTCGTTGAGGCTGGCGCGCAGCGCCTCAACATTGAGTTCACCCTTGAGGTGCAGGGCAAACGGGATGTTGAACAGGGTCGTGCCGGGTGTCAGTTGCTCGATGAACCACAGGCGCTGTTGCGAGAACGACAGCGGCAGCAACGGCGGGCGTGGCTGGGCCTTGGGTACGCTGGGTGCGTTGGCGTGCGGTGCGGCGGCCTCGGCCTGGCGGGCGCCGATGGCCTCGGCCAGCAAGGCCACGGTCGGCTGTTCGAACAGCACCCGCAACGGCAGGTCGAGCTTGAACTGGGTGCGCAGGCGGGCCACGATCTGGGTCGCCAGCAGCGAATGCCCACCGAGGGTGAAGAAGTTATCTTCCACGCCCACCGTGTCACGCCCCAGGACTTCGGCCCAGATGGAGGCCACGGCGGTTTCCAGCGCATTGCGTGGGGCGATGCTTTCCTGGGTGTCGGCCTGCCAGTCCAGCTCGCGGGCGGCGAGGGCCTTGCGATCGACCTTGCCGTTATTGTTCAGGGGCAGTTTGTCCAGGCAGACGAAGGCCGCCGGCACCATGTACGGCGGCAGTTGCGTGCGCAGGTGTTCGCTCAGGCCCTCACTGCCCACGTTCTGGTCATGGGCCGACCAGTACGCCACCAGCCAGGCTTCGCCGACGGTGTTTTCCCGCAGCAGGACGGCGGCTTCGCGCACGTTCGGATGCTGGGCGAGACGGTGTTCGATTTCCGTCAGCTCGATCCGGTGCCCACGCAGTTTCACCTGTTGGTCACGGCGGCCGAGGTACTCGATCACGCCGTCTGCTCGCCAGCGTCCCAGGTCGCCGGTGCGGTACAGAAGACCTTCGAGTCGAGGATGGTTGATGAAGGCCTCAGCGGTGCGCTGCGGATCGTGCAGGTAGCCGCGGCCAACGCCCACGCCACCGACACAGATTTCCCCGGCCACGCCCACCGGCACCGGCCGCTGGGCCTCGTCCAGCACATACAGGCGGTTGTTGGCGGTCGGTTGGCCGATGGGCATGTGGCTGACCTCGGCCCCCGGTGCTGCGAAGATCGGCTGGAAGGCCACGTCGTCGGCGCATTCGGCCGGCCCGTAGGCGTTCATCAAGGCGATGTCGGGGAAGCGCGCGAACCAGTCCCGGGCCACGGTTGGCGGCAGCGCTTCACCGGTGGGCAGGACCCAGCGCAGGTCCGGCAGTTGCAAGTCGCACGGGCACAGCGCGAGCAGGGTGCGCATCAGGCTCGGGACGATTTCCAGCACGTTCAAGCGCTCGCTGGCGAGCACTTGCAACAGGCGTTGCGGGTCGTGGGCGACTTCATCCGGAAGAATGTGCACAGTGGCACCGAGCACCGGCGCGGCGAGGAACTGCCACACCGAAATGTCGAACGCCACCGACGCGGTCTGGGGAATCCGGTCGGCGGCGCTGAGCCCCAGGGCCGGCACCTTGCCGAAGATGTTGTTGAGCATGCCGCGCTGTTCGATCATCACGCCCTTGGGCGTGCCGGTCGAGCCCGAGGTGAACAGCACGTAGGCCAGGCTGTCGGGGCGGGCGAGCACCGGCAATGGCGCGTCGTTGCCACCGGTCCAGCAGGCCTCGGCGAACAGCGCCTTGGGCGCCGGGTCGAGGCCGCTGAGCAGTTGATCGAGCAGGTCGCTGCACCCTTCGCTGGCAACCAGCAATGGCGCGCGGGACAGCCCGAGGATTTCCCGCAGGCGCTCGGGCGGGTGATTGACCTCCAGGGGCAGCATCGCCGCGCCGGCCTTGAACACCGCCAGCATCATGGTCAACAGCGCCAGGCCACGGGGGGCGACCAGCGCGACCAGTTGGTCTTCACCGGCGCCGGCCTCGCGCAGGGCATGGGCCAGGCGCGTGGAGCGCAGGTCCAGCTCGGCATAGGTCAGCGACTCGCCGGCACAGATCGCGGCGACCTGATCACCGCGCTGGGCGACCTGGGCGGCAAACAGCTCGGCGTAGCTTTGATCCAGCGGAAAATCGTGAGGGTTGAGCGCCCATTCGCCCAGCAACTGTTGACGCTCGTCGGCGGCCAGCAGTTCGAAGCTGGCCAACGGCGCGTCGGGGGCGGCGAGCATGCTGCGCACGAGGCTGGCGATGTGGCCCAGCAGCCGCTGCACGGTGGCGGCGTCGAAACGTTCGCGGTCATAGGACACGCGGATGCCCAGTTGTTCGCCCGGCAGGATCACCACGGTCAAGCCGTAGTGGGTGTGCACGCTGTGGTCCATGCCTTCGAGGCTGAACTGGAAGCCGCCTTCGAGGATCTGTTCGTCGATGGGCGCGTTTTCGAACACCAGGATGCTGTCGAACAGGGTCTCACCCCGGGGAAAATCGCTCCAACCCTGGATGTCGGTCAACGGCGTGTGTTCGAAGTCGCGCATGTCGACGTTGAGCTTTTGCAGGTCGCCCAGCCAGTTGCCGAGCGCGGCGTTCGGGTCCACCGAAACCCGCAGCGGCAAGGTGTTGATGAACAGGCCGATCATTTCCGCGACGCCAGTCAGGTCGGCCGGACGCCCGGCCACGGTGACGCCGAAGACCACGTCCTGTTGCCCGCTATAGCGCGACAGCAGCAACGACCAGACGCCCTGGAAAAACGTGTTCGGGGTGATCCGGCGAGCGCGGCAGAACGCTGCCAGGGCCTGGGTTTCCTGTTCGTCGAGGTGAATCAGTTGGTCGTCCACCAGCACCGCATCGGTGTAGCGGTCGCGGGTTACGCCGTTGTCCACGGTCAGTGGCGTGGGCGCGTTGAGGCCTTGCAACTGGCCGCGCCAGAATTGCTCGGCCTTGCCCGCGTCCTGGCGCTGCAGCCATTGGATGTAGTCGCGAAATGGCCGAGGGCTCTTCAGCTCGGGCGTGCGGTCGTTGCACAGCGCTTCGTAGACTTTGAGGAAGTCCACGGTCACCAGGGAAATGCACCAGGCGTCCATCAGGATGTGGTGGAAGCTGCGAATGAATTCGTAGGACTCGTCGGCCAGGCGCACCAGCCGGAAGCGAATCAGCGGTGGCTTGGACAGGTTGAAGCCGACTTTCTGCTCGTCTTCCAGCAGCGTGCGAATCCGCGCTTCCTGCTCATGGGGGGCGAGCCCGCGCAGGTCGAGGGTGTCCAGCGGCACCTTGACCTGGCGATGGATGACCTGCACCGGTTGCTTCTGGCTTTTCCACTGGAAACTGGCACGCAGGGAAGGGTGCAGCGCCACCACCTGGCGCCACGATTCGAGGAACGCTCCTTCATCGATGGCCCCGCCGATGCGGTAGCGATCCTGCATCAGGTACACCCCGGAGTCTTCGTGCAGCAGGGAGTGGAACAGCATCCCTTGTTGCAGCGGCGACAGCGGGTAAATGTCTTCGATCGGGTTGCCGGTGGTTTTTTCGGTGGTCATTGAAAGCGTCCTGCGTAAAAAGGGGCAACGGTGATGGCGTGGCGAGGTGAAGAACCGTTCACAGGTCGGCCTCGTCCAGTTCGGCCATCAACGCTTGCATTTCGTCATCGGACAGGCCCGAGGCGCTGAATTCGGTGCTGTCGGCGTCCGGCTCGGCGGCGCTCGGGTCCAGCGCTTGCGCGACTTCGGCCATGGCGGCGATGGTCTGGCGTTCGAAAACTTGCTTGGCCGACAGCGCGATGCCTTGCTCGTGGGCCTGGGCCACCACTTGCAGGCTCAGGATCGAGTCGCCGCCGATGGCGAAGAAGTTGTCGGTGACGCTCACCGTCGAGAGCTTCAAGACCTTGGCGACGATGGCTTGCAAAGTGGTTTCCATGGCGTTGCGCGGCGCCACTTGGGCGCTTTCGTCGAACTGGTCCGGGTCGGGCAACTGACGTGTGTCGAGCTTGCCGTTGGGCGTGCGCGGAAAGCTCGGCAGGGTCAGTACCAGGGCCGGCACCATGTACGACGGCAGGCGTTCGCCGAGGAAGCGCTTGATCGCCTCCGAGTCCGGTGCGTAGCCGTGGGCGGCGAGGATGTAGGCGAGCAGGCGCTTGCCGGCGGGCTGTTCCTGGACGATCACCGCGGCTTCGCGCACGTCGCTGTGGCTGCACAACTGGCGTTCGATTTCCCCCAGCTCGATGCGGTAGCCGCGCACCTTGACCTGATGGTCCTTGCGCCCGAGGAAGGCCAGGCGCCCGTCGGCCAACCAGCACGCCAAGTCACCGGTGCGATAGGCTCGGGTGCCGTCGGCCAGGGTGACGAAGGCCTTGGCGGTTTCTTCGGGCTTGTTGCGATAGCCGCAGGCCAGGGTTGGGCCGGCGAGGACGATTTCTCCCGGCTCGCCGATGCCGCAGGCACTGTCGAATTCGTTCAGCAGGCGCAGGTCCATGCCGGCGATGGGGCGGCCGATGCTGACGTTCCGGCCTGGCTCCAACACCTCATAGGTGGCCCAGACGGTGGCTTCGGTGGGGCCGTATTCGTTCACCAGCCGTGCATGGGGCAGGGTCTTGCTGTGTTGCGCGATCAGCGACGGCGGGCAGGCCTCACCGGCGACGATCCAGCAGGCGAGGCTGTCGGTTGCGCCGCTGCGCTGCAATTGATCGAGCAGGGCCTGGTACAGCGATGGCAATGACAGGCCGTGGCTGACCTGATGCTGGGCAATCAATTGCGCCAGGCGGGCCATTTCCAGCTCTTCACCCGGGGCGGGCAATACCAGGCGTCCGCCTTGGGCCAAGGTCCAGAAAATCCCGGCGACCGAACTGTCGAAGGCAAACGACGACAGCAGCAGGTAGGCACGTACCGGCGTCTCATAGGCCGCCATGCGCACCTGGGTCGAGAAGCTCAGTGCGCCGTGACTGATCTCCACGGCTTTCGGCGCACCGGTGGAGCCAGAGGTGTAGATCAAGTAGGCGAGGTCGTTCGCGTCCGGCAACGGCAGCGCCGGCAAATCGCCGAGGTCGGGTGTTGCCAGGTCATCCAGCACGAAGCGTTGCAGGTCGGTCGGCACGCTGTCGGCCAGTTCGGCGCTGACCACGATGTGGGCGATGGCGCTGTCGGCGAGCATGTAGGCGCGGCGCTCGGCCGGGTAGGTCGGGTCGACGGGGACGTAGGCGCCACCGGCTTTCAGGACGGCGAGCATGGCGACAATGGCGGCGTTGCCGCGGGCGAACAGGATGCCGACCGGCACCCCAGGGCCGATGCCGGCGGCGACCAGGCGATGGGCCAATTGCGTGGCGCAGGCGTCGAGGCGGCTGTAGCTGAGGTCGCCGTGCTGGTCGCTCAGGGCGATGGCGTTCGGTTGCTGGCGAACCTGGCGGGCAATCAATTCCACCAGTGTCACCGGTTCGATGGACGGCACGTCCGCGCCGGTGCCGATCAACCGCGATTGCAGCGCACCACCGAGGGGCAACTGCGCCCAGGCCCGTTGCGGTTCGGCCAGTGCGCCTTGCAACAGTTGCAGCCATTGCTCGGCGAGGCAGCCGGCGGCTTCGGCGCTGAGGGCATGGCGGTCGTAGACCAGCTGCGCGTGCAGGCTATCGGGCAACTGGCGCACGTTCAGGCACGCTTTCAGCGGGTTCATTACCGCGCTGGCATGACGCTCCTGGGCATCGCCCGAGCGCCAGGCAAAGGCGTATCCGCCGTTGAGGGTGCTGGTGTAGTAGTCCTGCCAGCCAACCGCCCGTTCCAGGGTGACAGCCACTTGCGTGCCTTGCTCCAGTAAGGTCGCCTGGGCGTTCAGTTCGATGCTCATGGGCAGGCACTGCTCGAACAGGCCCAGGGTGTTTTCCAGTTCCGCACCGCGACTTTCGTGGATCAGGGTGAGCGGCACCTGTTGCTGGCCGGCCAATCGTCCCAGTACCGCGGCCCATGCCGCCAGCAGTAAATCCGGGATCAGGGCTGGGTGGCGGGCGAGGTCGCTCGGTAGGGTAAGGTCCAGGCGGGTCGGCGCGAACCCGCCTTCGAGCGTCGTTTCGAGGGGCAGTTGCAAGGCGGCCTGCTCGGTTTCGCCCAAGGGTTTCCAGAAGCTCACGCCCGGATGGTCCGGCGCGTCTTCAACCAGGCTCCAGCGCCATTCGGCGTAGTCGGCGTACTGCAAGGTCTCGGACAGGTCGGTGGCGGTGTCTTGCAGCAATGCGGCGGCCAGCCATTTCAGGCTGGCGAGGTCGAAATGGCTGCTGGCCGCGGCCAGGTCCAGGACCGTTTGTTCATCGTCCAGGCGCACCAGGGTGACGCACAACGGGGTTGTCCAGTCGCGAGGCTGGCTGGCGAATTGGGCCAGGGCGGCGTCCTGGTCGGCGCGGCTGTGTTGACGCAGGTCCTGGAGGCTCACCGCCAGCGCAGCGGTTTCGTCGATCACTTGCACCGGATGGCGCAGGCCAGGCACGGGCATCAGGCGCGTGCGCAGGATTTCACTGCCGGCCACCAACGCCTGCAGGCGGTTGTCCAGCGTATCGATGTCCAGCGGTTGCGACAGCGACCATTGCAAATGGCAACTGAACGGGTGCTGCGTCGCGCCGTTGATGTGGGGATAGACCGATGCCTGTTGCGGGGAAATACGAAAACCTTGAAGTCCGCTCATGTTCATCTCGACTGGAAAAGGGCTTGAGCCTGGATCACCCCTCAAACGCCGGGGCTTGCTGGACATAGGTCGGGCAAGCCTCCTGCGAACGGTAGGTGGACCCGTTGAATGTCAGACGGCAACGTCGCTCGACAGCAGGGCTTCAGCCATGCCGGTCATGATGGCGCGCTTGCCAGTGAAGGGTTCGCGACCGTGCACGGCGAGCATGTTGTCGATGAACAACACGTCCCCCTGTTGCCAACTGAACCGCACCAGTGAGTCGAGGTAGGCCGCACGCAGCGACTCCAGGACCTCTGGCTCGATCGGTTCACCATCGCCATAAAAGGTGTTGGTGGGCAGGTCGAGGTCGTTGAAGTTGCTTTGCAGCGAATCGCGGATTCGCCCGGGCAAGGTGCTGATGTGGAAGAACGTGGCGTGGTTGAACCAGACTTCTTCGCCGGTGCGCGGGTGGCGCACCACGGCCGGTCCGCGTTGGCGGGTGCGCAGGCGATTGTTGTCTTTCCATTCCACGTCGATGCCGACGCTGGCGCAGTAGGCTTCCACTTCGCCGCGGTCTTCGGACTGGAACACGGTTTGCCACGGCAGGCCGAAGCCGTCGCCATAGTTGCGCACGTACAGCACGCCTTTTTCCCGGAACCGCGCTTCGATCTGCGGGCTGATCCTGGCCTTCACGGCACGGGTCGAACCAATGGGTGTTTCGCCACCGGTCTCGGACGGCACTTGGCAGTAGAAGAACAGCCGCAACGGGAAGCGTGGCGAGTAGGAGTGCTCGTTGTGGGGGAAAATCATCTGGTCGGCCGGGTAGTCGGTCGAGGTGTAGATGTTGCCGCCGACCCGTGTCCGGGGCGAGGCGCGGAACATGTATTCCAGCGCGCCGGGGGAGAGCGCGGCGATCACCTGGTCGAACTGCTCGACGGACGCGACGTTGAAACCACGGAACAGCAGGGCGCCGTATTCCAGCAGCTTCTTTTCCAGCGACTCGCGTTCCCGGGCGGCCCAGGCCACCAGGTCGACGCCACTGACCGCGGGCTCGATCACCAGGGGCAGGGCGTGATCCGGGCTGAGCAGGCGCTCGGTGACCAATTGTTGTTCCGAGACGTTCATGGCTTTGCGACGCACGGCGCCAAGGGCGCGGGGCGATGGGGGCACGATAGACATAAAAGCATCCGACTCGGTTAAAGGGACAAGGAGCGACGTTTGGCTTGCATCATCTGGCTGCGACCGGCCAGCGCCTGGGACTGTTGCCGCTCACGGGCAAAGGCCTGGTCCCAGCTGTCGATGCGCTCGGCCAGCGCTGGCAACGGCTCGTCCAGCAGGCTGGGGAGTTGCTCCAGCAGGCACGTCCACAGGTGTTGCAGGCGCAGGGCCCGGCCTTGGTCGAAGTATTCGCCGCGATACTTGAGCGTCGCGGCGAGACCTTCAATGCCGTGCACCAGGTCGAGCACCAGGTGTAAATCCCCCGGTGCCTGGGCCACGTCCAGTGCGGACAGCTGCGCGCCGGCGATGGCGGTCGGGGTCACCCGTGACGGTTGATAGTTGAGCTTGACCTGGAACAGCGGCGAGTGACCGGGCCGGCGCTGCGGCGCGAGGGCCGAGACCACCAGGTCGAAAGGCAGGCCTTGATGGGCATAGGCCAGGCGCGCTTCGTCGCGAACCCGCCCGAGGAAACCGCCCAGGGTCGCTTCGCCACGCACGTCACAACGCAGGGTCAACTGGTTGACGAAGAAACCGATGACGTCGTTGTGCTCGGCCAGTGGCCGGCCGCTGACATCGGTGCCCAGCAAGAATTGCGCTTGGCCACCCAGTTGCTTGAGCACCAGTTGGTAACTGGCGAGCAGCAGCATGAACAAGGTCATGCCTTGTTCCCGGGCCAGCGTTGCCAAATGCTCGCAGCGGGCCTGGGGCACGTTGAAGTCCAGGCTGTGTTCGCCCGGGGCCTGGCCGTTGCCGCCCAGTTCCAAGGTCTGGGGCATGCCGGCCAGGTGTCCGCGCCAGAAGTCCTGCTCGCTGGCGATCCGCTGTTCGCTCCAGTGCCGGGCTTCCCACTGGGCGAAATCGAGGTATTGCCCCGGGAGCGCGGCGTCTGTCGAACCCGCCAGTTCCGCCAGCAGCACTTGCGCCGAACGTCCGTCGAAGGCGATGTGGTGCAGGGTCAGCAGCAGGTCATGCTGTTGCTCATGTCGGCTGAGCAACTGTGCCCGCAGCAGCGGGCCGGCTTGCAGGTCGACAGGGGTGGCGTGTTCATGGGCCAGGCGCTCGCTCAGCATCTGTTGTTGCTGCGCTTCGCTCTGCTCACGCACATCATGATGGACCAGCGCGACCGCCGTGGCCGGCAACACCTGTTGCTGCGGGCCCTCGACACCGTCGCGGTACACCGTGCGCAACACGCCGTGCCGCGCCACCAGCGCGTTCAAGCGCAGGGCCAGCGCCTCGATGTCCAGTGGACCTTGCAGGCGCAGGTGCAGCACCAGGTTGTGGCGAGTGTCGTCCGGGTTCAGTTGGCGCAGGAACCACAGCCGGCGCTGGGCGAAAGATTGATGCCCCTGGCTGAGGTTAGCCCGCGCGGTCGAAGCCTCGGCCGTCGGCGCCGGTTCATTCAGGAAGTCTTGCAGGGCCAGCGCCCATTGTCCGAGGGTGGTTTGCCCAAACAAGTCCTGGGTGTCGAGGTTCCAGCCCAGGTCCTTGTGCAGGCGCGCGGCGAAGTCGGCCACGCCGATGGAGTCCAGGCCTTGGCCGATCAGGCTGAGGTCGAAGTCGGCGGCAAAATACGGATTGACCGCGTGCAGTGTCTGTTCCAGCCATCGGCGGCAGGCGGCCTGGGCCTGTTGCGGCGTTTCGCTCGCCAGGTGCTTGAGCTGGGCAAGGTCCAGGACCTCGCCATTCGAAGCCAGCGTTGCACCGCTCTGGGCGATGATGCTCAACGTGCCCGCGGCCAGTTGCTTGCGCGCGCCTTGACGGGCGATCTTGCCGCTGGTGGTCATCGGGATGGTGCCGGCTTGCACCAGCACGATCTGGTCGATGCCACAGTCGGCGGCTTCGCGCACGGCGTTTTGCATCGACGCGAACAGCGCCGGGTGATGCGCAGGGTCGACGAACTTGCGTTGCGGCTCGGCGACGATCACCAACTTCTCGCGGCCCAATGCCGGGTCCATTTCCGAGAAGGCGGCGATGCGTCCGGTACGGATGCCCGGCTCGGCATCGGTAATGGCGAATTCGATGTCGTGGGGGTAGAGGTTGCGCCCATTGAGGATCAGCAGGTCCTTGAGCCGTCCGCAGATCACGACCTGGCCTTCGTGCATGAAACCCAGGTCGCCGGAGCGCAGGTAATGTTCCGATGAGCCGACAATTTGGGCCTCAAAGGCTTCGCGAGTGGCCTCGGGATTCTTCCAGTAGGATTCGGCGTTGCTCGGCCCCTTGAGCCAGACTTCGCCGATGCGATCGGCGGCGCATTGCTCGAAGGTGTGCGGGTCGACGATGGCGATGCTGTGCAAGGCTTGCGGGTAACCGCAGGCGACGAATTCCACGGCGGCGGCATCGTCGGCCGCCAGTGCCACGCGACCGGTCTCCAGCACGGCTTTGTCCAGGCGCAGCACCACCGGCAGCGCGTCGGCCGGCGTGGCGCTGACGCACAGGGTGGCTTCGGCCTGGCCGTAACCGGGGCTGATGGCCAACGAGTTGAGACCACAGGCGGCAAAACGCTGGGCAAAGGCTTCCAGGGTGCCGGGGTGGATCGGTTCGGCGCCGTTGATGGCGTGTTTCCAGGCGCTCAGGTCGAGCTGCGCAATCAGGTTGTCGCTGACCACGCGGTTGCACAGGGCATAGGCGAAGTTGGGGGCGAAACTGGCTGTGGCGCGGTAGCGACTCAACGCCTGCAGCCAGGTCGATGGCGCATTGACGAAGGTCTGGGAGGCCATCAGGTAGCACGGCATGCCGCTGTAGAGCGGGGCCAGCATTCCGCCGATCAAGCCCATGTCGTGGTACAGCGGCAGCCAGTTGACCATGGCGCCGTGTTCGTCGAAATCGTAGGCCTGGCGCATCAGCTCGACGTTGGCGATCAGGTTGCGCTGACGCACCTCGACGCCTTTCGGCGAGCCGGTGGAGCCCGAGGTGTATTGCAGGAAGGCCACGGTCGAACCGTCGATGGTCGGGCGTTGCCATTGGCTCGCCGGTGGTGTGCCCAGGTCCTGGACGGTCAGGACATCGACGCGGCCCTCCACCAGTTCCAGCAGGCCTTCGCAATAGTCCGCCGGGGAGAGAATCAGCGCCGGCTCGGCATCCACCACCACGTTGCGGACGCGGTCGAGGTGACGCGGTTTGCGCGACGGCGGTGGAAACAACGGCACGGCAATCAGCCCTGCATAGAGGCAGGCACAGAAGGCGCGGGCGTAGTCGAGGCTGCTGGGCAGCATCAACAGCACGCGGTCACCCGGGGCATAACGCGCTTGCAGCGCGGCCGCCAGGGAACGGGATTGTTCGTGCAGTTGGGCAAAGGTCAGGGTTTCGCCGATCTCTACGCCGTCCGGCAGAAAATGCAGGGCGGCACGCTGAGGGAAGTGCTGGGCGTTGGTTTCCAGCACGTCGATCCAGTGTTCGAAAGAAAACATGTGCAATTCACGCCATGGCGACGATGACTTTGCGGTCACCGGTGAAAGGATTGCGACCGTGTGCCACCAGTCGGTTGTCGAGCATCAGGATATCGCCGGGCTGCCAGGGAAAACTGACGGCAGTCTCGCGGTAGACCTCGCGCACGGTGTCGAGCAGGTCGTCGGCGATCGGCGAGCCGTCGCCGAAATAGACATGGCGCGGCAGGTTCTCTTCACCCACCGCCGCCAGCAGGCTGGCGCGTACGCTCGGTTCGATGGCCGAGACATGGAACAGGTGCGCCTGGTTGAACCAGACCCATTCGCCGGTCTCGGGATGCTGTTGCACGGCGGCGCAACGCTGGCGGGTGCGCAGGTCGCCATCGGCTTTCCATTCCCACTCGATGTCGTTGTCCTGGCAGTAGCGTTCGACCTGGGCACGGTCCTGGGTGTTGAAGACTTTTTCCCAAGGCAGGTCCAGGGCGCCGCTGTAGTTGCGTACATAAAGCAGCTCGCGGCTGGCGAACAGCTCGCGGATCTCGGCAGGCATGCGCTGGTAGATCAGGCGGCTGTCGGCGATCGGGGTCTCGCCGCCGGTTTCACTGGCCTTGATGCAGTGGAACCAGATGCGTGAAGGCCAGGGGCGGGTGTAGGCCTGCTCGTTATGCAAGGGAATGAATTGATGGGCCGGGTATTCGGTGGAGCTATAGACCCCGGCGAAGACTTTGCTGCGCGGCGTGGAACCGAATTCGTAACTGGCCAGCGGCGCGCCGAAGCTGGCGGCGAAGCGCTTGAAGTCGATGGGGGTGGCAACGGTGAAACCGCGAAACAACACGCCGCCAACGGTGGTCAGGACCTGGGCCACGCGGTCGCGAATCGAGGCGTCCAGGTCGTGGATCGACTGTCCCGGTACCCCTTGCACCAGCACGGGTAGCGATTGGGCGCTTGCATCCGTGGGCGCCATTGAAAAAAGCTCGGAACGCCCGTTCAGGTGTTCGATTGAGGTCATCCTTGTGCATCCTCTTATAGCGTCTTCGACCAGTCACAAGACCTTGAAAGCAGGGCAGCGGTCAGTGTTGTAGGACTCGTCTGTAATGTATGTAAGGCAATACAAGACGACATACTAGGTACAAATGAGAGGGATTATCAATACTATTTATTTAATTTTTTTTTTGGATTAGACTCCGCTCCGCTGGCGCCACACAGCCTTCGGCCAGCTCAAAAAAACCAAAAATATCTGTCGCAGGGGAGTGGGGCGTGAATTTCAAAAAGAACACAATTGCGTTGGCTGTAGGGTCGGCCATTGGTCTGAGCAACGGCGCTTGGGCGGCGGAAGAAGCCGCCAAGATGGAGATCGCTCCCATCACCGTAACCGGTGAAAAGATCGACCGCAGCCTCGAAAAAACCCAGTCCAGCGTCGTGGTCGTCACCGACAAGAACCTGCGTGAGCACGGCGACAAGGACCTGGTGGATGTGTTTGCCCGTACGCCCGGCGTCTATAGCCAGGCCGGCAACGAGAACTGGGGTATCCGTGGCGTGCCGGTGTCCGGTTTCGACGACCAGGGTCCAGCAGCCCTCAACGGTGCGGTGTCGGTGTATGTCGACGGTGCCGTGCAGCCGAACCGCGCGCTGACCTTAAGTCCGGTCCCGCTCTGGGATGCCGAACAGGTCGAGGTTTTCCTCGGCCCGCAATCCACCACCCAAGGCCGTAACTCCCTGGCCGGCGCGGTGGTGATCCGCACCAAGAACCCAACCTTCGAACCGAGCTTCTCGGCGCAGACCAGCATGGGCAACTACGGTGAGCACGGTGCGGCCGTGGCGGGCGGCGGGGCCATCGTGGATGACAAGATCGCCGGCCGTATCGCCGTGGATTATTCCGACGGTGACGGCTACATCCGCAACACCACGCTCGATAAAGACGCCAACCCGCATCGCACCAGCAACGTCCGCGGTAAGTTGCTGATCCTGCCCAATGACGACACAGACGTCTTGCTGACTTATGCCCATAACGAACATCGCCAGGGTGATCGCTCGACGATGCGCGGCGCCGATGGCAAGCCGAGCTATTACGACATCGCGTCCAATACCGAGGCCTACGACAACCTCAAGCAGGACACGCTCAGCGCCAAGGTGGACTACCGGCTGAACGATGCCTGGTCGTTGACGAGCATGACCGCCAATACCAGTACCGACTACAGCAACCGTCTGGACTTTGACCAGAATGCGGTGGATAACGAGGTCGTGCTGCGTAAGCAGGACGGCAACCTGTTCAGTCAGGAGCTGCGTCTGAATTACGACTCGGACACGGTGAAGAGTTTTGTCGGTGCCTACTATGGCCACAACACCAACAACTTCCACGACCGGTTGTTGTTCGATAACGTGCTGGTTCGTACCGTCAAAGGTGATACCAAGATTGAAAACAAGGCAGTGTTCGGCGAAGTCAACTGGACGTTCGCCCCGCGCTGGACTTTGATCACCGGCCTGCGTTACGACCACGAGACGAACGATACCGATATTGAGGCAGATGGCCGCTTCGTTCCCGAGAAAATCAAGAAGTCGTTTGATGCGGTGCTGCCGAAACTCGGCATCGACTACGAATTGGCAACCGACCAGTACCTCGGTTTCATGGTGCAGAAAGGTTATCGCGGTGGCGGTGTCAACCTGCGCTCCGGTAGCGGTCACCAGGCCTACGACCCGGAATACACCACCAACTACGAGCTGTCCTATCGTGGTTCGTTCTTCGACAAGACCCTGCGTACCCGCGCCAACCTCTATTACACGGATTGGAAAGATCAGCAGGTCAGCGTGCGCCAAGCCGGTAGCAACGTCATTGATATCTACAACGCTGGTCGCAGTGATATCAAGGGCCTGGAAGTCTTCGTCGAAAAAGACATCACCGAACAGCTGACCCTGAATGTCGGTGGCGCCATTACCGATAGCAAATACAAGGATTTCGTTGCTGACAATGGTCAGGACAGGAGCGGCGAGGCGTTCCTCTACGCGCCTAAATACAAGGCCTCGGTGGGTGGTGTCTATCGCTTCGACGATCGCCTGATCTTCGGCACGGACATTGTCTATCAGAGCACCGCCCCTTCGGAGTACGAGTTCGACGCAAACGGCAAAGTGACGGGTGAACGTAAGAGCGACGCCTATGTGCTGGTGAATTTCAACACCGAGTACAAAGTCACCAAGAATGTCGCGGTTTCCGCCTACGTGAAGAACGCCTTCGACAAGGAATACGTCACCAACAACCGCAATGACACCATCATCGACGTCGGCGCACCGCGCACGGTTGGGATGATCCTGCGCTACGACATGTAAACCCATGGGCGCGGGGAGGCAATCTCCCCGCGCCTGTCCTGCAACGTTCCGGATGTTTGTTTCCAGGCTGTTCGTTCCCTTCCAAACCCAGCCTCCATGGAGGAAATCATGAGTGCTTTTTCGAATGTCACAGCAGGTGGCGCGCAACAGCTACGCCTGTTGCACACCGGTCTGTCGAGTCCCTACTGCCTCGATTCGACGCCGCTGCTGGAGCGTCAGCAACAGCAGGAATCCAACGCTCGCAGTTACCCGCGACGCATTCCCCTGGTGCTTGAAAGGGCCCATGGCATTTATGTGCAGGACAGCCGGGGGCAAGTGTTCGTCGATTGCCTGGCCGGTGCCGGGACCCTGGCGCTGGGGCACAACCATCCGGTGATCGTCGAAGCCATCACCCAAGTCATGGCGGCCGGTGTGCCGATGCATACCCTGGACCTCATGACACCTGTAAAGGACGCATTCGTCCAAGAAATTTTCGCTTGCCTGCCCAGCGAGTTCGCTCGCCACGCACGCATTCAGTTCTGCGGCCCGAGTGGGGCCGATGCGGTCGAGGCCGCGCTCAAGTTGACCCGTACCGCCACGGGGCGGCATTCGGTCCTGGCGTTCGAAGGGGCTTATCACGGGATGACCCTGGGCACGCTGGCCATCAGCGGCAACCTGTCGCCCAAGAATGCCCTCGGTGCGTTGATGCCCGGGGTGCAGCGCCTGCCGTTCCCTCATGATTATCGTTGCCCGTTCGGGGTGGCCGGCGATCAAGCGGTCACGTTGAACGTGCGCTACCTCGAGCATTTGCTCAACGACCCGGAGAGTGGGGTGACCGCACCCGCGGCGATGATCCTGGAGCCGATCCAGGGCGAGGGTGGGGTGATCGCCGCGCCAGATCGCTGGCTGCAGGAACTGCGTCGGTTGACCCAGGCCCACGGCATTCCGCTGATCGTCGACGAGATCCAGTGCGGCATTGCCCGCAGCGGGCGGATGTTCGGCTTCGAGCAATCGGGGATCACGCCGGACGTCATCACCTTGTCCAAAGCCATCGGCGGCGGGTTGCCGCTGTCGGTGATGGTCTATCACGAGTCGCTGGACGTCTGGCAGCCGGGTGCCCACGCGGGCACGTTCCGTGGCAATCAGTTGGCAATGGCGGCAGGTACCGCGACCTTGCGTTTCATCCGCGATCAAGGCTTGGTCCAGCACGCTGAAACGATGGGCGCTCACCTGCAAAAACACTTGCAGGCACTGCAAAGTGAGTTCGCCTGGATCGGCGACGTGCGTGGGCGCGGCCTGATGCTCGGCATGGAAATCGTCGACCCGCAAGGTACTCCAGACGTGCAGGGCCATCCGCCGGTGGACACGGCTCGGGCCAAGGCTTTCCAGCAGGCGTGCCTGAAGCATGGATTGATCGTTGAGCTGGGTGGCCGCCACGGTGCGACCGTGCGCTTCTTGCCGCCGTTGATCATCACCGAGCAGGAAATCGATTTTGTGGCGCAAATCCTGTTCCAGGCCGCGAGCACGATCAACGAGCGTCCCGCCGGCTGATCATCCGGTTCGGGCCAGCGTCCTGCTTGGGCGCTGGCCCGGCCCGACGTGTACTCAGTAGTCCCAGAAGGCCGCTACCCAGCGAAACGCGTCACCATTGACCGCCACCCGGCCAACGGAGGGGAACGGCAGGTGAGTCGCGACTAGCAGCTCGCCGGATGCCGCCGCTTCTTGCATGAGGCGGACCCGAACGCGAACCGATTCTTCTGGGTCATGTTCAAAACCGTTCTGCCAATCGGGATGGTCGAAGGCCACCGGGAACAAGGCATCGCCAGCGAACGTCAAGCGCTCCTCGCCGGACGTTACGTGGACCACACTGTGCCCTGGGGTATGGCCGCCGGTGCGCTTGACCACCACGCCCGGGGCGACCTCGTAGGTTTCCTCGAAGGTGTGCAGTTTGTCGTGGTAGTCGTGCATGAATTGCGTGGCGGTGGCGCGCAGTACGTCCGGTACCGGCGAGGGCATGGAGGTGAGGGTGAAATCCGGTTCGGCCCAGAACGCCACCTCGGTCGCGGCCACGTGGATCCGCAGGTCGGGACGCAGTCGGCTCTTCACCTCATCGACCAGCAGCCCGCCAATGTGGTCCATGTGCATGTGAGTAATCACCACGTCGGTCACCGACCCCAGGTCGATACCGGCGGCGGCCAGGCGCTTGGGAAACTGTCCGGCGCGCGGGAAGCCGGGGAATTGTGCGCCGAGCCCGGCATCGACGAGGATAGTCTGCTCGCCGCTGCGCACCACCAGCACGTTCAACGCCCAATCGAAGGCGTCCGGGCCCAGGAACATTTCCTTGAACCAGGCCGCTCGGGCGGCTGGATCGGCATTGGTGGACATCGTCGAGGTCGGCAGCGGCAGTACCCCATCACTGACCACCAGCACGTCGATCTCGCCAATCTTCAGGGCGTAGCGCGAAGGGACCAACTCCTCGTACGAGGTCGCGTGCAAGCTCATGGTTGAATCCGGATGCATTCCATCCTGGGCGGCAGGGGTGTTCAAATGCGTGGTCATGGTCGTTCTCCGATGGCTTGGGTCAAGGCTTGGGCGAGCACCGCCTCTCTCGGCATGAGAAAGGGGTGTCGCTGGAGAATGAGTCTGCATCCCGTCGAACCGCGCTCGATACCATACGTGGGTATGTTGCGCAGGCGCTTTAGCGTGATTGACCCCAGCAAAAGGTATGGGCATCCAGTGTGCCGGGGTGAGGGCGGCACAGGCGCTATGGATGCAAACTGACCCGCCGCCATCGCGAGCAAGCTCGCTCCCACAGGGGATCTGTGGTGTTCATGAATGTTGCATTCAGCTCAGGGCCAAAGGGTCTGGGTGTGTTCATGAGCTTTGCATTCACCACAGGACCCTTGTGGGAGCGAGCTTGCTCGCGATGGCGATCAACCCATTCACACAGGCCGCTCAGCCCTAACGCTTGCACTCCAAGCCAACCCAATCCCCTGTGGCGAGGGAGCTTGCTCCCGCTGGCCTGTAGGAGCTGTCGAGCGAAGCGAGGCTGCGATCTTTTGATCTTTCGCTCCAGACCCCGTTGGCAGGGGAAAGATCGCAGCCTCGTTGCACTCGACAGCTCCTACAGCGCAGCCGAGCGGGAGCAAGCTCCCTCGCCACGGGGGCAGCGTTGTCTGGGCTGGCGCCATCGCGAGCAAGCTCGCTCCCACAGCAGGCTTATGGGGAGTCGTTCCGGCGCTTGAACCACCAGCGCAGCCGGGAGATGGGTTTGCCCTCGGCGTCCAGTGGCCGGCCGTCGTCGGCGTAGGCCTGGGCCGGTTCCAGCAGTTGGCCGTTGAGGTAGCGGGCTTCGACCGCCAGATTGCCGTTGGGGTGCAGGCGGCGATAGCGGCCATCGCGCACGCCGTCGCGATAGACCTCCGCTTCAGCCAGTTGCCCGTCGGGGAAGTAGTTGTTCGCCTCACCGTGCAACAACCCGCGGCGATACGTGGCCTGACGCTGCAGGCCGCCTTCGGCCGCGTAGAAGCTCGCCACGCCTTGCAACTTTCCCTTTACGAACGGCAAGACCGCCGAGACCTTGCCGTTAGGGTGATACAAGGTGCTGGTGCCTTGCAGTTCACCTTGGCTGTAGTTGAGCTTCGCTTGCGGACGTTGGGCTTCTTCGATCTGCAGCGGGCCGTCGAGCCGCCCATCGACCAGTTGGCCGTCCAGCCGGCTGTCGCCGCGTTCCAGGTCCAGTCTTTTCGTGGTCATCGTTGCGTTCCCATCAGTTGACCTTCACCAGGCCACCCTTGATGGTCAGCATGCCGCCGCCGTCCACGGTCTGTTCGGCGGCCGCCTTGTTCACCAGGCTGATGCCGGCGTCGTTGGTGAGGGTTGTGCCAGCCTTGTTTTCCAATGACGTCCCGGCCTGGTTGCTCAGGGCCGTGCCGGCTTTCTGGCTGATGGAGGTGCTGGCCTGGGTCGCCAGGTCCGCGCCGCTCTTGATGGCGAAGCTGCCGCCGCTTTGCAAGGTCAGGGTGCCGCTGACCTTGATGGTCAGGTTGCCGTCCACAGTCAGGCTGTAGTTGCCGGTGACCTTGTGGTCGTAGTTGCCACCGGTGCTGTGGGTCTGGTCCGAGCCCACGGTGACGGTGCGGGTGTCCTTCACGTCGAGGCTGTCACTGCCGGTCTGGATGGTCACGCTGCGCTTGCCCTTCTCCAGGGTGACGGTTTCGTCGCCGTCCTTCACCGTGCGGGTGCGGGCGTTCTGCACCGTGAGGGTCTCGTCGTGGCCGACGGTGGCAGTGGTGTCGTTGAGCACGTTGATGTTGAAGTCTTTTTGAGCCTGGAGAAACACCTCTTCGGCGTCCTTCTTGTCTTCGAAGCGCAGCTCGTTGAAACCGCCGCCTCCCTTGGACGAGTTGGTCTTGATCCCGGATTGGGTCTGGTTCGCCGGCAGGGCATAGGGCAGGGCATTGTCGCCGTTGTAGACGCAACCGGTGACCAGGGGCCGATCCGGGTCGCCGTCGATGAAGGTCACGATGACCTCCTGGCCGATGCGCGGCACGAACTGCATGCCGAAGCCCTTGCCGCTCCAGGGCAAGACCACACGCACCCAACAGGAGGAGGTCTCGTCATTCTTGCCGGTGCGGTCCCAGGGGAACTGCAATTTGATCCGGCCGTATTCATCGGTCCAGATTTCTTCGCCGGCCTTGCCCACCACCACGGCCGTCTGGGTGTGCATGCGCGGTTTTGGCGTGATGCGGGCCGGTCGATAAGCCGTGGCCTTGGGGATCGCTTCGAAGCGGTTGCGATAGCTGTCGTGGCTGGCTTCATGGCTGACCGACGTCACCACCCAATCGATATTCAACGTCGTGTCTTCATGGCCGGCGAGGGTGAACCAATACCCCGGCACCAGCCAGCGGCAATCGCTTTCGCCAACGAAACGTTTCTCCTGGCTGCGCAGCCCGTCCACCCGCTGTTTGGTCAGTGCGTCGCCCTGGGCCTTGGCGGTGTAGCCGCCCGGATGCTCATACATCGAACTCGGCCCGGCCATGGCTTCGGCCTGGCTGAAGAGCGAGGTGGCCGGTGTGGTGAACTCATAATCGGTGGCCTGGTACACCCCGGCCACCGCTTGCAGGCACACCTGCCCAGAACGGATGCCGTGCAGTTCCCGCTCGCCCATTTTTTGCCCAAGGTAGTTCACCGTCGGCCCATTGGGGATGGGCGTGAAGGCGTCGTTGCTGTCAGCCAGTACCAGCGTGTGCTTGCCGGATTCATGGCTGAAGAACCAGAAAATCCCGTCTTCTTCCAGCAGGCGCGAGACGAAGGCCAGGTCGGTTTCGCCGTATTGCACGCAGTACTCGCGAGGGGTGTAGCTACCGGTGAGCTTGAGTTGGAAGTCGGTGAAGCCGTGGGCCTTGAAAATCGTCGTGACGATGTCCGACGTGGCGAGGTTCTGGAACACCCGGTTGTTGCTGGCCAGGCTCAGCCACCAGAGCCAGGGGCGGAGCAAAAGTTGATAACGCTCGGCGGTGGCGTCGGCGGGAAGTTGGCGGATTTCGGCGACCAGAAAATCCATGGGTCGCAGTAAGGCATCCTTGTGCAGCGTCGTGGTGACATGGCTGGCGACGGCTGTGGTGAGGGTCAACGAAGCGCCATCGTTGATGCCGTTGAGAACGTGCGAACCCAAGGCATTGAGGCGTTCTTCGCCGGACAGCGAATCGGGGTACAGCGCCGACAGCGAGCTGGCGGTGAGGGAGAGGGTGGTGTTGCTGTCGACACTTCTAGCCATTGAGCATCCCTGTCACTGCTTGTTAAGCAGGTTTCCTATCCCCATGACCATTCTTTGATCAAAGTTCGGTTGGGCCCGCTTCTCCTGATTGTGATTGGTGCAAGTGATCCAAAGATTATCCAGGTCGTTATAGATAAGCTGAAGTTGGGCCAGGTCGTTCCAATCTATGGCAGTGGCACCCCATGCGGCAAAACCGTGTGAGATGAGCGCAGCAACATCAGCATCGTATCTATTGGTATTCATAAGGCGTGAAAACGGAGTCCTATGATCGACCTGGGTGTGCTCCTTGACATGCAGCGATCCGTTGTTTGTCAATATTCGAGCATCCATTTCGCAGTAATGGCAGCGGTAATAATCGAGTACGCGACCGCTGAGGCTTCTTTGCGGGACCGTGGGCGCGTTCTGATAGACCCAGTTGATGGTTTCCACTTCTAGGTACGGAGTCTCTGGAGCTCCGTATAGCATCATGCTCTTGGCCAATCTCATGTTTCACCTCATGTCATTGGTAGGGTTATTCCAATACCCACTCCGCCAATTTCCCCGTCACCTGCGTCATCAACACATTCTCGACATCCCGTGCCCCCGCCGCGCTGCACTTGGCCAACACAGCCTTGACGATTCCCGCATCGAATTCGAACTGCTTGCCCGTCGCCGCCTTGTAGCGCCCGCGCAATTTCTCCAACTTCGCCAACACAATCCCTTCCAGCGTCGCTTCATCCAGCGGCCGGTACGCCACCACCGTCATCCGCGCCAAAAACGCCGGGCGAAACGCTTGCAGCAGCACCTTGTGCAAGGCTTCGTTGAAAGCGTCGCTGCCCAGTTGCGCCACTGGCGTGTCCAACAGCAGTTCGGCGCCGACGTTGCTGGTGGCGAGCATCACGGTGTTCTTGAAATCCACCACCAGGCCGGTGCCGTCTTCCATCAGGCCTTTGTCGAAAACGTTGTAGAAAGCTTCGAGCACGTCCGGGTGGGCCTTCTCGATTTCATCCAGCAACACAACGGAATAGGGTTTGCGCCGCACCGCTTCGGTGAGTACGCCGCCGCTGCCGTAGCCGACGTAGCCGGGCGGGGCGCCCTTGAGTTGGCTGACGGTGTGGGCTTCCTGGTACTCCGAGAGGTTGATGCTGATCAGGTTGCGCTCACCGCCGTACAAGGCATCGGCCAGGGCGTAGGCGGTTTCGGTCTTGCCCACGCCAGTGGGGCCCACCAGCAGGAACACGCCGACCGGTTTCTGCGGGTCGGTAAGGCCGGCGCGGTAGGCTTGCAGGCGTTGGGCGATGGTGTTCAGCGCGGTGCCTTGGCCCATGACCCGCTGGCCCATGCGCTGGCCGAGGGTGCGCACGGCATGGGCTTCATCGGCGAGCATCTTGCCCACCGGGATGCCGGTCCAGCCGGCGATCACCGCGGCGACGGTCTTGCTGTCGACCTGTTCGGGCACCAGCGGATCGTCCTGGCGAATGGCATCCAGGCCCGCCTCCAGGCGCAGCAGTTCGGCGGCCAGGTGGTCGATGCGATTATCGATCTCGGTGTCGGCTTTTTCACTGTCGGCGCGTTCGCTCAGGGCGAGCAATTCGCGCCGGGTGTCGAGCAGTTCGCGCACGGCTTCGCGCTCTTCGCCCCAGCGGGTTTCCAACTCACGGATGGCCTGCACGTTGCTGGTCGATTCGCTTTCCAGCAAGGTGATGCGCTCGCGATGATCCAGACCGGTGGCCTGTTCCCGGCGCAGGCGTTCGACTTCATCCTTGAGGCTGTTCTGCCGGTGGCGCAGGCTTTCCAGCGGCGGCGGCACGTCGTGCTGGCCGAGGGCAACCCGGGCGCAGGCGGTGTCGAGCACGCTGATGGCCTTGTCCGGCAACTGGCGTCCGGAGATGTAGCGGTGGGACAGCTTCACCGCCTCGTGGATGGCAGCGTCCAACACCTGCACGCCGTGGTGCTGTTCCAGTTTGCTCGCCACGCCCCGGAGCATTTCCACGGCAGTGAGTTCGTCCGGCTCCTCGACTTGAACCAGTTGGAAGCGGCGGGCCAGGGCCGGGTCTTTCTCGAAGTATTTCTTGTATTCCAGCCAGGTGGTGGCGGCCAGGGTGCGCAGTTCGCCCCGGGCCAGGGCTGGCTTGAGCAGATTGGCCGCGTCGCTGCCGCCCTCCGCACCGCCAGCGCCGATCAGCGTGTGGGCCTCGTCGATGAACAGGATGATCGGTTTCTCGGCGCTGCGTACCGCGTCGATCACGCCCTTGAGGCGCTGCTCGAACTCGCCCTTGACCCCGGCGCCGGCCTGCAACAGGCCCAGGTCGAGTACACGCAAGGTGACTTCCTGCAACGACGGCGGCACATCCCCGGCGGCGATGCGCAGGGCCAGGCCTTCCACCACGGCGGTCTTGCCGACGCCGGGCGCGCCCACCAGGATCGGGTTGTTCTGCCGGCGCCTGAGGAGGATGTCGATGCACTGGCGGATCTCGCCGTCGCGGCCGACGATGGGGTCGATGCGGCCGTTCCGGGCGTCGGCGGTCAGGTCCTGGGTGTACTGGTCCAGCACCGGGTCCTGTTTCTGGGGGGGCTCGCCGGGTTTGGCCGGGCGCACGCCACCGACATGTTCACGTGAGCTTTCGGTCCATTCCAATAGATGGGCGCGCAGGGCATCGCGGGGAATGCGCAGCAACGACGAGGCGCTGTTGAGCAACAGGCTGCGGCGCTCGTCACGGTCCAGCAGGGCCAGCAGCAACAGCCCCGAGCGGATGCTGTCCAGGCCCAGCACACTGGCCTGGACCACGGCATCTTCCAGCAGGCCAATGGTTTGCGCCGACAGGGCGGGCGTACGGGTGCTGCCGGATTTGAACAGGTCCAGGGCCTTGTTGGTTTCCGTTGTCACCGCGTCACGTTCCAGGCCGAAACGCGGCAGCAGGCAGGCGAAGTCACCGCCCTCGATGTCGAGCAACTCCAATAACAAGTGTTCGATTTCCACGTAATGGTGGCTGCGCTGCAGGCAGCGTTGTGCAGCCCGTTCCAGGGCGCGGCGGTTGTCCGGGTTGAGGCGTCCGATCAGGCTGGCCAGTTCCATTTCAGGCGATCTCCGGCTGACGAAGGCGAGTTTCGATCCGTTGCACGGCGAGGGTTGGCTGGCGTTGCAGGCCACCGTTCCAGTTCAACCGTGGCGCGGCCTGGCGGTCCAGTTGCAGTGGGCCGGTGCCGCGGATCAGCAGCACCAGGGTGCAATCCAGGTCAGGGCCGAAGTACAAGGCGTAAAGGCTGGCGAGCAGCGGATGGGCTTCCCCGGTGGGCAGCAATCCATTGGCCTGGGCTGTGCTCAGCGGGCCGAGGGTCAGGCGCACGCCGGCATGTTCGTCCCAGACCCGGGTGCCGGCCACGGCGTTGCGACCCAGGCGCAGGTTGCGCCCACCCGGTTGCAAGCGGCTACGGCTGGCCGGCGGGATCTCACGCCAGCCACCTGCGTAGGCGCTCAGCTCCACGGGCAAGCCGAACTGTTCACGGACAATCGCCGCGAACCCCGCCAGGGAGCGCCGGCCATCGGCATACAGCGCGGTGCAGGCCAGGACCGCCGAGTCAGGTGCGGCCTGGCGTTCCTGCAAGGCCTTGGGCAGCAGGCCGGTCAACGCGCGCAGTTGCGCGTGTACGGCGGACGCGCCTGGCGCCGTGAAACCGAGGGCGATGCGATGTTTGCGCATCACCTTGTACAGCAGGCTGAGCAGGCGATGCTGGAACAGGTCGAGGAATTCCGCCGGGGCATGGTCCTTCGCCCGCGCCCGTTGTTGCAGCCATTCCTGGTAGGCGTAGGGCAGCGGACCGTCCGGGCCACCGAGGCCGAAGATCGGTGTGGTCAACGTGGGCGGCAGGCCGGGTTCCTGGCCCAGGCTCTCCACTTCACTGGCGGCGAACAGTGGCGTCAACGGCCCACGCAGGCGCAAGGCTTCGGCGTGCGGCGCGGTGCCGCTGCCCAGGGGTTCGGCCTGGGGATGTTCGCGTTCGAGCAACAGCAAGGCCTGGAGCCATTCGAAGCGTTGCGGGTCGCGCCGCAGCCGTTCGCTCAGGTTCAGAGCACCAGGGGTTTGCCGGCTTGGGGTTGCCATGTCTTCACCTCCTTGTCGGACTGGACCAGCACGGTGCGCACGAAGCGATTGGCGGTGGCGTAAAGGGAAAAGAACTGCGCCAGCACCCCGGAGAACAGCACCGCGCTGCTGCCAACGAAGTGTTGCGGATCCAGTTGCAGGCGCACCTCCAGGCCGTTTCGCCAACCGCGCCAGGCGTCTTCGCCAACATGGGCGATGACCCGATCGCAGCCCAGTCCCGCGACCCCTTCGATCTGACGGTGAGCACTGGCCTCATCCCGCAGGTTGTGTAACTCGAGAATCTCGCGCAGCGCGTCCAGTGCCTGGAGGCCTTCGACCAGCGACAGATGGTTGAGGGTCAGTTGCGACACCAGCCGCCAGCGCGACTCACCGTCCAGGCGCGGCAGGCTTTGCGGGCTGGGTGGGTTGCGCAGGCGCGCCCAGGCCACCGGCCCCGGGCGCTCGAAACCCAGGGGCGTGCCGGCCGGCAGGCTTTGGGCCAGGTGGCGGTTGGTGCACAGCAGTTCGGCGGTGAGGCTGTAGTCGCGAATGTCGGCCAGCGGGTCGAACTGGGTGTCCACCAGGCTGATCATCAAGTCGGTGCCCAGTCGGTTCGGGCTCATGCCGCTGACCCGGCGCGCATGCCAGTAGCAAGTTTGCTCGTTGCCATGCTGGCTGCCGTAATAGGCCGGCACTTTGCGCACGCCCTGGCTGGAGATGGCGCGCATGCCCCGGATGCTGTGGATCTCGACGCTGTTTTCCCGATGACTGTCGGCCACCAGCCGGTACTCGCTACGGGTGCCGTCCGGGCGCAGCGGTTCGGACGTGCGCGGAAACAGGTTGATCACCGGCGTGCAGCCCAAGGCGATGTCGCTGGCCTGGAGCGGCAGGCGACTGCTGGGCGCGCGGTCGAATACGATGTACAGGTACAAGGACTGGCTGTCACTGGTGGCGCCGGCCAGGGGCAAGTCGAAGAAGCTGAATTTATCCGGAAAGGCAAAGTATTCGGCCAGCAGGCGCATGCCGGGGTGCACGCCGTCTTCGTCTGGCAGCAAGACCTGGTCGCTGGCGAAGCCGACGATCTGCGGCAGGCCAGCCAACGGTTCCGGCACGCTTCCCGGCGCGCCGGCCAAGACCTTGATGGCGTGAGCGCCCAGCAGATCGTACAGCCCGGCGTTGATCATCGGTGATGCCGCCAGGTGCACCCGCAGCGAGTCGATCCCCAGCGCCGACCACTGGCTTTCCCCCAGGCAACGCAATTCCAGGCGCAAGGCCGAGCGGGCCTGGACCACGCCGGTCAATGCCTGGGCTTCATCGCTGCCCAGCAGTAATGCTTCGCTGACCTGTACCGGCCACAAATGGACTGCGGCGGTGGTGCGAAAGTGAATGCTCTGGCCTTTGTCGGTGGTGACGAACAGCGGCGTGTCGCGGGGTAGCGGATAGCCCTCGTTCAAGTTGCCTTTGCTCGGGTCGGGTTCGAACTGCACGATGGCGCACGACGGCAAGGGCCGCATGGCCAGCGGGTAAAGCTGTTCGAGCAGGGCATCGCTGAATTCGGCGTAGTCGTCGTCCAGCCGCCGTTGCAAGCGCGCGGCCAGCAGGGCGAATCCTTCCAGCAGGCGCTCGACATGGGGGTCGGGGCACTCGCCGGGGGACAGCTCCAGGCGCCGGGCGACCTTGGGATAACGCTCGGCGAACAGGTTCCCGGCGTGACGCAACCAGGTCAGTTCGCGTTGGTAATAGTCCAGCAATTGCGGGTCAATCGAGTCGCTCATGGCGCACCTCAAGGCCGTCGCCGGCGTGCTCGATGACAAAGGCCACGGGCCAGGCATGCAGGTCGCCGCGCAGCTCGCCCGACAGCCGTATGCACAGTTGCTGCGGATGGCCCGGCACCGGGCAGACTTCGACGTCGCCCAGGCGCAGGCGCGGTTCGAAGTGAGTGATGGCCTGGCGGATTTCCCGGGTCAGTTGCCGCCGGTCATCGCTGCGCTGCTGTTGCAGCGCGGTCCAGTCGGCGATGCCGTAGTCGAGGATGCTCGGGGGTTCGGTCAGCGTCCGTGGGCCGCGACGGGTATTGAACAGGCGCGACAGCTCGGCATGCACCGAGTCTTGCAGCGCCTGTCGGTCGAACGCCCGCCCGGTATCGTCCGCCGGGCTGGCCAGGCGTTCGAACAGGGGCGGGCGCAGCCCGAAGCCAGCCATGGGCACGGCTTCCCTACTTGGTCATTTTGTTGGCGGCCAGGTCCCAGGTCGTGCCGGCCGTGCCTTCCTTGGTGCCGTCGTCTTTCTGTGCGGTGAGCTCCCATTTGATCTTGGTGAAATTCAGCGACAGGGTTTCCACGGGTTTACCGCCGGTGCCGCCGCTGACACTGACGTTGGACAGCACGACGTTGGTCAGGGTGTAGACAATGAAGGGCATGATCTGGCCGCTGCCTTCGGCGGCGTTGCGGCCGATGGTGACGACGGCTTGCGGGATGGGCTTGCCGGCGCAGCAATATTCGTTGAGCGACGGGGTGGAGCTGTCGATGAATTTGGTCAGGGTGAATTCGCCGATGTGGGGCCGGCCGGAGGTGCGCTCCGAGTTGCTGACGTCGTTGGTGACCTGCATGGCCACGTTATGGCTGTAGGACATGACCTCGATCTTGTCCGTGAAACCCTCCAGCAGGCTATCGCCCTTGATGTCGCCGCCGAGGTCGAGAATGATTGCATCCATTGTGTGGAACTCCTGAAGAAGACGAATGAGGCAGTGCCCGATACCGATGAATTAACCCGTGGCCAAGGCGCTTGCTGTGGCTAGATAGCTTTTGTAGCTGGAGCGCTTTTGTGGCAATGGAGCTTTTGTGGCGAGGGAGCTTGCTCCCGCTGGACTGCGCAGCAGTCCCAAAAAACAGGGCCGCTTCGCGCTGGAGCGCCAGCCCGGCCCAGCGGGAGCAAGCTCCCTCGCCACAAAAAGCTCTCTAGCTACACAGCCACACAGCCACACAGTCACACAGCCACGCCGTGGTCAGGCAGCGACCGGTGGCGGCAACGTCGCCACCAGGCGGATCGAGGCCGTCAGTTCCTCCAATTGGAAGTGCGGCCGCAGGAACACCGTGGCCTTGTAGGCGCCAGGCTTGCCGGCCACCTCCGTGACGTCCACCCGGGCTTCGCGCAACGGATACTGCGCCTTGATCTCTTGCGGCGCGTTGTCGTTGATCAGCACGTAGTCAGCGATCCAGTTGTTGAGGTAGGTCTGCACGTTGTCGCGGGTCATGAAGCTGCCGACCTTGTCGCGCATGATCACCTTCAGGTAATGGGCGAAACGCGAAGCCGCGAGCACATACGGCAACATCGCCGAGATCCGCGCGTTGGCGTTGGCCTCGTTGGTGTTGTAGACCTTGGCCTTGTTGGTGGTCTGGCCGCCAAAGAACACCGCCACGTCGCTGTTTTTCTTGTGGCACAGGGAGATGAATCCCAGGTCGTTGAGTTCTTTTTCACGGCGGTCGGTGATCGCCACTTCGGTCGGGCATTTGAGCGACAGGTCGCCGGAACTGGTGCGGAAGGTATGGGCCGGCAAGCCTTCGACTGCGCCCCCGCCTTCGGCCCCGCGAATCGCCGCGCACCAGCCATATTTGGCGAAGGCTTCGGTGATGCGTTGCGCCAGCGTCCAGGCGGCGTTGCCCCACAAGTACTTGCTATGGTCGGTGCCGTTGACGTCTTCGACGTAGTTGATGCCTTCCACCGGCAAGGTGTCCGGGCCGTAGGGCAGGCGCAGCAGGAAGTGCGGCAGCACCAGGGACACGTAGCGCGAGTCTTCGCTTTCGCGGAAGGCGCGCCACTTGATCAGTTCCTGGCTCTCGAAGATCTTCGACAGGTCCCGGGGGATCGCCAGTTCGGTGAAGCTGGTCATGTCGAACAACCGCGGACTGGCGGCGGCAATGAACGGGGCGTGCGCGGCGGCCGCGACGTTCGAGAGTTTTTCCAGCAGGCCGATGTCCTGCGGATGCCGGCCAAAGGTGTAGTCACCCACCAGCAGGCTGAACGGGTGCCCGCCGAAGGTGCCGTATTCTTCTTCGTAGATTTTCTTGAACAGCGCGCTCTGGTCGAATTCGACGGCTTTTTCCAGGTCGTTCTGCAGTTCTTTCTGGGTGACGTTGAGCAGGCGCAATTTCAGTCGGGTGCTGGTTTCGGTGTTCTGCACCAGCAGGTGCAGGCCGCGCCAGGAGGCTTCGAGCTTCTGCAGTTCGGGATGGTGCAGCACTTCGTTGAGCTGGGCGCTGATCAACTGGTCGATCTGGCTGATGCGGTCGTTGATCATCGCCACCGTGTCCTTGTCGATGGCCATGCCTTCGTCGAGGACCTGGGTGGCGAATTCGGCCAGCATGTCGCGGGCGTAGTCTTGCTGGCTGTCGTCGTGGGCCATGCGGCCTTCGGCGATGATCTTGTCCAGCAGGGACAGGGTCTGGGTCGTGCTCTCGCTGGTTTGAGCGCTGGATGAAGCAGGCATGGCTTTATCTCCCTTGAATGAGGCGCGCGATCAGGCCTGTGGCTCGGCCGGGGCAGGGTCATCGTTGGCGGCGACGGTCGGCAGCTCTGGCGTCGTGTCCTGTGGGCGGGCCGATTTGATCTCCTGCAGGCCTTCGGTGTTGGCGATCACGTCACGCAGCAATTTGTCCAGGTCGTCGTTGCCGTCGAGCTTGGTCAGCAAGTCCCGCAGGCGTTGGCGCGCTTCGAACAAACGGCGCAACGGCGTGACCTGCTCCACGACCTTCACCGGGTCGAAGTCGTCGATGTGGCGGAAGTTGAGCTCGATGTTGAGCTTGCTGTCGTCGCCGCTGAGGGTGTTGTTCACCTGCAGCGTGGCGCGGGGGGAGATGGAGGCGAGCACCTCGTTGAAATTGTCCCGATCGATTTCCGTGAAGCGCCGCTCGTTGAGCTTGGGCAGCGGGTCCAACGGCTTGCCCGAGAGGTCGGCCAGAATGCCGACGACCAGTGGCAATTCTTTTTTCTCGATGGCGTTGCCGATTTCCACGTCGTAGGTGATCTGGACGCGGGGAGGGCGGACTCTGTCGAGCTTGTGCTGGGTACTTTCTGCCATGGCGGCCGACTCCGATGCATGTGTGGGAGCAATGCATCGGGAGTCCCGCTCATCGCATTCCCTTGCTGATCCGCAGGTTGCAAATGGGCGGCAGAAAACCTGTCATTCCCTTGACGAACCTGGTCCATTCAACCGTGTGGGTCGAACTATCCAAGACGCTAGAACAGGTCTATAAAAAAGCAAGCAAAAACAATTTTTGACCGCTGAGAAAAGGAAGATTCATTTTGCGTGAGTTTTTTTATGGATTTTTTTTGAGCCTGGCACTCACCGGTTGCTCGCTCTTCGCCCCCAGTGTCGACCTCGACAGCTTGACCCTGGACGTCGCTTCCGGCGCCAACGACGACACGCCGATCGCGGTGGATTTCATCGCGGTGAACGACCCGGACCTGCTCAAGCAGCTGTCGGGCATCACCGCCAGCCAATGGTTCGCCGAGCGCGAACAGTTCCAGCGCGACTATCGTCAACTCATGTCGGTGTGGGGGCTGGAGCTGGTTCCGGGGCAATTCATCGACCGTCAACCCTTCCCGTTGGAGGGCCGGCGCGCCGCTGGACTTTTGGTCTTCGCCAGCTATAACACTCCCGGAGCCCACCGGCTTCGGCTGGACGATCAGCGCAAGGCCTGGCTGAAGTTCGACAGTCGCGAGATGACGCTGGTCAACGATGGCCAGCGCGATGACAGCCAGCCTTGAGTGAACCGCGGGCCGCCTTGCGCGGCGACATTGGAATGTCGAAGGGAGTCGTATGAGTCTGTTACCTGACGCGGTGTGCTGGCATGAGGGCATGCAATTGCTGCCCCAGCATTTTCAATTGCAAGGGTTGCGCGCCGAGGCCTTGGCTGCGCATTTCGCCGGGGCTTGCAACCCTTGGTTCTGGGGCGTCAGCCAGTTGGAAGTCGACCCGTCGGCCCTCAGCGCCGGCCAGGTTCGACTGCTGCAATTGCAAGGCACCCTGCCGGACGGTTTGCCGGTCAATCTGCAGGCGGGCGTCGGGCCGACCTTGGAGCTGGACATCAGCGAGGCCATCGATAAGACCGACGACGCCACCGTGACCGTTTACCTGGCTGTCAGCCCGTTGTGGCGCGCCGGCCAACTGCTGCCGCTCAAGGGGCGCATGCAATCGGTGGTCGGCGAAGCGCTGCCAGACCTCACGAGCGGCGAGTTTCCCGAGTCAATCACCGTCTGGCGACCGAACCCGAGGCTGTGCACGCAACTGAGCAAGGCCGATTCGATCTGCCTGCCGCTGCTGCGCATTCGCAAGGAGGGCGGCGGTTTCTGGCGCGTGCCGTACACGCCGCCGACGCCGGTCCTGTTGCCGGAGTCGGTCCTCGGTCGGCGGGTCGCCGGGGTGTGCGCCAGGGCTCGGGAAAAATGCATGTTCCTCGCCGGTCGCTTGCGCCAGGCCCAGGCGGCAGGCAACCAGGACGATGCCATGGAAATCCGCCGGCAATTGACCGCCTTGTGGGCGCGCTTGCCGGAGGTCGAAGGGGCGTTGACCACCCGGGTGGCGACGCCCCAGGCACTCTACGGCCTGTTGCTGGGGCTGGCCGGGAGCTGGTCGGCCCTCGATCCGCTGGCAGGCGTCCCGGCCTTCGCACCGCTGGACTTTCTCGAGTTGCAGCGTGGTTACGAGCCGCTGCTCGACTGGCTGGAAACCACTCTGGAGCTGGTCCGCGCCGGCTATCGCAGCCTGGCCTTCGAGCGCAACGAGCAGGTCTTCTCGATCCAATTGCCGGACGACCAACCGGATCAACGCCTGGTGATCGGCCTGCGCATGCCCAACGGCGCCAGCGAGCAAGCGGCGGCCGACTGGTTGCGCGGGGCGATCATCGCGTCGGCACGGCACGTCCCGCTGCTGAGCCGGCAACGCATGAGCGGTTTGCCCCACCAGGCCATGAGCCGCAACGAACAGGTGGCCTACAGCGTCGGCGACGACACCCGTCTGTTCGTGGTGGCCGCCAGCGGGCAATGGTTCGACGGGCAATTGCCGCTGCACATTGTGGCGCCGGCATCGGCCCAGGCCAGCAGCCCGTGGCAGGTGGTGTTGTTCGTGGCGCAAGCCGGTGAAAGTGCCTGATCGCAGAAGGGGAGTCGTATGCCAGACGGAAGTGGCGGGGCGGTTCGGAGTCTGCATGAGGCGCCGCTGAGCAGCGCTTTTCGCCAGGCCTGGCTGAAGTGGTCCCAGGAATGGCAGGACTTGCCCAAGGACAGCGACCCTGCGGTGTTGGTCAATCGGGTGGTGGAGTTTTCCGGGCGCAGCGCCCAGCGCCTGTGGCGGGTAGCCTTCGCCACCGTCGGCGATGCGGCCACCGAGCAGGTCAAGGCGCTGGTCTATGCCTTCGTGGCGTTGGTGGACGAGACCCTGCTGTTCAGCCCCTGGCCTGGGCAATTGGCTTGGCAGCAGCACCCCCTCGAATCGCGCATGTACGCCAGTCGCCAGGCCGGCGAGCGCTTGCCGGCGGCGATCAAGAAATTGCTGGATGAGCAGATGCCCGGCACCCGGGACCTGGCGAATGTCTACCTGCAATGCCTGATCCTCGGTTTCCAGGGGCGATTGCGTGGCGAACCTGGCCAGCTCCAGCAGGCCAAATGGCGCGGGGCGCTGTTCACCTTCGCCTGGCAGCACGAGGCCGATTATGTCGATGTCAGCCAGCGCCTGGCGCTGTCTTCGGCGGTGCCACCGGTGCGGATGCCGGTGCAGCAGTCGTTGCCGGACGGCTTGCGGCTGGGGTTGGCGATCCTGGCGATGGTGTTGTTGCTCACCGGTCTGGGGCAGGTGTTCTGGCGTGACATTCGCCTGGAACTCGAACCCGTGCTGCAACTGGGCGAGTCGGTGGTCCAGGAGCAGGACTCATGAGCCTGTTCAATCTCGTTGCCCTGGTGTTGCTCGCTGTTGTCGTGGTGCTGTTGATTGCGGCCCTGGTCTGGTGGCTGCGGACCCAGGGCGGGGCGGCGATCCGCAGTTTCTATGGGGCGGTGCGCCACATGGAGCAGGAGCAGGGCACTCGCGACCGCTATCAGATGCCCTGGCTGATGATGCTCGGCAACGAAACCGACGGTGCCCAGTTGTGCGCCCAGTGGCGCTTGCAACCGACCGAGAAGGCGGCCTGGTTCGGGCGTTGGTTTTGCGATGCCGACGGCGCGGTCTTGGTGGTGCCCCAGGCACTGTTTCTGCCCGATGAGGGCATGAACCGGCAACGGGGCAATTGGTGGCGCCTGCTCGGGCTGATGTTGCGCTTGCGCAGCAAGCGGCCATTGGATGCGGTGATCTGGACCGTGCCGTTCAGCACCCTCGATGACATCGAACACACCACCGAGCTGAGCCTCAAGGTCCGGCGCTGTTTCATCGATCTGTTGCAACGCTTCGGCCTCAGCCTGCCAGTGTATGTCGTGATCACCGGGATGGAAGAACTGCCTGGGTTCCAGGAACTGGTCAGCGCGCTGCCCGCCGAGGCGCGCGAGTCGATGCTGGGCTGGTCGTCGCCGTATTTGCCGGACGCGGCGTGGCAGTCGCAGTGGAGTGACCAGGCCCTGGACCAGGTCAACGCCGCGCTGTCGCAGTCGATCATCGAGATCGGTGCGCTGTCGGGGCAACTGAGTACCGATCTTTATGGCTTGCCGGAGCGTTTCGAAGGCTTGCGGCGGGCTTTGCAGATCCTGCTGGAGCCGGTGTTCCAGGGCAATGCCCAAGGCGAGGCGCCGCGTTTTCGTGGGGTATATTTCACCGCCAGCCAGGCACCTTCCCTCAGCAGCGACGGGTTCACCGCCTCTGACAACGCCCAGCGGCAAACCGTGTTTGCCCGGCAGTTGTGGTCGCGGCGATTGGTGGCCGAACGGGGCCTGGCCCAGCCGGTGCCACGGATGTTGCGCTTGCGCCAACGCGGGCATCGCTTGGTCGCGGTGGTGGCAATGGTGGTAGGGCTGGTATGGCTGGGGAGCATGGTCTGGGTCTGGCATGATTCAGTGGAGGAAGCCGAGGGACTGTCGCGGTTGATCCTCAGCGCCCATAAGAACCACCTCGTGGTTGACCCTGACGAGCCGCAACTGGAGCCGACCCGGCACAACGTGCAGAACTATTGGAACGTGTTGGAAAAAGCCCCGCGCTGGCGCTTCGTCTCGGTGGTCTTTCCGACTTCTTGGTTCTCTTCCGTGGACACGCAACTGGAGAATGGCTTGCGCCTGACCGCCCGGCATCATTGGATATTGCCGCTGCGGGACCTGCTCAACTCAGACCTGGAACAACTCAAGTCCATCCGTAACACCGAGCGGCGGGGCAACGTCGAGAGCGAAGACCCGGCGCAATGGCAGAGCTACGTGAAAGCCAAGGCGCTGGTGGACCTGGCGGTACGCCTGGAACAGCACAACCAACTGTTCAGCCAGGTGGTAAACGATCCCAAGGCGCCCCTGGACGAACTGGTGCAACTGAGCAACACAGCCTTGTCCCTGGGCCTCAACACCGGGACCTTGAGCCGCGCACATTTCTACAACCGGGTGCTGTTCGACGCCCAGAACAGCGACTTGAAAGGGCTGGATCTGAACGCTGCTCGCCCAGTGATCTCCGATAATTTCACCGGCCTGATGCAGCGCTGGCTGGACCATTACTTCCTGGCGGACAACTTCGTGCGCCAGGCCGGTTACCTCAAGCTGCACCTGCAACGGCTGGAGGCCGGCAGCGGCAACTCCTTGAGTGAGCTTGAAGACCTGATGGCGCTGATCGACGATTTACAGACGTTGGTCAGCTTGACCAATTCCGCCTGGGGTCGAGGCAAGGGCCAGGACCTGGTGCCCGGTTACAGCCAGATGCTCGACAAGGTCAGCCACAGTGCTTTGCTGGGGCCGGATATCGAGCAGGACCTGGAGAGCCAGGCGGCGAAGTTGCAGCAGAGTTTTCGTGATCAGTGGATTGTCCAGACCGGTTCCCGGGACAACCTGTTGGTGCAACAGGGCAGCGGCCTGCTGGTCTTGCAAGACCATGTCACGGCGCTGGACGGTGCGGTGCAGGCACTGTTCAAGCGCGATTTCGTAGCGTTGGCGATGCAGAAGGATCCGTCGGACAGCAACCCCGATGCGATGGGCCAGGGCGATGGCAGCGATGACTTCAGCGTCGCCCTGAATTACTTCGCCAGCTACAAGAGTTATGCCAGTGAGGAACTGCCGCGCATTCCGCCGGATTACCGTGACGCGCTGATGCAGGCCGCCGAAGGTGCCGCGGCGCGGGCCATGTGGTTGAGCCTGGATGAAAGCGATGCGTCATTGCCCGGCATGGGCTTCAATGTGCAGACGGCCCAGGCCGTGGCACTGCAAAAAGCCTTTATGGATGTGCACCGCGGCGACCTGGCGATCCGCTTCCAGCGTCTGCTCAATCGCCGGGCCTTGGCGCAGATCAAGAGTGGCCTGGACGAAATCGATGCCCAACCGCTGTTCAGCCAGCGGGCCGATATCCAACGCTGGGACGGTTCGAAGAACTTCGGCTTGCAGCTCTACGGTGCCAGCGATCCACAAGACTTGAAGCTGAGCCTGAGCCAGCAATTCGGCGTGATGCTGCAGGCCGCCGAGCAGCGAATGCCTGCCCTGGAATGGCTGATCGTCCAGCAGGACAACCTGTCGGCCCTGGAGCATGACCACGTTGCGCGCTTCATGGCCCTCAACGATGAATTGCTCAAGTACAAGAACCAGAACCCGGCCAGCTCGGCGGCCCAGCTGGAGCAATTGGTGAGCCGCGACTTTATCGCCATGGACACCGCGTCCTGCGCGCAGATCTTGCAGACCGCCAGCCTGCCCAGCGGGCGCGGTGACTTGGCCCAGCGCACGATTGCCTTGCAGCAGGGCGCCCTGCAGCGCTGCCTGTACTTGCAACAGGACCAGGCGGCGACCGCCTGGAATGACCTGGCCAACTATTTCAATCAATACCTGGCCGGGCGCTTTCCGTTTGCCCAGGATGTGCGGGCCAGCGATGCCGACCCGGCGCGGGTCCAACACTTGCTGGCGTTGATCGACACACGCCTGCCCCTGGCCCAGGCCGGGTTGGCGTTGAGTCAGGCGCCGGAGCGGCTCGCGGCCGAGGATTTCCTCAACCGTTTGAAACAGGCCGGGACCTGGCTCGGACCGCTGTTCGTACGGGACAAGAGCGGCATTCTTGGCGTGGAGATGGACGTGCGCTGGCGGACCGATCGGGATGAGGAACGCGGCGCCGACCAGGTGATCGCCTGGGGCCTGAACGCCGGCAACCAGCAGATCCGCTACCCCGGCGGTGATCAGCAGAACCTGCGGTGGATGGTGGGTCAGCCCGTGAGCCTGACCTTGCGCTGGGCCCGTAACGGTTACCAGCGTCCGGCCAACGACCCCTTGCAACCGAACCTGGTGGTGCGCGACCTGGAGGCGGGCTGGGAATACCAAGGGCCTTGGTCATTGCTGCGGTTGATGCGCTCCCAGGCGTCAGCCCAGCGCCAACCGAACGTCGACTACACCGATTTCCCCCTGGCCCTGCAATTGCCAGTCACCGCCCAGACCCAGGCGCGCACGGCGGAGCGGACACTGATGTTCGTGCGCCTGTCGTTGATGAGCCAGGGCTCCAAGCTGCCGTTGTCGATCCCGCCGCTGCCGACGCGGGCCCCCCGTTCACCCTTCATGGCGACCTCATCGAGCCCCGCCATCGCCACCCGTGAGGAGGGCCTGTGAGCTTGCCGATATCGCCTTTGCCGGAACTGGTCACTCAGTTGCTTGAGCCGATCAGCGCCGAATCGCCCTGTGGCCAGGATCTACGCTACGAACCGGAATACGATCAATTGCGCGAATTGCGTCGGGAGGACGACACCAGCCTGCCCACCGGCGTGTGGCAGTCTTCGATCAAGCGTGCCCTGTGGCCGGACCTGGAACGGCTCGCGAGCACGCTGCTGCTGGAGCGCAGCAAGGACCTGATGATCAGCGCCTGGCTGGGGGAGGCCTGGCTGCACATGGCCGGGCTGGAGGGATTGCCGGGCAGCCTGGCGCTGGTGGCGGGGCTGTGCGAGCGCTATCCGGAGCAATTGCACCCCCAAGCCGACGAAGGCGACCAGTCGTGGCGGGTGATTCCGCTGGAGTGGCTGGCCCGTCGCTACAGCGAAGTGCTGCTGACGCGGGTGCCATTGCTCGATGGCCGGGACTCGGCGTTCGCCAGTTTCTGCCTGGACGACTGGCAACGCTTGCAGCGCCAGCAGGTGTTGGTCAACGACAGCAAGAACGCCAAGGCCTCGGCGGAAGCGGCGCGCAACGATCACAAGAAACTCAGCGAACTGATTCGCGGCACACCCTTGTCGTTCTGGTTGCATCGCCAGGGCAGCCTGATGTTGAGCCTGCAGCACCTGCAACGGCTCGAAGCCTGGAGCGACGCCTACCTGGGCAGCCTGGCGCCGGGTTACAAATCCTTGCAGGACGTGATGCAGGCGTTGCTGTCACTGGTAGAGGAGTTCATCGCGATGCACCCACAGCAACCCACCGTCGTGCCGGTGCAAACGGCCCCGGCGGCTACCTCACCGACATCCCAGCCACAGGCGGCAGTGGCCCAGGTCTTCCAGGAGCCGGCCAATCGTGAAGAGGCCTACCGACAGTTGCTGGTGATCGCCGGTTACCTGGCCCGCACCGAGCCCCACAGCCCGGTGCCCTACCTGATCCGGCGCGGGGTGGAGTGGGGCAACAAGCCGCTGAGCGAGCTGCTGGGTGAACTGATCAGTGCCGATGCCGAGTCCCGGCGGTTGTGGACCCTGCTAGGGGTGCTTTAAGGCTGCGGGTCGGGTAGCGGCACCGGCGTCAGCACCGGTTTGCCGGAAAAGAATGCGTTCAGGTTCTGGCCCACCAGTTCCACCGTGTCCCGTGTCGCTTCCGGCGACAGGCCGGCCACATGGGGGGTCAGCACGACGTTGGGCAGGTGTTTCAGCGCGTCTGGCACTTCGGGCTCGTGGTCGAACACGTCCAGGGCGGCTCCGGCGATCCGTCGATGTTCCAGGGCGTGGATCAGGTCGGTGGTGGCGACCACGCTGGCGCGAGCGATGTTCACCAAGAAACCATGGGGGCCGAGGGCATCAAGGGCCTGTTTGTTGATCAATTGCCGGGTGTCCAGGCCGCCGGGCGTGGCGACGATCAGAAAGTCCGAGACCCGGGCCAGTTCCGTGGGCGTGGCGCAGAAGGCGTACGGCACGTCGTTGCGCATCCGCCGATTGTGGTAGCTGACGCTCATGTCGAAGCCGAGGGCGGCCCGCTTGGCAATCGCCATGCCCACCGCGCCCAGGCCCAGCACACCCAGGCGCTTACCGGCCAGGGAGGGGCGCATGACCTTGGCCCACTCGCCCCGGCGCACACTCGCGTCGGCCCGGGGAATGTCACGCACCAGCGCCAGCAGCAGCGCCATGGCATGGTCGGCCACCGACGACGCGTTGACCCCGGCACCGTTGGTCACCACGATGCCCCGGTTGCGTGCGGCCTGCAGGTCTACCTGCTCGTAGCCGGCGCCGATCACGCAGATGATCTGCAGGTTGGGCAGGGCGGCGATTTCTTCCGCCGTCAAACCCAGGGGGCCGCGGGTCAGCACTGCGCTGAAGCGTTCACCGTGTTCGAAGATCGCGGTCTTGCGTTCGGCCGGCGTGGGCGCCAATTCCAAGTGGTAACCCTGCCGCTCGAGAATCGGCAGGTATTCATTGACGGTTTCAACCAGTACCAGAACGGTTGCGGTCATGCTGGGCTCCTGTGGGCGCTTTGTCGAACATCAGGTATTCAACCTGATTGTAGGAGTCGAGGGCAGGGGGAGCTTGGGCTTTTTGGATTCATTTTTTGGATCCTCTTGTCTGTGGGAGCAAAGCTTGCTCGCGAGGCGGCCTGACAGCCGGCCTGGCTCTGGCGGCTGTACTTCAATCCAACTGTGGGAGCGAGCTTGCTCGCGATAGCGATGGCACATCCAGCATGAATGTCGGCTGATCCTCCGCTATCGCGAGCAAGCTCGCTCCCACAGGGAAGACAGGGAAATACGGGGACCATTTTTATGACAGCCATCTGATCCGCATAACCGCTCCTCAGCTAAGTCTTTGCTTCTGCTCGCTAATCCCGGACAATCGCGCCCCTGTTTCGGCCAGGGCGCTGCCTGTCGGGGTTTTCCGACTCGTCCCGGCCGGGTGCATGTGACCGGAAAGCGGAGATCCGACCGGATGAATGATCAGGCCAATAGCGTCGAAGAGCGCTTTGAAACGACAGTCCCAGCCACCCTCAGCCAATGGAGTCGCCACGACACCACCTGGATGCTGGGTCTGTTTGGCACCGCCATCGGTGCAGGCACTCTGTTCTTACCGATCAACGCGGGCCTGGGCGGTTTTTGGCCGTTGCTGATCCTGGCGTTGCTGGCGTTCCCCATGACGTTTTATGCCCACCGGGGCCTGACCCGTTTCGTGTTGTCCGGTCGTGATGGCGCGGACATCACTGAGGTGGTTGAGGAGCATTTCGGTCTCAAGGCCGGCGCACTGATCACGCTTTTGTATTTCTTTGCCATTTTCCCGATCCTGCTGATCTACAGTGTGGCGCTGACCAACACGGTGGGCAGTTTCCTGGAGCATCAGTTGCACATCCAGCCGCCCCCTCGGGTCGTGCTGTCCCTGGTGCTGATCCTGGGCCTGCTGGCGGTGGTCCGCTGCGGCGAGCAGGCGATCGTCAAGGCCATGAGCCTGATGGTCTATCCGTTCATCGTGGCGCTGCTGTTCCTGGCGGTGTTCCTGATTCCCCACTGGAGCGGCGGCATCCTGACCACGGCGTCGACGCCGCCTGCACCTTCGGCGTTGTTGCATACCTTGTGGCTGGCAATCCCGGTGATGGTGTTCTCGTTCAACCATTCGCCGATCATCTCGGCGTTTGCGGTGGACCAGAAGCGTCGCTATGGCGATAACGCCGAGGAACGCAGTTCGCAGATCCTGTCGCGCGCCCATGTGCTGATGGTGGTGATGGTGTTGTTCTTCGTGTTCAGCTGCGTGCTGACCCTGACCCCGGCGCAACTGGCCGAGGCCAAGGCGCAGAACCTGTCGATCCTGTCGTACCTGGCCAACCACTTCAGCAACCCGACCATCGCCTTTGCCGCGCCGCTGATTGCGTTTGTTGCCATCTCAAAATCGTTCCTGGGGCACTACATCGGCGCCAGCGAAGGCCTCAAGGGCCTGATCGTCAAGAGCGGCCGCCGCCCGGCCCCCAAGACCCTGGACCGCCTCACCGCAGCGTTCATGCTGGTGGTGTGCTGGATCGTCGCCACCCTCAACCCGAGCATCCTGGGCATGATCGAAACCCTGGGCGGCCCGGTCATCGCGGCCATCTTGTTCCTGATGCCGATGTATGCCATCCGCAAAGTCCCAGCCATGGCCCGTTATCGCGGTCAGGCTTCCAATGTCTTTGTGGTGTTGGTGGGGTTGGTGGCGATTACAGCGTTGGTCTATTCCTTCTTGGCATAGGCCTTTCCTGTGGGAGCGAGCTTGCTCGCGAAGGCGGTGTCACAGTCGATGAAGATGTTGGATGGGCCGGCCTCTTCGCGAGCAAGCTCGCTCCCACAGGTTTTGCGGTGTATATGAATTTTGTGTTCGCTGAAAATCCAATGTGGGAGCGAGCTTGCTCGCGATAGCGGTGGCTCGCCGGGCATCGAAATAAACAAGCCATAAAAAAACGCCGCCCCTCGCAAGAAGGGCGGCGTTTTTAGTCGGGCGTTTTAAGCGTTAGGCTTGAACGACCGGGATGTTGGCGTTTGCAGCCGCTTCACGGAACTCGGCGATCTGATCGAAGCTCAGGTAGCGGTACACGTCCGCTGCCATGCTGTCGATCTTGCCGGCGTATTCCATGTACTCCTCGACGGTCGGCAGGCGACCCAGGATCGACGCAACGGACGCCAGTTCGGCCGAAGCCAGGTAGACGTTCGCGCCGTCACCCAGACGGTTCGGGAAGTTACGGGTCGACGTCGACACCACGGTGGAGTTCGGCTCGACGCGTGCCTGGTTACCCATGCACAGCGAGCAGCCTGGCATTTCCATCCGTGCACCGGCCTTGCCGTAGATGCCGTAGTAGCCTTCTTCGGTGAGCTGGTGAGCGTCCATCTTGGTCGGCGGCGACAGCCACAGGCGGGTTGGCAGCTGGCCTTTGACTTGCTCCAGCAGCTTACCGGCAGCGCGGAAGTGACCGATGTTGGTCATGCACGAACCGATGAACACTTCGTCGATTTTCTCGCCAGCAACGCTGGACAGCAGACGGGCGTCGTCCGGATCGTTCGGCGCGCAGAGCACAGGCTCGCTGATGTCGGCCAGGTCGATTTCGATGACTTCGGCGTATTCGGCGTCGGCATCGGCTTCCATCAGTTGCGGGTTGGCGATCCAGGCTTCCATCGCTTGGGCGCGACGTTCCAGGGTACGTGCATCACCGTAGCCTTCGCCGATCATCCAGCGCAGCAGGGTGATGTTCGATTGCAGGTACTCGGTGATCGACTCTTTCGACAGCTTGATGGTGCAACCGGCAGCCGAACGTTCGGCCGATGCGTCGGACAGTTCGAAAGCCTGTTCCAGGGTCAAGCCTTCCAGGCCTTCGATTTCCAGGATGCGGCCGGAGAAGGCGTTTTTCTTGCCTTTCTTCTCGACGGTCAGCAGACCGTTTTGGATGGCGAAGTACGGAATGGCATGAACCAAGTCACGCAGGGTGATGCCAGGTTTCATTTTGCCTTTGAAGCGCACCAGGATCGATTCCGGCATGTCCAGCGGCATGACGCCGGTGGCAGCGGCGAACGCGACCAGGCCGGAACCGGCCGGGAACGAGATGCCCATCGGGAAACGGGTGTGGGAGTCACCGCCGGTACCCACGGTGTCTGGCAGCAGCATGCGGTTCAGCCACGAGTGGATGATGCCGTCGCCCGGACGCAGGGAAACGCCGCCGCGAGTCATGATGAAGTCAGGCAGGGTGTGGTGGGTGGTCACGTCGATCGGCTTCGGATAGGCCGCGGTGTGGCAGAAGGACTGCATCACCAGGTCAGCCGAGAAGCCCAGGCACGCCAGGTCTTTCAGTTCGTCACGGGTCATTGGACCGGTGGTGTCCTGGGAACCCACGGTGGTCATTTTCGGTTCGCAGTAGGTACCAGGGCGTACGCCTTGGCCTTCTGCCAGGCCGCAGGCCTTGCCAACCATCTTCTGCGCCAGGGTGAAACCCTTGGTGCTTTCAGCCGGTGCTTCAGGCTTCTTGAACAGGTCGAACGCTGGCAGGCCCAGTTCGGCGCGAGCCTTCTCGGTCAGGCCACGGCCAATGATCAGCGGGATACGGCCGCCAGCGCGGACTTCATCCAACAGCACCGGGGTCTTCATTTCGAAGGTGGTGATGACTTCGTCGGTACCGTGCTTGCAGACCTTGCCGGCATGGGGGTACAGGTCGATCACGTCGCCCATGTTCATGTTCGACACGTCGAACTCGATGGGCAGTGCGCCGGCATCTTCCATGGTGTTGTAGAAGATCGGAGCGATCTTGCTGCCGAAGCAGAAACCGCCAGCGCGCTTGTTCGGCACGTAAGGAATGTCGTCGCCGAAGAACCACAGCACCGAGTTGGTGGCCGATTTACGCGAGGAGCCGGTACCGACCACGTCACCGACGTAGGCGATCGGGAAGCCCTGGCCGCGCATTTCTTCGATCTGCTTCATCGGGCCGGTCTTGCCTTGCTCGTCCGGAACGATGCCGTCACGGGCCATTTTCAGCATGGCCAGGGCGTGCAGCGGGATGTCCGGGCGGGACCAGGCGTCCGGGGCAGGGGACAGGTCGTCGGTGTTGGTTTCGCCGGTGACCTTGAACACGCGCAGGCTGATCTTGTCGGCCAGCACCGGGCGCTTCTTGAACCACTCGCCGTCAGCCCAGGATTGCAGCACGGCCTTGGCGTGGACGTTACCGTTCTTGGCTTTTTCAGCCACGTCGTGGAAGGCATCGAACATCAGCAGGGTGTGCTTGAGTTCTTCGGCGGCGACTGGCGCCAGCTCGGCGTCGTCCAGCAGCTCCACCAGGGTCACGATGTTGTAGCCGCCCTGCATGGTGCCGAGCAGTTCCACGGCACGCTTCTTGTCCAGCAGAGGGGATTGGGCCTGGCCCTTGGCCAGGGCGGACAGGAAACCGGCCTTGACGTAGGCGGCTTCGTCGACTCCAGGCGGAACGCGATTGGTGATCAGGTCAACGAGGAAAGCTTCTTCGCCAGCCGGAGGATTTTTCAGCAGCTCGATCAGGCCTGCGGTTTGTTCGGCGTTAAGCGGCTGGGGAACGATACCCAGGGCTGCACGCTCTTCGATATGTTTGCGGTAGGCTTCAAGCACAGTTATTACCCTCATCAGTGGTCCCAAATGGGTGTCCGGGACGCTCATCCAGAAACTCACGGCACTCATGCGCGTCAGGGGGCTTTTTGGGCCTCCACGCCAGAGTTGCCGGAGTTCCTCACAGAAGCTGCTTTCAAAGTTTTACGCCTGCAGAACGGGAGCTGATGAGGGTTGGCGTTGGGCTTTCCCCGCTGGAAAGACCCTTCGCCAACACCGCTCTGAAGGAACGACTGTGCTCGTGACGCTTTGAAAACAGCTTCTAACGGACATTGGCGCCTTAAAAGGCTGGCTGATTCTACGGGAAAAAAAAATTAAAGGTAAGTTGGGCCGGGAAGTTTGAGGGGTGATCAATCTTAGACAAAGGGCTAACATGCCGGCCTGTCCTGTTTTTGCGTGTGCGTTTCCTTATGCCCAACCAGCTCATCAAGACCCCTTGCGTCGGCCTTTGCTCCACTGTCTACGGTGACCTGGTGTGCCGTGGCTGCAAGCGGTTCCACCATGAAGTGATCCACTGGAACGGCTACAACGAGGAGGAAAAACGCGCGGTGTGGATGCGGCTCGAACAGCTGTTGGTGCAGGTGATGGTGGCCAAGTTGGAGGTTTTCGACCCCGCATTGCTGCGCCAGCAACTGGAGTCACGCAAGATCCGCTTCGTGCCGCACCAGTCGGAATACTGCTGGGCCTATCAGTTGATCGCCCGGGGCGCGCGGGTGATCAATAACCTGGAAGCCTACGGCATGGTGTTGATGCCGGAATTTCGCGATTGGGAACTGCCGGACCTGCGCGATGCCATTGATCGGGAGTTTTTCCTTCTGTCCGAAGCCCACTACCAGCGTTACATCGCGCCGGGGTTCCTGAAGGATGCGATTGGCGGCTGACCACCAGCCATTTGTGCAAAGGAGCTTTTGTGCCAGGGCGCTTTTGTGGCGAGGGAGCTTGCTCCCGCTGGGCTGCGAAGCGGCCCTCGCTCTTGACCTGAAAAATTTCCTGGTCCTGACAAATCCAGGCGTCTGCTGCGCAGCCGAGCGGGAGCAAGCTCCCTCGCCACAAAAGCAGGCTGGATCAGCCACAGCGTTCATCTCATTCCTTGACCGCCAACTCCACCAGATGATCCTCCACCTCCTGGGGCTTGAGCACCAGTACATCGCTTTCCAGCGTGTCGAGCACAGCCTCGGCGGTGTTGCCGATCAGCACCCCGGACAGCCCCGAGCGGGCCACGGTGCCGATGACCGTCACCGCCGCCTGCAGCTTGCGCGCCATGTACGGAATCAAGACATCCGCCGGGCCTTCTTCGATGTGCAGGTGCTGGTCGTCGATGTCGAACTCGGCCTGGAACGCCCGGCATTGCTCGCGGTAGCGGGCCTCGATGGTTTCCTTGAGCTGGAACGTCGGGTCGGCGGACGAGAGCATCGGCGAGGGGTGGGCGCTGATCACATGCAGGTGCGCCTTGGCGAGGAGGGCGATGTCGTAGCCATGGTCGATGATGGTGGAATGCAGGTGGCGATGCTCGCCGTCGGCATTGCCCACATCGACGGCGGCGAGGATCACCTTGTCTTTCCAGGAACCGGCAGTTTTCACCAGCAGCACCGGGGTTGGGCAATGGCGTAGCAGTTTCCAGTCCGCCGGGGTCAGCAGGGCCTTTTTCAATGGGCTGTCGGGGAAATGCTGTTTGATCACCAACCCGCAACCTTCAGCCTGTTGCACGTCGATGATGGTTTCGTAGAGGCTTTCGTTCCACGCCTGCTCGGTGGTGACGCTGTAGCCGTCGGCCAGCAATGCGCTTTTGAGCACGCCGAGCAGGCCTGCATGGTCATGTTTCCTGTCGCACACCAACAGGTGCAGGTGGGCCTGGGTCACCCCGGCGATCAGTTTGGCGCGCTTGAGCGCCAGGCTTTCCGCATGTTCGGGCTCGATGACCACCAGGATGCTGCGAATGGCTTGCATGATCGGCGTTCTCCAATGAAAAGGCTGGCGTTGCTCAACTATAGTTCTTGTGGGGCAGTCTAGTGGGTGTGGGGGTGGCATCGACTTGATGCATATCAACGGCAGTGGCTGGTGGTCTGGGGGCAGGCCGGTATAATCGGCGCCCTTCGCTCGACTACCTTTGCCCGTGAGCCCCATGAATCTTCCCGAAATCCACGAATTCCTTGGTTGCCGCACCCCCGATGCCTGGATCCAGGCCGCGCTGGCCGACCAGGAAACGTTGCTGATCGACCACAAGAACTGCGAATTCAAGGCGGCCAGCACCGCCCTGAGCCTGATCGCCAAGTACCATTCCCACGTCGACCTGATCAACCTGATGTCGCGCCTGGCCCGGGAAGAGCTGGTGCACCACGAGCAAGTCATGCGCCTGATGAAAAAGCGCAAGATCGGCTTGCGCCAGCTCTCCGCCGGCCGTTATGCCTCGGGGCTGCGCAAGGTGGTACGCAGCCACGAGCCGGTCAAACTGGTAGACACCCTCGTCGTCGGCGCCTTCATCGAAGCCCGCAGTTGCGAGCGTTTCGAGGCCCTGGTGCCGCACCTGGACGAGGAGTTGGGCAAGTTCTACTTCGGTTTGCTGAAAAGCGAAGCGCGGCATTTCCAGGGGTACCTGAAACTGGCTTACCAGTATGGCGATGCCAAGGACATTGCCCAGGTGATCGACAAGGTCCGTGAGGCCGAGCGGGAACTGATCGAATCTCCGGATGTGGAATTTCGTTTCCACAGTGGTGTGCCTGCGGCATAGGGCCGTTTGTCCTGACGCCATCGTCGGAACGCCGCCCGGAGCACGCTCGCTCCCACAGTGGATTTTGGAAACCCACACGCCCCCTGTGGGAGCGAGCTTGCTCCGGGCGGCGTTCCGACGATGAGGCTTTCTGCAGCGCTGCCTCTCAACCGGTCAAACCCAGGCGTTCATGCCACTGGGCAATCGACTCTTCGGGATAGACCTCGAACTGCTGGTCGCCCTTATGCGCCTCGACCTCCACCCATGGTGCCCTGGACCCGAGCATCAAGTGGGTATGCTCCGGCGGTACCGGCAGCGGCGTGTCGATGGCTGAAGCGAACGGGTGCACCAGCTCCGGCCATTCGGGGCTGAACAGCCACAGCCCCGATCCACACAGGGAACAGAAATGCCGCTCGGCACTGCTGCGGTGGGCGCGCTTATCGCCGTCGTCCTTTAGCCGCGCATGGTAGATCGAGATGTGCTTGCGACCACGCACCTTCAAGCTTTGGGCATCGCCCCCCAAATTAATCGCATAACCGCCGCCGCCCTGGGTCTTGCGGCAGATCGAGCAGTAGCAACGTTGATAAGGGTAGGGGTGGGTACAGGCCAGGCTGAACGACACGGCGCCGCAGTGGCAGGATCCTTCTAGCTGCATGGGAACCTCCAGTTGGGTTGGGATGTTCATGACAGCCTAGACGGTTGGCCCTGGATTGTTGGCTGCCAGGCGGACGCCATCGCGAGCAAGCTCGCTCCCACATTTAATCTCAGAGAACACAGATAACGCGTACCCAGCAGATCCCCTGTGGGAGCGAGCTTGCTCGCGAAGGCGTCGGTACAGCCACCATCACTTGGGCACCCGCCACAAATACCACGCCGCCACCGTCCGATAAGGACTCCAGGCCAGGCCGATCTCGATCATCTGCTTGCGGCTGGGCTGTTGCGCCAATCCCTTGAGCCGTCGATACCCCTCGCGCACGCCAAAGTCATCGGCCGGCAGGATGTCGGGCCGCTCCAGGCTGTAGATCAGCAGCATTTCCACGGTCCAGCGCCCGACGCCGCGCAGGCTGACCAGGCGCTCGATCAACGCTTCGTCCTCCATTGCCCGCGCCGTGGCGTAGTCCGGCACCACCCCGTCCAGGGTCGCTTGGGCGATGCCCTGGAGGGTTGCGATCTTGCTGGCGGAAAACCCACAACTGCGCAGTTGCGCAACGTCTGTCGCCAGGATCTGCGTGGGGGAGGGGAAGGTCTGCGCCGGGAACAACGCCAGCAGTCGACCCAGGATTGCATCGCCTGCCTTGGCGTGCAGTTGCTGGTAGGCAATCGCCCGGACCAAGGCTTCATAGGGATCCCGGGCCGGCTTGGGTTGCAGCAGGCAAGGACCGATCGTCTCGACGTGCCGTCGCCAGTCTTCGTCGAGATTGGCCAGGAAGGCGCTGGCGTCGTGGTAGGGCACGGGCATCAGGTATTCATTCTCCGGGGCGCTCAAAACGCCAGGGGCAGCGAAACCTGCACCGCGGCTTTTTCCAGCCGCAACAGAAACGCCTTGCGCGGTTGGCCGCCACCATAGCCGGTCAACGAGCCATCCGCACCGATCACCCGGTGGCAGGGAATGACGATGGCCAGGCGATTCTGCCCGTTGGCCAAGCCCACGGCGCGGCTGGCACCCGGGCTGCCCAGGGCCGTGGCGATGCCGCCGTAGCTGCGGGTTTCGCCGTAGGGAATTTTTTGCAGTTCAGCCCAGACTCGTATGGCGAATGCACTGCCGGGCATGTGCAGCGGGACGGTGAACGTCGTGAGTTTGCCGGCGAAATACTCGGCCAGTTCGGTTTCGATCTGTTGCAGGTGAGTGTTGTGCCCTGGCGCGACCGTGTAGCCGTAGCGCTGCTGCAGTTCTTCCAGTTCCTTGGTCAGGGCCGGACGGTCGAGGAACTCCAGCAGCACCAGGCCCCGTCGTTCGGCCATGGCCAGCATCGGCCCCAATGGCGTGGTCAGGCGGGCGAACAACAAGGGTTCGCTGAGGGCCGCGCGGCCCGGCGTGATGTGGAAGGATTTGACGAAGGCGTCGCGAAACCCGCTCAACGATTCATAGCCGGAATCGAACGCGGCATTGTCGATGGAAGTGCCGTCCTTGATACCGCCCAAGGCAATGCCCAGGCGACGGGTGCGCAGGTAGGCGTGAAAGGTCATGCCGAAATGTTGTTTGAACCAGCGGCGCAATTTCAGCGGTTCGACGCCTTGCTCCAGCAGCACGGCGTCGGTCCAGCGCAGGTCGGGTTCGGCGTCCACCGCCTTGAGCAGGGCTTGGATCCAGTCCGGGGCAATTGCAGCAGCGTCCAGCGGCTTGCAGCGCAGGCAGGCGCGGTAACCGGCCGACATGGCTTCGTCGGCGTGGGCGAAGAATTCCACGTTTTCCGGTTTCGGCTTGCGCGCGGTGCAACTGGGGCGACAGAAGATGCCGGTGGTCTTGACCGCAGTGAAGAACACCCCCTCGTAGGCGGTGTCTCGTTCGAGCATGGCGCGGACCATCTCGGCATGGGGTGGGAGCAGCGAGTCGTGTAGGTTCATGAGGCAGAGCATAGAACCGTGACCGGAACGACTCCACCGAAAAATCGACAGTGAATTTTCTGGTTGTTTGTCGGGTGGTCGCGAACAAAAATTGAACCTTCGAGTCTTAAAGGTTCACCCGCTGTTTTTGTCTTTCGGAGACATCATGTCCAAACATAAGAAATCCCTGATTGCCGTTGCTGTCTGTGCCTTGGCGTTCGGTGCCTCGGCCTTGTTGCCGGCCGACCTGTCGCCGATCGGTTCGAGCTACGCCGCGGGCAATGGCGGTGGCGGTGGCGGCGGCAATGGCGGTGGTGGCGGTCACGGCGGAGGAAACGGTGGTGGTAATGGCGGCGGCCACGGTGCTGGCATTGGCGGTGGCCAGGGCCATGACAAGTCGGGCGACGCCCGCGGCCTTGGCAAAGGATTGGCCAGCGACCACACCGGCACTCGTACCCGCACCCGGGACCATGGCGTGAGCGGCAAGCACACCGGTGCCACCCGCACCGACCGTACCAGCAAGGCGTCGTTGACGTCGACCATCGCCAAGGACCGTGATACGCGCGGCCTGACCAAGGCGTCGGCGATTTCCACTGCCACGCCAGGCACCCACAACACCAAGGGCCTGACCAACGCGACCAGCTCTTCGATCAAGAACGATCGCTGATCGCCCGAACAAGCCGCGATGCCTGCAAGGTGTCGCGGCTTTTTTTCGTCTGTCAGTTACGCATGCCCATCGCGTTCAATATTTCCAGAACACCGGCGTGAACAACACCAGCACCGTCAGGATCTCCAATCGCCCCAGCAGCATGCCGATGGTCAACAGCCATTTTGCTGCATCGGGCAGGGTCGAGAAGTTGCCGGCCGGCCCAATGATGTTGCCCAAGCCTGGGCCCACGTTGCACACCGCGGTCGCAGCGCCGGTCAGGGCGGTTGTCCAATCCAGGCCGATCAGCGCCAGGCCCAGGGCAATGGCGCCAATCGTGATGGTGAAGAAAAACGAAAAGGTCAGCAGCGAGCGGACGATTTCTTCGTCGATGGGATGGTTGTTGTATTTTTTCCGGATCACCGCCCGGGGGTGGATCAATTGCTTCAGGCTGCCCATCAGCAGTGCTCCGGCGACTTGGAAACGAAAGATTTTCAACCCGCCGGCCGTGGACCCCGAACAGCCGCCCACGAACGTCAAGTAGAAGAACAGCAACAGGGCGAAACTGCCCCACAGCGTGTAGTCACCCAACGCCACGCCTGTGGTCGTGACGACAGAGGTGACATTGACGGCCACGATGCGAACCGCGTCCCACCAACCATGATCACTGTTCAGGCTCAGCCAGGTACCGACCACGAGCCAGGTAACGACCAAAAATCCAATGAAGCCCCGAACCTGCTGATCCTTGAGCAACGCACGCCGGTTCCCCCGTAGCGTCGCGACATACAGCGTAAAGGGCAGCGATCCCGCCATCATGACGATCACCGATACCCAATGAATGGCCGGTTGCGTCCAGTGCGCCAGGGAAGCGTCGGAGGTGGAGAAGCCACCGGTGGAAATCAAGGACATCGCATGGTTGATCGCCTCGAAGGGGGTCATGCCGGCCAGCCACAGCGCCAAGGTCGCGAAGGCGGTCAGCGCGACATAGATCCAAAGAATGTAATTGGCCGCGACGTGAGAGCGCGGCGTGACCTTTTCCGACCAGTCCGATGATTCGGTCTGGAACAACCGCATGCCGCCGACCCGCAGCAGCGGCAGGATCGCCACGGCCATGCCGATAAAGCCGATGCCGCCGAGCCAATGCAGCATCGAACGCCAGATCAACAGGCCGGGGGATGCCGTATCCAGCCCGGTGAGGATGGTCGAGCCGGTGGTCGTGATGCCCGACATCGTCTCGAAAAATGCATCGGTGTAACTGATGTGCTGGATGAATACCATCGGCAGGGCGGCGAAGGCGCAGACCACCACCCAACTGGCGGTGGTCAACAGGTACATTTCCCTGGGGCGCATGTGGACATGTTCCGGTCGTCCACGGGCGACCAGGGCGATACCACACACGAAGGTAATCAGGCTCGACCAAAGAAACGCCGACAAGTCATCGTTGCGCTCGTAAAACATCAGCGTGAACAGCGGAATCGCCATGCTGATCGCCAGGGTAATCAGGAAAATCCCGAGGATGAAACCGATGAGACGCAGAACCGCAATCGACATGAGAAACGCCTGATCCATTGAGCCGCACAGTATCGATTTGGTTAATCGGCTAGCGCGTAAAGTTTGCGTAAAAAAATAGACGGTGACGCTCGATGACAAGGCAGTTTTCTTCAATACCCCCGAAGCGGGCCCCTTTACCTTTGGGACTCGTTCCTGAACTGAAGAAGATATGTGATGAGCTTGATATTTTCCATGGCGACCTTTGCGCTGGTGGCTTCCATTACCCCGGGCCCGGTCAATATCGTCGCCCTCAGCTCCGGGGCCCGGTACGGGTTTCGGGCCACGTTGCGGCACGTGGCCGGCGCTACCCTCGGTTTTGTCCTGCTGCTGGTCTTGATGGGGTTGGGGTTGCATGAAGTGTTGCAGCGTTGGCCGGGGCTTACGCGCGTGGTGCAACTGGCGGGTGTGGCCTTCCTGCTGTTCATGGCCTGGAAACTGGCGATGGACAATGGCGAGCTGGGAGGGCGGGACGAGGGGCGTGCGCCGTCGATGCTCTACGGCGCGCTGATGCAATGGCTCAATCCCAAGGCCTGGCTGGCCTGTGTGGCGGGAATGGGCGCATTCGTCGCCGATGGCGAGGTGCGGCTGGTGTGGCAGTTTGCGGCGATCTACCTGGTGATCTGCTACGTCTCGGTGGGCTGCTGGGCCTATGCGGGGAGCTTCCTGCGCTCGTGGCTGGGGAATCCGGCGACCATGCGCCTGTTCAACCGGGCGATGGCGGCCTTGTTGGTGATGAGTGCGGTGTATCTGTTGTTGCCGTGAACTGAAGTGGCGGTAACCCGGGGCATGTCAGAGGGCGTGCAGTTGTGGCTGCGGTCCGCTCTTTCGAGGCAGGGATGCTGTTGTGGCGAGGGAGCTTGCTCCCGCTCGACTGCGCAGCAGTCGCCCAGAATCGAGGGCTACTGCGTAGCCCAGCGGGAGCAATCTCTGGCCACAGGGGGACTCACCCCATTTCCGGGCTGCGGTATCAGCCGCGATATTGCCCGGGCGTGGCTGCCAGGTGTTGCTTGAAGGCGCGCTGGAAGTGCGCCTGGTCGGCAAACCCACTGTCCAGCGCAACGTCGGCGATCAGCTTGCCTTCGCGCAATTGGCGCCGGGCAAACTGGATCCGGCGGTTGACCAGGAAGGCATGGGGTGTCATCCCGTAATGGCGCTTGAAGGCTCGGCTCAGGTAGGACGGCGACAACTGCGCGGCGGTGCAGATGTCTTCGAGCTTCAAGGCTTCGCTGCAATGGTCATGGATAAATTGCGCCGCACGCATCAGCCCTGGATGACTGCCCCGGTCCGGACGGCCGGCCGGGTTGAGGCGTTGTTGCAGGTCCATGAAAAAAGCCTCGGCGGCGGCGTGCTTGCCGGCCGTGTCGAGTTGCTCGTCCACCAATTGCCCATACAACCGTCCCAACGCGGCAAACAGCTCTGCGTCGCGGCTGTGGGTGGTGGCGAACCCTTGGAAATCGAGGTTTTCGTCAAAGCCGATACGGCGCTGCAGATCCCTGAGCCACTGGGTGTCGACGTACAACATCACGTAGGACCACGGCTGATCGTCGATCGGGTTGCAGGCATGGACGTCGCCGGGGTTCATCAGCACCACTGTGCCGCTTTCCACCTGGAAACTCGAGCGTCCGTGGATATAGGTACTGCGCCCGGCGGTGATCGCGCCGATGGAGAAGTGATCATGGGAGTGACGCGAATAGCAGACCTTGCGCCCATCGTCGATGGCCCGGGCTTCGATGAAGGGCAGGGCCGCGTCGCGCCAGAAGCGTGGGGCGGCGTCAGGGTTGGCGTGCTTCATCGGTCAGCATCCTCGTCGTGAACCTGTGTGGCAGTGTATTAGCCCTGGCCGGCAAATGCCCGTTGGATTTGGCTGTTCTGTTCATCGGCGGTACTTCCTGGACTAGACTCCAGAAAGTCCCGCCAATGGAGTTTCCGATGCTTGCGCCAGGTAAACCGGACAACGAAGCCGTTCGCCTCAAGAATCTGCACTCGCTCAAACTGCTCGATACCGCACCCGAAGAGCGCTTTGATCGCCTGACCCGCCTTGCCCGGCGCCTGTTTGACGTGCCCATCGCCCTGGTGTCGCTGGTGGACGCCAACCGGCAGTGGTTCAAGTCCAGCGCTGGCCTGGAGGCCAGCGAAACCTCGCGGGAAGTTTCGTTTTGCGGGCATGCGATTTTGCAGGATCAGATCCTGGAGATCTGCGATGCGGAACAGGACGAGCGCTTCCACGACAACCCACTGGTCACGGACACGCCTGGCATTCGCTTCTACGCAGGGCATCCGCTGGGGTTGGAGGATGGCAGCAAGCTGGGCACGTTGTGCCTGCTCGACACCAAGCCGCGCCGGCTCAATGACGAAGAACGCGAACTGCTGCGTGACCTGGCGCGCATGGCCGAGCAGGAAATGGTCGCGGTGCAGATGGCGAGCATGGACGAGCTGACGCTGTTGTCCAATCGCCGCGGCTTCAGGACGCTGGCCCAGCATGCGTTGAGTGTGTGTGATCGCTTGTCGCGACCGGCGACGCTGCTGTTCTTCGACCTCAACGACTTCAAGCCGATCAATGATCGCTATGGGCATGCCGAGGGTGACAGCGCGCTGAAAACCTTCGCCGACGTGCTGCGCATCGCCTTTCGCGAAAGTGATGTGATCGGTCGTCTGGGCGGAGACGAGTTCGTGGCGTTGCTCACCGGCTCCTCCCATGTCGAGACAGCGACGATCATGGCACGGCTCCAGGAAATCCTTCATGAGCGCAATGCGATGTTGCAGCGCGGCTATGACATTCGGTTCAGCGTCGGCCAGATCGAGTACGACGCCCAGCGCCATCGGTCGATCGATAACCTGCTGGCTGACGCGGATGCGGCGATGTATGCGCAGAAGCAGGCGCTGCGCAGCTAGCACAGGCTAATCCCTGTGGGAGCGGGCTTGCTCGCGAAGGCGTCGGTACATTCAATATCAATGCAAGCTGACCCACCGCTTTCGCGAGCAAGCCCGCTCCCACAGGTAACGCTGTTTACTTAAGGTCGTCGACAATCCGTGGCGAGGGAGCTTGCTCCCGCTGGGGCGCGAAGCGGCCCCAAAACCTGCCGAATGCGGAGCGTCAGAGACACCGCACCCGCCGGTTCACGACTGCTTCGCAGCCGAGCGGGAGCAAGCTCCCTCGCCACGGGGCCATATCACCGACATACCGCCATCGCGAGCAAGCTCGTTCCCACAGGGAATGGCGGTGCAATCAGGCAATCGAATAAAAAACGCCGCTTGCCCTTTCCAGGACGAGCGGCGTTTTTCAAGCGTGGTGCGCGTGAAGATTACTCTTCGATATTACCCATGGCGGTGGTGTTGAAGCCGCCGTCCACGTACATGATTTCGCCGCTGATGCCCGACGCTAGGTCCGAGCACAGGAAGGCGCCGGCGTTGCCGACTTCTTCGATGGTGACGTTGCGACGCAGCGGGGTTTGCGCTTCGTTGGCGGCCAGCATCTTGCGGAAGTTCTTGATGCCGGAAGCGGCGAGGGTGCGGATCGGGCCTGCCGATACGCAGTTGACGCGAGTGCCGTCCGGACCCAGGGAACCGGCCAGGTAGCGCACGCCAGCTTCCAGGGAAGCCTTGGCCATGCCCATGACGTTGTAGTTCGGCATGGTGCGCTCGGCGCCCAGGTACGACAGGGTCAGCAGGCTGCCGTTGCGGCCTTTCATCATTTCGCGACCGGCCTTGGCCAGGGCCACGAAGCTGTAGGCGCTGATGTCGTGGGCAATGCGGAAACCTTCACGGGTGGTGGCTTCGGTGAAGTCGCCGTCCAGTTGGTCGCCCGGGGCGAAGCCCACGGAGTGCACGATGCAGTCCAGGCCGTCCCACTTCTTGCTCAGCTCTTGGAAGACCTTGGCGATTTCTTCATCGCTGGCCACGTCGCACGGGAAGCACAGCTCAGGGCTCGAGCCCCAGCCTTGTGCGAACTCTTCGACACGACCCTTGAGTTTGTCGTTCTGATAAGTGAAGGCAAGCTCAGCGCCCTCGCGATGCATGGCGGCGGCGATGCCGGATGCGATGGACAGCTTGCTGGCGACACCGACGATCAGTACGCGCTTACCGGCGAGAAAACCCATGTGTTGCTCCTCTTTTCAGGTTATTCGGCAGTTGTTGGGGCCAGGAAGGCGGCCTCCAGCAACTGCTGTGTATAGGGGTGCTGCGGCGCGGCGAATATGCTGCGGGCATCACCTTGTTCGACCACTTGGCCATGCTTGACCACCATCAGCTGGTGGCTCAGCGCTTTGACGACAGCCAGGTCATGGCTGATAAACAGGTACGTCAGGTTGTACTTGGTTTGCAACGACCGCAACAGCTCCACCACTTGGCGTTGCACGGTACGGTCCAGCGCCGACGTTGGTTCATCCAGCAGAATCAACGCCGGCTTGAGCACCAGGGCCCGGGCAATGGCGATACGCTGCCGTTGCCCTCCGGAAAATTCATGGGGGTAGCGGTTCCGGGTTTCCGGGTCCAGGCCTACCTCCTTCAATGCCGCGATTATCGCTTGTTCCTGTTCGGCTTCGGTGCCGATCTTGTGGATCCGCAGGCCTTCGCCGACGATCTGGCTGACGCACATCCGTGGGCTCAGGCTACCGAAGGGGTCCTGAAACACCACTTGCATCTCCCGGCGCAGCGGTCGGACTTGCTGCTGCGTCAGGCTGTCCAACGACTTGCCTTCGAAGCGGATCCCACCCTGGCTGCCGATCAACCGCAGGATTGCCAGCCCCAGGGTGGACTTGCCGGAGCCGCTTTCGCCGACGATGCCCAGGGTCTGGCCCTGGGGCAGGCTGAAGCGGATGCCGTCCACGGCCTTGATGTAGTCCACCGTGCGTTTGAACAGGCCTTTCTTGATCGGGAACCAGACTTTCAGGTCCTCTACCTGCAACAGCGGCGGGCCGACGACATTGTTCGCCGGGGTGCCGCTGGGTTCAGCGCCCAGCAGTTCCCGAGTGTACGGATGCTGCGGCGCGCGGAACAACTCTTCGCACGATGCCTGTTCGACGATGCAACCGCGCTGCATGACACATACGCGATGCGCAATTCTTCGCACCAGGTTCAAATCGTGGCTGATCAACAGCAGCGACATGCCCAAGCGCGCCTGCAATTCCTTGAGCAATTGGAGGATTTTCAGCTGGACGGTGACGTCCAGGGCGGTGGTCGGCTCGTCGGCGATCAGCAGTTCCGGCTCGTTGGCCAGGGCCATGGCGATCATCACCCGCTGGCGCTGGCCGCCGGACAACTCGTGGGGCAGGGCCTTGAGGCGCTTGTGGGGCTCGGGAATGCCGACCAGCTCCAGCAACTCAAGGGTCCGGCGGGTCGCGACCTTGCCGCTCAGGCCCTTGTGGATGCCGAGCACTTCATTGATCTGTTTTTCGATGGAGTGCAGCGGGTTGAGGGAGGTCATCGGCTCCTGGAAGATCATCGCGATCCGGTTGCCGCGGATATGGCGAATGGTTTTTTCCTTCAGCCCCAGTAAATCCTGGCCGGCGTACTGGATGGTCCCGGTGGGGTGATGGGCCAGGGGGTAGGGCAGCAAGCGCAGGATCGAGTGGGCGGTGACCGACTTGCCCGAGCCGCTTTCACCCACCAGGGCCAGGGTTTCGCCGCGCTGGATATCGAAACTCACGCCCTCGACCACGCGCTGGCGGCGTTCGCCGACAACGAACTCCACCGCCAGGTCGCGCACTTCGATCAGGTTGTCCTGGTTCATATCACTTCCTCGGATCGAAGGCATCGCGAGCGGACTCGCCGATGAACACCAACAGGCTCAGCATCAGGGCCAGCACGGCGAACGCGCTGATGCCCAGCCATGGCGCCTGGAGGTTGGACTTGCCCTGGGCCACCAACTCGCCCAGGGACGGCGCGCCCGGCGGCAGGCCAAAGCCGAGGAAATCCAGGGCGGTGAGGGTGCCGATGGCGCCGGTGAGGATGAACGGCATGAAGGTCATGGTCGAGACCATGGCGTTGGGCAGGATGTGGCGGAACATGATCGCGCCGTTCTGCATGCCCAGTGCTCGCGCGGCGCGCACGTATTCCAGGTTGCGCCCGCGCAGGAACTCGGCGCGGACCACGTCCACCAGGCTCATCCAGGAAAACAGCAGCATGATCCCCAGGAGCCACCAGAAATTGGGCTGCACGAAGCTGGCCAGGATGATCAACAGGTACAACACCGGCAGTCCGGACCAGATTTCCAGGAAGCGCTGGCCGGCCAGGTCCACCCAGCCGCCATAGAAACCCTGCAGGGCGCCGGCGATCACGCCGATGATCGAGCTGAGCAGCGTCAGCGTCAGGGCGAACAGCACCGAAATGCGGAAGCCGTAGATGATCCGGGCGAGGACATCGCGGCCCTGGTCGTCGGTACCCAGCCAGTTCATGGCAGAAGGGGGGGCCGGGGCCGGGACCTTCAGGTCGTAGTTGATGCTCTGGTAGCTGAAGGGGATCGGCGCCCACAGCACCCAGGCGTCCTTGGCGGCCAGCAGTTCGCGGATGTAGGGGCTCTTGTAGTTGGCTTCCAGGGGGAACTCGCCGCCGAACGTGGTTTCCGGGTAGCGCTTGAGGGCCGGGAAGTACCAGCCGTCGTCGTAATGCACCACCAACGGCTTGTCGTTGGCGATCAGCTCGGCGCCCAGGCTCAGCCCGAACAGGACCAGGAACAGCCACAGCGACCACCAGCCACGCTTGTTGGCCTTGAACAGTTCGAAGCGACGGCGATTGAGAGGGGACAGGTTCATCTCAATGCTCCCGGCTTTCGAAGTCGATGCGCGGATCGACAAAGGTGTAGGTCAGGTCGCCGATCAGTTTCACCACCAGTCCCAGCAAGGTGAAGATGAACAGGGTGCCGAACACCACCGGGTAGTCGCGGTTGATGGCCGCTTCGAAACTCATCAGGCCGAGGCCGTCGAGGGAGAAGATCACTTCCACCAGCAGCGAGCCGGTGAAAAAGATCCCGATGAATGCCGAGGGGAAACCGGCGATCACCAGCAGCATGGCGTTGCGGAAGACATGGCCGTAGAGCACTCGATGGCGGGTCAGGCCCTTGGCCTTGGCGGTGACCACGTATTGCTTGTTGATTTCGTCGAGGAAGCTGTTCTTGGTCAGCAGGGTCATGGTAGCGAAGTTGCCGATCACCAGGGCGGTCACGGGCAAGGCCAGGTGCCAGAAGTAATCGAGGATCTTGCCGCCCATGCTCAATTCGTCGAAGTTGTTGGAAGTCAGTCCGCGCAACGGGAACCAGTCGAAATAACTGCCGCCGGCAAACACCACGATCAGCAGGATGGCGAACAGGAACGACGGGATCGCGTAGCCGACGATGATTGCCGAGCTGGTCCACACGTCGAAATGGCTGCCATGGCGCGTGGCCTTGGCGATCCCCAGCGGGATCGACACCAGGTACATGATCAGCGTGCTCCACAGGCCGAGGGAGATGGACACCGGCATCTTTTCCTTGATCAGGTCGATGACCTTGGCGTCGCGGAAAAAACTGTCACCGAAGTCCAGGCGGGCGTAATTCTTGATCATGATCCACAGGCGTTCGGGCGCCGACTTGTCGAAGCCGTACATGCGTTCGATTTCCTTGACCAACGCCGGGTCCAGGCCCTGGGCGCCGCGGTAGGAAGAACCGGCCACCGATACTTCGGCACCGCCGCCGGCGATGCGGCTGGTGGCGCCCTCGAAGCCCTCGAGCTTGGCGATCATCTGCTCCACCGGCCCGCCGGGCGCGGCTTGGATGATGACGAAGTTGATCAACAGAATGCCGAACAGGGTGGGAATGATCAGCAGCAGTCGCCGAAAAATATAAGCCAGCATCTTGTTACTCCACGCTCGCAGGGGCGGCGACTTGCTGCTCGATGACCTGCTTTTCTACTTCATCGGCCGGTTTGACCTCCGGCTTGACCCACCAGGTGGTGGTGCCGATGTCGTAGGTCGGCGTGACTTTCGGGTGGCCGATGTGGTTCCAATAGGCCACGCGCCAGGTCTTGATGTGCCAGTTGGGGATTACGTAGTAGCCCCATTGCAGGACGCGGTCCAATGCCCGGGCATGGGCCACCAGGCTCTTGCGCGAATCGGCGTTGATCAATTGCTCCACCAACTGGTCCACAGCCGAGTCCTTCAAGCCCATGGTGTTGCGGCTGCCGGGCTTGTCGGCGGCGGCGGACATCCAGAACTCGCGCTGTTCATTGCCTGGCGAGCTGGATTGCGGGAAGCTGCCCACCACCAGGTCGAAGTCCCGCGAGCGTACACGGTTGATGTACTGGGATACATCCACGCGGCGAATCACCAGTTCGATGCCCAGGTCACTCAGGTTGCGCTTGAATGGCAACAAGACTCGCTCGAACTCGGTCTGGGCCAGCAGAAACTCCAGCACCACGGGCTTGCCTTGGGCATCGACCATCTTGTCGTCGACGATGCGCCATCCGGCCTCCTGCAGCAGGTGATAGGCCTTGCGTTGCTGGTCGCGGATCATGCCGCTGCCGTCACACATCGAAGGCTGGAAGGCTTCGGTGAAGACCTGCTCGGGAATCTTGCCACGCAAGGGTTCGAGGATTTTCAATTCGTCTTCGCCAGGCAGCCCGGTTGCCGCCATCTCCGAATTCTCGAAATAGCTGCGGGTGCGGGCGTAGGCGCCATGGAACAGCTGTTTGTTGGTCCACTCGAAGTCCAGCAGCAGGCTTAGGGCCTTGCGTACCCGCACGTCTTGGAAAACCGGGCGACGCAGGTTGTAGATAAAGCCCTGCATGCCGGTAGGGTTGCCGTTGGGGATCTGTTCCTTGACCAACCGACCTTCGGTCACCGCCGGAATGTTGTAGGCGTTGGCCCAGTTCTTGGCGGCCATTTCCAGCCAGAAATCGAACTGCCCGGCTTTCAACGCTTCCACGGCCACGGTGTTGTCGCGGTAATAGTCGGTGGTCAGCACGTCGAAATTGTAGAAGCCACGGTTGACCGGCAGGTCCTTGCCCCAATAATCCTTCACGCGCTCATAGCGGATCGAGCGTCCGGCCTTCACTTCGGCGACCTTGTAGGGACCGCTGCCCAGAGGGATCTCAAGGTTGCCCTTGCTGAAATCTCGACTGGCCCACCAATGCTTGGGCAGGACGGGTAACTGGCCGAGGATCAATGGCAGCTCGCGATTATTGGTGTGCTTGAACTTGAAGAGGACCTTGAGCGGATCTTCGGCGATGACTTCGGCGACGTCGTTGTAATAGCCGCGGAACATCGGGGCGCCGTCCTTGGTCAGGGTCTGGAAGCTGAAGACGACGTCTTCTGCGCGTACCGGGTGGCCATCGTTGAAGCGGGCTTCGGGGCGCAAGTAGAAGCGCACCCAGCCATTGTCTGGGGCTTTCTCGATTTTTTCGGCGATCAACCCGTATTCGGTGAACGGTTCGTCCAGGCCCTGCTTGGCCAGGGTGTCGTAGATCAGGCCGATGTCGTCGGCCGGTACGCCTTTGCTGATGAACGGGTTGAGGCTGTCGAAGCTGCCAAACCCGCCTTGGCGGAATATTCCACCCTTGGGCGCATCGGGGTTCACGTAGTCGAAATGCTTGAAATCCGCCGGGTACTTCGGCGGCTCGTTGTACAGCGTCAAGGCGTGCTGCGGCGCGGCGCAGGCCAGCCCGGCGAATAACAGGCAGCTGGCCTGCAGGAGCAGGGCACGTAGAGGCTTCATTGATCTTTCTCCGAAGATTTCAGCCACCAGGCGCTCAGGCCCAGGGTGTAGGGCGGCGTGGTGACGAAGGCGAACCGGTTGCGGTATGCCAGGCGATGATAATTGAGATACCAGTTGGGAATGCAGTAATGCTGCCACAACAGCACGCGATCCAGGGCCTTGCCGGCGGCGACCTGTTCGTCGCGGGTCTGGGCGGCGAGCAGTTTTTCCAACAGGTGGTCGACCACCGGGTTGGCGATCCCGGCGTAGTTCTTGCTGCCTTTGACCCCGACCTGGCTGGAATGGAAGTACTGCCACTGCTCCAGCCCGGGGCTGAGCGTCTGGCCCAAGGTCAGCAGGATCATGTCGAAGTCGAACTGGTCCAGGCGCTGCTTGTACTGGGCTCGGTCCACTGTGCGCAGCCGTGCCTGGATGCCGATGCTGGCGAGGTTCTCGACGTAGGGTTGCAGGATGCGCTCCAGGTTCGGGTTCACCAGCAGGATTTCGAAACTCAGGGGCTGGCTATCGGCGTTCAGCAGGCGTTGGCCGTTGAGGCTCCAACCGGCCTCCTTCAGGAGTCCCAATGCTTTGCGCAAGGTTTCCCGAGGGATGCCGCGCCCGTCGGTCTTGGGCAAGCTGAAGGGTTCGGTGAGCAGTTCAGGTGGCAGTTGTTCGCGGTACGGCTTGAGCAGTAGCCATTCATGGCCCACCGGCAGGCCGGTGGCGGAGAATTCGCTGTTGGGGTAGTAGCTGAGGGTGCGCTTGTAGGCGCCGCTGAACAGGGTGCGGTTGGTCCACTCGAAATCGAACATCAGCCCCAGGGCTTCACGCACCTTGATGTCGGCGAACGTGCCGCGCCGGGTGTTCATGAACAGGCCTTGGGTCTGGGTCGGGATCTGGTGGGGAATCTGTGCCTTGATCACGTCGCCGCGGTTGACCGCCGGGAATTGATAGCCGTTGGCCCAGTTCTTGGCCTGGTGCTCGATGTAGATGTCGAATTCACCGGCCTTGAAGGCTTCGAAGGCGACTTCGCTGTCACGGTAGAACTCCACCTCCATGCGGTCGTAGTTGTACTTGCCGCGATTGACCGGCAGGTCCTTGCCCCAGTAGTTCTTGACCCGTTCGAACACCAGTTGGCGACCGGGTTGCACTTTGGTGATGCGATACGGCCCGCTGCCCAGGGGCGGCTCGAAGGTCGTCGCCTTGAAATCGCGACCTTTCCAGTAATGCTGGGGCAACACCGGCAGCTCACCCAGGCGCAGGATCAGCAGCGGATTGCCCGCGCGCTTGAAGACAAAGCGGATTTTCAGCGGGTTGAGAATGTCGACCCGCAACACTTCCTGCAGGTTGGTGCGGTATTGCGGGTGGCCGTCCTTGAGCAGCGTCCGGTAGGAGAACGCCACGTCATAAGCGGTGATGGGCACGCCATCGTGGAACCGCGCCTCGGGGCGCAGGTTGAACACCACCCAGCTGCGATCTTCGCTGTATTCCACCGACTGGGCGATCAGCCCATAGCTCGACGTTGGTTCGTCACCCGACGGTGCATACTGGCCAGTGCCGACCATCAGCGGTTCGTTCAGCTCATTGATGCCGTATTGCAGGAAATTGGGGGTGGAAACCGGGCTGCTGCCCTTGAATGTGTAGGGATTGAGCGTATCGAAGGTGCCGAATGCCATGACCCGCAAGACTCCGCCCTTGGGCGCTTGCGGGTTGACCCAGTCGAAGTGGGTGAACCTGGCCGGGTACTTGAGCGTGCCGAACTGCGCATAACCATGGCTTTCGCTGATGGTTGCGCTGGCGGGAGAGCTCAAGGCCAGGCTGATCAGGAGCAGGAGGAGGGGACGTATCAAGTCTGAGATCCGATCCAGGCGGCTTGGGCTTTTATGGCCTGTACAGTAACAGCTTGTATCGACAGGAAAAAGGCGGGGTGCCAAAGCGTCTCGGATTACTCGAAACCGGCGCGTGAACGCTTTGTGGCGAGGGAGCTTGCTCCCGCTGGGTTGCGCAGCAACCCCAAAAGCCGTGACCCAATCCATCTGTCACACCGAGGTGCCAGATTCGGGTCTGCTGCGCAGCCCTGCGGGAGCAAGCTCCCTCGCCACAAAAGCTTCTCGGGCATAAACAGCCCCTTCAACCATCGATGGCTTAGTGCGGCGAGTAAACCGTCAGCATCTGCCCAGGCTTGAGCGCCTTGCCCATTCGCGGGTTCCAGCGCTTGAGGTGCTGCATTTCCACGTTGAAGCGCTTGGCGACCACGTACAGGGAATCACCTTGCTTGACCTTGTACTGGGTTTGCTTCTTCTGGTTCTTGCTGTTGGCGGCCACCACGGTGCTGATGCGCTTGCCGGTGGTCTTGCTGGCCCTGGTGTCCTGCATCACCAAGGTCTGGCCGACCTTGAGTTTGTTGCCGCTGAGTTTGTTCCAGCGTTGCAGGTCCTTGGTCTGGACCTTGTTGGCCTTGGCGATCTGGGCCAGGTTGTCGCCGCGCTTGACGCGGTAGGTGCGCCTGGCACCTTCCACTTCGCTGTCGTCGGCGGATTCGAAAACCGGCTTGAGCGAGCGCTGGCTGATCAACTCTTCCGGGCGCATGGTCGACAGGCTGGCAGTCAGCAACTGGGCCTTGGACGTCGGCACCAGCAAATGCTGGGGACCGTCGATGGTGGTGCGCTGCTTGAAGGCCGGGTTGAGCTGGAACAGCTCGTCTTCGTCGATGTTGGCCACCGCCGCGACCTTGGACAGGTCCATGCGCTGGTTGATCTCGACGACTTGGAAATAAGGTTCGTTGGCGATCGGGTTGAGGTTCACACCGTAGGCGTCGGGCGAGAGCACCACCTGGGACAGCGCCAGCAACTTCGGCACATAGGCCTGGGTCTCGCTGGGCAGCGGCAAGTTCCAGTAGTCGGTGGGCAAGCCCAGTTTCTCGTTGCGCTCGATGGCGCGGCTGACCGTGCCTTCCCCGGCGTTGTAGGCCGCCAGCGCCAGCAACCAGTCGCCGTTGAACATGTCGTGCAGGCGAGTCAGGTAGTCCAGGGCGGCCGTGGTGGAGGCGGTGATGTCGCGACGTCCGTCGTAGAAGCGGGTCTGGCGCAGGTTGAAGTACCGCCCCGTGGAAGGGATGAACTGCCACAGGCCCACTGCGTGCGCCCGGGAATAGGCCATGGGGTTGTAGGCGCTCTCGATCACCGGCAGCAAGGCCAGCTCCAGGGGCATGTTGCGCTCTTCGAGGCGTTCGACGATGTAATGGATGTACAGGCTGCCGCGCTCACCGGCGTTTTCCATGACGGAAGGGTTGCTGGCGAACCACAGGCGCTGTTGCTCGATACGCGGGTTGACGCCGGCCGTTTCCTGCAATTGGAAGCCCTGGCGCATGCGCTCCCAGACGTCCTGGGGCACTTGGGGGCTGGGTTTCTCGGTGAGCCATACTGGCTTCTGCTTGGCGCGAGCGGCGATATTCGGGGTGTGCGCCGCGTCGGTCTGCGGCAGCTGGCTCGTGCTCTGGCAGCCCGCCAAAGTGGCGGACACAGCCACCGCGATGGCTTGAGCCAAGCGGGTCAATGTGTCTGACTGGACGGACCTGCGTATAGATGACGACATTGGCTGGAAGTAAGTTCCGGGCAAAAATGTCGGCCGATTCTAGGAAGCGCACCCCAACAGGTCAACCTTTCAGAATTTTTGTATCAATCGATAGCTGCCTTAGAACGTATCTTTCCAAGCTCTCAAGGCCGCAAAAACCTCACTCGGCGTCTGGTTTCGCTGGTCGTTCCGTTCGTCCGCTTTTTGTTTAACGGATGTTTCAGCGGTGCGCAGGAATGGATTGGTGAGTTTCTCCAAGGCCAGGGTCGAAGGCAGGGTGATGACGCCTTCGTCGCGTTGTCGGCTGACTTTTTCCAGGCGGGCGGCGATGTCCGGGTTGCCGGGTTCCACGGCAGCGGCGAACCTCAGGTTGCTGAGGGTATATTCATGGGTGCAGTAGACCAGCGTATCTTCGGGCAGGGCGGCGAGGCGACTGAGCGAGTGGTGCATTTGCGCAGGCGTGCCTTCGAAGAGTCGGCCGCAACCGGCGGCGAACAGGGTGTCGCCGCAGAAAAGCAGGCCATGGTGGTAGTAGGCGATGTGCCCCAGCGTATGGCCGGGCACGGCATGGACATCGAAGTCCCAGCCCAGCACGTGGACCTTGTCGTTATCATTCAGCGCATGGTCCCGCGCCGGGATGTTTTCACTGGCCGGGCCGTAGACGGTGGCGTTCGTTGCCTTTTTCAGCGCCTGGACGCCGCCGACGTGATCATGGTGATGGTGGGTGATGAGGATGTCGCTCAGGACCCAACCCGGATGGGCGTCGAGCCAGGCCTGTACCGGCGCGGCATCCCCCGGGTCGACCACGGCGCAGCGCTGGGTGGAGTGATCCTGTAACAACCAGATGTAGTTATCGGTGAACGCGGGCAGGGCACTGATCTGTATCATCGCGGAATTCGCCAAGCGGAAAACAAAGGCGCATCTTAGAACTTCCTGACGCGTTGGAGAATGCAATGACCGATGAAGCGTTCGCTCAGGCTGATCCTGACTGGCTGGCGTTGATCAGCGCCGCCCGTGAATGGCTGTCCGGCCCGGTGGGGCAATTTTTGCTGGATGAAGAACGGCGCATGCTCGAAGACGAGTTGGGCCGGTTCTTCGGCGGCTATCTGGTGCATTACGGGCCGTCGGCGCAAACGCCGCCGTCGGCGCCGCAGGTCCAGCGCAACGTTCGCCTGGGGGCACCGTTGCCCGGGGTGGAAATCGTCTGCGAAGAGCAGGCCTGGCCGCTGAGCGAGCATGCCGCCGACGTGGTGGTCATGCAGCATGGCCTGGATTTCTGCCTGTCACCCCACGGCTTGCTCCGCGAGGCCGCCAGCAGTGTGCGTCCCGGCGGACATCTACTGATCATCGGCATCAACCCCTGGAGCACCTGGGGCTTGCGTCATGTATTTGCCCACGACGCCTTGCGCCAGGCCCGCTGCATCTCGGCGTCGAGGGTCGGCGACTGGCTCAACCTGCTGGGCTTCGCGCTGGAGAAACGCCGCTTCGGGTGCTATCGTCCGCCGCTTGCGTCACCCAAGTGGCAGGCACGCCTGGCCGGCTGGGAGCGCAAGGCTGGCGACTGGCAGCTGTCCGGCGGCGGTTTCTACCTGCTGGTGGCGCGCAAGATCGCGGTCGGGTTGCGCCCGGTACGTCAGGCGCGACGCGAGCCGATGGGCAAGCTGATTCCCTTGCCAATGGCCAAGGTCAATCGTCGCCACATCGAGCCGTAACCTTTTTCTGATGGTTCTTGCCGGCATTGGGCTGCGGGTTTTGTCGGGCCCGATGGGCGGGCCTTTGCATTTTTTCTGGATAGATTGGCATGAGCGATAGCGTAGAACTCTTCACTGATGGCGCCTGCAAGGGCAACCCCGGCCCGGGTGGCTGGGGCGCGTTGCTGGTGTGCAAGGGCGTGGAGAAGGAACTCTGGGGCGGCGAAGCCAATACCACCAACAATCGCATGGAACTGATGGGCGCCATCCGTGGCCTGGAAGAGCTCAAGCGGCCTTGTGATGTGCTGCTGGTGACCGACTCGCAGTACGTGATGAAAGGCATCAACGAGTGGATGGCCAACTGGAAGAAGCGCGGCTGGAAGACGGCGGCGAAGGAACCGGTGAAAAACGCCGACCTGTGGAAGTTGCTGGACGAGCAGGTCAACCGCCACAACGTCACCTGGAAATGGGTGCGTGGCCACATCGGCCACCACGGCAACGAACGGGCCGATCAGTTGGCCAATCGTGGGGTGGATGAGGTGCGGGGCTATAAGCAGGCTTGATAGAGGCGTTATCAGGATCTGGACAGGATGGATTTGTGGTGAGGGGATTTATCCCCGCTGGGGCGCGAAGCGGCCCTATTAATCTGCCTGACACACCACAGTTTCTGACTTCGGGGCTGCTTCGCAGCCCAGCGGGGATAAATCCCCTCGCCACAAAAAGCAGGCTCCGGTTCATCCCCTATGTGAGCGTGTTAAGATCCGCGCTTTTGCAAGACTGCCCGTTGAGAGCTGAACACTGATGGCCAACAGATCTGTAGTACTGGATACCGAAACCACCGGCATGCCGGTGACCGATGGTCACCGGATTATTGAAATCGGTTGTGTCGAGCTGATCGGCCGGCGCCTGACCGGTCGCCATTTCCACGTTTACCTGCAACCGGACCGTGAAAGTGACGAGGGCGCCATCGGCGTCCACGGCATCACCAACGAATTCCTGGTGGGCAAGCCGCGTTTCGCCGAAGTGGCCGATGAGTTCTTCGAATTCATCCAGGGCGCGCAGTTGATCATCCACAACGCGGCGTTCGACGTCGGGTTCATCAACAACGAATTCGCCCTGATGGGCCAGCACGACCGGGCCGACATTACCCGGCATTGCACCATCCTCGACACCCTGATGATGGCTCGGGAACGCCACCCTGGCCAGCGCAACAGCCTCGATGCCTTGTGCAAGCGCTACGGCGTCGACAACTCCGGCCGTGAACTGCACGGCGCCTTGCTCGACTCCGAGATCCTGGCCGACGTCTACTTGACCATGACCGGCGGCCAGACCAGCCTGTCCCTGGCCGGCAACGCCTCGGACGGCAATGGTACTGGCGAAGGCTCCGGCAACCAGGCCACGGAAATCCGTCGCTTGCCCGCTGATCGCCAGCCCTCGCGGATCATCCGCGCCAGCGAAAACGACCTGGCCGAGCATGCCGCGCGTCTGGAAGCCATCGCCAAGTCCGCAGGTGCTCCGGCATTGTGGACGCAGTTGGCCGAGTCGCAGGCCGCCACGCACTGATGAAACCTCTTCCTGTGGGAGCGAGCTTGCTCGCGATGATGGTCGTTCAGCTTGCATCAATGCTGAATGTGCCGCCGTCATCGCGAGCAAGCTCGCTCCCACAAGGTTATCCATCGTTCATTTCTCGCCACAATCGCCACGACCTTCTACCCTGAGGGAACGGGCAGGCTACGGATCCCGCTTGATGTGTGAAGATTTGAAAGATAAGGGCAATGGATGGCACCACGCCGTTGGTTGCCTCAAGGAATGAGGACCTTCCCCAGTATGCAACCGGTCATGAATCCCAAGCACCCCGGGTTGTCGGTGCGAGTCGTCGATGACGGCTTTGCCGCCTACATCTGGGGCAGTGACTTCAGTTTTGAAGTCAACGACTACGCAACGGCGCAGATCGGTCGTCCTGTCAGCCAATGGCCGGTGACGCCCATTGTTCCCTATCGCAAGTGCTATGGCATCGATCCCGAAGAGTTCAGCAGTTTCCGCAACGCTCCGGACAGCGAGATCTTCATGGCCTACCTCGATGACCAGCCGGTAGGGCACCTGGTGATCAGTACCAATTGGAACGGCTATGCCCACATCGACGAGTTGGCGGTGCACGCCCCGGCCCGTCGCCATGGGGTGGCCAAGGCGTTGCTCGACGTTGCCCAGTTCTGGAGCCGCAAGAAAAAACTGCCTGGCATCATGCTCGAGACCCAGAACAACAATCTGGGCGCCTGCCGGCTCTATGAGCGATGCGGTTACGTGCTCGGTGGCATCGACCACCTGCGCTATCGCGGCATTGACCGGCATACCGCCGAAGTGGCGTTGTTCTGGTACCGGTTGTTCGACGACCCGCTGGGCATGTCGATCAGTGGCTCAGCAACGCCTCGGCTTGTTCCGTAACCCGCTCCAGCAGCGATTGCAGGGCGGGTGAAGAGGGGGCGCCGTTGAGGCTCAGGGCATAGAGGCCAATCGCGACGGCGGGCGATAGCGGGCAGACATCCAGACCGCCGCCCTTGGCACCCGAGGCGGTGAACGGGTCGACGATGGCAAGGCCTTCGCCGGCCTCGACCATGGCGCGCATCATCTGATGGGTCTGGACGCGGATCTGGATCATCGGCGCCGGACGCAGCGCCGCCAACTTGTGCTCGAACGCAGGGCTCAGCGGGTCATGGCCATCCAGGCCTACCAACGGTTGGCCCGCCAGGTCCTGGATCGAAATGTATTTTTGCCGGGGTTGCAGCCAGCCGTGGGGCGCGAGCAATTGCAGTTTGCCCTGGGCGATCATCTGGCAATGGATGTCGGGATGTTCAGGGTCGTGCAGGCTCAGGCCCAGGTCGCTTTCACGCAACAGCAGGCTGTGGACGATGTCACGGGTCGGTTGGCTGAGCAGGGTGCACGGCGCATCCGGATGGCGGCGGCGCAAGGCGGCGATGCTCTGGGGCAACAACTGCTGGGCCAGCGGCGGAGTGCAGATAATGCGCAAGGGCGGTGCCTGATGGTGTTTCAGGCTGCTGGCCAGGCGTTGCACCGGTTCGAGCGTGTCGTACACGCGCGTGATGCCGTCGCGCAGTTCGAGGGTTTCACGGGTGGCTTGCAAGCGCCCGCGCACGCTGGCAAACAGCATGAAGCCCAATTGGGCCTCGGCATCGCGCAGGATCGCCTCGACCTCCGCCACCGGCAGTTGCAGCCATTCGGCCGCCGTGCCGAGGTGGCCGGTCTGCAACAGCGCCTGGATTACTTCGATGTGGCGTAAACGCATGCAGGAAGTCCGTGTTCGGCGGGTGAGCCATAGAGTGGCTGAATCCTAACCCAAGTCCGGGCATGACTTCTGCTCTAACAACCGGTTATAGCGCTATCTGCGCTTCAGGTTCGCTGGTGAAGGTTGTGGCTTCGCGTTTCAGTTCGATGCCAGACTGAACCAGGAGGAATCGGTCCTCGTCGAGTTTGTTGACGCGATCACCGATCGCCAGTTTATAAGTGACGACATCCTTGCCGCTACCGTCCGCAGACGGCTCCGATTCCTGGAACTCATGCACCGAATAGACGCGACCTTCGGCGTCCCGCGCATGAAATTGTCCGACAAGTACTGCTGCCATTGCTTAGAACCTCTGGAAATAGATCACTCGATTTGCGGTTCTGTAGACCTTGCCCAAGCGTGGTAAGTTTTCCTACATGAAAAAAATAGTCGAACCGGCCGGTTTTCGTCGCTCCACTGGTCCAATTGTCACGCCGATCATCTATAACTACAGGCTCCTTTGAGCCGACAGTCGAGAAGCCTCTCATGAGCAACGTGTACACAGTGGCCGTTTTGGTGGGCAGCCTGCGCAAGGCCTCGATCAACCGCAAGATAGCGCTGGCACTGGCTGACTTGGCGCCCGCCAACCTCAAGCTGACTATCATCGAGATCGGTGAATTGCCACTTTATAACGAAGACATCGACGTCACGCCGCCGGCAGCCTACACCACATTCCGCCAGCAGGTGGGTGCGGCTGATGCCTTGTTGTTCGTCACGCCTGAATACAACCGCTCGGTGCCGGCACCGTTGAAGAATGCCATCGACGTGGGGTCGCGTCCGTACGGCCAGAGTTGCCTGAGCGGCAAGCCGGGCGCAGTGATCAGCGCTTCACCGGGCGCCATGGGCGGGTTCGGTGCCAATCATCATCTGCGCCAGTCGCTGGTGTTCCTTGACGTGCCCTGCATGCAGCAACCGGAAGCCTATTTGAGCGGCGCCGGAACGGCGTTTGACGAGGCGGGCAACCTGTCGGATTCGTTGCGGCCGTTCCTGCAGAAATTCATCGACGCCTATGGCAAGTGGGTCGAGCAGCACAAGAAAATCTGAACCCGCGTAGACTCTGTGGCGAGGGAGCTTGCTCCCGCTGGGTCGCGAAGCGGCCCCAAAATCTGCGCCGCAGCACAAAACCTGGGCCTGCTGCGCAGTCCAGCGGGAGCAAGCTCCCTCGCCACGATATATTTGCGCCTGCAATCCCTGCTTTACTGTATTGCCTGAATTCCATACCTTCGCCGTTCGCTCATCCGGGATGTCGTTCGCTGTGCCTGACTACCCAAGCCCTGTCGATGTCTTCAAGGCGCTCGCCGACAACACTCGCCTGTGCATTGCACTGCTGGTGATTCCTGTCTTTAACGTTCTCTTTCCTGGTTGTTACGCATGCTCGTCGCGTCGTTGATTTTCCTGCTGACCATTACGCTGGTCATCTGGCAGCCCAAGGGGCTGGGCGTGGGCTGGAGCGCGACGTTGGGCGCGCTGCTGGCCTTGTTGAGCGGGGTGGTGCAGATCAGTGACATTCCCCTGGTCTGGCAGATCATCTGGAACGCCACCGGTACGTTTGTCGCGCTGATCATCATCAGCCTGCTGCTGGACGAGGCCGGGTTCTTCGCCTGGGCGGCCCTGCATGTGGCCCGCTGGGGAAAGGGCAGTGGGCGCAAGCTGTTTGCGTTCATGGTGCTGCTGGGGGCGCTGGTGTCGGCCTTGTTTGCCAATGACGGAGCGGCGCTGATCCTGACGCCCATCGTGATCTCGATGCTGCTGGCGTTGCGTTTCTCCCCGGCGGCGACGCTTGCATTCGTGATGGGGGCTGGATTCATTGCCGACACCGCGAGCTTGCCACTGGTGGTATCGAACCTGGTGAACATCGTCTCGGCGGATTTCTTCGGCATTGGCTTCAACCGCTATGCGGCGGTCATGGTGCCGGTGAACCTGGTCAGCGTGGCGGCCAGCCTGGCGATCCTGATGTGGGTCTTTCGCCGCGACATCCCGCGCGACTACGACCCCGGTCAACTGGACGACCCGGCGACGGCGATCCACGACAGGGCAACGTTCTACGCCGGTTGGGTGGTGTTGGTGATCCTGCTGCTGGGCTGCTTTGCCCTGGAGCCGCTGGGGATTCCCATCAGCGCTATCTCGGCCGTTTGTGCTGCGTTGCTGCTGGGCGTCGCGGCCTACGGCCACAAGATTTCCACCCGCAAGGCGATGAAGGAAGCGCCCTGGCAGATCGTGATCTTCTCCCTCGGCATGTACCTGGTGGTCTATGGCTTGCGCAACGCCGGGCTGACCGGTTACCTGGCCCAGTGGCTCGATGGATTCGCCGAATATGGCGTGTGGGGCGCGGCGATGGGCACCGGCGTGCTGACTGCATTGCTGTCGTCGGTCATGAACAATTTGCCGACAGTGCTGGTCGGAGCCTTGTCCATCGACGCCAGCCAGGCCACTGGGGTGGTGAAGGAGGCGATGATCTACGCCAACGTCATCGGCAGCGACCTGGGCCCGAAAATCACCCCGATCGGCAGCCTGGCGACGTTGCTGTGGCTGCATGTGCTGGCGCGCAAGAACATCCAGATCGGCTGGGGGTATTATTTCAAGGTCGGGATCGTGCTGACGGTGCCGGTGTTGCTGGTGACGTTGGCGGCTTTGGCTGTGCGGTTGTCCATCTAGACCGCGTTGGCTTCAATCGCGAGCAAGCTCGCTCCCACAGTGGATTTGTGTTGCCTACAGAATTGATGATCAACACATAACCTGTGGGAGCGAGCTTGCTCGCGATGAGGCCCTGGCAGGCGGCACAAGACTCAGCCACTACCCGGCACATTCGGCCAAAGATCCGCCACCAGGAACACCCGCTCGGCTTCTTCCCATTCGCCCTCGGCGTTTTCGTTCAGGCGTACCATCAACTGCGCCGGCGCCATGGGGGCCAGGGCCAATCGCCAGGCGTCCAGTTGCGCGGTGCTCCAGGTCTGCTCGGCCGGATAATGCGCCGGGGCCAGCCAGGCGGCGCGGGGCAGGGGTTGCCAGCGGCCTGGCGGACGCTGGGCGATGAATCCGGGCCAGTCCCGCTGGCGCAGCCAACGGCCACGCAAGTGCCTGGGGTGGGCGCCGCTCGGCGGTTCGGCCTCGCCCGGCCAGGGATAGAGCAGGTAGCCGCCGAGCCACAAGTGTGAGCGAAACGACTCGATCCCCAGCGTCGCCAGCGCCTCGCGGCTTTCCGGGCGGGCCGAGATCGGCAGTTGGTGTTCGCGCAGATGCGCCAGCTTGCGGTCGAGCCGGTCATGGCAGCCGGGGCCCAGCCATTGCGCGGCGTCCAGTCCGTTACCGTGCTGTGGGCCGAGGTACAACTTGATGGCCAGTTCCAGGTGGTGGATGCCGTCGCGATCGCGCAGCAGCAGGTCCAGTTCGCCCAGGGTATGGCCTTCGCGCCGGATCGGCAGGTTCGCGGCGATCAGTTCGATGCCCGGGGCGTGTTGCGCGGCAAACTGCCACAGCCTTTCGTAATACAGCCCCAGGCGTCGCGTCCGCCCTTGGGATAGACAATGCAGCAAGGGATAGCTGTCACGGTCCAGTTGCCGCAACCAGTGTTCGAGTCTTCCAGGCTCCTGCACCCAGTCGCTGCCGGCCAGCGGATGGCGCTGGGACCAGGGCGTGTCGATGAGCATCGGCGGGGCGATGATCGCCCACGCGAGGTCACGCACTTCGGGATGGCGCAGGCGACGGGGCAGGTCCAGCAATTCAGGGAACAGGATCATCTTGCGAGCATAGCCGTTGCGCTGAAGGCTTAAAGGATTTTGTCTACGGCGCGCTTTCGCCCATAATCGTGTTTTCGCCCGCCGCAGACCTTCGCAGGAGCCTCATGGAGCAATTTCGTAATATCGGCATCATCGGTCGCCTGGGCAGTTCGCAGGTGTTGGACACCGTTCGCCGGCTCAAGCGTTTCCTCCTGGAGCGGCACCTGCACGTGATCCTCGAAGATACCATCGCCGAAGTCCTGCCGGGCCATGGCCTGCAGACCTCGTCGCGCAAGATGCTCGGCGAGGTGTGTGACATGGTGATCGTGGTGGGCGGCGACGGCAGCCTGCTGGGCGCCGCCCGGGCCCTGGCGCGGCACAATATCCCGGTGCTGGGGATCAACCGCGGCAGCCTGGGGTTCCTCACCGATATCCGCCCTGACGAGTTGGAGATCAAGGTCGCCGAGGTGCTGGACGGCCACTACCTGGTGGAAAACCGCTTCCTGCTGCAAGCCGAAGTCCGTCGTCACGCCGAGGCCATCGGCCAGGGCGACGCCCTCAACGACGTGGTACTGCACCCCGGCAAGTCCACGCGGATGATCGAATTCGAGCTGTACATCGACGGCCAGTTCGTCTGCAGCCAGAAGGCCGACGGCCTGATTGTCGCCACCCCCACCGGTTCCACCGCCTATGCGCTGTCGGCCGGCGGGCCGATCATGCACCCCAAGCTCGACGCTATTGTGATTGTGCCCATGTACCCCCATACCTTGTCTGGGCGACCCATCGTGGTCGATGGCAACAGTGAGCTGAAAATCGTCGTGTCCAAGGATATGCAGATCTACCCACAAGTGTCCTGTGACGGCCAGAACCATTTCACCTGCGCGCCGGGTGACACCATCACCGTCAGCAAAAAAGCGCAGAAGCTGCGCCTGATCCACCCGCTGGATCACAATTACTACGAAGTCTGCCGGACCAAGCTCGGCTGGGGCAGTCGGTTGGGGGGTGGAGGCGACTGATGCTCGATCCTGCGCGCAGTTACGATTTGATCGGTGACGTGCATGGATGCGCCCTGACCCTGGAACACCTGCTGGACCGACTCGGTTACCAAAAGCAGGGCGGGGTCTGGCGGCATCCGTCGCGCATGGCCGTGTTCCTGGGGGACATCATCGACCGTGGCCCGCGGATTCGCGAGGCGCTGCACATCGTCCATGACATGGTCGTGGCCGGCCAGGCGCTGTGCATCATGGGCAACCACGAGTTCAACGCCCTGGGCTGGAGCACACCGGCATTGCCGGGCAGCGGCCAGCGCTACGTGCGCGAACACACGCCGCGCCATGCCCGCCTGCTCAACGAGACCCTGACCCAGTTCGAGCAGCATCCCGGCGACTGGCATGACTTTCTCAAATGGTTCTACGAGCTGCCGTTGTTTGTCGACGCCGGCCGTTTCCGGGTGGTGCATGCCTGTTGGGATGCGGGCCTGATCGAACCGCTGCGGGGGTTGTTCCCGGACGGTTGCATCGACGAGCATTTCCTCCAGGCCTCGGCCGAATCGGGCAGTTTCGCCTGCACGGTGTTCGATCGCTTGTTGCGCGGCACGGACATGCGCCTGCCCCACGGCCTGACGCTGACCGGGGGCGATGGCCTGACCCGTTCGTTTTTCCGTACCAAGTTCTGGGAAGACAACCCGCAGACCTACGGCGACATCGTGTTCCAGCCCGACGCCTTGCCGGAGCCGGTCGCCCGCACGCCGCTGTCGCCGGACGAAAAAAACAACCTGCTGCGTTATGGCGTCGATGAGCCGCTGTTGTTCGTAGGCCATTATTGGCGCAGCGGCAAACCCGCGCCAATCCGCCCGAACCTGGCCTGCCTGGACTACAGTGCGGTGCTCTACGGCAAGCTGGTCGCTTATCGCCTCGACCAGGAAAGCCGCCTGGATCCGCACAAGTTCGTCTGGGTCGATGTCGAACGGCCGGAGGTGGTGCAATGAGTGCTGTCGCGGTTTTGCGCCTGCCCCTGGCGGTCGACCTGAGCGGCTTCGTCAAGCTGCTGCAACGCATGCAGGTGCCCCATCGCGTCAGTGAAGAGGCGGGCGAGCAGGTGCTCTGGGTGCCGGACGAGATCAGTGAGGACGTGCGTTCGTTGTATGCGCGTTTTCCTGCTGGCGACCCCGATCAGCAACTGGAACTGCCGGACACCGCCAGCACGTCCCGGCGCGCGGGGTTCGTCCAGCAACTGGTTCGCAGCCCAGTGACGGCCGCGGTGCTGTTGCTGAGCCTGATCGTCAGCGCGGTCACCCTGCTGGGAGATAATCTTGAAACCCTGCGCTGGCTGACCTTCCTCGAGTTCCGCGTCGTTGGCGACTACATCCAGTTCACGCCATTGGCCGACAGCCTGGCGGCGGGGCAGTGGTGGCGCCTGGTGACGCCGATGCTGATCCACTTCGGTTTCCTGCACATCGCCATGAACGGCATGTGGTATTGGGAGCTGGGGCGGCGGATCGAAGCGCGCCAGGGTGGCATCAACTTATTAGGGCTGACATTGCTGTTCAGCCTTGTCTCCAATTTCGCCCAGTACTTTTTCAGCGGTGCGACGCTGTTTGGCGGGTTGTCCGGGGTGTTGTACGGCCTGCTGGGCCATTGCTGGATCTACCAACTGCTCGCACCGAACCCGGCGTATCACTTGCCCCGCGGGGTGCTGGTGATGATGCTGGTGTGGTTGCTGCTGTGCCTGTCGGGGCTGGTTTCGCTGATCGGTTTTGGTGAGATCGCCAACGCGGCCCACGTCGGCGGGCTGCTCGTCGGCTGCTTCACTGGGTTGTTGGGCGGGCTGTTCGCTCGCCGTAAAATGGCCCTTTGACCGGCGCCTGTGTCTTTTGAGAATGCGCGATTGCGCGGAGAACCCATGTCTTCCTTCAACGAAATGATCCAGAACATCACGCCTGATATCTACCGGAGCCTGAAACTGGCCGTGGAAATCGGTAAATGGGCCGATGGCAACAAGCTCACCGCCGAGCAGCGCGAACTGTCCTTGCAGGCGATGATCGCCTGGGAAATCCAGAACCTGCCCGAAGAAGAGCGCACCGGCTACATGGGCCCGCAGGAGTGCCAATCGAAAGCCACCGAAGTGCCAAATATCCTGTTCAAGTCGGACGCCATCCATTGATCGAGATTGGCCGCGGTGCAATCAGCAAGATGTCGGCGCGCCTTGACGGGCCGACCGTTCAATACGCCTTTCGCCTGGGCGAGGTCGAGGTGCCGGTCAATCCGTTGATCGGCAGCACGATCCGCCTGGAATACCTCGGTGCGATCCACTGCACCCATTGCGGGCGCCGGACCAAGACCAGCTTCAGCCAGGGTTATTGCTACCCGTGCATGACCAAGCTGGCCCAGTGCGACCTGTGCATCATGAGCCCCGAGCGTTGCCATTTCGACGCCGGCACGTGCCGTGATCCGGCCTGGGGCGAGCAGTTCTGCATGACCGATCATGTGGTCTACCTGGCCAACTCCTCGGGCGTGAAAGTCGGCATCACCCGTGCCACGCAGTTGCCGACCCGCTGGCTGGACCAGGGCGCGAGCCAGGCGCTGCCGATCCTGCGGGTCGCCACCCGTCAGCAGTCGGGCTTCGTCGAAGACCTGTTTCGCAGCCAGGTGGCGGACAAGACCAACTGGCGCGCCTTGCTCAAGGGCGACGCGGCGGCGGTGGATCTGCCCGCGATCCGCGACGGGCTGTTCGACAGCTGCGCCCAGGGATTGCAGGGCTTGCAGGAACGATTCGGCCTGCAAGCGATCCAGACCATAGCGGACGTCGAACCCATCGAGATCCGTTATCCGGTGGAGCAATACCCGACCAAGATCGTCAGCTTCAACCTGGACAAGAACCCGATCGCCGAGGGCACGCTGCTGGGGATCAAGGGCCAGTACCTGATTTTCGACACCGGCGTGATCAACATTCGTAAATACACGGCCTACCAGCTCGCCGTGCATCAGTAGAAGGATTCGACCCATGCGCACCGAACAACCGAAGATGATTTACCTCAAGGATTATCAGGCCCCCGAGTACCTGATCGACGAAACACACCTGACCTTCGAGTTGTTCGAGGACCACAGCCTGGTCCATGCGCAACTGGTGATGCGCCGCAACCCCGAGCGCGGCGCCGGGCTGCCGCCGCTGGTGCTCGATGGCCAGCACCTGGAACTGGTCTCGCTCAAGCTCGACGATGCCGACCTGGGCCCGAGCGACTATCAGTTGGACGACAGTCACCTGACCGTGCACCCCAAGGCCCAGGCCTTTACGCTCGACACCACCGTGCGGATCCACCCGGAAACAAACACCGCCCTGGAAGGCCTGTACAAGTCCGGCAGCATGTTCTGCACCCAGTGCGAGGCCGAAGGGTTCCGCAAGATCACTTATTACCTCGACCGTCCGGACGTGATGAGCAAGTTCACCACCACCGTGGTGGCCGAGCAGCACAGCTATCCGGTGCTGCTGTCCAACGGCAACCCGATTGCCAGCGGCCCCGGCGAAGACGGCCGGCACTGGGCGACCTGGGAAGACCCGTTCAAGAAACCGGCCTACCTGTTTGCGCTGGTGGCCGGTGACCTGTGGTGCGTCGAAGACACGTTCACCACCCTGAGCGAGCGCACCGTGGCGCTGCGCATCTACGTCGAGCCGGAAAACATCGACAAGTGCCAGCACGCCATGACCAGCCTGAAGAAATCGATGCGCTGGGACGAAGAGGTGTACGGGCGCGAGTACGACCTGGACATCTTCATGATCGTCGCGGTCAACGATTTCAACATGGGCGCCATGGAGAACAAGGGCCTCAACATCTTCAACTCCAGCGCCGTGCTGGCCCGCGCCGAAACCGCCACCGATGCCGCCCACCAGCGGGTCGAAGCGATCGTTGCCCACGAGTATTTCCACAACTGGTCGGGCAACCGCGTGACCTGCCGCGACTGGTTCCAACTGTCGCTCAAGGAAGGCTTCACGGTGTTCCGCGACGCCGGGTTCTCGGCGGACATGAACTCCGCCACCGTCAAGCGCATCCAGGACGTGGCGTACCTGCGCACCCACCAGTTCGCCGAAGATGCCGGCCCCATGGCCCACCCGGTGCGTCCGGACAGCTTTATCGAGATTTCCAACTTCTACACCCTGACGGTGTACGAGAAGGGCTCGGAAGTGGTCGGCATGATCCACACCCTGCTGGGGCCTGAGGGTTTCCGCAAGGGCAGCGACCTATACTTCGAGCGCCACGACGGCCAGGCCGTGACCTGTGACGATTTCATCAAGGCCATGGAAGATGCCAATGGCGTCGACCTGACCCAGTTCAAGCGCTGGTACAGCCAGGCCGGTACGCCACGGCTGGCGGTGAGCGAGTCCTATGACGCCGCCGCCAAGACCTACAGCCTGACCTTCCGCCAGAGCTGCCCGCCGACCCCGGACAAGATGGAAAAACTGCCGTTCGTGATTCCCGTGGAGCTTGGCCTGCTGGACAGCCAGGGCGCCGAGATCCCGTTGCGCCTGGCCGGTGAAGCGGCGGCGGACGGTACATCCCGGGTAATCTCGGTGACCGAGGCCGAGCAGACCTTCACCTTCGTCGATATCCCTGAACAGCCCCTGCCTTCGTTGCTGCGTGGGTTCTCGGCACCAGTGAAACTGAGCTTCCCGTACAACCGCGACCAGTTGATGTTCCTGATGCAACACGACAGCGACGGCTTCAATCGGTGGGACGCCGGCCAGCAGTTGTCGGTGCAGGTGTTGCAGGAACTGATCGCCCAGCATCAGCAGGGCGCCAGCCTGACGCTGGATCCGCGCCTGGTCAGTGCGCTGCGCAGCGTACTGTCGGACGAATCCCTGGACCAGGCCATGGTCGCGGAAATGCTCTCGCTGCCAAGCGAAGCCTACCTGACGGAAATCAGCGAAGTGGCCGACGTCGAGGCGATCCACGTCGCCCGTGAGTTCGCCCGCCAACAATTGGCCGAGAACCTGTTCGAAGGCCTGTGGCTGCGTTATGAAGCCAATCGCGACCTGTCGAAACGCACGCCATACGTGGCCGAGGCCGAGCATTTCGCCCGCCGCGCGCTGCAAAATATTGCGTTGTCGTATCTGATGCTGACCGACAAGCCTGAGGTGCTGAGCGCGACCCTGGATCAATTCGACACCGCCGACAACATGACCGAGCGCCTGACCGCGCTGGCGGTGCTGGTCAACTCGCCATTCGAGACCGAGAAGGCCAAGGCACTGGACGTGTTCGCGGAAAACTTCAAGGGCAACCCGCTGGTCATGGACCAGTGGTTCAGCGTCCAGGCCGGCAGCCCATTGCCGGGTGGACTGGCACGGGTCAAGGCGCTCATGGTGCACCCGGCATTCAACGTCAAGAACCCGAACAAGGTGCGGGCCCTGATCGGTGCGTTTGCCGGGCAGAACCTGATCAACTTCCACGCCGCTGACGGCTCCGGTTATCGCTTCCTGGCGGACCTGGTCATCCAGCTCAACGGTTTCAACCCGCAGATCGCCTCGCGACAACTGGCCCCGCTGACCCGCTGGCGCAAATACGACAGCGCCCGCCAGGCCCTGATGAAAGCCGAACTGGAACGCATCCTCGCGTCCGGCGGGCTGTCGGCCGATGTGTTCGAGGTGGTGAGCAAGAGTCTGGCTTGACCTTGATGCCGCGGTCTGCCTGGCGGACCGCGGTGCCTTCATCGCGAGCAAGCTCGCTCCCACAGGGGATCCAGGCTGATCACAGAATAGGTGTTCGCTGAAGATCTACTGTGGGAGCGAGCTTGCTCGCGATAGCGTCAGCCCCGTCACCGCCTAGCCCCTCGCTATCACCCCACCGAATACCCCGCCATTCACCCCCAGCGCCAACCTCCCCGGTTAACAAAAGATAACGCGGCGTCGATTGTCAGACCTTTCGAAAGCCCGATAGGATAACGCCAGCTTCCGAAGTGGCTCTAGATTGCAGGTTTCAGGACTATGCTCCAGGAACGGCAACGTACCAAGCCATAACAATAATAATGGGGGAAAGGTCTATGAATGAGCCTGTCATGGCTGTGGGCCGCTGCCGGCCGCCGCTGCTGCGCAGAGTCGCGCTGCTGGCTTCGGCGCTGTCGCTGCTGGGCTCTGCGGTGTTGTCGGCACCGGTGATGGCCGTTGCGGCGTCGACGTCCGATGTCATCTATTCCGTCGAATCGGCCAAGGCCAGCAAAACCCTGATGCTCGATGTGGCCCATGCCGGGCAGCGCCTGGTGGCGGTCGGTGATCGGGGACACATCGTCTATTCCGATGACCAGGGCTCGTCCTGGACCCAGGCCAAGGTGCCAACCCGCCAACTGCTCACCGCAGTCTTTTTCGTTGACGACAAGCACGGCTGGGCGGTGGGGCACGACGCGCAGATCCTCGCCAGTGATGATGGCGGCAGCACCTGGACCAAGCAATTCGAAGACCTCACCCGTGAAGCGCCGCTGTTGGATGTCTGGTTCAAGGACGCCGGCAATGGTTTTGCCGTGGGTGCGTATGGCGCGTTGTACGAGACTACCGACGGCGGCAAGCACTGGGAAGACGCCAGCGACCGCCTCGAAAACGAAGACCAGTTCCACCTCAATGCCATCGCGGCCGTGAAAGACGCCGGGCTCTTCATTGTCGGCGAGGCCGGCAGCATGTTCCGCTCCGCCGACTGGGGCCAGACCTGGGAAAAGGTCGAAGGCCCGTACGAAGGCTCGCTGTTCGGTGTCATCGGCACCGCCCAGCCTTCGACGCTGCTGGCCTACGGTTTGCGCGGCAACCTGTACCGTTCCACCGATTTTGGCGGCACCTGGGAGCAAGTCGAGCTCAAGGCCGCCCGTGGAACGCTGGAGTTCGGCCTGTCCGGCGCCACGCTGCTGGCGGACGGTTCCATCGTGATCGTCGGCAACGGCGGCAGCGTGGTGCGCAGCACCGACGACGGCGAGACCTTCAGCGTGTTCAACCGCCCGGACCGAATCTCCGTGGCGGCCGTCACGGCGGCGGGCAATGGCAACCTGATCCTGGCAGGGCAAGGCGGCGTGCGCGCCACCACGTCCACTGGCGCTGAACTGAGCAAATGAGTCAGGCCTGCGAGACGGGCATAAAAACAAGAAGGCGGACCCCATGAGCAGTCATCACCAAGACAAGGCGACGTTTCTCGAGCGCCTGATTTTCAACAACCGCCCGGCAGTGATCGTCATTTGCCTGCTGGTCAGCGTTTTCCTGTTCTGGCAGGCCACGCTGATCCGTCCCTCCACCAGTTTCGAAAAAATGATTCCCCTCGAGCATCCTTTTATCGAGAAGATGCTTGAGCACCGCAACGACCTGGCGAACCTGGGCAACACGGTGCGCATTTCCGTGGAAGCCACCAACGGCGATATTTTCTCCAAGGACTATATGGAGACCCTGCGCCAGATCCATGACGAGGTGTTCTACATTTCCGGTGTCGACCGTTCCGGGCTCAAGTCGTTGTGGAGCCCCAGTGTGCGTTGGACCGAAGTGACGGAGGAGGGCTTCGCCGGTGGCGAGGTGATCCCCCAGAGCTATAACGGCTCGGCCGACAGCCTCGACCTGCTGCGCAACAACGTGCTCAAGTCTGGCCAGGTCGGGCGCCTGGTGGCTAACGATTTCAAATCGAGCATTATCGACATTCCGTTGCTGGAGTCCTACCCCGACCCGCAGGACCAGGGCAAGTTGCTTGCCCTCGACTATCGCAAGTTCTCCCACGAGCTTGAAGACAAGATTCGCAACAAGTTCGAAGCCCAGAATCCCAATGTGCAGATCCACATTGTCGGTTTCGCCAAGAAGGTCGGCGACCTGATCGATGGCCTGGTCATGGTGGTCATGTTCTTCGGCATCGCCTTCGTCATTACCCTGATCCTGCTCTACTGGTTCACCAACTGCATGCGCAGCACCGTGGCGGTGTTGAGCACCACCCTGGTGGCGGTGGTCTGGCAATTGGGACTGATGCATGCGGCCGGTTTCGGCCTGGATCCCTACTCGATGCTGGTGCCGTTCCTGATCTTCGCCATCGGCATTTCCCATGGCGTGCAGAAGATCAACGGCATCGCCTTGCAGTCCAGCGAGGCGGACAATGCCCTGACGGCGGCGCGGCGTACCTTCCGCCAGTTGTTCCTGCCGGGGATGATCGCGATCCTGGCGGACGCCGTGGGCTTCATCACCTTGCTGATCATCGACATCGGCGTGATCCGTGAACTGGCCATCGGCGCCTCCATCGGCGTGGCGGTCATCGTGTTCACCAACCTGATCCTGCTGCCGGTAGCGATCTCCTACGTCGGCATCAGCAAGCGGGCGGTCGAGCGCAGCAAGAAAGACGCGACCCGTGAACACCCGTTCTGGCGCCTGCTGTCGAGTTTCGCCAGCGCCAAGGTCGCACCGGTGTCCATTGCCCTGGCGGTGATCGCCTTTGGCGGTGGCCTCTGGTACAGCCAGAACCTGAAGATCGGCGACCTGGACCAGGGCGCGCCGGAACTGCGTCCGGACTCACGCTACAACCAGGACAACAACTTCATCATCAGCAATTACTCCACCAGTTCCGATGTGCTGGTGGTGATGGTCAAGACCAAGGCCGAAGGCTGCTCGCGCTATGAGGCCATGGCGCCGATTGACGAGCTGATGTGGAAGATGCAGAACACCGAGGGCGTGCAGTCGGCGATTTCCCTGGTGACCGTGTCCAAGCAAATGATCAAGGGCATGAACGAGGGCAACCTGAAATGGGAGACCTTGTCGCGCAACCCTGACGTGCTGAACAACTCCATCGCCCGGGCCGATGGCCTGTACAACAACAGCTGTTCCCTGGCGCCGGTGCTGGTGTTCCTCAACGATCACAAGGCCGAGACCCTGGACCGCGCGGTGAAGGCGGTGCAGGACTTTGCCAAGGACAACAACCGCGATGGCCTGGAATTCATCCTTGCCGCCGGCAACGCCGGCATCGAGGCGGCCACCAACGAGGTGATCAAGGAATCGGAACTGACCATCCTGATCCTGGTGTACATCTGCGTGGCGACCATGTGCATGATCACCTTCCGTTCCTGGGCGGCGACGCTGTGCATCGTGCTGCCGCTGGTGCTGACCTCGGTGCTGGGCAACGCTCTGATGGCCTTCATGGGCATTGGCGTGAAGGTCGCGACCTTGCCCGTCGTGGCGCTTGGGGTGGGGATTGGCGTGGACTACGGCATCTACATCTACAGCCGCCTGGAAAGTTTCCTGCGCGCCGGCTTGCCGTTGCAGGAGGCTTACTACCAGACGCTGAAATCCACCGGTAAAGCCGTGTTGTTCACCGGCCTGTGCCTGGCGATTGGCGTGTGCACCTGGATCTTCTCGGCGATCAAGTTCCAGGCGGACATGGGTTTGATGCTGACGTTCATGTTGCTGTGGAACATGTTTGGTGCGCTGTGGCTGCTGCCGGCGCTGGCGCGGTTCCTGATCAAGCCTGAGAAGCTGGCGGGACAGAAGGGCAACTCACTGTTTGCCCATTGATCGATGGCAGAACCTTCAGCCCAGCCCAGGTGGCTAACTGATGTGGGAGCGAGCTTGCTCGCGATAGCGGTGTGGCAGTCAATGAAGGTGTTGAATGTCCGTCCGCCATCGCGAGCAAGCTCGCTCCCACAGGTTTCCATGGGCCTTGGTCATGGCGCCAACGGTAGAAACTTGCCCTGGGCCAATGAGCGGCCGATCTGTCCACGGTGCACATCGATCACTGCGTAGGGGTTGTTAGCCTTGGCGAGCAGCGAGTGATAGTGCTCTCGACGCTGCGCCTTGGTCTTGAGATGCGCAACGTTGTAGTCGGCTTTCGGCGTATCCATCGCTTCATAATGAAAATGTGCGTACCAGATGGGGAAACCATCGCGGTCGTTGACGGCGTACTCCTGGAGAAAATCCTTGCGGGCCCCTGTCAAGGCCTTGCGTTCGCCCAGTCGTGCGACCTGTATCAGGTTTTTTTCGAACAGGTAGCGCAGGTTGCCGTCGGTGGGCGGCAAACTCAGGCTCAGCTCGGTGCGCAGGGCGCTGCCCCGGTTGGTCAGCCGGGTAATCGCATCCGTCAGTTGGGTGCGCAGCGCCCCATCTTCCGGGGTGCGTGGCGTTTGTGAGCTTGCGATGGCGTTGTCGAGTTCGTCGGACAGGGCGCGGAATCGGCTCGCCTCATTGTTCAGGATCTCCTCGATTTCCTGGGGATAACGGCAGCGCGTTTTGTAATCTTCGGCGCGGCGCAACCGCTGATCCAGTTGACCGAGCAATTTGCGCGCATCGCGGCTTATCGTTTCGACACGCCGCGTTCTGGGTGCTGGAGCGGGTACTGACGCAGCGGCAGGCTCCGGTTGACGCACATCGACGGGGTCCCACACATCCTCATGGAGCGAATAGATGGCGACGTCCTTATTGTTATCCGCGCGCAGCTCGACGACATCTATCGGCAGGCGGGTGCCGGCCGGTTTGAAATCGCCGATCAAAACCCCGTTGTTGCGAGTCTTGATCACTTTTTTCTGCGGGCGCCCCGCGGCCGCCTTGGGACGTTTCGGTGGGCGTTTGCGGCGCTCCGGTTCCGGCTCGGGCTTGACTTCGATGGCCAGTTTGCTGGAGGCGTCCTGATACAGGCTTTCCATCAACTCGGTCAGTTGGTTGAAGTAGGGTTGGTTTATATCGTCGGGATAGAGGGTTCTCATGCCCTGCAAATGGTCCAGGGCCCTGGCGTACTGCTCGCTCAGGCTTTCCAGGACTTGCAGCTCTTCCGATGGAGTCAGCTCGTAGGTATGCAGCTCGGCGTGAGTATGTACCTGCTTTCCAAGCGGCCGAAAAACCCGGTACATGTAGTCAGACAGGCCGCCGGAATTTTTGAGTGACAATAAATTGAGCGTGCTCATTTGCAGGGATTTGGCAGTGATTGAGTTTACTGCATCCAAGGGGCGACCTTTTGTCAGTTGCTCATACACCTTGGCGCCTGCGGAACCCTGATTCAACAGTTTCTCCAGGTACTCCTCGCTGAGCTCCAACCAACGGATTCGCCGACTGTTGATGTCGATTGTTTTCTTGAGGTAGTCAAAGTAGCTTTCTGTGTGATTGAGCAATACCTCGGGCGTGGGAGGTAAAAGGCGCGAGTTTTCGTCGTTGAGCGCTTGATATTCCGAAGCGGTTGCTTCAGAGGCGATGCTCGCGTAGCCGGCTACATCGCCCATCAGCTCACGGACGCGGTCAGCAGGCAAGCTTATCTTCAGCTCGTCGCGTTCGGGCATGCTGTCGAGCAGTTTGCGGCGAATGTCGACCTGCTGTTCGAGCAGCGTGTAAAGGGTTTGACGTTTAGGCGCGCGCTGCGCTTCAGTGTAGGTGCTGCCCTCTTCGACTTTCTTCAGTACCTGTTCAGCAACGCTCACCGCCGCATGTTGCTTGGGTTGTTGGAGCGCGAAGCCGGCCAAGTCATCGAGCAGCTCCTTCCTTCTCTGGTCCTTGAGCCGCCGCTGTTCAGCGATGCGCTTGGGTGGCATGCCTCCTCGCAGGCGCAAACCCAGGTCCATGGACCAGTTGCCCTGGCCGTCCGATTGCAACTGCGGGCCCAGGGTGAACGGGTCGAGTGGGTCAACGATCCTGACGACGACCTTGTTGCCTTGTGTCTCCGGTATGACTCGAAACAGTCTTCCGTCTATCAAGGCATGCCATTTGCTGTCGATCACATACAGCCCCTTGAAAGCGCCCACGCGGTAGGGCTCGGGCAGAGTCTTGGGGCGCGGCACTTCCATGTTTCGCAATTGAGTGCGTTGTTCCGGCGTCAGGCGATGGTGGGCGCTGGTGAAACTCAAGTCCAGGATTTGGCCCTGGTCATTGGCGTGCGCGTCCGGCAGGGCGACAGCCCCCTCCTGGATGCCAGGCTTCGCCGGCGCCGGCCATTGCTCGGCAATGACGCGTGGGGCTGGGGGGCGCATCGCCTGCTCCTTGAGGGATTCGGCGATGGGTGCACGAGACGGAGCAGGGATCGAGGACAAGTGGCTCGTCAGCAGGGCCAGGTTGACCAAAAAGTCGACGAAAGCGCTTTCCCGTGTTGCCGGGTCTTCGCTGGCCAGGGCCGGGATGTCATGGCTGGCACTGGCCATCAGGCTCCATAACCAGGCAATGGCCATGGCCGGACCGCGCAGCAAGGGAAACAGCAGCGTGTTGAACAGCAGACCGCCGCCTTCGAGCAACATCGCCCAGCGGCTTTCGCTGTTGGAGACTAAGTTGCGGTCGGCCTGGGTGACCAGCGCCTTTGCGTTGCAGCCATACAGGTACTGCAGCAACTGGCCGTTGTTCAGGTATTGCAGCAATTCCTCGTTGCCGCCGCCGGTGGCTAGCGTAGCAGGGGCGGGTTTTTCCGGCGCGGTAAATTCGTCGCCCTGGAGGAAGCGCACAATATGCGGTTCCTTGAACCCACCGTTGGCATACACCGGCCGGGCGGCATCAGACATCCAGATCAGGACGCTTTTTTGCACGTCACCGGCCGTGGCGATGGCCTGCAGCAGCGCCTGCTGCGTTGCAAACTCCATCAGCGAAGGCGTGCACAGCGGGCGATACAACAGGTGCGGCCCGGTTTTAGCGTCTTTCGCCTCGACAATGAACATGTTATTCACGATATCGGGTTGGGCCTGGGGCTGGCGCAGGAAGGCCAGGTGCCGGATGACGACGGGGCGCCCCTCGACCTGGCGGTCTTCGGCGTCGGGTTGCAGCAAGGCTTCGATGAACCGCAGCCCTTGGCGGGACATGCCATGTTCGTTGTTCAGCATTTGCTGCAGCGCCTGGAGCGGCAACTGCGCCGAGACCTGTTCGGCGAATACCTGCTGATGTTTCTGGGCCTGGGGCGAGTCGCCCATCAACTCTTCGCGCAGGTACTCAGGATAGGTCGCACCGATGTCGACCCGTTCGATCAATCCGTTTTTGTCGGTGATGAGTGCCTGGGTCAGCCAGGCAGGCAGTGCCAAGCCCTTGCGATGACGGATGTTCAGGTGCCCGCTTGGGCGGCCGACCAGATTGGCGATGGCCAGTTGCGTCAGGCTCAGGGTTCTTTTTTCGCTGATACCGGCGGTCCCGGGAAACCCAGCGGAAACGGTGAAGATCAACTCGACGTCGTCGGGGTGGAACTGGCTTGTGGAAACCTTGTTCGGGCTGCTGTCGTTGATTTTCTCCATCTCCGTGAGCAGCGCGTCGACGGTATAAGCGTTGATGTCGGTGATATCGGTTTGCTCTGATGCATTGTGCGTGGCACTGGCCAGCGCCAGGGTGGCGCGCCTGAAGTTTGCCTCATCGGTCGACGATGCATTTTTCAACCAATCGGGCCGTAGCGCGACCAGTCGAGTCGATGTTTGCGGCGTCAGACCTGGGAGATCGCGGAGGTAGCGGCTCGGGTCGCTCAATTCGCTGTACAGCGCCTTGAGATCTGCCAGGCCGATCCGGGCAGGCAATTGCATGGCCCGCAGATCAGCCAATTGCTGTCCCAGTATCATGACGGCCTGGGCTTCGAAGGCATCACCGGCGAGCTCGTAGCGTTGGCAAGTGACCGTGTCGACCACGTAGCGCTTGGCGATCTGTTCACCTCGATAGCGAATGACCGCGTCCATCGATTCGAAGGGCTGTACGGTGCCACCCGGGCTGCACAGCAGGAGAGTGAGTCCATATTCGGTGTAATGAGCCAGCAGGATATCGGTGCCTGGCAGCTCGGTGGTGGTGGAACCACGGGTGACCGTGTGTTTCAGGCCATAGGCATAGACAGGCGAGGCGTTGGCCTGGAAACGCTGGGCGCGCTCCGGCCACCGGACGATCTGGTCCAGGGCTTGGCGTGCCGGTACGCTCAAGCCGGGTTGTTGCAGCCGGCGAATATGCAAGGCGTTTCTGAGGGTGTCGCTGAGGCATCGCCAGCGGCTGATGCGCAGGGTGGTTTCGCTCAGGGCGGTCGTGCTGATGTCGCCATTCCAATAACGGGTCAGCGCATCTTCCAATCCGATCGGGACGATCCAGGGCAATTCAAGCAAGCATTTTTCGACAACCGTTACGTCCAGCCTTCTATTGCCCGACCACAGGCGGCTGGGGGGCGAGTCGGAAAGATAGCAGTCAAGCGCGCCCTGGGGACTGAAATCGACGGGCGTGCCGAGGGCCAGGTAATCGAGCACCAACGGCATGAAGGGCTGGAAGTTCCAGCCTTTGGCGGCTGCATTCGGGACCGCGAGACGGGTCTTGGAGAGGTCGATGGTCAGTTCGGGGTATTTTTCCTTGAGTGCCTGCTCAAGCATGTGCTGTACGACCTGCTCGAAGGTCGGGCGGTCGGCGAAGGGCTGGCTGCGGTTTTCTTCAAGCGCAGAAACGTTGTCGGCTGGGGATAGCGAGGTCATAAGAATTCCTTTTCTTGAACGCATGGCCGTCGGGATGACGACGAGGGTCAAGTGTCGGGATTCCCGTCCTCTGTGTGCGGTATATAGATACCACCCGCTTGGGGCGGGTGGTGTCAGGCTTGGTCGGGATCGCTGCCCAGCACCACGTTCAAGGCGCTGCGGGCATCGTCCAGTTGCACCAGGGTCGCATGGCGCGCGCCGAGGGCGTCGCGGTTCTCGATGGCGGTGAGGATCGCCTTGTGCCGCGGCATCGCCAGTTCATGCAGGTTGGGCCGCTGGTTGGAGTGCTTGAGGGCTTCGGCGATGGCCACGGACAACATGTTGCATAGATTGGCGAGCAGGTCGTTGTGAGTGGCGTCGGCAATACGACTGTGGAAGTCCAGGTCCGGTTGCAGCAACGCTTCGGGCGTCGGGGCCGCTTCCATGCGCTGGTAGGCTTCGCTGATGGCGGCGATGTCGTCGTCGGTGGCGAACTGGGCGGCGAGGGCGGCGGCGGCGGGTTCGATGATGCTGCGCACGCTGGTGAGCAGGCCGAAGAACTCATTCTGCGGGCTGCTTTGCATCAACCAGTGCAGCACGTCCGGGTCGAGCATGTGCCATTCCCGGCGGGCCTTGACCACCGTGCCCACACGCGGGCGCGAATACACCAGCCCCTTGGCGACCAGTACCCGGGTGGCTTCGCGCAGCACCGGGCGGCTGACCGCATACTCTTCGCACAACAGGGCTTCGGCGGGCAATTTATCGTCCGGCTTGAAGCGCCCGGAGACGATCTGCATGCCCAGTTCCTGGACGATGCGCGCATGCATGCTTTTGCGGTCGGAGGGTTTGCGGTAATCCATGGGACGCGGCGCGATCCTGTGCGAGGGGGGTGTTGCGCATGATAGCAGGCGCGGCGATGGCGGGTCGCTAGTGCGAGTTTTTGATGCAGATGAAGAGTCTTTGTGGGAGCTGAGCTTGCTCGCGATGAGGCACTTCCAGTCAACATCTCTGTTGTCTGTTACACCGCTATCGCGAGCAAGCTCAGCTCCCACAAAAGCTCAGCTCCCACAAAATTTGCTCTCACAAAGCTTGCTCCCATAAGGGAGACCTGGATCAGTGAGAGTGACGCGGCACCTCGGCGCCGCGACAACCCACCAGGAAGTCGAAGTCGCAGCCCTGGTCCGCTTGCAGCACATGGTCAATGTACAACTGGCGGTAGCCGCCCACCAATAACTGTTGTGGTGGCGCGAGGTCGGCCAGGCGCGCGGCGAGTTCGGCGTCGGGGATGTCCAGGTGCAGGCGGCCGCTGGCGCAATCGAGCTCGATCCAGTCGCCTTCCTTCACGGCGGCCAAAGGCCCGCCCGCTGCGGCTTCCGGCGCCACGTGCAGGACGACGGTGCCGTAGGCGGTGCCACTCATGCGCGCGTCCGAAATACGCACCATGTCCGTCACGCCCTGGGCCAGCAGCTTGGCCGGCAAGCCCATGTTGCCCACTTCAGCCATGCCCGGATAACCCTTCGGCCCGCAGTTTTTCATCACCAGGATCGAGTCGGCGTCCACATCGAGCTCGGGGTCGTTGATCCGAGCCTTGTACTCGTCGAAGTTTTCGAACACCACCGCACGACCACGATGCTGCATCAGCTCAGGGGTGGCGGCGGATGGTTTGAGCACTGCGCCCAATGGCGCCAGGTTACCGCGCAGTACGCAGATACCACCGTCGGCGCGGATCGGGTTGTCGAGGGTGCGGATGACTTCATCCTGGCCGTAGATCGGCGCGTCCTTGGTGTTGTCGCCGAGGCTCTTGCCGTTGACCGTCAGCGCGTCCGGGTGAGGGATCAGGTTGGCTTCACCCAGGCGCCGCAGCACGGCGGGCAAACCGCCGGCGTAATAGAACTCTTCCATCAGGAAGCGCCCGGACGGCTGCAGGTCGACGATGGTCGGCATGCCGCGCCCGATGCGGGTCCAATCGTCCAGGTCCAGTTGCACGCCGATGCGTCCGGCAATGGCCTTGAGGTGGATCACCGCGTTGGTCGAGCCGCCGATGGCGGCGTTGACACGAATGGCGTTTTCGAAGGCTTCCTTGGTCAGGATCTTCGACAGTTTCAGGTCTTCACGGACCATTTCCACCGCACGCATGCCGGACATATGGGCCAGCACATAACGACGGGCGTCCACGGCCGGAATCGCCGCGTTGTGGGGTAGGGAAGTGCCGAGGGCTTCAGCCATGCAGGCCATGGTCGAGGCCGTGCCCATGGTGTTGCAGGTACCGGCCGAGCGGGACATGCCGCCCTCGGCCGCGAGGAAGTCGTCAATGGTGATGGTGCCGGCCTTGACCTGCTCGCTCAATTGCCAGACCACGGTGCCGGAGCCAATGTCCTGGCCTTTGTGCTTGCCGTTGAGCATCGGCCCGCCGGTCACGACGATGGCCGGTACATCACAGCTGGCGGCGCCCATCAGCAGGGCGGGGGTGGTCTTGTCGCAACCGGTGAGCAGCACCACGCCGTCGATCGGGTTGCCACGAATCGCCTCTTCCACGTCCATGCTTGCCAGGTTGCGGGTCAGCATGGCGGTGGGCCGCAGGTTCGATTCACCGTTGGAGAATACCGGGAACTCTACCGGGAACCCCCCGGCCTCGATCACGCCACGCTTGACGTGCTCGGCGATCTGCCGGAAGTGCGCGTTGCACGGCGTCAGCTCCGACCAGGTGTTGCAGATACCGATGATCGGCTTGCCGTGGAACTGATGGTCGGCGATGCCCTGATTTTTCATCCAGCTGCGGTACATGAAGCCGTTTTTGTCGGCGGTGCCAAACCATTGGGCCGAGCGCAGGGAGGGTTTCTTATCAGACATGATCGATTCTCTTATTGTATGACTATATTGTTCTAGCTGAAGCGTAACATAAGCGCAATTTGTGCGGTTTGGAAGTGTTGTTGGGTAAATAGTATTACTATATAGTCCGATTCAACGGAGGGATTGTCCTGGCGGTCATTCGCGAGAGAAATCCCCCGAGGTTCTATAACAACAACAATCGGAGACCGGTCCCATGAGCCAGGAACTGCGGCTTATTCGTCGCATCACTCTCAAACTGATTCCCTTCCTGATCCTGCTGTACCTGATCGCCTACGTAGACCGCTCTGCGGTGGGCTTTGCCAAGCTGCACATGGGCGCCGACATCGGCATCGGCGACGCCGCCTACGGCCTGGGCGCCGGGCTGTTTTTCATCGGTTATTTCCTGCTGGAAATCCCCAGCAACCTGATGCTGGAGCGCTTCGGTGCCCGGCGCTGGTTCGCCCGGATCATGATTACCTGGGGCGCCATCACCATTGGCATGGCGTTCGTGCAAGGCCCCCATAGCTTCTATGTGATGCGCTTCTTGCTGGGCGCGGCCGAAGCCGGGTTCTTCCCGGGCGTGCTGTACTACATCACCCAATGGTTCCCGGTGCGCCATCGCGGCAAGATCCTGGGGCTGTTCATTCTCTCCCAACCCATCGCGATGATGATCACCGGCCCGGTATCCGGCGGCTTGCTGGGCATGGACGGGATCCTTGGCCTGCACGGCTGGCAATGGCTGTTCATTGTCATCGGTCTGCCGGCGGTGCTGTTGACCTGGCCGGTGCTGCGCTACCTGCCGGATGGCCCGCAACAAGTGAAATGGATGGACCAGGCCGAGAAGGACTGGCTGGCCGGTGAGCTGAAAAAAGACCTGGAGGAATACGGCCAGACCCGCCATGGCAATCCGCTGCATGCCCTCAAGGACAAGCGTGTGTTGCTGCTGGCGCTGTTCTACCTGCCGGTGACCTTGAGCATCTACGGCCTGGGCCTGTGGTTGCCGACGCTGATCAAGCAGTTCGGCGGCAGCGATCTGGTAACCGGTTTCGTGTCGTCGGTGCCGTACATTTTCGGCATCGTCGGCCTGCTGATCATTCCCCGCAGTTCCGACCGCTTGAACGACCGCTACGGTCACCTGGCCGTGTTGTACGTGCTGGGCGCCATCGGCCTGTTCCTCAGCGCCTGGTTGTCGGTGCCGGTGTTGCAATTGGCGGCGCTGTGCCTGGTGGCGTTCGCGCTGTTTTCCTGCACGGCGGTGTTCTGGACCTTGCCGGGACGGTTCTTTGCCGGCGCCAGTGCGGCGGCGGGCATCGCGCTGATCAACTCGGTGGGCAACCTGGGTGGCTACATTGGTCCGTTCGTGATCGGTGCTCTGAAGGAGTACACCGGCAACCTGGCTTCGGGGCTGTATTTCCTGTCCTGTGTGATGGTGTTTGGCTTGGTGTTGACTGGCGTGGTCTACCGCCTGCTGGAGCGCAAGCATGTGTTGCCGGCGGATCAGTTTGCCGCCAGCGCCCGGGGGGCGACACGTACCTGAAATGACTGCGATCAACTGTGGGAGCGAGCTTGCTCGCGATGGCGATCGGACAGTCAACATCCCGGCTGAATGGGAGGCCGCTATCGCGAGCAAGCTCGCTCCCACAAGGGAATGCACCAAATTCAAGTTTTGCGTACAAGGAGAAAGATATGCGTTTAGTTCAGTTCGAATTGAGTAACGGCGAACGCCGCGTCGGTGTGGTCGAGGGCGATCGAGTGCGCGAAGTGCAGGGCGCCGGCACCGTGCGCGAGCTGGCGCTGGCAGCCATCGAAGCGGGTGTGAAGCTTGAGCAGCAGGTCAACGGCCTGGGCCTGGGTGCAAGCCATGACTACGCGCAGTTGCTCGGTGAGCTGCGCATCCTGCCGCCGCTGGATCACCCGGACCCGGCGCACCTGTTGGTCAGTGGCACCGGCCTGACCCACCTGGGCAGTGCCTCGGCCCGGGACAAGATGCACCAGCAGGCCGGTGACGAAGCGACCATGACCGACACCATGCGCATCTTCAAGTGGGGCGTGGAGGGCGGCAAGCCCCAGGCCGGGCAGGCCGGTGTGCAACCGGAATGGTTCTACAAGGGCGATGGCAGCATTGTCGTCCGTCCGGGCCACCCGTTTCCGTTGCCGCCGTTCGCCGAAGACGCCGGCGAAGAGCCGGAAATCAGCGGCCTGTATGTCATCGGTCACGATGGCAAGCCGTATCGCCTGGGCTTTGCCGTGGGCAACGAGTTTTCCGACCACGTGATGGAGCGCAAGAATTACCTGTACCTGGCCCATTCGAAACTGCGCAGTTGCAGCTTTGGCCCGGAACTTCGCGTGGGTGAACTGCCTCAACATCTATCCGGGACCAGTCGTATCCTGCGCAACGGCGAAGTGCTGTGGCAGAACGAATTCCTCAGCGGCGAGGCGAACATGTGCCACAGCCTCGAAAACCTGGAATTCCACCACTTCAAATACAGTCAGTTCCTGCGCCCGGGGGACGTCCACGTACACTTCTTCGGCACCGCGACGCTGTCGTTCGCCGATGGCATCCGCACCCAGCCGGGGGATGTGTTCGAAATCAGCCAGGCGGAGTTCGGCGCGCCGCTGGTCAACGGTATTGCCCCGGTGGACGCGGTGTTCAATCCGGGTACTATCGGCACACTTTAAAGGAGACTTGCGATGAACCAGATCCTTGGCCACAACTACATCGGCGGGGCGCGCAGCGCGGCCGGCCAGACCCGCCTGCAGAGCGTCGACGCCAGCACCGGCGAGGCCTTGCCCCATGCATTCGTCCAGGCCACGGCCGAAGAAGTCGATGCCGCTGCCAAGGCCGCTGCCACGGCATACCCGACCTATCGCAGCCTGAGTGCGGCGCGCCGGGCCGAGTTCCTCGAAGCCATTGCCGATGAACTGGACGCCTTGGGCGATGACTTCGTCGCCGTGGTCTGCCGTGAAACCGCGTTGCCAGCGGCGCGGATCCAGGGCGAGCGCGGGCGTACCAGCGGCCAGATGCGTCTGTTCGCCAAGGTCCTGCGCCGTGGTGATTTCTACGGCGCGCGCATTGACCGCGCCTTGCCGGAGCGCACGCCGCTGCCGCGTCCGGACCTGCGTCAGTACCGCATCGGCCTCGGCCCGGTGGCGGTGTTCGGCGCCAGTAACTTCCCCCTTGCGTTTTCCACCGCCGGTGGTGATACCGCAGCGGCGCTGGCCGCCGGCTGCCCGGTGGTGTTCAAGGCCCACAGCGGCCACATGGCCACGGCAGAACACGTCGCCGACGCGATCATTCGCGCCGCCGAGAAAACCGCGATGCCGGCCGGTGTGTTCAACATGATCTATGGCGGTGGCGTCGGCGAATGGCTGGTCAAGCATCCGGCGATCCAGGCCGTGGGTTTCACCGGTTCCCTCAAGGGCGGGCGTGCCCTGTGCGACATGGCGGCCGCACGGCCCCAGCCGATTCCGGTGTTCGCCGAAATGTCGAGCATCAACCCGGTGATCGTGTTGCCCCAGGCGCTGGAAACCCGCGCCGAAAGCATCGCTCGCGACCTGACCGCCTCGGTGGTGCAGGGCTGCGGCCAATTCTGTACCAACCCGGGCCTGGTGATCGGCATTCGCTCGCCGCAGTTCACCGCCTTCACCCAACAGGTGGCCGCGCTGATCGGCGACCAGTCTGCCCAGACCATGCTCAACGCCGGCACGCTGCAAAGCTACGGCAAGGGCCTGCAAAAGCTGCTGGCGCACCCGGGCATCGAACACCTGGCCGGGCGCGAGCAACAGGGCAACCAGGCCCAGCCGCAGTTGTTCAAGGCCGACGCCAGCCTGTTGATCAACGGTGACGAGGCGCTGCAAGAAGAGGTGTTCGGCCCGACCACGGTATTTGTCGAAGTCGCCGACCAGGCGCAACTGACCGCCGCGCTGAACGGCCTGCACGGCCAACTCACCGCGACGATGATTGGCGAGCCGGCGGATTTCGAACAGTTCGGCGAACTGACGCCGTTGCTGGAGCAGAAGGTCGGCCGCATCTTGCTCAACGGTTATCCAACCGGCGTCGAGGTGTGTGATTCGATGGTGCACGGCGGGCCTTACCCGGCGACGTCCGATGCCCGTGGCACCTCGGTGGGTACATTGGCGATCGATCGCTTCCTGCGTCCGGTGTGCTTCCAGAACTATCCGGACAGCCTGCTGCCGGAACCACTGAAAAACGCAAATCCGCTGGGGATCCAGCGGTTGGTGGATGGGGTGCCGGGGCGCGAGGCGCTCTGAGGGTTGCGGTGAGGTCGTTACATTCAAGTTGAATGTGCCGGCCTCATCGCGAGCAGGCTCGCTCCCACAGGGGATTTACGCTCATCACCAATCTCCTGTGGGAGCGAGCCTGCTCGCGAAAGCGATATGTCAGGCAACACCGCTTTCGAACCTTATGGCCCAAGGCCCACTCCCACATTGGGTTATCATGGCACTTTCCCAATGACCGACTGATCACCATGACTGCCGTAACCGACACCCTGCTGCACGCCCTCGAACATTGCGACATGCTGATTATCGATGGGCTGCATGCATTCGATTTCTCCCTCGACGAGCAAGATCAGTTGCACGTCGAGTGCATGAACGGCCGCACCCTTGAGCATTGGCGTTTCACCCCGGCGCAGATGCAGGCCGCGACCTTCGACAAAGCCCTGAAGCATTGGGTCATTACCAGCGATTCGGGCGATCACCACCTGGAATGCGTGGAAGCGACCAGCGGCCACGACGATGAGGACTCCGATCATGAAGATGCGTAGTTTCTGGCCCTTGTTGATGGCCGGCAGCGTGGGCGCCATGGGCGTCCAGGCCGACACCAGCGAGCGCCACCAGTTGTTGGTGGGCTCCTACACGGCGGGCCAGAGCCAAGGCATCTACCGGTTGCAGTTCGACAGCCGCACCGGCCAGATCGACGCCAACCCGTTGCAAGTGATCAAGACAGACAACCCTTCATGGCTGACCCTGTCCAAGGACATGACCCGGCTGTTCGTGGTCAACGAAAACGGGCCGGGCCAAAAAGACCCGGTGGGCAAGGTCAGTAGCTACGCCATCGACCCAAAGACCCACGCCATCAGCCTGATCAGCCAAGTGCAATCCCTGGGCAACGAACCGACCCATTCGAGTTTGAGCCACGACGGCCAGCATTTGTTGGTCAGTAACTATTCCGTGCTGGAAAACCCGGGCGGCACCTTGGTGGTGGTGCCGGTGGGGGCGGACGGCAAGCTGACGCCAGTGGTCCAATCGGGCAGCCATCAGCCGAGTCGGGTCAATCCCGAGCGGCAGAAATCCGCTCATGTGCATTCCGCGGTGCCGTCACCAGACGGCAACTATGTGTTCGCCAATGACTTGGGGGCGGACAAGGTGTTTGTCTACCGCTACAACCCCAAGGCCAACCCCGAACTGCCGTTGACGCCTGCCGATCCGCCCTTCGTGCAGTTGCCGCCGGGCAGCGGGCCGCGCCATCTGTTGTTCAGTGGCGATGGCAAGCATGCCTGGTTGACGATGGAGATGACCGCCCAGGTCGCGGTATTCGATTACCAGGACGGTCGCCTGACCCAGCGCCAGTTGGTCGATCTGGCCGACGGCAAACCCCAGCCGGGTAAGGCAGCGGCAGCGTTGCATGCGTCCAAGGACGGCAAGTTCTTGTACGTCAGTAACCGTGGCACCACCAACGAAATCCTGGTGTTCGCTGTAGACCCGACCTCCGGCACCTTGAAGGAACTGCAGCGACGCTCCGTCGAGGGTGATCACCCCCGGGAGTTCAGCCTTGATCCAAACGAAAAATTCGTCCTGGTCGCCAATCAGAAAAGCAACCAGATCGTGGTCATCGAGCGCGATCCAAAGACCGGCCTGCTGGGCAAAACCGTTCAGAAACTGCCCATGGATGCGCCAAGCGATGTGAAATTCCTGGTGCGTCAATAACGCTCAGGCCCCGATTTCAGGGGCCTTCGCCGTTGTATCAACAAGACTGATAGTCGCTAGTATTACAAAGCATTTCAAGGCGAGACGCCTCGGCGCGTAAGTTTGCTTCACGGCCCCACCGGGCAAATCAGCCAACTGAATCCGAGGATTACCGCCATGAACCTGAATCTTTTTTCCGTGATCGCCGCTTCCGCCATCTCCGCCAACGTGGCATTGCCGGCCAGTGCCAGCATCGAGATCAGCGACAAGAAAAACCGCACCCAGAGCTACACCGAGAAATACCTGCAACAAAGCGCCAACTTCTATGCGGCGCTGGACCACAAGACCCAACACTGAACACCGCTGACCCTTGAAGCCTGCGATCTTTTCGTTTCCTACCCGGATCCCGGGGGAGAGAAAAGATCGCAGGCTTCGTGCTTGGGTTGAAAATCACCGTTGTGATATCACATGGCCATGTGTTTAAATTTGACGCTCGTTAATTGACTCCTTACCAATAAGGATCGACACCATGGCGATGCGTCTGGCAGTGATGCTGCTGTTCCTCTATTCCACCCCGATTGTCTCGGCGGCCCAGCCCGTTCCCGGTGAGCTGGAAGTCGCCCGTGAGCGATTGTTGAGTTTGTTGGGCGACTGATTGGCTCAGATAGCAATGGGCTGCATGATTGCCTTTGTGGCGAGGGAGCTTGCTCCCGCTCGATTGCGTAGCAATCGCTAAAAGGGGGCTGCTGCGCAGCCCAGCGGGAGCAAGCTCCCTCGCCACAAAAAACCCCTTAGCCACAAAAGCCCCTCTTAGCCATAGAAGCTCATTAGCCACAAAAAGTGCGCTAACTGGGCAAATGGTTACTTGGCCATGATCGCCACGAACAGCTCTGACTCGAGCAATCCCTGCAGCCAATCCTGTAGCCGAGGGTAGGGCGCCTGGGCAAACCAGTCGCGGTCGACATGGGCGAACTGCCGTATGAAGGGCAGCACGGCCACGTCGGCCAGGCTCGGGTGCTCCGCCGCCAGGAAGGGCCGGGCTTCAAGCAATGCCTCCAGTCTGCGCAGATAATTTTCACCCTCGCTACGGTAATGTTCCTTCGAGTATTCGGGATGGCGTTCGGGGTATTTGTAGCGATTCAAGTGAAGCTTGAACACTCGGTCGTTTTCCTCGACCAACGCCGCTGTCAGCGCCTGGCCTTCGGGATCGTCCCGTAGTCTCCAGTCTTGCGGATCGTGCAGGTCCAAGGCCCAGCCCATGATCTCCAGACTCTCATCGATCACCCGGCTATCGACTTGCAGCACCGGCACCGTGCCTTTGCTGGAGAGGGCGAGCATCTCGGCGGGCTTGGCCTTCAGGCTGACTTCGACAATCGCCACCTCGACCGCGCTGTAGCGCAAGGCCATGCGCGCCCGCATCGCATAGGGGCAACGGCGGAAGGAGTAGAGCGTGGCACGACTCATTTCACCTCCACCGTGCTCAACCCGTTGCCCTGGCGCCGCACCTGGATCTGCACCGGGATCCGCTCGTGCATTTCCTGCACATGGGATATCACCGCAACCTTGCGGCCCTGGGCCTGCAGGCCGTCGAGGGCATCCATGGCCAGTTGCAGCGACTCGGGGTCGAGACTGCCGAAGCCTTCGTCGATGAACAGCGATTCGATCTTCAGTGTGCTGGACGCCATCGAGGCCAGGCCCAGTGCCAGGGCAAGGGAGACCAGGAAGGTTTCGCCGCCGGACAACGAATGCACCGAGCGCAGTTCATCGCCCATCTCCGTGTCCATCACCAGCAGCCCGAGCATGCTGCCGCCGCGCTTGAGCCGGTAGCGGCGCACCAGTTGCCGCAGTTGGGCATTGGCGTGGTGCACCAGCAGGTCGAGGTTGTACGCCTGGGCCAGCTTGCGGAAGCGATCACCGGTGGCCGAGCCGATCAGGGCATCGAGGCGTGCCCAGCGCTGGTATTCGGCGTAGGCCTGGTCGATCTGCTGGGCCAGGGCCTGGTTGGCGTTCTGCCGACGTTGATCCTCGGCCTGTTCGGCGCGCAGTTCGGCGCAACGCTGTTCACTGGCGGAGAATTGCGCTTGCAGCTCGGTGAGGGCTTCGGCGAGTTGCTCGGCGGCCAGGTTGCCGTTGTGCTGGGCCTGGTGATTGTGCAGGCGTTGCTCGCGTTCGGTGAGCAGGACGCGGGCCTGTTCGATGGCTTTTTCGCTGTTGAGCAAGCGCTGGCGCAACTGGCTGACCTGTTGTTCGTCCAGGCTGAGCAGGGTTTGAAGGGCGGCATCGTCCAGTTCAGGATGGCCGGTGCGCCACTGCGCGATACCCGTATCCAGGGCCTGAAGTTCATGGTCCAGGGATTGTGCCTGTTCCTGGCGGGCCTTGAGTTCGGCGGCCAGTTGCACGAGGTTGTTGCGCAATTGCTGCAACTGCTGATTGGCCGTTGCCTCGGCCTCCCGGGTCTGTTCGAGGCTCTGGTCGAGTTGTTGCTGCCAGTGTTCGGCGCTGCTGTGCTCGCCGAGCAGTTGCGCGAGTTTTTCCTGGCCGGCCTGCTGTTGCTCGCTCAAGGTGCTGAATTGCACGCGGGCCGCTTCAAGTTGCTGGACGCGAGTCTGCTGGCGGTCCTGTTCTTTTTCCAGGGTCTGCTGGCGCTGGAGCTGTTCGCCCAGTTCGTCGCGTTGCTGATCCAGTTGCGCCAGGCGCTGGGCGATCTGCTGGTCGAGCTGCAAGAAGGTCGCGGCGGGATCGCTGCGCAAAGCCTGCAAGGTGTTCGCTGGCAGCAGGGTGCTGAAGTGGCTCAACTCTTCGTCCAGGCGCTGGCGGTCGCGGGCCAGCGCTTGCTGCTGGTTGCCCAGGTGCTGTGAGGCCTGTTGGCTGGCGACTTCGGCCTCGTGCAGGCGCTGGCCCATCCGGACGGCGTCCTGCTGCAGGGTCAGCAGGGCGGTTTGCCGTTGTTCGTCCTGGCTGATGTGCTGGTGCAGTTGGCTGTTCTGCTGGGCCAGCCAGGCGTCGCGCTTGCCCGAATCCTGGGCCAGCAGTTGCGCCGACAACGGGTGGGCTTCCAGGCTGGGCGCCAAGCCCTGTTGCTGGCTGGCGAGCTGCTCCTGCTGCTGTTTGAGCTCCTTGAGCTGGGCCATGACGCCGCTGTACTGCGCCCGTAGCTCGATGACTTTTTCGTTGAGCTGTTCGACGGCTTTGCGGGCGTTGGCCTCTTCGGATTCATCGAAGCGCCCGAGGTTTTCCAGCAGGGCTTCGGGTTGATGATAAGGATGCTCGACGCTGCCACATACCGGGCAGGGCTGCTCGTCCTGCAACTGGGCACGCAATTGCTCGACGCTTTCGCTGCGGGCCAGGCGCTGGCGTGCCAGCAGTTCGCGGGTCACGGTCAGGGCCTGCTCGGCGATGGTCAGTTCGGCCTTGGCTTCGCCGCCCTCACGCACCAAGCGGTCACGTTCCTGCAACGCTTGTTGCTGGCGTTGTTCGAGCTCGGCGCCGCGTTTGTCCAGCTCTTGCTGACTGGCCCATAGCCGGGTCAGTTCTTCGAACGCGCGCAGTTGCTTGCGGTTGTCTTGCAGCAGGTTGCCGAGCAATTGGATCTGTTCGGCCACCGCGTCGGGCTCGGCGCCCGCTTCCTTGTACAGCACCTCGAGGTCTTGTCGGCGGCTGGCCAGTTCTTCGGCGGCGCGGGCGGCGCTGTGTTCCAAGGTGGCGAGTTCGGCCTGGCCCTGGTTCAGGCGATTGCCGATCAGCATCAGTTGTTGGAGACGATCGCGATAGGCGTTCCAGGCGTCGCTCAGCGGCGCCAGGTGGGTGCTTTGCTCAAGTTCGCCGGCGATGCGCTGCAAGCGCTCGGCCACCTGTTTTTGCTGGTCGAGCAAGGTATCGATGGTGCGCTGGCCTTCGGTGCACGCCTGTTGCGCCTGTTCCTGGCGCTCGGCGGCCTGGCTGGTGTCCTTGGCGAGGCGGGCCAGGCTGCTTTGCTCTTCAAAGGCCTGGCGCAGCAACGGCGCGCTGTCGCTGCTTTGTTGCCGGGCTGCGGCCTGTGCCAGTTGCGCGGCGTCCAGGCGTTTTTCCAGTTCGGCCTGTTGTTCATGCAAGTCGATCTGCTGTTGGGTGAGCTGCTGGATCTGCCCGGCCAGGGGGTCGAGTTGTCGGCTCAACTCCGTCTGACGAATGAACTGATGGCGCTGGGGCGCCAGTTGTTCCAGGCGGGTCAGTTTCAGGCGTTCGTCGGCCAGGGCGTCCCAATCGACCTGGGCCTGTTGCAACTGCTCGGCGGCGCTGGCGTGTTCGTCCTGCAGCTGGCGCAGGTCCCGCAGCCAGGTGTGTTGCTGCTCCAGTTGCTTGAGCTGCGCCTGCTGGGTCTTGAGCTGCTGCTGGGCGTCATTGAAACGCTGGTCCAGCTCGGCCCGGGCTTCGGGAACCAGCGGCGTGACGCCGCTGGCCTGGTCCTGCAATTGCCGGTGGCTGTCCTTGGCTTGCTTGGCCTTGTCGAAGGCGCGGCGGCCGAGGCGGGTATACAGGGCGGTGTCGGTGAGTTTTTCCAGCAGTTCGCTGCGGTCGTTGTCATCGGCCTTGAGGAACGCGCTGAACTCGCTTTGGGCCAGCAACACGGCGCGGGTGAACTGCTCGAAGTTCAGGCCCAGGGCGGCTTCGAGCTGGGTCTTGTATTCGCCTTTCTGGCTCGCCAGCAATTGATCGTTGTCCAGGTCCCGCAAGCTCTGGCGGCTGGCTTGCAACTTGCCGCCGGCCTTTTCCCGGGCGCGATTGGCTTCCCAGCGGGCCCGATAGCGGCGCCCGTCTATGCCACGAAAATCCACTTCGGCAAAGCCGTCGCCGGTGCCGCGGCGCAACAGCGTGCGCGGGTCACCCGTGGCGATATCGCCATCGACGTCCGGCACCTTGGCGTCGCGCCCGGTGTTGTTGAGGCGCGGCACGGCGCCGAACAGCGCCAGGCACAAGGCGTCGAGCAGCGTGCTCTTGCCGGCGCCCGTGGGGCCGGTAATGGCGAACAGGCCGGCGCTGGCCAAGGGTTCGGCTGTGAAATCGATTTCAAAAGGCCCGGCCAGGGACGCCAGGTTCTTGAGGCGGATCGCGAGAATCTTCATGGCTGCTCGCTCTCCATCTGCACGTCTTGCAACAGCACGGCAAAGTCCTTGAGGGTTTGTTCGTCCACTTCGTTGCCGTAGGTGTCCTGCCAGGCGCGGCTGAACAGTTCCTGCGGGCTGAGCTGATCGAGCTCCACCAACGCACCGTCGTCATCGGCACCGCCAGTGCCACCGTTGCCGGCGTACTCGGCGCCGATCCGTACCAGGCGCACGGCCTTGCCTTGCAACGCGGTTTCAACCTGGTGGCGCAGGTCCGGCTGCGGTTCGTCGAGGCGCACCCGCACTTCCAGCCAGGGTTGGCGCTGGATGTCGGCCAGCAGGTCGATGTCGGGCAATTCCTTGAGTTGCCCGAGAATATCGGCCAGGGGGGCCGGGCCCAGGCGTTGAAGATTGACGGCCCGGGGAATCAGGCGTGGTTCGACCTTGACCAGCGTCTCGCCGTCCAGCGTGACGTCGAGAATCTGGTGCTGGTAGCCAATCTCCGAGAACGACAGTGGGATCGGCGAGCCGCTGTAGCGGATGCGCTCTTCACCGTTGACCTTCTGCGGTTTGTGCAGGTGGCCGAGGGCTACGTAGCTGATGCTCGGGCCGAACAGGCTGGCGGGCAGGGCCTCGGCGTTGCCGATGATCAGGCTGCGCTCGGAATCCTCGGACACCGAGCCGCCGGCCATGTGCGCATGGCTGACGGCGATCAGCGCCTGGCCTTTCTTGCGCTTGCTGTTGGCGGCAGCGATCAGCCACTCGTGCACCTGGCCGATGCCCCGCAGGTAGTCGTCACCCAGTTGCGCGCCGGTGACTTCGGCGGGGCGCAGGAACGGCAGGGCCAGGCACCACGCCTTGACCTTGCCCTTGGCATCGGGCAGCGGCAATAACAGCCGCTCGACGTCCAATTGGCCGTCGTCCAGCCACAACACCCGGCCCAAGGCGTGGGTGCGCAAGCGGCGCATCAGCGGCGCGGGCAATTCGATACGCGAGCCGGAGTCGTGGTTGCCGGCGATCATGACAATGGTCAGGTTGGCGTTTTGTTCATGGGCGCTGACGATGAAATCGTACAGGCGCTCCTGGGCTTTGACCGGCGGGTTGACGGTGTCGAAGATGTCACCGGCAATCAGCAGCACGTCGGGTTTTTCCTGGCTCAGCTGACGCAGCAGCCAATCGAGGAAGCAGGCGTGTTCGAAATCGCGTTCCTGGCCGTGCAGGTTTTGTCCCAGGTGCCAGTCGGAGGTGTGAAACAGACGCAAGGTGAACTCCAGAAACAGATGATGGCCGCGGTGAAGAGGGGGCGGCTAAAAGAAGGAGAGTTTACTGGGAAACGGAGGGGAGGATTTGGTCAACTTCATTGGATCTATCTGAACACGACCCTGTGGCGAGGGAGCTTGGTCCCGCTCGATTGCGTAGCAATCGCCAAAAAGGGGCTGCTGCGCAGCCCAGCGGGAGCAAGCTCCCTCGCCACAAAAGCCACAAAAGCCACAAAAGCCACAAAAGCCACAAAAGCCACAAAAGCCACAAAAGCCACAAAAGCCACAAAAGCCACAAAAGCTGAAAAGCTGAAAAAGCTGAAAAAGCTGAAAAAGCTGAAAAAGCTGAAAAAGCTGAAAAAGCTGAAAAAGCTGAAAAAGCTGAAAAAGCTGAAAAAGCTGAAAAAGCTGTGAAGGCTGCAAAACAGAAGTTTGGGTTATTTAGGGTAAAGCGGCGGCAATCCGGAATCACCCGCCGAATCCAGCGCCCCTTCGGTGGGCGGGATGGTACGAATGGCCCGCCACAAGTCTTCGCCTTGCCAATGCTGGCCGGTTTCGCTGTAGAGCGCGCCGTTGAGGCCATCCAGGGCGTCGGACAGCGGCACGAAACGCGCGGCCATGTCGGCCAGGGTTTCCGGTTGCTGGCGGGCCCAGGCGTCCAGGGCTTGGCGGGTGGCGTGGGGGTCGTTGGCCAGGCAGGTACGCTTGAGGTCGTCCAGCAGGGTGCGTGGGCTCGGTCCGGCCTGGGTCGAGCGCAGGATCGCCGGCTGCCAACGGGCGCGCCACCACAAGCCGAAGCCGAGCAGTGTCGTGCAGGCCAGGATCAGGCTGCTCAGTTGCCAATACCACAGGGTCTCGCTGTCCACCGTGGTCACGATCTGCGTCGTGCTGGCCGGTGTATCCACCATCAGGCTCGGATTGTTCGCCACTTGCAGGGTCCGCGCCGGGAGGCTGGTGCGGTCCAGGTGATCTTCCAGGGTGTTCCACCAGACCACTTCCACCGGTGGCAGCTCGATGGTGCCGCTGCGGTTGGGCACCAGCGCCTCGCGGTCCTCGCGGCTGCCCACCAGCCCGCGTTCACTGCTGCGGCTGCTCAGTACCGGTTGGTCCGGATAACGCCGCAGGCCATTGATCTCGGTGGCCGGCAACGGTGGCAACTGGGCGCTGGCCAGGCCTTCGGCTTCCAGGGTCAGGCTGCGGGTCAGGGAATCGCCGACCTGGCTGTGGGTCGGCTCCGGGCTCCAGCTTTCACTCAACGACAGGCTGCGTGCCGGCAGCCAGGGCACGTCGGCCGGGTAGCTGGCCGGCTTGGGTTTGACGCTCAGCAGCAGTTGCTCGGAGCTGACCCGCATCAATTGGCCGGGCTTGGGGCCTGAAGGGGCGGCGTCCTGGGCCACCGGTTCGACCAGGGTGGCACTGAAGGTCTGGGCCGGAATCGTCAGCTCGCCGCTGCGCTGCGGGTAGATGCCATAGCGCAGTTCGATGACGCCATGGCGCACATCGTTGATGACTTTTTCATAGGTGCGCGATTCGCCCAGTTGTTCGGTGCGCGCATCGGGGATGTGCAATGGCGTCAGGCTGCTGTCGTCGTACAGCGACACCGAATGATAGATGCGCAGGGTCAGGATCGCCTGGGCCTGCACATACACGTCGTGCTGGTCGAGGCTGGCTTCGATGAACACTGGCGCCAGGGTTCCCGAGGCGTTGCGGGTTTCGCTTTCGATGACTTGCAGGGTGATCGGCTGGCTGCTCACTTCGCCCAGTTGCAGCGGCGGAATGACCACGGTGCCGCTTCGACGTGGCAGCAGGGTGATGATCCAGCGAGTGGTGGCGCGGTTCTCGCCGTCGAGGGTCGTCAACTGATTGACCTGGCGGGTGCCGCGCACATCGAACAAGGCCTGGAGCGGGCTCAGGTCGGGTTTGCCGAACAACGTGGCGTCATTGGATTCCAGGGTCAGTTCCACCGTTTCCCCGGAGTTCAGGCGGCTGCGGTCCACACTGGCCGTCAGCTGTGCAGCCTGGGTTCCAGAGGCCCAGAGCAGCAAGGCGAGGAGGTAGGCGGTGAAGCGGGTCATGGGTTTTTTCCCTGGGCCTGATGGCTTTGCTGTTCATACCAGAATTTACGCCTGAGCAGCTCGCCGGGGTTATCCGGGATCTGGCGCAACCATTGTTCCATGGCCTGGCGTTGTTCTTCTTCATTGCGCTGGCCGCCGGCGGGACGCAGCGGCGGCGTGGTGGTCTGTTCATCAGGCAGCTCGCTACCCGGCACATCCTGGGCGGTGGGCGGCTGTGCGGCCCGTGGAGGCTGGGATTCGTCCGGCGTCGCGGTGGTCTCGGTGGATGGCTGTCCCGGTTCGGAAGACTGGCTCGTCGAAGTGCTATCCGGCGCTTGCTCGGAGGGGGCTGGTTCCTCGTTTTCCGCGGGCTTGGGCTCTGGCGCCGGTGGTGCCTGCTCCTTCAACAGGCTCTGCACCAGCGCCTTGTTGGTCTGGGCCGGGCGCAGGTCGGGTTGCAATTCCAGGGCTTGTTCGTAGGCATCCAGTGCGGCCTCCAGCTCACCGCTCTTGGCCAGGGCGTTGCCACGATTGTAGTGGGCACGGGCGTCGTTGCCTTCGGCGAAGCGCCGGGCGGCTTCGCTGTATTGACCCGCTTCGTACAGGGCGACGCCTTGCCATTGGCTGTCCTCGAAGTGGGCGGCGGCTTCGGCGGGGCGCTTTTGCTTGAGCAAATGCTGGCCCTGTTGATCGGCGCGCAACCACAGGTCCTGGAATTCGAAGGCGTGGCCGGTTTGCGGCAACACGAACAGCAGCGGCAGGCAGAACAGCCAGCCTCGACGTCCGGCGCAGGCGGCCAGCAGCAACAATGGCAGGAGCAGCCAATAACCCTGGTCGGCCCAGGTGTCCAGGCGCAACGTCTGGCCGTCACTGCGCAGATGGCGAGGACCGTCCAGCAGGCCCAGGCCGCGCAGGTCGCTGTCATCCAGCCGCGCCGGTCGGTAGCGACCGTCCAATTCGTTGGCGAAGGCCTTGAGGCCCGGGCTGTCCAGGCGCGGCACCAGGATCGAGCCCTGGGCATCCTTGAGGTAACTGCCATCTTCCTGGGCCACCGGTGCGCCTTCCCGGGTGCCGATGCCCAGCATCAGCCATTGCGTGGCGGAACCGTCCAGGACTTGGCGGATGCCTTCACGCTCCTGTTCGTTCAACGAAGAGCCGATCAGCAGGATCCGACCGTGGCCAAGTTCACCCTGGTCCAACAGGGCCATGGCCTTATGGACCGCCAGGTCGGCGCGATGACCGCCTTGGGGCATGATCGACGGTGCGACGGCTTCGAGCAGGTTGGCGCTGGTGGCCAGGTCGTCGGACAGCGGCACCAGCGTGTGGGCGCTGCCGGCATAGACAATGATCGCGGTCTGGGCATCGCTGCGGTTCTGCAGCAGGTCCAGCAACTTGCGCCGGGCCTGTTCCAGGCGCGTCGGCGGGACGTCGGTGGCGAGCATTTCCGGGGTCAGCTCCAGTATCACCACCAGCGGATCGGCGGGTTTCTGGCTGGTCTGCTCGACCCGCGCCCAGCTCGGCCCCAGCAACGCCAGCACGATCAACGCCCAACCCAGGCCCAGGGCAATCCATGGCAGCCGGCTTTCCCGGCCACTGCCGCCGCTGAGCAGCACGGCGTGGAAGGCCGGCGGCAAGATCATCTGCCAGCGGCCCACTCGCTTCTGCCGATGCCACAGTTGCCAGAGCAACCAGCCCAGCAACGGCAGCAGCAACACGAACCAGGGGCGCAGCCAGTGTGGCCAGAGGGCGATCATCGACGCCTCCGCAAGCGCAGCCGCTTGAGCCGTTGGCGCCACTCGGTGTGTTGGGCCGGCTTGAACAATGCCTGGTTGAGCAGGCGTTGCAGTGGATTGTCCGGCCAGCGCACCCGGGCCGCCAGCAGCACGCTCAGCAACAGCGCAACGGTCAGGGGCCAGTGATACAGCGCCAGGGCAGGGCGCGCTTGGGTCGGTTGCTGGGTCACCGGTTCGAGCTGGTCGAGGGTGGTCTTGATCGCCAGCAGTTGCTCACCATCCTGGGCGCGGAAATAACGACCGCCCGTGACCTGGGCAATGTCCTTGAGGGTCGGCTCGTCGAGGTCCAGGCTCGGGTTGACGCCGAGGAAGCCCGCCGTACCGCTTTGTTCCGGGTCGGCACCGATGCCGATCGGGTAGATTTTCACGCCTTCGTCGGCGGCCAGCTGCGCCGCAGTCAATGGATCGATTTCGCCGCCGTTGTTGGCCCCGTCGGTGACCAGGATCAACACGCGACTGTGGGCCGGGCGCTGACGCAGGCGCTTGAGGGCCAGGCCGATGGCGTCGCCAATGGCGGTATTCTTGCCGGCGATGCCGATGCGCGCCTCGTCGAGCCAACGCCGCACGGTGCGACGGTCGAAGGTCAGCGGCGCCTGCAAGTAGGCCTGGCTGCCAAACAGGATCAGGCCGACCCGATCACCCTCGCGGCCTTCGAGAAAATCCCCGAGCATGTGCTGGACCAGCGTGAGGCGGCTGACTTCTTCGTCCTTCCACTGCATGTCGGGAAAGTCCATGGAGCCCGAGACGTCCACCGCCACCAACAGGTCGCGACCGCTGGCGGCAATGGGCAACGGTTCCCCCAACCACTGCGGCCGGGCGGCGGCGATCAGCAACAGCAGCCAGAGCAGGATAAAGGGTGCCTGTTGTCGCCAGGTCGGCAGATTGGCCCGGGCCCGACGGCCCACCAGGCCTTCCAGGTCACCGAGGAAACTGACCTTGAGCGCCGGCTCGCCGCTGTCGGCCGCCGGCAGCACCAGGCGCATCAGCCAGGGCAGTGGCAACAGGGCGAACACCCACGGCCAGGCGAATTCAAACATGTTTGCGAATCCAGATTTCCACCGCCTGGGTCAGGCCGGCGATGGCTTTGTCGTCGAGCTTGCATTCGGGCTTGTAGGCGCCTTCCACCAGTACCATCCAGCGCGTCAGGCCGGCGGCCGGGCAACGGTTGTCGAGGAAGGCCAGCCATTTGCGCCCGTTGAGGGTGTGGCTCTGGCTGTAGGGATAGTGATTGCGACACAGGCGCTTGAGCAGCCCGTTGAGCTGCTGCAGCCAGGCACCGGCCGGCGCGCCGTCGTAGGGTTTGGGCAGCCGGGCGAGTTCGGCCAGGGCGGCCACGCGCACCGGGTCCAGGGGTTGCTCAGTGCGGTCCGTGGTGCGCTTGGCGGGAATGAAGCGGCGCAAATGCCACAGCCCCAGGCCCAGCAGCGGCAACAGTACCAGCAACAACCACCAGCCCGGCGCGGGTGGCCAGAAGCCGATGGGCGGTGGCGCCATCAACGGTTGCAGTTGATCGAGACTGCTCATCGGCTTTTCCCGGCCCGCTTGGGGTTCAGGTATTCGCGCAGTTGTTCGACCATGTCGCCCTGGGTGCTCAGGGGCATCATCAGGATTCGCAGCTTCTGCGCCAGCAGCTCCCAACGTTCCTGGCGAGCGTCGGCCTGGGCGCGATAGGCCTGGCGCAACTCGAAATTCAGGGTGTCGAGTTCCAGTTGGGCATCGCGTTGGGCGAAGCGCAGCAAGCCGGCGGCGGGCAAGGCGTGGTCCAGTGGGTCCGACAGCGGCAGCAGCAACAGGTCGCAATGGCGCGACAGCAGGCTCAGTTGCTGCTCGGCGCTGTCGGACAAGGCACGCTCGTCGCAAATCACGATCACCAGGCTGCCGGGCCGCAGCACTTCCCGGGCTCGACGCAGGGCGATGCCGAACGAGTCGCGGTCCGGCTCGCCCTCGGTGTGCAGCGATTGGTTGACCCGCACCAGCCGGTTGAGCAATTGCAGAAGGCTCTGTTTGCTGCGCCGCGGCTTGACCTCGTAATGGGTGTTGTTGCCGAACACCAGGCCACCGACCCGGTCGTTGTGCCCCAGCGCGGCCCAGCCGATCAGGCTGGCGGCCTGGGCGGCGAGCACCGACTTGAACATCAGCCCCGAGCCGAAGAACAGCCGGTGGCTTTGCTCGATCATGATGAAGATCGGCCGCTCGCGTTCTTCGTGGAACAGTTTGGTGTGGGGTTCCTGGGTCCGGGCGGTGACGCGCCAGTCAATGGTGCGTACGTCGTCGCCGGCCTGGTAGACCCGCACCTGGTCGAAATCCACCCCGCGCCCACGCAGCTTGGAGTGATGCAGGCCGATCAGCGGGCTGCGTTGGCCCGGTGTGGAAAACAATTGCACCTCGCGCACGCGATGGCGCATCTCGATCAGCTCCGAAAGGCTGACGCGGATGCCCGGTGCGGGCGCCAGGGGGTTATTCATGACGCATGCTCAAGCGACAGCGACGACGTCGAGAATCCGCTGCACGACCCGATCCTGGTCGATGCCGGCGGCCTCGGCTTCGAACGACAGGATGATGCGATGGCGCAGCACGTCGAACAGCACGGCCTGGATATCTTCCGGGCTGACAAAGTCGCGTCCGGCCAGCCAGGCATGGGCACGGGCGCAGCGGTCAAGGGCGATGGAACCCCGCGGGCTGGCGCCGTAGGCGATCCACTCGGCCATCTCCGGGTCGAACTTCGCGGGGTTGCGGGTGGCCATGATCAGTTGCACCAGGTATTCCTCCACGGCGTCGGCCATGTACAAGCCGAGGATTTCCTTGCGCGCGGAGAAGATCGCCTGCTGGCTCACGCGACGTTCGGGCTTGGTCTCGCCATTCAACGCTTCACCCCGGGCCTGCTGGAGAATGCGGCGTTCCACGGCGGCATCGGGAAAACCGATCTTGACGTGCATCAGGAACCGGTCGAGTTGGGCTTCGGGCAACGGGTAGGTGCCTTCCTGCTCGATCGGGTTCTGCGTGGCCATCACCAGGAACAGTGGCGACAGCTCATAGGTGCTGCGCCCGACACTGACCTGACGCTCGGCCATGGCTTCGAGCAGGGCCGACTGGACCTTGGCCGGGGCGCGGTTGATTTCATCCGCCAGTACCAGGTTATGGAAGATCGGCCCTTGCTGGAACACGAAACTGCCGGTTTCCGGCCGGTAGATTTCGGTGCCGGTGATGTCGGCGGGCAGTAGGTCAGGGGTGAACTGGATACGATGGAACTGCGCTTCGATGCCCTCGGCCAGCTCTTTGATGGCCTTGGTCTTGGCCAGTCCAGGCGCGCCTTCCACCAGCATATGGCCGTCGGCGAGCAGGGCGATGAGCAGGCGCTCGATGAGTTTTTCCTGGCCGAGGATCTGCGTTGAAAGAAAGGTTCGCAGCGCCAGCAGCGCTTCACGATGTTCCATCGGTGACTGTTCCTGGAAAGGGTGGCCCCAGGCGTTCGGATAACGCCGGGGCTGGGGGCGTTACTTTAATGCATGGCAGGGGGTGGCGACTAACGGGATTTTGTCTGGTGTGTGGATTTGTGATCGGTTTGGAGTCGTTGTGGGAGCGGGCTTGCTCGCGAAGACGTAGTGCCAGGCAACATTTTCGTCGGCTGACCCACCGCCTTCGCGAGCAAGCTCGCTCCCACAGGGGGATTGGCGGTGGACGCAGGATCAAGGAACGCCACGGATCCAGTGTGGGAGCCGAGCTTGCTCGCGATGACGGCGGCACATTCAACCTCAATACAGCCTGACCCACCGCTATCGCGAGCAAGCTCAGCTCCCACAGGGATTGGCGGTGGACGCAGGAGCTGGGAACACCACAGATCCAGTGTGGGAGCGAGCTTGCTCGCGATGACGGCGGCACATTCAACCTCAATGCAGCCTGACCCACCGCTATCGCGAGCAAGCTCGGCTCCCACAGGAGTTGGCGGTGAATGACTCAGCTCTTCCATGCCCCTGCATTCACCAGATTCACCGGCCGTTCCCCCGCCAACGCCGCCAGCAGGTTCTCCACCGCACAACGCGCCATCGCTTCCCGGGTCTCATGGGTGGCCGAGCCCATGTGCGGCGTCGCTACCACGTTGTCCATCTGTAACAACGGCGAATCGGCATTCAAGGGTTCGCGCTCGAACACATCCAGCCCGGCGCCACGGATCTGCCGGTTGCGCAGGGCCTCGATCAACGCCGCTTCATCCACCACTTTGCCCCGGGAGATATTGATGAAGATGCTCTCGGGGCGCATCTGCGCGAACGCCTGGGCGCCGATCAGCCCCTGGGTTTCGGCCGTGAGCGGCAAGGTCAGGCAGATGAAGTCCGCCTGTTGCAACAGCGTTTCGAGGCTGCAATAACGTGCGCCGAACCGTTGCTCGACCGCAGGCTTGGGCGAATGGCTGTGGTAGAGCACCGGCATGCCGAAGCCGAAATGCCCGCGTTGGGCCAGGGCTTCGCCTATGCGTCCCATGCCGATGATGCCCAGGGTCTTGCCATGGACATCGCTCCCGAAATGCCGCGGTCCGATGCTTTCCCGCCATTGGCCGGCACGGACCAGGTTGGCCAGTTCGACCACGCGGCGAGCGGTTGCCAGGATCAAGGCAAACCCGGTGTCGGCAGTGGTTTCGGTCAGCACGTCCGGCGTGTTGCTGAGCAGGATCCGGCGTTCGGTCAGGTAGTCGATGTCATAGTTGTCGACCCCCACCGAAACGCTGGCAATGGCTTGCAGGTTCGGCGCCAGGTCCAGCAGCGCCGCATCCAGCTTGAGGCTGGCGCCCAGCAGGCCGTGGGCCGTGGGGAGGGCGGCGCGCAGTTGCGCCAGGCCCTGGGCGTCGAGGCGTTCGATGAGCGTGACTTGGGCCTGGGCTTGCAGGCGTTCCATCAGTTGCGCTGACAGTTTCTTGTACAACACCACGTGCTTTTTCATGGGATGGGTCTCGATTCAGGAACGGGCGGGCGCCGGGTTGGGCGTCGCGGGGGGGGATACGGTCCGGTCGCTGGCGCCGGGCTTGAGGGCGAGGGTCAGTACCACCGACAGCAGCAACGCACCGCTCATCAGCAGGAAGGACATGCCAGGGGAGCCGGTGGTGCCGTTGAGGTAGCCCACCAGGTACGAGCCGCCGAAGGAACCCAGCGCGCCCATACTGTTGATCAAGGCCATGGCACCGCCGGCGACATTGGCCGGGAGAATTTCCGGAACGATGGCGAAGAACGGCCCGTACGGTGCATACATGCACGCGCCGGCGATCACCAGCAAGCCATAGGACCACCAGAAATGCTCGGCCCCCAGCAGGTAGGAGGCGTAGAACGCGATGGAGGCGATCAGCAGCGGCGGCCAGACAAAACGCTTGCGCTTCTGCGCCTTGTCCGACGCCCAGGACACCACCAGCATGCCGATCACTGCTGCCAGGTATGGCAAGGACGACAGCCAGCCGGCCTCGACCATGTTCATCTGCAGGCCGGCCTTGAGGATCGACGGCAACCACAGCACAAACCCGTAGACGCCGATGCTCCAGCAGAAGAACTGCAACGCCAGGATGATGACTTTGGGCGAGCGGAAGGCTTCGGCGTAGTTCTTCACCGCCTTGATGCCGACCTGTTCGGCCGCCAAGGCACTTTCCAGATCGTGTTTTTCCTGGTCGCTGAGCCACTTGGCCTGGGCCGGGCGATCATCGGCCAGGCGCCACCAGACAAAGGCCCAGAGCACCGCCGGCAAACCTTCGATGATGAACATCCAGCGCCAGTCGAATTGCTGCACCAGATAACCCGAGACCACCGACATCCACAGCATGGTCACCGGGTTACCGAGGATCAGGAAGGTATTGGCCCGCGAACGTTCGGCCCGGGTGAACCAGTGGCACAGGTACACTAGCATCGCCGGCATCACGGCGGCCTCGACCACCCCGAGCATGAAGCGGATCACGATCAGCCAGTAGGCATTGGAGACGACGCCGGTCAGGGTGGCCAGCGAACCCCAGAGGATCAGGCTGACGAAGATCAGCTTCTTCACGCTGTGCTTTTGCGCGTAGATCGCCCCCGGGACCTGGAAGAAAAAGTAGCCGAGGAAGAACAGTGCGCCCAGCAGCGACGACAGTCCTGGGGTGATCATCAGGTCCTCGGCCATGCCCGAGGCGGCAGCGAAGCCATAGTTGGCCCGGTCCAGGTAGGCCAGGCTGTAGGTGATGAAGACGATGGGCATGATGTACCACCAGCGGCGGGTGGCGAGGTTGGGCGTTTGCATGTCGTTGACTCCTGAGCTTGTTGTTTTTATGCAGCAGGTGCGTTTTGCGGTGTCCTCGATCGCGAGCAAGCTCGCTCCCACAGGGGTTAACTTGATCCCTTGTGGGAGCGAGCTTGCTCGCGATCGACGGTTTCAAACTCGGCCAATAGCTCAAGGCGCGTCGGCAACCCTTCCATGTCCCCACGGCTCTGCACCGCACGGCTGCCAATCCAGTTGGCGCGTTGCACGGCCGCGGTGATGGCCTGGCCTTCGAGCAATGCGCTGATCAGGCCGACGGCGAAGCCATCCCCGGCGCCCACGGTGTCGACCACCTGGGCCACGGGCACGCCGGCGATGACGCCTTCGTCCAGCGGCGTGCGGTAATAAGCACCGTCCGCGCCGAGCTTGATCACGACGATTTCGGCGCCTTGGTCCAGGTAGAACGCGGCGATGTCAGCCGGATCGTCGAAACCCGTCAGCAGCCGGCCTTCGCCGAGTCCCGGCAAGACCCAGTGGGCGAGGGCGGCGAGGCGATTGATTTCAGTGACCATCATCGACTCGCTGCGCCACAGGCTCGGCCTCAGGTTGGGGTCGAACGACAGGCTGCGGCCGGCCTCGCGCATGCGGGTCATCAACTCAAAGGACATCTCGCGGGCCATGTCCGACAGCGCCGGGACGATGCCCGTGGCGTGCACGTGGCGGGCGTCAAGCAACGCCGGGGCGATGGAGTCGATCGACAGATGACTGGCCGCCGAACTGCGGCGGAAATACTCGACTTGCGGGTCGCTGCCATCGACGGTGCGGGATTTGAACTGGAAGCCGGTGGGGTGCTCCGGGTCGACCGCCACGTGGCGACAATCCAGGCCTTCGTTCTCCAGCGTCTGCGTCACGAAGCGTCCCAGGGAGTCGGCGCCGACCCGGCTCAGCCACGCCACCTTGAAGCCCAGCCGTGACAGCCCGATGGCCACGTTGCTGTCGGCCCCGGCGATGCGCTTGTGGAACTGCTCGACGCTGGCCAGGTCACCGCGCTGGTCAGCCACCAGCATCGCCATGGTTTCACCGAACGACAACACATCGAATTCAGACATGGACAGGCTCCCGGCGCGATTGCCCAAGACCGGACAGGGTGGCGACATGGCGGGTGGTCAATTGCAGCAAGTCATCGCCTTGCAACGGATACTCGGCGGCGCGCATTACGCCGGCGGGCATGTGCTTGAGCAGTTGTTCCCACAGGTGCAGGTCGGTCATGGCTGGAGGCGCGGCGACGAGTTTGCCGTCGGCGCGCCGGGCCACGGCCTTGCAATGCACATACGTCACATACCGTCCGAGTTGTCGGGCGGCCACGGCGGCCGATTGGTCCTGCCACTGCCAATTGCCAATGTCGAAGGTCATGGCAACGGGCAACCCTTGGTATTCGACGGCGGTGAAGAACCGTTGCAACGGCTCGATCCGCCCGCCGTACAAGGTCTGGTCGTTTTCCACCAGTAGCTGCACCGGGCTTGCGGCGAGCACCTGGGCCAATGCCGACAGGTCATTGGCGTCGGTGAAGTGACCGAGGGAGACTTTCAGCCAGGTCGAACCGAACGCCTCGCCACGCTGCAGCGCCAGCGCCAAGTCGGGGTTGGGCCTGGACTGGCCAGCGAGCCACAGCTCCAGTGGCGACGAGAAAATACTTTGCAGCCCCCGGGCCCGGGCAGCAGCGGCCAGTTCCGAAGGTTGTTCGGTGGTGAGCAATTCTTCGCGCCATTCGATGCGCGAAGCTCCGGCGGCGGCCAGCAGCTCAATGAAATTGCCCTGGCCATGCTGCCGGACCAGGTCGGCGCCGTAGCTGGAAAGACTGATGGAAACGGGTGGGGTGTGCATGGTGGCTGTTCCTCTGAAACCGGTTTCAGTTTTGTTCAAAAAAAGGGGGTGTGCTTCAGGGCTCATCGCGAGCAAGCTCGCTCCCACACGGGATCTGTGACGCACTGAAGACCCGCTGTGGGAGCGAGCTTGCTCGCGATGAGGCCGGCCCGATCACCGAGAAACCCCAAGCGTCGACCCCCGCTCAATCAACCGCGCCGCAAAATCCAGGGTCCGCACCGGCCCGTTGTCCCCACGCAAGCGCTTGAGCAGGCATTCGAACGCGCTGGCGCCGATCTCCGCTGTCGGTTGGGCCAGGGCCGTGATGCCGCTGCCGACCAGCGGGTACCAATCCAGGTCATCGAGGGCGATCAGGCCGACGTCGTCGAATAAGTGGCAACCCAGCTCGCGCAACACCGTCGTGGCGGCCAGGGCGGCAATGCCATTGGCGCAGAACAACGCCTTGGGGCCAGGGCCCGGCTGGGCAAGAAAGGTCTTGATGCGCGTGGTCAATTGGTCACAGGTCTCCACCACAGAGCCGGCCAGGGCAGGCCGTTGGTGGATGCCGGCCTTGAAACTCTCGACCCGCTCGATTCGCGAGCTGGTGCCGTCGAACGGCTCGGTCACCAGCAACAGATCGCGGTAGCCCCGTTGCTCGAGGTGATCGAGGGCCATTTCGATGGCCGCCGGGTTGTCCAGTCCGACCAGGTCGCTGTCGAGCCGATCGACCTTGCGATCCACCAGCACCAGAGGCATTTCGCTGCGCAATTCGAACAATTCGTCACGGTGGTGACCCAGCGTGTTTACGATCAGCCCTTCGATGTTGTAGGCGCGCAACAGCGCCAGGTGCTGGCGTTCCTGCTCGTCATCGCGGTCGGTGTTGCACACCACCAGGCTATAGCCATGGCGACGACAGGCGGTTTCCACGCCATGCATCACGGCAATCGAATAAGGGTTGCGGATATCGGCCACCAGCATGCCGATCAGGCGTGTGCGCCCGCGCTTGAGGCCGCGGGCCATCTGGTTCGGCCGGTAGCCCAACTCACTGATGGCCTGGTCGATGCGCCGGGCGATGGCCTCGGAGAGCAGGGCACGGTCTTCGCCGATGAAACGCGAGACACTGGCCTTGGAGACTCCGGCGCGTTCGGCGACGTCGAGCATGGTCACGCGGTTGCGCTGGGCGGCGGAGAAAGAATTCACGGATAGAAACCTGCTTATTGGATTTATTAGCGGTTCTGAAACCGGTTTCAGGAAACACCAGAACCCAATCGGTCGTCAAGGGGGACGTGTCAGCAGCACGACCGATGGTGGTTCGCATCAGGGGCGCCGAACCACCCAGTCAATTTGCAGCGCGCCAGGCCGTGTGGTTAGCTGCCTGCCTCTCCCAGCCCCTTGACTGCCGAAACCACCATGAACTTTACCCAGCCTCGTTTGAGATTGCTGTTGATACTGAGTGTGACCTTGTTGGTGGTGGGCTGCGCGTCCTACATCCTGTTTCGCCACAGCGGCGCGCCAGCCGATGAAGGCTTCGCCGCCGAGCAATTGAACGAAGGCGGCATGGAAGACATCGGCACGCTGGCACTGCCGGAGGTGGAGAAGCGCCTCAATTATTTGATCCAGGACACCGGTGAGACCCTCAGGTCCCTGGAGCGGGTCAGCGACGTGCAATTGAGCCTGACTGTCGAGACGACCGAATCCGTCGGCGAGCAGCCGTTGCAATACGAGTCGCTGTTTGTCCCGTTCACCAGCGCGCAGCTGAAAGCTGAATTGGCGTCGATCCAAGGCCTGCGTTTTGCCCAGAGGCTATTTGCCGATGGTTCCGAGGTGCGGCTCGATACCAGCACGCTTGATCCACTCTGGAAGCGCGCCGCCATGCCGGATGAGCCGACGGCCGAGCAGTATCTGCCGCAGCGCTTGGTTTTTCGCGATGGCAGCGAAAAAACCTTCGACGAGCTCAAGGCGCCACCCAAGGTCGAGTCCGACGACATGATCGCATCCCATGACGCCTTCGCACTTGCGGTGAACAAACCGCTGGCGAGTCTCGGCTTGACAGTCGCTTACCGCAGCTATCCGGCGTTCAGGAAAGTGGTGCTGGACAAGGATCAGCCGAAAGTGACCCTGGACGACGGCCAGTCCTTCCAGCTCACGGCCCTGGGTGATGGCAGCGCTTCCGTGCGCTTGAGTACGCTGAAATTGTCGACCTTCGTGGTGCAAGGGCTGGACGATGAGGGCAGGGCGCTCTACAGCAACGGGAACAGCTCCCGGGCGTTCCCCTCCGAGGGCGATATCGCGGCGTTGCAGGACTATTACAAAGCGCTGCTGCAGACCAAGGACGACCTTGATCAGATCAAGAGCGGCCAGGCGGTGCAACAGCGGTTGGAACGCGTGACCGAGGCGCTGGTCGCTCAGGCGGGGCCGCTGCAAAACACCGAGGTCGACTACCAATTCGAGGCCACCCCGCAACGCATCGTCATCCATGTACTCGATCCGATGGAAGACAACAGCATTGAGTTCACCCAGGTCGACAACGTCCTGGCAGCCCAAGCGCGGTACATCGCCCTGGACCGCAAGGCCGAGCGCTATGGCTTCATCGACCAGGCTGGCCAGTGGTTGATCAAGCCCCGTTGGGTGCAGGTGCAAGACAGCCCGGTGGCCGATACCTACACGTTGTTTTACCCGGAGAAGTCCAGCGACCCGGAATCGGAGTGGCAGGCGTTGCGCAGCCAGCTCGCCTATTTCCCCGCCGGTAGCAACAAGCTCGTCGACCTGCCGTTCGAACACATCACCGAGGCGCTGAGCAATGGCCTGCTGTTGGTGGAGCGTGAAACCAACGGCCCTTATGGGCTCTACGATGCCAGGCATCATCGGTTTGTGTTGCCGATGAAATTCGTCAACCCCACCGTGACCGATAACCTGTTCATCGCCCGTCTCGGCAAGCGAACTGATCTCATGGAAGGCCTGTACGGCGCTTATACCCTGGCCGGCAAGGAGATCCTGCCGACGCAATTCTCGGGCATCGAGCACAGCGCGGGTCTGCTCTACGCCAGCTCCGCCGATCGAAGTCGTGAGGATGTTTTCGACCTGGAAGGCAAACGGATCAACCTTCCGGGCTACAACGTGGTAGGCCGGTTTGTGGGGCAGCAGCCGCTGTTGGTGCAGGACACCAAAAGCAGGAAGTTCGCTTTTATCGATCGCCAGGGCGCGCGACTACCGATCAAGTTGCCTTATGACGAAGTGACGCCGTTTTCCAACGGCATGGCGGTGGTCGGGCGCGATGACAGCTACGGTGCCATCGACTTGGCGGGCCGGTTGCAAGTGCCACTGGATTACCAGCAGATCAACGCGTTCCAGACCCGTTATGCAGCGGCGATCCGGGCGGGTGGGGGCTCCTCGCTGGTCTTGATCAGTCAGGACAACAAGGTGATCAAGGCGCTGGGGTCCTACACCAGCATGAAGGTGCCGGATAACGGCAATGAGGCCCGTTACTACGTGAGGGATCCGAAGAACGATGACGAGTACCTGGTTTATGACGCCGATGGCAATCTGGTGCAGAACGACAAATAACGGCGAATTCACTGACCCCGTGGCGAGGGAGCTTGCTCCCGCTCGACTGCGCAGCAGTCGCAAGGCGGCCTATGCCACTTGCCCATTACATCGCGGCGCCTGGTTTTGGGGTTGCTGCGCAACCCAGCGGGAGCAAGCTCCCTCGCCACGGGGTGCCTTTGGGACCAGGGTTGGCTGATGCCACAGGAGCGTGTTCGTGTCCGGATCTCAGAGTTGGCTTATATAGGTCCCCGTCCCCTTGAGAATGTTCTGCAACGTCAGTTCCACTTCCGCCAGGTCCGCCGCATCGGTGTCGTGGATGATCTCCAGCACATCGTCGCCATTCAACGCATCGGCATCCGCCGTGGCAATCTCAATCAGCAAGCGGGTCGGGCTGAGGGTGACCTTGACGCCGTCCAGGGTCGAAGGCTCTCCATCCAGGGTGATTTCCAGTTCGTCTTCGTCGGGGTAGCGCGTCATCAGGAACATTTCGCCCTGGGCGCTGTGGCAGCAGAGCATGGCCATGTTGTCTTCTTCGTCGTCGCACGGGTTGGCGATCAGAAGGGCGGTGGTCATTTGCATGGTGATGCTCCAGGATCGAGTGCACCGGCGGGGTGCAAAAAGTGGATTTTGCCAGCCTGAAGGATTTTCTGCTGGTTTACCGCCTCGGGGTGCCGTTTGGTCCCCAGCCTGCTAGGGTTGTTCGGTGCGCACCGGCTGTTTAGCGAGCCGATGACCGAATATGTCGCAGCTCTGCAAGCAGGCAGGATGTCGCACTCGTTAAGCTGCGCAACGGATGTGCACCTGCAAAGTCCACCCCGGGGTGATTTTTGCAGGTGTCCATGACATGAAATTACATGGAAAAGGATGTGACCTGCCGGTCCTGTCCAGCTTCACCCACCTGTCATCCTGTTTCCTCTGCCCGAGAATCAGGAACGGGATGGCCGACGGCCCCGAAAGGGGTTGCACGCGACGCTACCATCAATAACAAGCCCAAGCGGAGTACCACAGATGGCGTTCTTCACCGCAGCCAGCAAAGCCGACTTCCAGCACCAACTGCAAGCGGCACTGGCGCAGCACATCAGTGAACAGGCACTGCCACAAGTGGCGCTGTTCGCTGAACAATTCTTCGGCATCATTTCCCTCGACGAACTTACCCAGCGCCGGTTGTCCGACCTCGCCGGCTGCACCCTGTCTGCCTGGCGCCTGCTTGAGCGCTTCGACCACACGCAACCGCAGGTGCGCGTCTACAACCCCGATTACGAACGCCACGGCTGGCAGTCGACCCACACGGCCGTGGAAGTGTTGCACCACGACCTGCCGTTCCTGGTGGACTCGGTCCGCACCGAGCTGAACCGTCGCGGCTACAGCATCCATACCCTGCAAACCACCGTCCTGAGCGTGCGTCGCGGCAGCAAGGGCGAGTTGCTGGAGATCCTGCCGAAGGGCACCCAGGGCGACGACGTGCTGCAAGAGTCGCTGATGTACCTGGAAATCGACCGCTGCGCCAACGCCGCCGAACTCAACGTCCTGAGCAAGGAGCTTGAGCAAGTGCTGGGCGAAGTGCGCGTGGCCGTGGCCGATTTCGAACCGATGAAAGCCAAGGTCCAGGAAATCCTCGACAGCCTGGACAGCAGCGCCTACGCCATCGACGCTGATGAAAAGAGCGAGATCAAGAGCTTCCTGGAATGGCTGGTGGGTAACCACTTCACCTTCCTGGGCTACGAAGAGTTCGTGGTGCGCGACGAGGCCGATGGTGGCCACATCGAGTACAACCCCGATTCGTTCCTCGGCCTGACCAAGTTGCTGCGCGCCGGCCTGACCGCCGAAGACCTGCGCATCGAAGACTACGCCGTCAACTACCTGCGCGAACCGACGCCGCTGTCGTTCGCCAAGGCCGCGCACCCGAGCCGCGTGCACCGTCCGGCCTACCCGGACTACGTGTCGATCCGTGAAATCGACGCCAACGGCAAGGTCATCAAGGAATGCCGCTTCATGGGCCTGTACACCTCTTCGGTGTATGGCGAGAGCGTGCGGGTCATCCCGTACATCCGCCGCAAGGTCGCGGAAATCGAGCGTCGCTCGGGCTTCCAGGCCAAGGCGCACCTGGGCAAGGAACTGGCCCAGGTGGTCGAAGTGCTGCCTCGCGACGACCTGTTCCAGACGCCGGTGGACGAGCTGTTCAGCACCGTCATGTCCATCGTGCAGATCCAGGAACGCAACAAGATCCGTGTGTTCCTGCGCAAAGACCCGTACGGCCGTTTCTGCTACTGCCTGGCCTACGTGCCGCGTGATATCTACTCCACCGAAGTGCGCCAGAAGATCCAGCAAGTGCTGATGGATCGCCTGAAGGCCTCGGACTGCGAGTTCTGGACCTTCTTCTCCGAGTCCGTACTGGCTCGCGTGCAGTTGATCCTGCGGGTGGACCCGAAGAACCGCATCGACATCGACCCGTTGCTGCTGGAAAAAGAAGTCGTGCAGGCCTGCCGCAGCTGGAAGGACGACTACGCCAGCCTGGTCATCGAGAGTTTCGGCGAAGCCCAGGGCACCAACGTGCTGTCGGACTTCCCGAAAGGCTTCCCGGCCGGCTACCGCGAGCGCTTTGCCGCGCACTCGGCCGTGGTCGACATGCAGCACCTGCTGAGCCTGAACGAAAAGAATCCGCTGGTGATGAGCTTCTACCAGCCGCTGGGCCAGGTTTCCGGCCAGCGCGAGCTGCACTGCAAGCTGTATCACGCCGACACGCCGCTGGCGCTGTCCGACGTGCTGCCGATCCTGGAAAACCTCGGCCTGCGCGTGCTGGGTGAATTCCCGTACCGCCTGCGCCACACCAACGGCCGCGAATTCTGGATTCATGATTTCGCCTTCACCGCCGCCGAAGGCCTGGACCTCGACATCCAGCAACTCAACGACACCTTGCAGGACGCCTTCGTCCACATCGTGCGTGGCGATGCCGAGAACGATGCGTTCAACCGCCTGGTGCTGACCGCCGGCCTGCCATGGCGCGACGTGGCATTGCTGCGTGCCTACGCCCGTTACCTGAAGCAGATCCGCCTGGGCTTCGACCTGGGTTACATCGCCAGCACCCTGAACAACCACACCGACATCGCGCGCGAGTTGACCCGGTTGTTCAAGACCCGCTTCTACCTGGCGCGCAAGCTCACTGGCGACGACCTGGAAGACAAGCAACTGCGCCTGGAGCAAGCGATTCTCTCGGCCCTCGACGAGGTGCAGGTACTCAACGAAGACCGCATCCTGCGTCGTTACCTGGACCTGATCAAGGCGACCCTGCGGACCAACTTCTACCAGACCGACGCCAACGGCCAGAACAAGTCCTACTTCAGCTTCAAGTTCAACCCGCACTTGATCCCGGAACTGCCGAAGCCGGTGCCGAAGTTCGAAATCTTCGTCTACTCGCCACGGGTCGAAGGCGTGCACCTGCGCTTCGGCAACGTCGCCCGCGGTGGCCTGCGCTGGTCCGATCGTGAAGAAGACTACCGCACCGAAGTGCTGGGCCTGGTAAAAGCCCAGCAAGTGAAGAACTCGGTGATCGTGCCGGTGGGCGCCAAGGGCGGCTTCCTGCCGCGTCGCCTGCCCCTGGGCGGCAGCCGGGACGAGATCGCGGCCGAGGGCATCGCCTGCTACCGCATCTTCATCTCCGGCCTGTTGGACATCACCGACAACCTCAAGGACGGCGCCCTGGTACCGCCGGCCAACGTCGTGCGCCATGACGACGATGACCCGTACCTGGTGGTGGCGGCGGACAAGGGCACTGCGACCTTTTCCGACATCGCCAACGGCATCGCCATCGACTACGGCTTCTGGCTCGGCGATGCGTTCGCCTCCGGTGGTTCGGCCGGCTACGACCACAAGAAAATGGGCATCACCGCCAAGGGCGCGTGGGTCGGCGTGCAACGTCACTTCCGCGAGCGCGGCATCAACGTCCAGGAAGACAGCATCACCGTGGTGGGCGTCGGCGACATGGCCGGCGACGTGTTCGGCAACGGCTTGTTGATGTCCGACAAGCTGCAACTGGTCGCGGCCTTCAACCACCTGCACATCTTCATCGACCCGAACCCGGAGCCGGCCAGCAGCTTTGCCGAGCGCAAGCGCCTGTTCGACCTGCCGCGTTCGGCCTGGACCGACTACGACGCCAGCATCATGTCCGAAGGCGGCGGTATCTTCTCGCGTAGCGCGAAGAGCATCGCGATTTCGCCACAGATGAAAGAGCGCTTCGACATCAAGGCCGACAAACTGACCCCGACCGAACTGCTGAACGCCTTGCTCAAGGCGCCGGTGGACCTGTTGTGGAACGGCGGTATCGGTACTTACGTCAAGGCCAGCAGCGAAAGCCACGCCGATGTCGGCGACAAGGCCAACGACGCGCTGCGCGTGAACGGCAACGAACTGCGCTGCAAGGTCGTGGGCGAGGGCGGCAACCTGGGCATGACCCAACTGGGTCGCGTCGAGTTCGGCCTCAATGGCGGCGGTTCCAACACCGACTTCATCGACAACGCCGGTGGCGTGGACTGCTCCGACCACGAAGTGAACATCAAGATCCTGCTCAACGAAGTGGTGCAGGCCGGCGACATGACCGACAAGCAACGCAACCAGTTGCTGGCGAGCATGACCGACGAAGTCGGTGGCCTGGTGTTGGGCAACAACTACAAGCAGACCCAGGCCCTGTCCCTGGCGGCACGCCGCGCCTTCGTGCGGATCGCCGAATACAAGCGCCTGATGAACGATCTGGAAGCCCGAGGCAAGCTGGACCGTGCCATCGAGTTCCTGCCGACGGAAGAGCAACTGGCCGAACGTGTCGCGGCGGGCCATGGCCTGACCCGTGCCGAACTGTCGGTGCTGATCTCCTACAGCAAGATCGACCTCAAGGAAGCGCTGCTCAACTCCCTGGTGCCGGACGACGACTACCTGACCCGTGACATGGAGACGGCTTTCCCGCCAACGCTGGTGAGCAAGTTCTCCGAAGCCATGCGTCGCCATCGCCTGAAACGCGAGATCGTCAGCACCCAGATCGCCAACGACCTGGTCAACCACATGGGCATCACCTTCGTCCAGCGGTTGAAAGAGTCGACGGGCATGAGCCCGGCGAACGTGGCCGGTGCCTATGTGATCGTTCGGGACATCTTCCATCTCCCGCACTGGTTCCGCCAGATCGAAGCCTTGGACCACCAGGTCTCGGCCGACGTGCAACTGGAGCTGATGGACGAGCTGATGCGCCTGGGCCGTCGCGCCACGCGCTGGTTCCTGCGCAGCCGCCGCAACGAGCAGAACGCTGCCCGTGACGTCGCTCACTTCGGTCCGCACCTGGCCGCGTTGGGCCTCAAGCTCGACGAACTGCTGGAAGGTCCGACCCGCGAAGGCTGGCAGACCCGCTACCAGGCCTACGTGGCCGCCGGCGTGCCGGAGCTGCTGGCGCGCATGGTTGCCGGCACGACGCACCTGTACACCTTGCTGCCGATCATCGAGGCGGCTGACGTCACCGGTCAGAACGCCGCCGACGTGGCCAAGGCTTACTTCGCCGTGGGCAGCGCCCTGGACATCACCTGGTACCTGCAACAGATCAGCGCACTGCCGGTGGAAAACAACTGGCAGGCACTGGCCCGTGAAGCGTTCCGTGATGATGTCGACTGGCAACAGCGGGCGATCACCATCTCGGTCCTGCAAGAGGGCGATGGCGCCCAGGACGTGGAAACGCGCCTGGCACTGTGGCTGGAGCAGCACCGCGAGATGGTCGAGCGCTGGCGCGCCATGCTGGTGGACATCCGTGCTGCCAGCGGTACCGACTATGCCATGTACGCGGTCGCCAACCGCGAGCTGCTGGACGTGGCAATGAGTGGTCAGGCGGTCGTGACGGCCAACTGATCCGACGTTGAATGAAAAAGCCCCGCATTGAGAGATGCGGGGCTTTTTTTGTTTTTAAGATCCACTGTGGGCCCCTGGGGGAGCGAGCTTGCTCGCGATAGCGGTGGGTCAGCGACATTGAACTTGACTGATATATCGCCATCGCGAGCAAGCTCGCTCCCACAGGGGGGACTGCTGTGCTGTGGTCGATTAGTTTTTCAACGGAATCAACACCGCCTCATCCTCGCCCATCACCATGAACACCAGCAGCTTCGCCGGTTGGCTCGCGCTGGCGTTTCTCGACACCAGGTGTTCGGAACCCGCCGCTTCATACCAGTATTCCCCGGCTTTGTAGGTCTTCGCCGGCTCGCCCTTGACCTGGGAAGTGATGGCGCCTTCAAGTACATAGGCCATGGCTGTGCCCTCGTGCTTGTGGGCAATGGATGCTTGGCCTGGCGCGTAGTTGACGGTCAGCATCATGGCTTTTTTACCTGGAACATTTTTCAGCATTTGCTCCTGCAACACCGTGACCTTCTCCGAAGGCGCGGCTTCGTGGGCATGGATCTGGGTAATGGGCAGCAGGCTGAGGGCGGCGAGCAGACAGAGTGTTTTCATGGGGGATGGCCTATTTGGTTTCGAGTGATTTCGCGCTGTCGCGGCGATGGACTCACCCTAAGCCCCGAGGCGGGGCAAGCAAACGTCCAATCTTTCGGAAGGCGGGTAGACCAATTGGCTGGGTCGATGAAGCCATTGGCTGATGGAGCTTTTGTGGCGAGGGAGCTTGCTCCCGCTGGGTGGCGAAGCCGCCCCAGAACAGGCGGCGCGTTCCATCACAGTCTTGCGTCTGCTGCGCAGCCGAGCGGGAGCAAGCTCCCTCGCCACAGGTGAAGTGCCTGGCGGGAATAGCACCGCAGCCTCAAACAATCGGAAAACTATTGAAATCCACGCTTCGAGCCAGGCGGTTGTCGATCAGGCTGATGAAACCTTGCACTTCCGGGCAGTTGAAGTGGGCTTGCATGGCCGCTTCCGATTGCCAGCGGGCGCTGACGTTCCAGCGGTCGCCATCGTCGGGGCAACGGTCGACCAGGTAGGCATCGCAGCCGGGCAGGGCGCGCAGGGTCTCGACGATTTGCTGCAATTGCCGGCCCAGTTCTTCCGAGCGACCGGCGGCGGCTTGCACCTGCACGGTATTGATCACTTGGCGAGACATTGTTCAGGCTCCTGAATCAAGTCGGACGGTGGTTATTCACGATCAATGACACCCGTGCAGGATAGGCCTGGCGGCCCAAGGCTCAAACAGCCAATGGGCGGATAAACGCCCAGTCCAATTCTCAAGCCACCTGCTGCAGAATGTCGCGCAAACGGTCCAGGGCGACATCGATGTCCAGGGTTTCGATCGCACCGAAACCGAAGAACAGGCCCGGTCGCACGGGTACATCGTTGAAAAAACCTTCGAGGCTGTAGAGCCCGACCTCGGCTTTTCTCGCCAGCTCGATCACCAGCGCCAGGTCCATCGGCACCTTGCACAATACCGCCATATGAAAGCCCGCGGTGGTCGGCACGGCCTCGAACCAGGGCGACAAGTCCCCGGCCATGCGCGCCAGAATCCGCTCGCGGCGCCCGGCATACAGGGTGTGGCAGCGGCGGATGTGCTTGAGCAGGCAGCCTTCGGCGATGAACTTCGCCAACGCCCACTGGGGCAGGGTGGAGGTGTGCTGGTCGGTGAGGCGCTTGGCCAGGATCACGGCTTCAAGGATCGCCGGTGGCAGGATCGCGTAACCGAGTCGTAGCTCCGGCAACAGGGTCTTGGAGAAGGTGCCGACGTACGCCACGATCCCGCGCTCATCCAGGCTTTGCAGCGAGTCGGCGGCCCGACCTTCGTAGCGGAATTCGCTGTCGTAGTCGTCTTCGATGATGATCGCCCCCAACTCATAGGCCCGCGCCAGCAAAGCCTCGCGACGGGCCTGGCTCATGGGCATGCCCAGGGGAAATTGGTGGGAGGGTGTCACGTAGATCAACCGCGTGCCGTCGGGGATCAGGTCCACCCGCAGGCCTTGTTCGTCCACCGGCACCCCGGCCACCGTGGCGCCCTGGGAGCCGAACAGCAACCGCGCCGGCGGATAGCCGGGGTCTTCCATGGCCACCAGGCTGCCGGGACGGGTCAATACCCGCGAGATCAAGTCCAGGGCTTGCTGCGCGCCGTTGCACACCACGACGTCTTCGTCCTGGCAATTGACCCCGCGGGAAAACGCGATATGCCGGGCAATGGCATTGCGCAGCGCCGGCAGGCCTTCGGGCTGGCTGTAGAAGCCCTTGGCGCTGGCGATCTGGCGCAGCGCGTGGGCGGTGCAGCGCCGCCAGTCGTCCAGCGGAAACTGGCCCTTGCCGGTAGCGCCACCGATGAAGTCGTAGCGCAGCGCACCTTCGAGGGTGGGATGGCGCATCAGGTCGGGCATGGTGCGCCAGGCCTCGACGACATCGGCACCGGCCAGTTCGCGGTGGCTTTGCTTGCGTACCACTTTGGCCGGCCGCGCATTGACGTAGGTGCCTTTGCCGATAATGCCAGTGAGGAAGTTTTCGTAGGTCAGTTGGGCGTAGGTGTCGGAAACGGTCTTGCGCGAAATACCCAGTTGCTCGGCCAGCAGGCGACTGGGCGGCAGTTGGGCGCCGGCGGCCAGGCGGCCGCTCTCGATGGCGCTGCGCAATTGTTGATACAACTGGCCCGACAGGTCCTTGCGGCCGTTGATGACAACATGAAGTTCCATACCCGCAAGCTCCTGGGCGATTGTTCGGCGGCCAGCGTCAAAAGCGCAAGATTACCCGCATTGTGCGATTGCGTTGAAGTTGCGTGGGGAAAATCCCGTCGATTGGACTTGTCTCCGGCTTTTTCGCCGAATTGGACCTGTCATTGACCGACCCCAGGGCCTACCGTGGGACGCTCGAATGCCACGGAGCCCGCCATGAGCCCGCGTCTGGATTACTACACTGCCTCCCCCGGGGCGATGCGCGCGATGATCGGCTTGGAAGCCCTGACCAGTCGCCTGAGTATCGAACCGGCGCTGCTGCACCTGATCAAGATCCGCGCTTCGCAAGTCAATGGCTGCGCCTTCTGCACCGACATGCATTCGGTGGAGGCGCGACGCCAGGGCGAGACCGAACGGCGGCTCTACGCGGTGGCGGTATGGCGCGACAGCGGTTTCTTCACGGCCCGCGAACGCGCCGGCCTGGCCTGGACCGAGGCGGTGACGCTGTTGGCGCAAAGCCAAGTCCCCGACGACGTCTACGCCCAGGCCCGGGCCTGCTTCAGCGAGGAGGAACTGGTGGACCTGACCCTGGCGATCAGCACTATCAACAGCTGGAATCGGCTGGCGGTGAGTTTTCGCCAGAGTCCGGGGGGGTGATTATCTGGATCAGGCTCTGAAGTGATCCCTGTGGCGAGGGAGCTTGCTCCCGCTCGGTTGCGCAGCGACCGCAAAATTCTTGGGCCGCTGCGCCCGAGGCGTCGGACCGGCCCAGCGGGAGCAAGCTCCCTCGCCACAAAAAGCAGTGTCGTTATTTGGGTAGCGGTGAGGTGTTGGCCGGTACTGGCGGCCGCTGGGGCTTGACCGAGGTGCCAAACGTATTGCCCATGCGCACCCCCGTGGCCGCCGGGGTCGCCAGGCCGACGCTGTTCGGCGCGCGTTCGTTGACCGGCACGTTCATGGTCTCCTGGGCCCGTTGCGCTGCGGTTGCGGCCTCGGGGTCATTACCCATCTGCCGGCTCAGGCAGTTGTAGTCGGGCGTCTTGTAGCCACCGACGGTCACCTCGATACAGCCCGGGGCTTCTTCGCCCTGGGCCCAGGGCATGGCCATGAGCAGCCCGAGGCCTGCCGCCGTTTTCATCCACTGTTTCATCACCGACCTCCTGGTCCGCCATGCAAGACGGTTCGTTGTCAGGGCATCAGTCTAGTGCGGCCTGGAGGATTTGTATCAGTTGTCATACGACATTCATAAACACCCCTCAGGATGACGATTTTCAACGGATACGTCAGTCGTGCAGCAGGGCAGAGCCGAGGGCGGACGAGGACGTGGATTGACCGGGGCGCCCTTGGGGTGGCTGGTGGTGTTGCTGTGTCTGCTGAGCGCGCCGGCCCAGGCAGTCGACTGGGTAGAGCTGGACATCGCGCCCCAGGAATTGACCACGGCGCTGGAACAGTTCAGTCGTTTTACCGGCATGGCCGTGCTGGTTGACCAGCAGCTATCGGACCAGCGCCATACGTTGGGCGTGCGGGGGCGGTTCACGCCTTCCGAAGGGTTGCGGGTGTTGCTCAGCGGCACCGGGCTGGCGGCGCATTATGCCCGGGCGGATGCGTTTACGTTGCAGCCGGTGCGGGTCCGCGAGGTGCCGTTGCCTGCCGGCGTTACCCCGGGCTTGGGTGACAATAACTACGCAGCCGCCATCCAGACGGTCATACAGCGCAATTTATGTGGTTCACCGTTGACCCGCCCGGGCAGTTTCCGGGCGGTGCTGCAAATGTGGATCGGCCGGGACGGCGTGGTCCAGCACAGCCGCCTGGTCAGTTCCACGGGCGACCTGATGCGGGACAAGGCCCTGGTCGATAGCTTGCAGAACCTCAGGATCGACCGCCCGGCGCCCAGTTCGCTGCGCCAGCCGGTGACCCTGCTTTTGTTACCCGACTCATCAGGAAGAAGCATGGAATGCACAACAGGGGAAGGGGTGCCCGGGCGATGAAAGACATCGGCCGCAGCCCGTTGGTGAAGCTGTTCCTCACCTCCTATGAGGATTTCCGGGTGCGCTTGCGCCGGCGCCTGGGGTCCGAGGAACTGGCCAACGATGTGCTGCATGAAACCTACCTGCGGGTCGATCGCATGGTCGACACGTCGGACATCGCCCAGCCCAATGCCTATTTGTATCGCATGGCCCTGAACATTGCCGCTGACCGTCGGCAGGCCGATGCACGCTTGCTCACGGGGGATGAAATCGAGGAGTTGCTGCAGGTCTCGGATGAAGCGTTGGACCCGGCACGGGTGGTGGGTGGGCAGAAGGAGTTGCAGACGTTGCTCAAGGCCTTGTACGAGCTGCCGGCGCGGCGTCGCAGGATTTTCATCGCCGCCCGCCTGGAAGAAGCGCCGCACTTGGAAATCTCCCAGCGCTTCGGTATCTCCACCCGTATGGTGGAGAAGGAAATCAAGGCGGCGCTGGGGCATTGCGCCCTGCGCCTGGAAAGAAAAGTCATTCAGCGGTTCGGTCCCGGCGCGGGAAAACCGTCTTGAGAGTAGAGACCCGACCCTTTCATGAGTGTGTGTGCGCTTGAACATCTTCAGCATCGCTTCCCCTGACGCCACGCCCCAGGCCCGATTGGCCAGCGAGGCCCGAGATTGGCTGATCCTGCTGACCTCGGGACGTGCCACCGTGGCCGATGCCAGGGCCTTGCGCCAATGGTGCGGGCAAAGCCCCGAGCATGCGCGGGCTTTTGAGCAGGCCAAGGCACTGTGGCAGGGGCTGCAACCCGCCGCCACCGCATTGCAGGCGCCCCGGCATTTCGGTCGGCGGGCGTTGTTGGGTGGGGCAATCGCTGCATCGGCGGCATTCCTGTTGATCCGCGCCACGGTGCCCGGCGGTGTCTCCGGGCTGGGGGCCGACTACGTCACCGACGTCGGCGAACAGCGCCGGGTGGAACTGGCCGAGGGCGTCAGCCTGGAACTCAATACCCAGACTCGCCTCAGTCACCGTTCGCTGGCCGATGGCGGGCAAGGGTTGGAATTGCTCAGTGGCGAGATTGAAGTGCAGGGGCACAGTGCCCAGGTGGTCAGCGTCCAGGCCGGCGCCGGTTGGATCAGCGCCGCCCGGGCACGCTTCAACATCCGCTACACCGACCAGAGCGTCTGCGCGACTTGCCTGGAGGGCGTGGTGCAGGTCGAGGTGCAAGGCCAGCGGTTTCGTTTGGAGCCGGGCATGCAGTTGACCTACGACCCGCGCCAGGTGGGCACTCCCGAGCGTGCCGATGTGTCGGCGGCCGTTGCCTGGCGTGAGCAGGTCTTGGTTTTCAACGATGCGACCCTGGCCAGCGTCATCGATGAAATCAACCGCTATCGCCCCGGCATGTTGCTGCTGCTCAACCGCGAGCTGGGCCAGCGCAAGGTCCAGGCACGCTTTCGCCTCGACCAACTGGCGGGCGTGGCGCTGTTGATCCGCGATGCCTACGGCGCCAAATGCACCGAATTGCCGGGTGGGGTGGTGGTGCTGAGCTGAGCCCCGCCCCGCAGTGCCTGGGCCGGCCTCATCGCGAGCAAGCTCGCTCCCACAGGGTTATCGGGTGTGACCTCAAGTTCTAGGCACAACACAGATCAAATGTGGGAGCGAGCTTGCTCGCGATGAGGCCGGTACATCCAACATCATCACCAACTGACCCGCCGCTTTCGCGAGCAGGCTCGCTCCCACAAGGGTTCGGCGGTGCACCTGCGAATTACTCCAGCGGTCCAAGCACCTGTCGATAGGTTTCAGGCCCCTGAGGCGTCTGGCGAGTCAGGCTGATCTCGATGCCCGCGGGGTTTTCCTGGCGGTTGCCGCTGAGTTTGCGCCAGCCTTTTTCCGTGTCCCAGTACCGCAGCCCGGCATCGCTGACGTCGCTGAGCACCGCCACGCCCGGGCCGGGTGCGGGCAGGGGGTAGCGATTTCGGGCCTGGCCTTGGGCGCGGTAAAGCGTGTCGCCCTTGAGCCACCAGCGCACCCGTTGCAACTCGCCTTCCTGGGCCGCCGCCACGCGGATCACATCCAGGCGAAAGCCCCGGCCCTCGGTGCTGCGCACGGTGAGGGCGGGAGGGGCGGTGGAGGGCTCGTCGTCGACGCCGGGTTTGACCGGTTCACTCAGCTCGATGCTGGCGCGCAGGTCAACGTCGCGCTCCAGTTGATTCAAGACCCGCAGCAACGCTTCGGTCTGCTCGGTGCTGGCCTGCAAATGGCTGTCGGCCCGAGTCACGCTGTCCAGCCCGCGCCAGGCGATCAGGCTGACCACCGCCATCAGCAGGATCGCCACCATCACTTCCAGCAAGGTGAAGCCGGTCTCCCGCGCGCTCATTGGAGCTGCACCCGCCCGGCGGCACTGCGTTGCACGGTGAGACTGTTCTGGCCGTCCGACAAACGGATCTGCAAGGGCTCGCCGATCCATTCGGCATTCAGCACGACCCGCTGCCTGGGCTCCACGCGAACCTCCATCGACGGGCTCTGCCAGAGACGTCGACGCAGTTGCGGGTCATCCTCGAAGCGATCGGACCCAGTGCCTTGGTCCGCGCGGCGACTGAAGCCAAAGCCCTTGGTGTCCCAGCGCCAGGTAATCGGCCGCCCGTCGGTTCGGGCTTCGGTCTGGGCCAGTTGCAACAGCTGCACCAGTCGTTCGCCATCCTGGCGCAGCAATTTCAACGGGTCCGGCTTGATGCTCAGGCTTACGGCGGCGCTGGCGATGCCGACAATCACCAGCACGACCATCAGTTCGATCAGGGTGAAACCGCGTTGCTTGCCGAGGTTCATGGGCACTCCTTTGCGTGAGCCTCATCCTGCACGGCGAAGATGATAAGGATGTGAAATAAAACGGAGAGAATTGCCGCGTACGCTGCAAGCTGGAATCAAGACAAGGAGATTCAGGCCATGGCGTTCATCGAACGTGTGTCCCCGGCGCAAATCGTCCAGGTCGTGGGCTTGTTGGCGGCGTTGGCCGGAGTGGCGACCTGGTCGTCGCTGCTGCTCACGTCGGCCGAGTCGCGCACGCCGGACGTCGCCCCGCAACGCATGGCCGAGCGTTCCGATAACCCGGCGCTGCAATGGTTCTCCAACCAACCGGCACCGGTGGACATCAAGGTCAGCGGCGTGATGGCCGGCAGCCACGCTTCCGTGGCAATCCTCAGCCTCAACGACGGACCGCCGCGCAGTTTCCTGGTGGGTGAGCGCGTGGCCCAAGGGGTACGCTTGGTGGCGATCGAGGCGCAGGCGGTGGTCATCGAGCGCGGCAACGAACGGACCCGGCTGGTCCTGGCGCGGTTGCCGGATTCAGTGAGTTTGCCCTCGCTAACCCGGCCCGAAAGTCAGCACTGACCTGTGGCGAGGGAGCTTGCTCCCGCTCGGTTGCGTAGCGACCGCAGGATCTTGGGGCCGCTTCGCCCGAGGCGTCGGACCGGCCCAGCGGGAGCAAGCTCCCTCGCCACAGGGGATCGCATTGCCTCTCCTTATTTCTCCCGGCTGACCAACGTCTCCAACCGCGCCAACGGCGGTGCTTCACGGGTGCGGTCCGACACGCTCAGTTCAACCCGCAGCAACCGGCCGTTTTCCGCCGGACGCAGGGTCTGTTCGCAGCGCAGCCGCAAGCGCCCCTGGTCGCACTCGAACACTTTCGAGCCCGGGGCAGAACCGCCTTCCAGACGCAGTTGTGCCAGTTGGCTGCGGGCGGTGAGCAGGGCGATGGACTTGTCTCGCAGCAAGCCGTTGCTCTGGGTCATCACGGCGGCCACGCGCACGGCGGCCGACATGGCCACGGCGATGATCGCCAGGGCCACCAGCACTTCGATCAGGGTGAAGCCGGCTTGCGGAGCAGGGCGTGGCATGGCACGGGCTCTAGGGCGAGGGCAGCCTTCAAGGCTAGCCGGCGTTCGTGACCGATTGACGACGCAAGCTCCTGAGCAATTTCAATATCACTGACATATTTTCTTGCAACACTGCGCCTCGAATCGAATCCAGCGAAGGACCGTCGAGATGCAGATCGCCCGTTATAACGCCCGTTCCCGAGGCCCTCGCGGGCAGTTGGGTTTCACCCTGATCGAAATCATGGTCGTGGTGGTGATCCTCGGCATCCTGGCGGCGATGGTGGTGCCCAAGGTGCTTGACCGTCCCGACCAGGCGCGGGCAACAGCGGCGAAACAGGACATTGGCGGCCTGATGCAAGCCTTGAAGCTGTACCGCCTGGACCACGGCAGTTACCCGAACATGAACCAGGGCCTCAAGGTACTGGTGGAGAAACCGGCCGATGCGAAAAACGGCACCTGGCGCTCCTACCTCGAACGCCTGCCCAATGATCCGTGGGGACGCCCCTACAATTACCTCAACCCCGGTGCCAACGGCGAAGTCGATATCTTTTCCCTGGGGGCCGACGGCCAGCCTGACGGCGACGGCGTGAATGCCGACATTGGCTCCTGGCAGTTATAAGGGCCGTGATGCGAACGGATTCGCCCTTCGCGGCGAAGCAGCGCGGCATGGCGGTGATCAGTGCCTTGCTGATCGCCGCGGTGGTGGCGGTGATCGCCGGCGGCATGTTGACCCGCCAGACCCTGTTCACCCGCAGCCTGGAAGCGGAGCAGTTGCGCGTCCAGGGTACGGCGCGCTTGCAGGGCGGTTTGCAACTGAGTCGCCAATTGCTCTGGGACGCCCGTCAGCGCGATCCCCTGACGCGCTTCGGACAACCTTGGGCGAAACCCATCGTGATGCCGGGTTCGGATCAAATCGACACGCCGTTCGAAGGCCAGTTGGAAGACGAGCAAGGCAAGTTCAACCTGCGCAACCTCGTCGCCAATGAGCGCGTGGACGAGGAACAAGTGCAGGCGTTTGAACGCCTGTGCCAGCAGTTGGGCGTGGCCGCGACGGTCCGTACACGCATCGTCGAACGGGTGGTCGAGGCGTATCCGCGCTTGTTGAATCCGCAGCGGTCGGACCAGGCACCACAGGGCAATACATTCGACAGTGGCCGCGAAACGTCGCCGTTGGCCGCCAACAAGCCGCTTTCACCGACGCGCCCGATGCTGCGCACTTTGCAAGACTTGCGCAGTGTCAAGGGCGTCACCCCTCGGTTGCTGGACACCCTGGCGCCCTACGTGACGATCTTGCCGGCCAATACCTGGATCAATGGCAACACCGCCAGCGCCCCAGTGTTGGCCGCCTACGTGCCAGGGCTGTCGCTGCAACGGGCCGAGTCGCTGGTCAGGGAACGCGACGGTGGCCACTGGTTTATCAACCGCGGGGATTTCGTCAATCGCCTGCGCATGCCCGAATTGGACACCGCCAACGTCAAGGTCGGTATCACCAGCGACTGGTTTCGCCTGCGGGGCCAGGCGCGCAGTGGTCAGCGCCGGGTTGAACTGGAGGCGTTGCTGCAACGCAGCGAGGACCGCTTGCCCCAGGTGATCTGGTCAAGGGTGGGCGTATGACCCGCTTGCGCATCGGCCTGGCGCCGTTGGCCAGCCTGAATCTCGACAGCGTGGTGGCGTTTGCCTGGCTGGATCGCCAGGGCCAGGTCCGCGAGCAAGGCCATAGCAGCCTGCGGGCGTTGGGCCAGGGCGGTAAAAATCTTTCAGTGGAATGTTTCCTTCACCCTCGCGACAGCCTGCTGACTCGCCTGGAGTTGCCGCTGTTGCCGGCGGCCAAGATCACCGCAGCGGTGACGTGCGCGGCCCAGGCCTTGATGCTCGGTGCCAGCGAACACATGCAGGTGGCCCACGGTCCGCGTGACGTCGACGGACAGGTGCAGATCGCCTGGCTGGACCGTGAATCCCTCGCCCACCTGGGGCGGCTGGTGCAGCAGGCCGGCTTGAAGCTAAGTGGCCTCTACCCGGCGGCCTACGCCTTGCCGGTGCTGCCGGGGCCGGTGGCCTGCATCGAGGACGGTCATCTGCTGGTGCGCCATGGCCTGCAGCACGCCGTGGTGCAACCGTTGCAGGAAGAGGCGCTGGACGAGTGGCTGTTGGAGATGGGGAGCGGGCTGCATTGGGTGGGTGAAGTTCCACCGCAATCTTCCCTCGACACCTTGGCTGACAGCCAACGCTGGACTGGCCCTGCGCCGGGTTGGGGCTTGCATGCCGGCCTGTCCCGCAGCGCGGCCGAGCGCGGTGGTTGGGGCCGGGCGGCGGCGATCTGCGCGACAGCGCTGGCGGTGTGGGTGGTCGGGCTGAACCTTTACGCCGCCCGTGAAGCGGCCCAAGGCCAACGGCTCAAGGCGCAGATGAGCCAGCGGGTGAAGCAGGCGTTTCCCGAATTGCCGGTGATCCTCAACCCGCTGCAGCAGGCGCGCCAGCAAATCGCAGCACGCCAGAGCGGCGCGGCGACTGACCCGGCCCAACGCTTTGCCAGCCTGGTGCAGCAAGCGGGCAGCGCCATGCCGTTCATGAGCGGCAATGTCCAGGCGCTGGCGTTCGATAACGGTGAGTTGCGCCTGAATGTCGTGGCCGAGGCGCAGAAGCCCGCCGCCGACGATGATTGGAAAATCCCCCTGGCCCAGGCCGGCATCGACATCGCCGCCGTCGACCAGGGCTGGGTCCTGCGCGTGGCGCCAGCGGGCCAGGACGCCCCCGACGAAACCCCGGACGCCGACGATGAATAAGCACTCCCTGGCCCTGGCGCGGGTCCGTTGGCAAACCTTTCGCACGCAATTGCGCACCTTCTGGCAGGGGCTTGCCGCCCGCGAACAAGCCGCCGTGGCCCTGGCTGCGCTGGTGTTGGGTGGCTGTCTGGTCTGGCTCGCACTGATCCAGCCGCCGCTGAAGACCATCGCCTATTGGCAAACCGAAACCCCGAAGCTGCGCTCACAGACCGAAGCCCTTGAGGTGCTGTTGCGTGACGTCGCGGGGCCTGCCCAAGACCAGCCCCTCGAAGCCGCCTTGCGCCAGAGCCTGGACGCCAGCGGCTTGAGCCAGCACTACCAATTGCAAATGTCCGAGGGTCCCGGTGCCTGGCAGCTTACGTTCGACCAGGCCCCGGCGGAGGCGGTCATCAGTTGGCTGCTGGGTAACCCACGGCAATTTTCCCTGGAGGTGATCGAGGCTCGTTTGCAGCGTTCCGTCCCGGCCAATACCGACACCCTCGACAACCACGACAACAGCGCCGGCACCTTGTCCGGAACCGTTCGCATGGATCAGGCGCATAGCGCTAAGGAAGCTTCATGAAAGGGGCCCGATACCCACGTCATTGGCGCAAGGCTGCACCGCTGTTGTTGCTGGCGTTGAGTGCCTGCAATAGCACGCCGCCCGCGTCGCAGCCACCGTTGCTGGTGGACAGCGAACTGGGGATTCCGTTGGGAAGTACCCAGCGCAGCGGCGATGCATTGCTCGATCGCCAGCGGGCCCAGGACGGGCGTGAACGCAAGCCGGCAGTGCGGCATCAAGTCGACCTCACCGCCCGTGCCCGAGAGCCGCGCGGCAATGCGCCGGCGCGCACGCCCCTGGGGGATCAACCGGTGACGCTGAATTTCGTCGAGGCGGACATCCAGGCGGTGGTGCGGGCCTTGTCCCGTTCCACCGGCCAACAGTTCCTGGTGGACCCGCGGGTCAAGGGCAACCTGACGCTGGTCTCCGAGGGCCAGGTCCCGGCCCACCAGGCCTACGACATGCTGCTGGCCGCGCTGCGCATGCAAGGTTTCAGCGTGGTCGACGTCGGCGGCGTGGCCCAGGTGGTGCCCGAGGCCGACGCCAAGCTGCTCGGTGGGCCGATCTACAGCGCCGACAAACCGGCCGGCAACGGCATGCTGACCCGCACCTTCCGCCTGCAATACGAAAACGCCGTGAACCTGATCCCGGTGCTGCGCCCGATCGTGTCGCCGAACAACCCGATCAATGCCTACCCGGGCAACAACACCATTGTCGTCACCGATTACGCCGAGAACCTGTCGCGGGTGGCGCAGCTCATCGAAGGCATCGACACCCCCAGTGCCATCGACACCGACGTGGTGCCCATCCACAACGGCATCGCCGTCGACATCGCGCAAATGGTCTCTGACCTGCTGGAAACCCAGGGCGGCGACCAGACCCAGAAGATCAACGTGATTGGCGACCCGCGCTCCAATTCCATCATCATTCGCGCCGGCAGCCCCGAGCGCACGGAGCTGGCGCGCAACCTGATCTACAAACTCGACAACGCCCAGAACAACCCGAGCAACCTGCACGTGGTGTACCTGCGCAACGCCCAGGCCGGCAAACTGGCCCAGGCCCTGCGCGGCTTGCTCACCGGGGAAAGCGAAGGCGAGGGCAACGACAATTCGCGCTCGGTGCTCAGCGGCATGGGCGCCAGCACCAACGGCCAGGGCGGGCAGGGCAGCAGTGGCGACGGCACCAGCAGCACCACCAGCGGCAGTGTGTCGAGCAGCGGCAATGGCTACGCCCAGGGCAGCAACGGTTCCACCAGCACGACGTCGACGAACAGTGAGCAGGGCACCGCCTTCAGCGCCGGCGGCGTGACCATCCAGGCCGACGCCACCACCAACACCTTGCTGATCTCCGCGCCGGACCCGCTGTACCGCAACCTGCGGGAAGTCATCGACCTGCTGGACCAGCGTCGCGCCCAAGTGGTGATCGAGAGCCTGATCGTCGAGGTCGGCGAGGACGACGCCAGCGAATTCGGTGTGCAATGGCAGACCGGCAACCTTGGCGGCAGTGGCGTGATCGGCGGGGTCAATCTCGGCGGCACGGGGCTCAACCTCAATGGCAAGACCAGCATCGACGTGTTGCCCCAGGGCCTGAACCTGGGCTTGGTCAACGGCACCGTGGACATTCCCGGCATCGGCAAGATCCTCGACCTCAAGGTCCTGGCCCGGGCCTTGAAGAGCAAGGGCGGCACCAACGTGCTGTCGACGCCGAACCTGCTGACCCTGGACAACGAAGCGGCGAGCATTTTCGTGGGCCAGACCATTCCGTTCGTCAGCGGCAGCTATGTCACCGGCGGGGGCGGTACCAGCAACAACCCGTTCCAGACCGTGACCCGTGAAGAGGTGGGCTTGAAGCTCAACGTCCGGCCGCAGATTTCCGAAGGCGGGACGGTCAAGCTCGATATCTATCAGGAAGTCAGCAGCGTCGACAATCGCGCTTCGAGTACCACGGGCATCGTCACCAACAAGCGCGCCATCGACACCAGCATCCTGCTCGACGACGGGCAGATCATGGTCCTGGGCGGGCTGCTGCAGGATGGTTACAGCCAGAGCAACGACGCGGTGCCGTGGCTGTCGACGATTCCCGGGATCGGCGCGCTGTTTCGCAACGAACGGCGGCAGGTCACCAAGACCAACCTGATGGTGTTCCTGCGGCCCTATATCATCCGCGACACGGCGGCGGGGCGCGGCATCACCCTCAATCGCTACGACTTCATGCGCCGCGCCCAGGGCCTGTTGCAACCGGAGCGCAGCTGGGCACTGCCGGACGTCCAGGCGCCGCAACTGCCAGCCTCGGCCCGGGCGATTCCGGGCGCCGCGCCGGTGAGCCTGCAAACGCCCAGGGCGGTGATCAAGGCGGTGCCGGCAACGGAGCCGGTTGGACAATGAGCATTCAACCTGTGGCGAGGGAGCTTGCTCCCGCTGGGCTGCGCAGCAGACCCGAAACCTGGCGCCTCGGTGCGTCAGGCAGATCGCATTCAACCTGTTTGGGGTCGCTTCGCAACCCAGCGGGAGCAAGCTCCCTCGCCACAGGGGCCATGTCAGTCATAGAGGAGGTGTTGGCATGACCACCCTCCCATACGCCTGGGCCAAGGCCCAGCGCCTGGTGTTGCGCCAGTGCGAAGACGGCGCGGTGTTGATGGTATGCCCGTCCACGCCGGGCTGGTCCATCAGTGAAGTGCGCCGTCAGTTCGGCGAGGTGCGGCTGGAACGGGTGCGCGACGAGGAACTCGACGGCTTGCTCAACAGCGCCTATGCCGACACCGGCAGCGCTGCCGCAGTCGTGGGCGCGGCGGAAAACGAAGTGGATCTCGACCGGTTGATGCAGGACATTCCCGAGATCACCGACCTGCTGGACACCCAGGACGGCGCGCCGGTGATCCGCATGATCAACGCTTTGCTGACCCAGGCCGCCCGGGACGAGGCCAGCGACATCCACATCGAACCCTACGAGAGCCATTCGGTGGTGCGCTACCGCGTCGACGGCACCCTGCGGGATGTGGTTTCGCCGCGCAAGGCCCTGCACGGTGCGCTGGTGTCGCGGATCAAGATCATGGCCCAGCTCGACATCGCCGAAAAACGCCTGCCCCAGGACGGTCGTATCGCCCTGCGCGTGGCCGGACGACCGATCGATATCCGCGTCTCGACAGTGCCCACCGGCCATGGCGAGCGGGTGGTGATGCGCTTGCTGGACAAGCAGGCCGGACGCCTGCAGCTGGAAACCCTGGGGATGGACCCGGGCGTGCTGGGCAAGCTCGATCACCTCATCCGCCAGCCCCACGGCATTGTCCTGGTCACTGGCCCCACCGGCAGTGGCAAAACCACCAGCCTCTACGCCGCCCTGGCCCGGCTGGACGCCAGCGTCCATAACATCCTCACCGTGGAGGACCCGGTGGAATACGACCTGCCGGGCATCAGCCAGATCCAGGTCAACGCCAAGATCGACATGACCTTCGCCCTGGCGTTGCGGGCGATCCTGCGCCAGGACCCGGACATCATCATGATCGGTGAAATCCGCGACCTGGAAACCGCGCAAATCGCCGTACAGGCCTCCCTGACCGGTCACTTGGTGCTGGCGACGTTGCACACCAACGACGCGGTGTCGGCCATCAACCGCTTGATCGACATGGGCGTCGAGCCATTCCTGCTGGCTTCGTCGATGCTCGGCGTGCTGGCCCAGCGACTGGTGCGCAGGCTCTGCCCGCAGTGCAAGCAACCCGACCCGGCGACGCCCGGCACCTGGCGTCCGGTGGGGTGCCCAACCTGTAACCAGACCGGCTACAGCGGCCGCACGGGTATCCATGAATTGTTCTGCATCGACGACGACATCCGCACGCTGATCCACCAAGGGGCAGGGGAGCAGGCACTGCGCGCCGCCGCCCGCCAGGCCGGCATGTTCAGCATGCGCGAGGACGGCGAGCGCTGGGTGCGCAGTGGCACCACGGCCCCTGAAGAAATCCTGCGCGTAACACGGGACGCCTGATGAATCGCTACCGTTTCGAGGCCGCCGACGCCCAGGGCAAAATCGAGTCTGGGCACTTGGAAGCCGACAGTCAGGGCGCCGCTTTCAATCTGTTGCGCAGTCGCGGCTTGACCGCGTTGCAGGTGCAGCTCGAGCGCAACACGGCGCAGACCAGCGGCGGTGGTTTGTTCAGCGCTAAGCTTTCGGACAACGACCTGGCCTGGGCCACCCGTCAACTGGCGAGCCTGCTGGGAGCTAGCCTGCCGCTGGAAGCGGCGTTGAGCGCCACTGTGGAACAGGCCGAGCGCAAGCACATCGCCCAGACCCTGAGTGCGGTGCGCGCCGATGTGCGCAGCGGCATGCGCCTGGCCGAAGCCCTGGCGGCGCGGCCGCGGGACTTTCCGGAAATCTATCGGGCGCTGATTGCCGCGGGCGAAGAGTCCGGTGACCTGGCCCAGGTGATGGAGCGGCTGGCCGATTACATCGAAGAGCGCAACAACTTGCGGGGCAAGATTCTCACGGCGTTCATCTATCCCGGGGTGGTGGGGCTGGTGTCGGTCGCCATCGTGATTTTCCTCCTCAGCTATGTGGTGCCCCAGGTGGTCAGCGCGTTCTCCCAGGCCCGGCAAGACCTGCCCGGGCTGACCGTGGCGATGCTCACGGCCAGTGACTTCATTCGCGCCTGGGGCTGGTTGTGTTTTGGGGTGTTGGCAGGCGGTTTCTGGAGTTGGCGGCTGTACCTGCGCAAACCGGCGGCACGGTTGAACTGGCACGCACGGGTGTTGCGCCTGCCGCTGATCGGGCGTTTTGTACTGGGCCTCAACACCGCGCGCTTTGCCTCGACCCTGGCAATTCTCGGCGGAGCAGGGGTGCCGTTGCTGCGAGCCCTTGAGGCCGCACGCCAGACGCTGTCCAACGAACGCCTGAGCCAGAGCGTCAGCGAGGCCACGGCCAAGGTCCGCGAAGGGGTCAATTTGGCGGCGGCGCTGCGGGTGGAAAAAGTCTTCCCCCCGGTGCTGATCCACCTGATCGCTAGCGGCGAGAAAACCGGCTGCCTGCCACCGATGCTCGAACGCGCCGCGCAAACCCTGTCCCGCGACATCGAACGCCGCGCCATGGGCATGACCGCATTGTTGGAGCCGTTGATGATCGTGGTCATGGGCGGCGTGGTGCTGGTGATTGTCATGGCGGTGTTGTTGCCGATTATCGAGATCAACCAGTTGGTTCAATAGCCCGCCGCGCAAAAAACCGTGGCGAGGGAGCTTGCTCCCGCTGGGCTGCGCAGCAGCCCCAAAACCTGATACCCCGGTACATCAGGCGGATCGCGTTGGACCTGTTTGGGGTCGCTTCGCAACCCAGCGGGAGCAAGCTCCCTCGCCACAAAAGCTGATCGGCAAAATTTTTTTCAATGCATCAGACATCTCCCGAGCCTTGCCCACGCCAAACTCGGGTTCCTCGTTCTGTCATGTTTGCTCGCCAGGCGACCGCCCGCCGCGACCTCCACTCCCACCATGCCGGGCTCAATAGTGAAACCCGCCTGAACCCACGATCCAGAGCCCTCGAACACCCGAGGAAAATGCCCTGAAAACAACCCTCGGCTCCCGAGGTTTTTTCCTTTATCTGTCACCGGAAGCTGCGAGTTTCTAACCCATGGCCTCACCCCATCGCCATCGGCACAGGACCGAGCGCCATGACGGCAAGCATGCGTCACTCAACCTACGTACGAACACGACGAAAGGAGATTCTTCATGTTTAAGCGCACTATGATCGCAGCGTCCCTGGCAGTAGCCGCCCTGGCTTCGGCCCAATCGATGGCCGCGGTTGTCGGTGGCGGTGCCACCCTGCCTGAGAGACTCTACAACGGCGCTTCGCCTCTGCCACGTCTGTTGCCGACAGACTTCAGCTACACCGGTGTCGGCAGCGGCGCCGGCAAGACCGCTTTCCTGACCAACGCACCCGCTTCGATCAGCCAGCCTGCCGGTACCCCGGTCGATTTCGCCGGTAGCGACTCGGTCATCAGCCAGACTGAACTGACCAACTACAACAACGCCTTCGGTGCCACCTTCGGCAAACTGATCCAGATTCCATCGGTGGGCACCTCGGTGACCGTCCCGTACAAGAAAAGCGGCACCACGACCCTGCAATTGACCGGCGCCCAACTGTGCAACATTTTCTCCGGCACCGTGACCACCTGGGGCCCGATCCTGGGTAACAGCGACGCCACCCCGATCAAGGTCATCTACCGTTCCGGCAGCAGCGGCACCACCGAATTGTTCGCCCGCTTCCTGAACGATTCCTGCCCTACCAAGTTCGGCGTCAGCAGCACCTTTACCACGGCCAACCTGGGTGCCGAGCCTGCCAACTGGCAGGCCGTTGCCGGCAGCGCTGACATCGTGACCGCGGTCAACGCCACCGATGGCGCCATCGGTTATGTCAGCCCTGACTTTGTTTCTCCCAACAACAACGCCGTGGTTGCTCGCGTCAGCAAAAACGCCGTAGCCGCCGGCACCGCGCCACTGCCAAGCCTGGCCAACACCACCGCCGCCCTGGGTACCGCTCCAGTCCCGGCTACCGCTGCCGATCGTGCCAACCCATTGAAGTGGGTCCCTACCTTCGGTTCCGCCGCCAATGACACCGCTGTTCCCACTGGTGCCAACCAGTACCCGATCGTGGGTTACACCAACCTGCTCGTGGGTCAGTGCTACAAGACCGCTGCCGATGCCACCGCCATCCGCAACTTCCTGACCAGCCTGTACACCGGCACCAAAAACACCGTCATCAACGCCCACGCCTTCGCCATCGTCCCTGGCACCAGCGCAACACCGACCAACCTGGCTGGCGAAATCAAGAAAACCTTCCTCGACAACGCCTATGGCGACGGCCTGGATATTGCCAACATCAGCGTCTGCAACGGCAAAGGTCGTTTGTAAGCCGCACGCAGGAAGCACCTTCGGCCACAGGATGTGGCCACTCTGAAAACAGCATCGGTAGCGGCCAGGTTGGCGCTGCCGATGTTGTTTTTCTGCGCCTGAAAACCCTGCGCGCTTCGCTGTTCCAGATGATTTCGCTGCCCGGCCAGCACGCAGATGAACTTTGTATGACAAGCGTTCGGTCGCGCACCGTTGTAACCGCCTATCAGGTATCGATACGGCCACCTCGGGCGGCTGTGTGACCTAACTCTGTGCTATGGGAAAAGGATCGGATAGTGATGCGTCTGTCTAAAAAAACTTCGAAACCGACGCCTCGCGGCTTCGCCCCTGGATCCTCTCGCTCGGTACTGGAACAGGGCGCGTTGTACCTGACCCCACTGGCCCAGGCCATTGGCCTGTTGGTGCTCACGGGCACGGCCCAGGCCGCGCAGCCGGCGGCTTTCAGTTCGAGCTGGTTTGCCGCCAAAGGCGCGGCCCAGGCCACCCATGCCGCTCGCCCGGGCGGGCAGGTTCCAGGCGCGCCGCCACCGCTGGCGCAACAGCAGACGGCCAACCAGCAATTGCAGCGCTCGCTGAGCAACCTCAACAACACGGTGGCGGCGATCGCCGCGCAGCAGGCCTTGCAGGCGGCGGGCCGTGCGTCAGCCTTCGCCAACCCGCAAACCATTCATAACGGCCTGGGTGGCAACGGCCTGAACCTGGTGATCGGCGCCGATGGCAAACCGGTCTTCAGCAACGTCGAGGCGCCGGTGCAGACCGAGGCGGGCGGCAAGACCCAGGTCTCGATCAAGCAGACGGCCGACAAGGCGATCATCAACTGGGACACTTTCAACGTCGGGCGCGATACCACCGTCAATTTCCAGCAGAACGCCGACTGGGCGGTGCTCAACCGGGTCAATAACGCGACCGCGCCGAGCCAGGTCCAAGGTGCGATCAAGGCCAATGGCACGGTGTTGATCCTCAACCAGAACGGCATCGTTTTCAGCGGCAGCAGCCAGATCAACGTGCGCAACCTGGTGGCGGCCGCCACCGCGTTCGACGACAACCAGTTCAAGAACAATGGCCTTTACAGCCCCGGCGCGGCGCCGACCTTCACCAACGCCGGCGGCAAGGTGCGGGTCGAGCAGGGCGCGCGGATCGAAACCCACGCGCCTGCCAGCTCCACCGCCGGTGGCGGTTATGTGCTGTTGCTGGGCAACGAAGTGGACAACGCCGGGACCATCAGCGCTCAGAAGGGCCAGGTCGCGCTGGCCGCCGGCAGTGATTTCGTGATCAAGAAAGGCCAAGGCACCGACGGTAACGCGCAATCGTCGGTGCGCGGCAATCAAGTGGTCGCCAGCGGCACGGGCGAAGTCAGCAACAGCGGCCTGCTGCAGGCAGCATTGGGCGACGTGAGCCTGACCGGCCAGGACGTGCGGCAAAACGGCGTGGCGCTGGCCAGTACCTCGGTGGATTCACGCGGCACCCTGCACCTGACCGCCAGTCGCAGCGTGACCCTGGGCGAGGGCGCCACCAGTGCGATCCTGCTCGATAGCAGCAGTGCCCTGGACAGCCAGCGCAACGGTCTGCTGCAACCACCCAGTGCCAACACTTCGCCTATCGTCGCGGTCGACGGCTATCGCCGCGACCAGTCGTTGATCGCCATCGACAGCGCCGGCACCGTCGACTTCCAGAAAGGCTCGATCACCCTCGCCAGCGGCGGCCAGGTCGGCGTCCGCGCGACCCAGCGCAGTCGGGTCGGCGATGGCGCGGTCATCGACGTGTCCGGTGCGTTGGGCGTCAAGGTGGCGATGGAATCCAACAGCATCAAGATCAACGTCCAGGGCAACGAACAGCGCGATGCCCCCGGCAACCGCGACAAGGGCGGCCTGAACAGCAAGGACGTGTGGGTCGACACCCGCGACCTGGTGTTCGTGCCCGCCGGCACCAACGGCTACGCGACGGATCGCTGGTACACCGCCGGTGGCCTGCTGGAGGTCGGCGGCTACCTGGGCACCCGCGTGCACAGCGTGGGTGAATGGATGGCCCAGGGCGGCACGGTGTCCTTCAGCGGTAACGATGTAGTGACGCAGAAGGGCTCGCAGATCAACCTGTCCGGCGGCACCCTCGATGTGCAATCCGGCATGGTCAAGCAAAGCTGGCTCAAGGGTGCGAACGGGCGACTGTATGAAATCTCCAGCGCCCCTGGCGACATCCTCTATGAAGGGGTGTACCAGGGTTACGAGGATCACAGTACGCGTTGGGGCCAGAGCCGGTTCTACTACAGTCCGCTGATCGCACCCCGGGAGCGTTTCGAGCAGGGCTACAGCGTCGGTCGCGACGCCGGCTCCCTGGTGATCGGCACGCGCAACGCCGTGCTGGAAGGCCAGGTGGTCGGCGACACCTTCCAGAGCGACCGCCAGGTGCAGGCCGCCCAGGTCGGGCTGGACGGTTACAACCAGTCGGCGAAGGCGGTGGCCCGTGGCGCGCAACTGATCGTTGGCAACTACGTGCCTCACTACGTGAAAAGCAGCGGTACCCTGCAATACGCCTTGCGCGCCAATGCCGGCACGCTGCAGGACATCGTCCTCGGGACCGAGGATCAATCCCTTGCGGCCGGAGTGGGACTCCAGGACACCGTGGCTGAAGGGCGCGAAGGCCGCCTGTACCTGAACAGTGAACAGCTCAACGGCTTCGGCCTTGGCGCCGTGAAGATCGCCGCCACCGGCAGCATCAAGGTCGAAGGAGACCTGCAGGTCGCGCCGGCCGGCAGCATTACCCTGTACGGGCCGCAGGTCCAGGTCGACGCCAACCTGGCGGCGCGGGGCGGCGAGATTGCCCTGGGCAACGTGTTGCAGCAAATCAGTGAGAGCGCCCGGGTCGAGGACACCCGCATCGATGCCGTTGACGGCAGCCGCGCCGCCGTTCGCGTGGGCGAGGGGGTGACCCTCGATACCCGTGGCCTCTGGAGCAACCAACTGCACAACCCGAATGACAGCAGCGCGCTGCCGTTCCTCAATGGCGGCAACGTGTCCCTGCGCAGCAGCGGCGACCTGACGCTGGCGAGCGGCAGCCTGATCGATGTTTCATCGGGCGCCGCGCTGCTGGCCGATGGCAAGCAACGTGGCGGCAAGGGCGGTAACCTGACCCTGGCGGCCAACGCCAATACGTCCGCTGGCGACGGGGTGCTGAGCCTCGACGGTGAGCTGCGCGGCCATGGGGTCAATGGCGGCGGACGCCTGAGCGTGCAGGCCGGCAAGGTGACCCTCAGCGACCACCCGGTGGCGGACGCCGACGCGGGCCTGGTGTTGGGCAATGACTTCTTCAACAAGGGCTTCTCGGCCTACGACATTACCGGTAACCAGGGACTGACCGTCAGCGATGGCACCCAGCTGGACGTCAGCATGCCGGTGTACCACTTTGGCGATAACCTTCAGGACGCAGCGACCGGCAGTGACCCGCAGACGCTGCTGTCGCTCTGGACCCCTGAGCTGTACCAGCAGGATGCGATCAAAGGCGTGTTGAGCCAGCGCAAGGGCGCGAACTTGAGCCTGCAGGCCGGCAGCATCCTGTCCACTGCCAGCGAGCGGGAAACGGCGGCGCTGGTGGTCGGTACGGGCGCGCGGATCAGCGTCGATCCAGGCAGCACTCTGAGCCTGGCCAGCGTCGGCCAGTTGAGCGTCGACGGGCAACTCGATGCCTGGGGTGGGAAAATCCTGCTGACCCAGATCAAGCCGGCGGGGCTGGCGGATATTCCGGCGGTCGAACGTCCCCATCAGCGTTCGATCCTGTTGGGTGAGCATGCACGGCTGGACGTCTCGGCCCGCGCGTTCACGGCAGTGGATGCCCAGAACCGGCGTTACGGCCGGGTGGATGACGCCGGCAGCATTGTCATCGGTGGCAGCGTCGACACCGACAAAGGCACGGCCAGCGCGCCGGACCTGTTCGTGGTGGTGAAGCAGGGCGCGCGGCTGTTGGCCAACGGCGCCCAGGCCGAGCTGGATATCCGTGGCCAAGGCGCCACGACGCTGAGCAGCGCGGGCGGGAGCATCGCCTTGAGTTCGAACAATGGCTTGCGTCTGGACGGCGAGTTCCAGGCGGCTTCCGGCGGTGTGGGCGCTGCCGGTGGCAGCCTGTCGGTGGCGCTGGAAACCCCGCTGTACGATCGCTCGACGGTGGACGATCAGGTGCGGGTGCCGCGTGAGTTGATCCTGTCCCGGGGCACCGGCAGCGCTGCCACCGATGGCCTGATGAGCTACGGCCAGGGCCGCCTGGACGTCGATAAAGTCAGCCGCGGTGGGTTCGCCAACCTGACCTTGCTCAGCAACGGCATCCTGTCGTTTGCCGGTGATGTGAACCTGAACCTGGCGCAGAGCCTGCAGATCTATACCGGCTCCCTGGCGCTGGCCGAGGGCGCGCCGGGTGACAGCCGAATAGCCTTGAACGCCCCTTATGTGCGTCTGGCGGGGGCCGCGGCGCGAGGCGCCGACGTGCATGTACGCCCGACTATCCAGGGTGGCCTGTCGGTGCAGGACAGCGCCGCCCAATTGCAGGTCAACGCCGATCTGCTGGACCTTCGCGACGTCCTGACCCTGGGCGCTCATGGCGTGCTGGCGCGCCAGCAGGGCCCGGCCCTGGAGGTCGATCGTCGCGGTTTTGCCCAGGCGCAGTTGAGCAGCCGGGGCGACCTGCGTTTCCTTGGCGGCTCGCCGCTGAATATCGAGAGTACGGCCACACAACTGCTCAGCAACGCTGACCTGACCCTGCTGGCGGCGCAGATCTATCCGACCACGGGGGCCACGGCGCGGGTCAAGACCACCGCCGACTCGACCCTGCGGATCGGGCGTACCACCGACACGTTGCCGGCCCAACCGTATTCGGTGTTCGGTTCACTGAGCCTGGACGCCGGCACCTTATTGCAGGGCGGCGTGCTGCGGGCGCCGTTGGGGCTGCTCAGCCTGGGCGAAGAAGGGGGCGATATCCAGACCTTGAAGTTGTTGCCGGGCAGTGTCACGTCGGTCAGCGGGGCCGATTTGAACATGCCTTATGGCGGCACGGTCGACGGCTTGTCCTATCGCTACAACGGCAAGGACGTCCAATTGATCGGCGCGGGGGGCAGCACGTCGGTCAACGTGTTGTCGGTGGGCGTCTCGATGATCGGCCACAGCATCGACGTGCAACCCGGTGCCGTGCTGGATCTGTCCGGTGGCGGCGAACTGGCCGGCGCCGGTTTCATTTCCGGGCGGGGCGGCTCTACCGACGCGCGCTACAACCCGTTGGTGCAGATCGGTGCGGACGGTAGCCTGGTACTGCCGGGGTTGGACACCAACCCGGTGTACGCCATCGTCCCCGGCGACCAGCGCGGCTATGCGCCGCCGTCAGGGGAGGCCGGGGCGCGCGATCCGCTGATCGGCCAGCGCATTACCCTGGACGCGGGTGTTCCAGGCCTGCCGGCGGGCACCTACACCTTGCTGCCCTCGACTTATGCCTTGTTGCCGGGGGCGTTCCGGGTCGAACTCAATGGCTTGGCCGACAGTGGGAAAATGGCCAGCAGCCTGGCCATGCGTAACGGCTCCTGGGCCACCTCGGGAGGGCTGTCGATTGCCCACAGCAATATTCGCGATGCGCTGTCCAGCCAAGTGATCCTGACCTCGGCGGCCGTGCTGCGGCGTTATTCGCAATACAACGAAACCGGCTACGCAGCGTTCGCCAAGGCCGACGCCGCGCTCAAAGGCGTGCCGCGGCCGATGATCGAGGCCGATGGCAAGACCCTCAAGCTCAAGTTCAAAGGGGTGGGCGACCCTACCGAGACGTTCCGATTCAACGGAACAGCCCGTTTCAAACCGGCCGAGGGCGGCCTGGGCGGCAGCGTCGGCGTTTTTGCCGACACCGCCCGCCTCGAAGTGCTGCCGGTCGGTCAACAGGCCACGGCGGGTTTCGCCGGCGCCTCGCTCTATGATCAGGCATTGAATGCCTTGCAGGCTCCGCGCCTGTCGATTGGCACGCTGCCCGGCGTCAGCTACGGCCAGGGCGGCAATCTGGTGACCTTCAACTCGACGCTGTCCGACATCATTCTGCGCCAGGGCAGCGGTCTCAAGGCCGGTGAGGTGTTCCTCGCCACCAATGGCAAGGCCGGCGCCATCGTGGTGGAGCAGGGGGCGAGCATCAATACCCTGGGTCAAGGCAGCACTCCGTTCGACTCCCGCAGCGGTTTCGTCTACAACCCGGGCCAGAACAGCCTGCTGGCGGTGTCCAATGGCTGGCTCGATGTGCTACCGCCCACCGCAAGCGCGGGCACCGATGGTCCGGGCTCGATCCTGATCGGCCAGTGTGATAGCGGGCAATGCAGCGGCACCACCGAACTCTATTCCCAAGGCACCATCACCGCTGCGACCGACAATGCCTTCAACCTCGATGAGTCGGTGCGTTTCGGCACGCGCAACCTGACGCTGGCGGTGGGCGCGATCAACATCGGTTCGGCCCAGGCGCTGGCGGCGGCCCAACAACGCCAGGCGCTGCCCAAGGGGCTGACCCTCAACCAGCAGGTGCTTGACCGCCTGCTGCGCGGCGATCGCCTCAAGGGCGCGCCCGCCCTGGAAAACCTGGTGCTCAATGCCCGGGATTCGGTGAACTTCTACGAAAGCGTCGAGCTCAGCACCCTGGACCCCTTGACGGGCAAGTCCAGCCTCCAGCGGCTGGTCCTCGGCACGCCGGCGATCTACGGCTACGGCGCGGCCGGTGACCATGCCAGCATTCGCACCGGCACCCTGGTGTGGAACGGTGCGCTGACGCCGGCCGGCGCGCCGCTGCTGGCCGGACCTGGCAACGGCAGCGGGGTGCTGGATATCCAGGCCCAGGTGCTGGAATTCGGTTACGGCCCGAATGCCCAGGCCAACAACCTCGACAACCCGCAGCGCCTCACGCTGGGCTTCAGCCAGGTCAACCTGACCGCCAGCCAGCGCATCACCGCCAACCACAAAGGCGCGTTGCAGGTGTACCAGTCCCGTGGCGACTATGTCAGCGGCAAAGGCTACAGCTACAGCGGCGGCGACCTGCGGGTGAACACACCGCTGTGGACCGGCGAGGCCGGCTCGGTCAACCGCATCACCGCCGGTGGCGCGCTGACGGTGGCGGGCATTGCCGGGTTGTCGGCCGCAGCCGTCGACAACGCGGCGCTGGGGGCTGAGTTGCAGCTACAGGCCGGCAGCCTGCTGCTCGACGGCACGGTCCGCCTGCCCAGCGGCAAGCTCACCCTCGGCGCCAGTGGCGACGTGGTGCTGGGTGACAACGCCCGGATCGACCTGGCCGGGCGCGAGGTGGTGCTCAACGATGTGCGCAAATACAGTTGGGGCGGTGATCTGTTCCTCGACAGCCGCACCGGCAATATCCGTCAGGCCGCCGGTTCGACCGTCGACCTCAGCGCCCGCAACAACCGCGCCGGCCTGCTCAGTGCGATCGCCCTCGACTCCGATGCCGGCCTGATCGACCTGCAAGGCCGCATCCTCGGTTCCGCCACCGGTACCTATAACGCCGGCGGCACCCTGGTGCCCTATGCCGGCGGCGCGGTGGACCTGCGCGGGCAAACCCTGGGGGATTTCGCCGCGCTGAACGGGCGGCTGAACCGTGACCAAGTGTTTGGCTCGCGCAGCTTCCAGCTCAAGCAAGGCGACCTGGTGATCGGCAACGAACTCAAGGCCAATGCCATCAATGTCTCGGTGGACAACGGCAGCCTGACCGTGCTCGGCACTGTCGATGCCAGCGGGCAAGCGGTCGGGAGTATCCGTCTGGCGGCGAAACACGGGCTGACTGTCGCCGGCAGCGCGCTGCTCGATACCCACGGCAGCATTTTGCGGGTCGACAGCTACGGCAAGATCATCGACAGCCCCAACCGGGCGCTGATCGAACTCAACTCCGGGGACGGCCAATTGACCCTGGCCAGCGGTGCGCGCCTGGACCTGCGCCACGGCACCGGCGCGCCGCTGGGCAATGGCCCGGGACAATATGACGGCCGGGCCCGTGGCACCCTGGAGCTCAATGCCCCGCGGCTGCGGGTCGATGATCCGCGGTACGGCGATATCGCCATCGATGCCTCTGGAAACTTGTCGGTGCTCGGCGCGCGCTCCATCAGCGTCAACGCGATCGCCCGCTACACCGATGCCCGTGACGGCACCGTGCCGGCGGTGGATGGGCGGCCTTATCAAGTAATCGATCAGGGTTACCTGAACGATAAACACAATGACAGCGAGGCGTTCATCAATGCCGCGCTGAACAACGGCAATCTGCTCAACGGCAAGCTGGCCGGCCTGAACAATGCCACTTACGCCGATGCGCTGCACCTGCGGCCCGGCGTGGAGATCCTCAGCAAGACGCCGGACGGCGACCTGGTGGTGCAGGGTGACCTGGACCTTTCCGGTTATCGCTACGCCAGCCTCAACCGCCATATGCAAAAGACCGATGTGTATGGCTCCGGCGAGGCGGGCAACCTGGTGGTGCGCGCCGGTGGCAACCTGAACATCTATGGCAGCATCAATGATGGTTTCGCGCCGCCAGACGCCGGCGACCCGACGTTGCGCACCGATGGCAATGGCTGGTTGCTGATCAGCGGGAAACAGCCGTTCGGTGCTGACCTGGTGGTGCCGGGGGCCGGTGTCGAATTGGCCGAGGGCACCCTGTATCCGGCCGGCAGCCTGCTCAACTATGACGTGCCCTTCAAGGGCGGCAGCCTGCCGGCGGGGCTTGAGCTGCCGACCACGCTGAGCCTGGGCGAGGCACTGAACCTGCCCGCGGGTACGCTGTTGCAGGCCGCCATCCGCGATGCCAGCGGCAACCTCCTGTATGCCGCCGGCACCTTGCTCAAAGAGGCGGTCAGCTTGCCGGTCGACACTCGCCTGGAAGCCGGTACCCGCCTGCCGATGGGCATAACCGTCAAGGACGGCACCTGGCCCAAGGGGGTCGCAGTGCCGGGCAGCGGGCTGACGTTGCGTAGCGCCCTGGCGTTGGGCTCCGGCGCGCTGATTCCTTCCGGCACCGACGTCAAGCTGGCCGAGGGGGTCGACCTGATCGAATTGCGCCCGGTCGATAACGGTATCCAGGGTCGAAATTGGGCGGTCGCAAGCCTGCTGCCGGACGGCTCGCAATCCTGGTCGATGCGTTGGGTGGCGGGGGCCGATACCGAGGCGGCTGATAGCCGCATCACCCGCCCTCATGCAGAGGCGGGCAGTTTGCAATTGGCCGACGGGCATTACCTGGCCAAGCGCGAGCAGACCGGGGGTGGCGGTGGCGGAGGTGGCGGCACGGGGCTGGTCTGGGCGCCGGGCAGCAACTTTGGAGTGCCGGGGGAACCAGTGCCACCCGAAATGCTGGACTTCTGCACCTGGGTTCCCGATGCGTGCATGCCGGCGCCGCCCAAAACGGTTTTGGTCTGGTCTCCGACCAACAATTATGGTGTACCAGGGGAGCCTGTGCCGCCTGAGGCGCTGGATTTCTGCACCTGGTTTCCTGACTGGTGCGTGTTGGCTGTGGTTCCCGACAACCCTCCGGAGCCGATCCGCACCAAGGTCACTCCCGGCAGCCAGCTGTTCAGCGTCTTGCGCACCGGGACCGGGGATCTGGAGTTGCTCAGTGCCGGTGACTTCAATATGCGGTCGCTGTTCGGGGTCTACACCGCCGGCACCCAGTCGGCCTCGTTGACGCCTGGCGCCGACGACCCCTATCAGCAGGCCCGTGGCCGACAGCCCGATGGCAGTGTGCTGGGGGCTGCGGGTGCCGCCTATGAATCGCTCACCACCGGTGGCGCTTACCAGGCCTGGTACCCGGAGCAAGGCGGTAACCTCAAGCTGACGGTGGGCGGTGACCTGCACGGCGATTCGTTCTCCAAGAGAAACGTCGGCAGTGGGGCACAGAACACGTCTGCGGCAATGGGCAACTGGTTATGGCGCCAAGGCACAGGCACCACGGCCGATCCGGCCACGCAAATCCCCACCGCCTGGTGGATCAACTTCGGCACCTTCGCCCAGCAGCCTTCCACCGAGGCGGGTGATCCCTACCTGACGGGCTTTACCGGGATCGGCACGCTGGGCGGCGGAAACCTGAGCGTCGATGTGGGCGGCGACGCCGGCTTGATTTCCCAGCAACTCGGTGTCCTGGGCGCCGATGTGGAGCGCAGCCAGGGGCTGGTGCTGGCCGTGGGCAGCAGTGGCCGGGTTGCCGCCGATGGCCGCCTGGTGTTGACCGGTGGCGGCGACCTGCGGTTGCGCATCGGCGGTGAACTCAACCCTTCCCAGGCGGCACGAGAGAGTGTCAGCGCGGCGGCTGATCTGAACGGGATGCTGGCCAACCTGCGCGGTTCATTGCAGTTGCAGGCTGGAGCGATCGGGGCGTTGGGCCTGACCTACGGCAGCTATGGCGCTTTCCAGGATCCAAAAGAATCTCGAGCCTATGACGCTTACGTTGCGACCATGGCCACCGCTCGCGGCGGCGTGACCCTGATGCCGGGGGATGCCGGCGTCAGCCTGGACAGCCGTGGCGACCTGGTGTTGCAAGGGGTGGGCGATCCGGGACGGGTGGTGATGCAGAACTCCACCGGCTACACCGACCGCGAAGGTGCCTATCGCAGTGGCGGCGGCCTGAGCCAATTCTCCTTGTGGACCGGCAATACCGCCATCGACCTGTTCAGTGTCGGCGGTAACCTGACGCCCATCGTCGCCATTGAAAAACTGGCCGGTCTCAATGCCTCAGTCTCCGGCGGACGTTTTGTCTACCCCTCGATCCTGCGGGCCGTCGCCGCCAATGGCAGCCTTTACTACGGACCATCGGCCCGTGGCGTCAGTGACGTGGCATCGGGGTTCTCGTTGATGACCGCGCCCTCGGCCAATGCCGAGTTGCAACTGATCGCCGCCGATTCGATTTATGCCGGCGGTTATGCGGTCACGCAGTCGGGGGCCGATCCGGCCCTGTTGTCCAGTCCGTTGCGCCCGGCCTTCGCCGGCTACAGCGGGATCAACAGCAATCCGAACTATGATAATTACGGCACTGGGGTCTATGTCGCGCCGAGCGAATTCCCGTTATTCAGTTTTGGCGCCAATACCTTCAGCGTCCAGCCGTATACCCGGCGCGAGCCGGTGCGTTTTTATGCGGTGAAGGGCGATATCGTCGGCCTGCGGACCGGCGAAGTGATTCGTTATCCAGAATCGGGTGACGAAGTGCGCTACGAGGGCAGTGGCCCGCTGCGGGTGATGGCCGGGCGTGACATTGTCAACTCCGGTTTGCCGTTGAACACCGCGACTGATGTGCCTGCTGCCGTCAGTGGTTCGGCTGGCGGGCAATCCATCGGTAACTTGATCGTGCACAGTCGAAGCGATGAAATTTCCCAGGTTTCCGCTGGGCGCGACATCCGCCTGAGCACCTTTAATATCGCCGGTCCCGGCCTGCTGGAGGTCAGTGCCGGGCGCAACCTGTACGGGTCGGGCCCGGGCGTGGGGCAGTTGTACCAGGAGAGCGGTTTCAACAGCATTGGCAATGTCGACCCGGCGGCGCAGGTCCGTGACGGGGGCGCCTCGATCGCGCTGATTGCCGGGGCTGGCCCCCAGGGGCCGAACTATCGGGGTTTGCTGGCGCGTTACCTGCAACCAGGCGCGGCGCTGAAAGATTATCGCGGCGAACTGAACCAGTGGCTGAGTCAACGCTTCGGCTACAGCGCTGGCGAAGACCAGGCTCTGGCGTTTTTCGCCGGCCTGCCGACGGAACAGCAGAACGTCTTCGCCCGGCAGATCTACTTCGCCGAACTCAAGGCCGGGGGGCGCGAATACAACACCGTCGGTGGCGAGCGCAGCGGCAGTTACCGCCGGGGTCGCGAGGCGATTGCCGCGCTGTTCCCCAGCAAGGATGTGGCGGGCAACACCATTCGCTACGACGGTGACATCACGCTCTACGGCGGTTCGGGGATCCACACTGACTTTGGCGGCGATATCCAGGTGCTGACCCCGGGCGGGCAGCAGGTATTCGGGATCGAAGGTGACGCGCCACCGGCCTCGGCCGGGGTCATCACCCAAGGCCGGGGTGACATTCAGTTGTACGCCCAAGGCAGCATTTTGCTGGGCCAGAGCCGGATCATGACCACCTTTGGCGGGTCGATCCTCGGCTGGTCGGCCGGGGGCGATATCAACGCCGGGCGCGGTTCGAAGACGACGGTGGTCTATACGCCGCCAAGGCGCGTGTATGACACTTGGGGCAACGTCACCCTGTCGCCATCGGTACCGAGTACCGGCGCGGGTATCGCCACCCTCAACCCGATTGCTGAAGTGTCACCTGGGGATATCGACCTGATCGCCCCGCTGGGCACCATCGATGCGGGCGAGGCGGGGATCCGGGTGTCGGGCAACGTCAACATCGCGGCCTTGACCGTGGTGAACGCGGCCAACATCCAGACCCAGGGCAAGTCCACCGGCGTGCCGTTGGCGGCTTCGGTGAACACCGGGGCCATCACCTCGGCCAGTTCGGCGGCGTCCTCGGCGACGCAGGCGGCTGAGGATGTCGCCCGTCAGCAACAGAACGCCGCGCGGCAGAACCAGGCGTCGGTGTTCACCGTGCAGGTGGTGAGCTTTGGCTCCGAGCAACTGGCCCCGTCCCGCGATGGCGCCAGCCGCGAAGCCCCACGGGCCTACGACCCGGCCAGCCCGGTCCAGGTCCTGGGCGCGGGGCCTTTGGATGAACAGAGCCGCCAGCGGCTGACAGAGGAGGAACGGGGGCGGTTGAGTTTGTAGGGGGAATTCAGCTTGCGGTGATGTTGGCAGTGCTGGCCCCATCGCGAGCAAGCTCGCTCCCACAGGGGGGACTGCGGTGTTCATGAGCTTTTGCATGCACCGCAGGTCTCAGTGTGGGAGCGAGCCTGTTCGCGATAGCGGTGGAGCGGCGGGTTACAGCCACCGCGGCGTGGTGAAGAACGAGGCCATTTCCGAGCGGGGCAGTGCTGCGCCGAAGTAGGGGCCTTGGACATGGTCGCAGGCCACGTTGCGCAGTTGGCTGTATTGTCGGGCGTTTTCGATCCCTTCGGCGGTGACCATGAGCCCGACGCTGCGGCTCAACCGGATCATCGCCAGGACACCTTCCTTGTCGTCCTCCAGGCCCAACTGCGAGAGGATGTTGCGATCGAAGCGGATGCCATCGAACGGCTGGTCCAGCACCTCGCGCAGGGAGGCGATGTTGGTGCCGAACTTATCGATGTTGATCCGCACCCCAAGATCCTTGAGCGCATGGAGGGTGGCGGCGACGGCCTTGTGGTCGGCCAGCAGCACACCTTCGGCCACTTCCAAGGTTAACCGGTGAGGCGCCAGGCCACTCGTTTCGAGCGCTTCCTGCACCTGGTTGAGCAGGAAGCTGCTGTTGAACCACCGGGGTGAAACCGCGAGGGAGACATTCACATCGCTCGGCCAGGTCACGGCTTCTTCACAGACGTTGATCAAGACCCAGGTGCCCAGTTCTTCCAACTGACCCGAGGTTTCCGCCACGGGGATGAAGTCGGCCCCACCCAGCTCACCCTTTTCGGGGTGGTGCCAGAAGATCTGGGCTTCGAAACCGTGCAGTTGCTCGGCGATCACGTCGAAGCGAGGCAAGTAGCGCAGTTCCAGTTGATCGTGCTGCATGGCGTTGCGCAGTTGCTGCTCGTATTGCCGCCGGTCGCGGGCCAGGTTGCCCATGGCTTCCACGTACACGCGCCAGGTGTTGCGGCCCGCCGCCTTGGCCGCATACAAGGCGATGTCGGCGTGGCGCAACAGTTCATCGGCCCGTTCGTCACCGGGCTGCGCCCAGGCGACGCCGATGCTCACTCCCAGGTACAGCGTGTTGCCGTCCAGGTGCATGGGCCGTTGCATGCAGTCGATCAGTCGTGCACAGAGCTGATCGATATCGTCGGCATCGCCGGGCTCGGGCATGACAATGACAAACTCATCACCGCCCAGGCGCGCCACCAGATCGGTGCCACGGACGTTTTGCTGGAGGATATGCGCCACTTCCCTGAGCACCTTATCGCCCACGGCATGTCCCAGGGAGTCGTTGACCGGCTTGAATCGGTCCATGTCCAGGTTCAGCAGCACCAGGGGCGGGCGATCAGGTCGATCCAGGTGTTCGCGAAGGCAATCGAACAAACGGTTGCGGTTGGCCAGCCCGGTCAGCGGGTCATGCAGGGAGAGGTGCTTGATCTGGGCCAGCGCGCGCAACTCGTCGGTGATATCCGTGGCGGTGCCGCGAAAACCCAAGGTGCCGGCTTCGATGGCCCGTACCGACAGCTTGCAGGTGCGGATGCGCTGGTTGCGCGCGGTGTACTCGCACAGCAGCGGTGCCGAAGAGAGGCTGTTGGCACCGCCGAGCAACCATTGGGCAATCGAGATCGAGCCACCATGGGGGTGGAGCAGCCGGTGCAGCGGTTTGCCGAGCCATTCCGTGGGGCTGAAGCCGGTCACTTGTTCGAAGCGTTCCGACAGGTAGGTCAGCGTCCCGGTCGAGTCGACCTCCCACAACCAGTCGGAGGAGACTTCGGCGATGTCGCGGAAACGTTCTTCGCTGCGCTCCAAAGCCTTGCGGTGGGCCAGCAGGCTGGCGTATTGGCTTTCCTGGGCGCGCAGCATCGTCAAGGCGTGGCGCAGAACGGCCAGGGCCAGGATTCCCAGCACCAGTAACGCCACGGCCAGCAACGGCAGCAGGACTTTGCGCAGATCCTGGCCCGGGGTCTGCGGTCGCCACGCCAGGGCCTCTTGGGTCAGATCGTCGAGCAGCAATTGGGCGGTATCGGCGGGGCCCGGGGTCCTGGCGATATGGGCATCGGGCAGGGCAAAATCCCGCGCCAGGATTTCCAGGGCGCCGGGGTCCAGGACCTTGACGAAGAGCATCAGGCTGGGCGGGCCGGGAATTTGCGCCACGCTGTTGTCCGTGCCAGTGGTGATGGCGGACACGGCGACGAACGCCGGGGCGTCGTCGTGGTGCAGCAGCTCGACGACCACTTCGTCGTGATTTTCCGCCGTGCTGGCTTTGTTCCGCAGTGCTCGCAGGTCGCCGGTCAGCCAGGTGTCGGCATCGACCTCGCTCATCTGGCCATCGATCACCGAATAAACGGTCTTGCCGGTCGGGGAAATGACAAACACCGCCTGGTAGCCATAGAGCGAAAACACGCTGCTGCCGACGTTTTCCTGGTCATAGGCCCATTCCTTGTCGACATCGACATGCAGGTGCCGGTAGGCGTCGCTCCACTTGGAATAGTCGCTCAGGTCGCGGCCGATGCCGGTGCGGATGCCCTCGATGGCCCGCTGGGCGAAAAACAGGCTCTGTTCGCGGGCGCGCCGGTCCTGGGCCGCCGTGATGTTAAGCAGCACGGCGATCGCCAGTGCGGACATGACAAACAGCAGGAGCATGATGGCCGGGAACGTGCGACGGGTGAAACTACGGGTTGGCGAGCCCGGGGAAAGGACAGTCGAGTCATTGCCAGCATTTTCAGTCATAAAAAAGTCATCAGCCAAAAGCGATTTCACCCGCACCTGTCTTGTATCGGCGGGCGGGCTGATTTACTTAGTCGTGTTAACGAAGCAGCCGACAGGCTGCGTTGTTGTCATGTGCGGGCCTTGAAGCGGGATGCCCATTGGAGGGCGACGTCCCGTTGGCGCAGGTAGCTGACCCCGGCGGCGGCCAGCAGGGCGATGAACGCGGCAAGCGCGGCCAAGGCCATGTCCTTTTGTGAATCCCACGGGTCCCGCTGGGCGCCGACAAAAGCCTTGGCGGTATCACCGCCTATATAGGCACCGCCCAACCATTCAATGATCTCGTAAATGGCCGACGACGCGAGAATCAGGCTCCAGGCCAGCAAATAGCCTGTGAACCCCTTTGCAGGCGCCACCCGCAGCAAAACCTCCCGCAGCGGATAGGCCAGCAGCAGGCCATAGCTGAAATGCACCAGCCGATCGAATTGGTTGCGTTGGAACCCCATGAGCTGGTCAAGCGAAGGGCCCCCGGTCAAGGCCTGCCACCACTGGTTGTAGGGCACCTTGGCGTAGCTGTAGTGGGCGCCGATTTCATGGATGCAGAGAAACACGAACAGTAGCGTGGCGGACAGCCGGGAAAAGCTGAATCGCCGATGAACGGCCACCAGCACGACCAGCAACACAACCACCAGCAGGTTTTCCGCCAGCCAGTCGCTGCGTTTCAGGGGGGCGATGGCCAGCCAGCCCCACACCACGCAGAACGCCAGCAGCAGGGACCTTTCATAGCGACGATGCAGCTCAACGGTGGGCATCGTGTCACGCCTCACTCTTTATCCGTGCGATGGCCCGGCAGCAGGCTGCTCAATACCTGCTTGGCGGTCTCCACCACGATGCCTCGCTCGTTCGGGTCGCCCTGGAGCAGGGTCGAGGCAAACTTCTTGGCCTGTTCCAGCTTGATGTGCGGTGGCAGCGGCGGCACGTCGGGGTCGGTGCGAAATTCGATCAGCACCGGACGATCCGCCGCCAGCGCGGTTTCCCAGGCCGTGGCCACGTCGTCTTCGTGCAACACGAGGATGCCCTTCAAGCCAATGGATTCGGCAAACAGGTGGTAGGGCACGTCGGGAATGTCCTGGGAGGCTTCGAATTTTGGATCGCCCTCCATCACCCGTTGTTCCCATGTCACCTGGTTCAAGTCCCGATTGTTGAACACTGCACAGATCCAGGTGCCGTTGGCCCAGGTGCGCCAGTATTTGGCGACGGTGATCAGCTCGGCCATGTTGTTCATCTGCATGGCACCATCGCCTACCAGGGCGATCACTGGCCGCTGCGGGTGGCAGAACTTCGCCGCGATGGCGTAGGGCACGGCGGCGCCCATTGACGCCAGGCCACCCGACAGCGAACACATCATGCCGCGCCGGATCTTCAGGTCGCGGGCGTACCAATTGGCGCAGGAGCCCGAATCGCAGGTGATGATGGCCTGCTCTGGCAGTCGCGGCGACAGCTCGAAGGTGACTCGCTGCGGGTTGATCGGTTTGGCGGCTACCAAGGCGCGTTTTTCCAGGGTGCGCTCCCAGCGTTCCCGCCAATGCTCGATTTTCTTGCGCCAGGTGCGGTCGGTTTTTTCTTCGATCAGCGGCAGCAGGGCGCGCAAGGTATCGACGCTGTCGCCGTGCAGGCTGACTTCCATGGGATACCGCAGGCTGAGCATGTCCGCTTGAATGTCGATCTGCACGCCCCGGGCCTGGCCTTCAGGGGGCAGGAACTCGGCGTAGGGGAAGCCGGAGCCGATCATCAGCAGCGTGTCGCAGCCGGCCATCAGGTTGTCGCTGGGCTCGGTGCCGAGCAGGCCGATGGTGCCGGTGACCCAGGGCAGGTCATCGGGCACGGCGGCCTTGCCCAGCAATGCCTTGGCCACACCGGCACCCAGTTTCTCGGCGATGGCGATCACCTCGTCGGTGGCCTGCAGCGCGCCGGCACCGACCAGGATGGCGACTTTCTTGCCGGCATTGAGCACCTCGGCGGCTTTGCGCAAGTCCTCTTCGTAGGGGACGACGCTGGGCTTGCGGTAGCCGACGCCGGAGTGAACGGTCCCGTGCTTGTGGCGCGGCGCGGTGTATTCCATGTCCTGGAGGTCGTTCGGCAGGATCAGCGCCGTGACCCGGCGCTCACCCACCGCCGTACGTACGGCGCGGTCGAGCAGGTGACGCACCTGGGCGGGCACGCTGGCTTGCTGCACGAACGCCCCGGCCACGTCCTTGAACAGGCTGACCAGGTCCAGTTCCTGCTGGTAATGCCCGCCCAGCGCGGCGCGGGCCTGCTGGCCGCTGATGGCGAGCACTGGCATGTGGTCCATTCGGGCATCGTAGAGGCCGGTCACCAAGTGGGACGCGCCGGGTCCGGAAGTGGCGATGCAGACCCCCAGTTCGCCGGTGAACTTGGCGTGGGCGCAGGCCATGAACGCGGCCATTTCCTCGTGGCGGGCCTGGATGAAGCGGATCTTTCCCTGGGCGCGGTTCAAGGCGCCAAACACGCCGTTGATGCCATCGCCCGGATAGCCATAGATACGGCGAACCCCCCATTCATAAAGACGTTCCACCAGGAAATCACCGACGGTCATGCTCATGTCTGTCCCTCGTTTCGGGCTGTGGTCGCTCGGCGCGACGTGCAGCGGTTGACGTTCATACAGGACTTGACCGGTGCACGCCGTCCAAGGTTTCGATTTTTTCAACGCCAGGGGCTGTGGCCGGGCGGGCGTGTATCGCAGTGTGTACCGCGCAGGCCCGGATACATCTGCTTGACGAAGGGCCGGGCCGGCGACACAGGCCGGATACACACCGTCGATTAACTACGCCAGCCAGCCGGCCCCGAGCCTCGGTGCCGGTGACTGGCGGATTAATCGTCAATCGTCAGAGGAATACCCCATGCTCAACTTCTCCCGTCATTCATCCCTTGCACTTGGCCTGGCTTTGGTCGGTGGCCTGGGTCTCTCCACGGCGGCTTCGGCCTTGACCATGAACGACCTGGCCCAGGGCTACACCCTGGCCGCCGCCGATACGGTGAAGAAACCCGCCGAAGGCAAGTGCGGCGAAGACAAGTTCGCCAAGACCGATAAAAACCACGATGGCCAGGTCTCGCGGGACGAATTCATCGCCGCCGCGCCGGAACGCGCCGCTGAGTTCGACAAGATCGACGCCAACCACGACGGCGGTATCTCGTTGCCGGAAGCCAAGCAATACCTGTCGGCCCAGGCGAAGACCGCGGAAGGCAAATGTGGCGAAGGCAAGTGCGGGGCGGCTATCGAGTCCTGATTCGCCCCCGGTGGTGAGCCTGATGCGTTGATGCCAGCCCACTGAAGCGGCGTCGAACAAAGGCTCCGTGGCGAGGGAGCTTGCTCCCGCTGGACCGGTCCGACGCTTCGGGCGTAGCAGGCCCAAAAAAACTGGGGCCGCTGCGCGACCCAGCGGGAGCAAGCTCCCTCGCCACGGGTATTCGGTTTCCATCATGGGGTTGATCGTTCCATGAGGCTCACCACATCTCGTTTCCCCAGGAGATGTGCCATGTTGAATCTACCCCAACCTTCGGCAGGCCTCGGCCTGCGCCGGGCCTTGCTCGCTGAACTGCGCCAGGCACCGCCCGGGGATTTCGATTTTCTTGAAGTCGCTCCGGAAAACTGGATCGGCATCGGCGGCCCCCATGGCGCCGCCTTGCATTCCCTGGCCGAACGTTATCCGTTGACGTGCCATGGCCTGTCGTTGTCCCTCGGTGGGCCGGCGCCGCTGGACCTGGCGTTTCTCGGCCAGGTGCGTGCTTTCCTCGAGCGTTTCAAGGTGCCGTTGTACAGCGAGCACTTGAGCTACTGCGGTGACGAGGGGCATTTGTATGACTTGTTGCCGCTGCCCTTCACCGAGGAAGCGGTCCATCACGTGGCGACGCGGATCCGCCAGGCCCAGGATGTGCTGGGACGCCGCCTGGCGGTGGAAAACGTCTCTTATTACGCCGCCCCCCAACAGGACATGAGCGAGCTGGAATTCACCCGGGCGGTGTTGCGCGAAGCCGATTGCGACCTGTTGCTGGACGTCAATAACGTCTACGTCAACTCGGTCAATCATGGCTTCGATCCCCAGGCATTCCTGGCGGGTCTTGAGCCGGGGCGGGTGGTCGCGATGCATGTGGCCGGGCATTACGACGAGTCCGACACGCTGAAAATCGACAGCCATGGCGCGCCGGTCAAGCCGGTGGTCTGGGCGCTGCTGGCCCAGGCTTATGCACGTTTCGGCGTACAGCCGACCTTGCTCGAACGGGACTTCAACTTCCCGCCTTACGCCGCGCTGGTGGCCGAACTGCAGACGATTCGCCAGTTACAGCACCAGGCCGGCACCTGGCGGGCGGTGGCCCATGGCTGAGGCCCGGCAGACGCTGCATCAGCAGCAACAGGCGCTGACCCGCTACCTGCGCGACCCGGATCACTGCCCGATCCCGTCCGGCATGGACGCGGCGCGGGCCCAGGTGTATCGCGACCTGATCTTCGAGAACATGCGTGCGCTGCTCAGCGGCACCTTCCCCGTGTTGGTGAACCTGCTGGGACAGGACCCCTGGCGTGCCTGCGTGCGCCGATTCCTGCGTGAACATCGCTGTGCCACGCCCAAGTTCGGTGAAATCGCCGAGGAATTCGTTGGCTATCTTGCAGACCATCCCTCGCCGGACTGGCCGCCGTTCGTGGCGGAGCTGGCGCACTACGAGTGGGTCGAGATGGCGCTGCTGCAATCCGAGGCCGAGCCGTTGCCGGCCCATGACGAGACGTCCTTGCTCGGCTCGCCACTGCGTGTCTCGCCCTTGGCCTGGCCGCTGGCGTACCAATGGCCGGTGCATCGCCTGGCGCCGAGTTATCAGCCCTCGACACCACCGGCGCAGCCGACGCTGCTGCTGGTGCGGCGAACGCCTGGGTTCGAGGTGCGTTTTTCCGAACTCAGCCCGTTGGCCTGGCGGCTTTTGCAGCGCATCGAGGCCTATCCAGGGTTGACGGGGCGAGGGCAGCTGCTGGCGCTGGCGCGGGAGGCGGGGGTGGATTCGGCAGAATTCATGGACAGCGCGGTGGCGCTGTTGCGGCGGATGCAGGAGGAAGGGGTTGTTGGCGTACAGCCACACCTCGCCAATTAACCCCGAACCCTTGTGGGAGCGAGCTTGCTCGCGATGACGGTACATTAGTCACTGTTGAAGTCGACTGACCCACTGCCATCGCGAGCAAGCTCGCTCCCACAAAGTTTTTTTCAGGCCTTGTTTCGGCGATGCAGCCCAGCCCCCAGCACCGCATCCACACTCAACTTCCCAGCCCCTTGCAACAGCAACGGCAGCAAGGCCACCAGGTAGATCAGCGGCAGCTTGAAGTTGCCGTGTCCCTTGTTGGTAATCGCATAACCCTGGGCCAGCTCGCTCAAGCTCGACCAGTCCGCCGGCCAGTGCACCGCAGCGGTCGCCACCACGGTGACGACGATCAGCACCAGGGCCCAGAGGCGGGTACCCAGGCCGATCAACAGGGCGATGGCACCGATCAGCTCGGCCCACATCGCCAGTTCCCAGTTCCATTGGGCCGGCACATGGTTGAACGGGAACGGGAAGGCAGACTGGATCTCGGCGAACCAGTTCGCGCCGTTCCATTTCTCCAGACCGGATTCGAAGAACTCCCAGGCCAGGAACAGGCGCAGGCCCAGCGGCGCCAGCCATGCCCCGAGGTTCTCGAGCGGGGTATGCAGTGTTTTCAAGGTACTTGCGTACATGATCGATCTCCCTTGGCTCAAGCCGCGTGTTGCGGCCGTTGGCGCCGCTGGGTGGCCTGGGCCAGCTTGCCCACCAGGCGGACGGCGGTGGCGGCGCAGATCAGGCCGAAGGGCAGCACGTACCAGTCGCTCATGGGGATGCGTTTGAAGTTGGAATAGGCAAAGATCGCCGCCAGCACCCACATGCCGGTGACATGCAGGCGCTTCCAGGCCTTGAAACCGATCAGGCGCGTGGTGCTTTTGAACGAGGTCAGCGCCAGCAGCAGGATGAACACATAGCCCACGGTACCGGGCACGTTGCCGAGGGTGGTGCGGCCGGGCCAGAACTCGGTATTGAGCTGGCCGTAGGTGTAAATCAGCACGGCGTGGACCAGGTGGGAAAAGGCAAAGGCCAGTCCGATGAAGCGCCGTTCACGCACCAGCGCCCGGCTCAGGGGCGAGGGCACCAGCACCGCGAATGCCGAGGCGGTAAAGGCCAGCAGGAACAGGATGAACGACGAACGCGCCGTGGCGCGAATGGCGCTGCGCACGCCTTCGGTCAGGTCCGGGTTGAGTATCAGGATCAACCCGGTCATCAACAGCACCAGGGCGGCGAGCAGGCTGAACAGCGACCAGCCTTGGTAACGAAAGGGGGATGCGGTAGGGGTAGGCATGTGAAGGCTCCTTGGATGTCGACGGCCCGGTCGTGATAGTCGCCGGGGATGGGAGGGAGTCTTTCAAGCCGGTGTAAGCGGGGTGTGTCCGCGGCGCAGCATTGTGCAAGTTCGTGTATGCCGATCATCCGCAGACACACTGGCATACAAACCGCTATCGCGAGCAAGCTCGCTCCCACAGGGGGATCTGGGTAAGGCCCCCCCTATTTGCAACGCCAAAGAACAGTGTGGGAGCGAGCTTGCTCGCGAAGGCGTCGGGTCAGTTGAATGAATGCTGGCTGACCCACCGCTATCGCGAGCAGGCTCGCTCCCACAGGGGAACTGGATGAGGCACCCCTATTTGCATCGCCCCAGAACCGTGTGGGGCAGTGTCAGCTTGTGAGCGCCAGGCGCAATTCGGCGCAGAGGCCGCCGCCGTCGCGGTTGCTCAGGGTCAGTGAGCCGCCCATGGCGATCGCCAGTTGCTGGGCGATGGCCAAGCCCAGGCCGGTGCCGCCGGTCTCCCGGTTGCGCGAGCTTTCCACCCGGTAGAACGGCTTGAGCACTTCGGCCAGTTCCTGCTCGCTGATCCCGGGGCCACGGTCCAGTACCTGGATCGCCAATTGCCCGTTGTCGGCCGGTTGCACCTGGATCTGCGCCGCGCCGCCGAATTTCAAGGCGTTGTCCACCAGGTTGATCAGTACCCGCCGCAGGGCATGGGGACGGGTGTCGATGACGGCGGCGTTTTTTCCGGACAGTTGCACGTCCTTGCCGGTGTCCTGGTAGTCGAACACCAGGCTGTCGAGGAACGCGTCCAGGCTGATCCGGCAACTGGCCTCGGTGGCGCCGTGGATGCTGCGGGCATAGGCCACGCCTTCACGCACCAGGTGCTCCATTTCGCTCAAGTCGCTCCACAGCTTGTCCCTTTCAATCCCTTCGTCCATGAATTCGGCGCGCAGCTTCATGCGCGTGATGGGGGTCTGCAAGTCATGGGAAATCGCCGCCAGCAACTGCATGCGCTCCTTGAGGTAGGCGGCGATGCGGTCTTGCATGGCATTAAAGGCCTTGGCCGCATGCACCACTTCGGTCGGGCCTTTTTCGTCCAGGCGCACACTATGGGCGTTCGGGTCGAGGGTTTCCACCGCCTGGGCCAGTCGGGTCAAGGGACCTACGGCGATGCGCACGGCCAGCCAGGTGCAGCCGATCAACAGGGCCAACTGCCCCAGCAACACCATTGGCAGCCAAGGGGAGAGGGGCGCCATCGCCGGGCGTACGTCGATGGTCAGCGGGCTGCCGTCCCCCAGGCGCAGGTGCGCCTGATAGTGCATGTTCGGCCCGGGAATCTGCTTGAAGGTCAGGCCATAGGCCTGGCCGATGGCTTCCTGGATCGAACTGACCGAGATCGGCGCGTCGGCCAGGTCCATCGGTTGGCCGGGCTGGCCTTCGTCGAGCAAATAGCCATAGTTGCGCCGGGCGAGTTTCGGTAGCCAGGCCTGGCGTTCGGCGGCAGGCAGGCGGTCGAGAATCGCCACGGAGGTCGAGACGTCGGTCTCCAGGTTGCCGAGCATGGTCGACTTGGCGCTCTGGTAGCGCTCGTAGTACTGGACGCCGAAAGACAGGCCCTGGGCCAGGATCAGGCCGATCAGGAAGATCAGCGACAGCCTCGAGGCCAGGGTCCGCGGCCAGCGCAGCGGCAGGTTCATACCGACGCCTCGAGGATCTCCACCGGCAGCGAGAACACGTAGCCTTCGCTGCGCACGGTCTTGATGTAGGCCGGTTCCCGGGCGTCGTCCAGCAGGCGCTGGCGCAGGCGGCTGACCAGTAGATCGATGGAGCGATCGAACAGATCGGCGTCCCGGCCCTGGGTGAGGTTAAGCAACTGGTCGCGGTTGAGTACCCGTTGCGGATGATCGAGGAACACCCGCAACAACCGATACTCGGCGCCGCTCAAGGCAACCATGGTGCCGTCGGTGTCCAGCAGGTGGCGGGCGGTGGTGTCCAGGCGCCAGCGTCCGAACGCCAGCAGGCGACCGCTTTCGGTGACCACCAGATTGGGCGGCAACATGCGGGTGCGGCGCAGCACGGCGTTGATCCGCGCCAGCAGCTCCCGGGCGGCGAACGGCTTGACCAGGTAATCGTCGGCGCCCATTTCCAGGCCGATGATGCGGTCGGTTTCGTCGTTGCGGGCGGTGAGCATCAGCACCGGCGTGGCCTTGTGCTTGCCGGCACGCAGTTCCCGGCACAGCACCAGGCCATCGTCGCCGGGCATCATGATGTCCAGCACGATCAGGTCCACCGGGGTGGTTTCGAGGAAGGCGCGCATCTGCCGGCCATCGGCGACAACGGTGGTGCGCAGGCCATTCTTCTTCAGGTAGTTGCCAACCAGCTCTCTGATCTCGCGATCGTCATCCACTATCAACACGTGATCGACATGATCCATGGTGTCCCGCTCCTCGGCGTTTCGTTGTGAGCAGTCTACAGGCCCCGGCCAGCCCGGCTCGCGGCGGTTTGTATTGCAGTGTATCTGGCGCCTGACGGATACACAGCGATGCAAAAAGCCACCGGGCTCGATACAGACGCGATACCTGCGGGGCATTCAATGGCATCCATCGAGGCACACAACAGGCCTCGGCAGATAAACCCCCATTGAATCGAGGAATCGCCATGAACACCAAAGCCGTCTACGCCGCCTGCCTTTTTGCCGCGCTGAACATCTGCACCCTGTCGGCCCGGGCCGAAAGCAACGTGCAACCGCACACCTACACCTACGGCAGCCACCTGGACATCCAGAAGGTGCTTTCCCTCACCGAAGACACCGAGCCGACCTGCGGCGTGGTCAACGCCCACATGACCTACCTGGATTCGACAGGCCACCAGCAGGCGCTGGACTATCGCAAGTTTTCCGATCACTGCAGCAACCAGAACTGACCTGCTTTTGTGGGCCTATGTAGGCCTTTTATTTTGAGGTGTTGCCATGCTTCTGATCGCTTTTCTCGGCGGGATCCTGACGATCCTCAGCCCCTGCATTCTTCCGGTGGTGCCGTTTCTGTTCGCCCGGGCCAATCGCTCCCGCAGCTCGGTGCTGCTGACCCTCGGCGGCATGGTGTTGACGTTCGCCCTGGTCTCCAGCCTGGCGGTGGTCAGCAGCGAATGGGTGGTGCGCGCCAGCAGCGTCGGTCGACAAGTCGCGTTGGTGGTGATGGGGGTGTTCGCCCTGTCGTTGATCTTCAGCCGGGTTGGCACCTGGTTGGCGCGGCCGCTGGTCAACCTGGGCAATCGCCTGGACGCCGGGGCCGGGCGGATGGCCGGGCCGGTGGGCTCGGTGCTGATCGGCGTTGCAACCGGGTTGCTCTGGGCACCGTGCGCCGGGCCGATACTCGGGGTGATCCTGACCGGCGCCATGCTGCAAGGCGCCAGCGCGCAAACCAGCCTGTTGCTGCTCGCTTACGGCCTGGGCAGTGCCTTGTCCCTGGGCACGCTGATCCTGGCCGGGCGTGGTCTGGTCGGGCGCCTGAAGCTCTCGCTGCCCATGACCACTTGGTTGCGCCGGGGAACGGGGCTGGCGGTGTTGCTGGCGGCCGTGGCGATTGGCACTGGGACGGATGACCGCTTGTTGGCGGCGACTTCCTCCCAACAGTCCACCAGCCTGGAAAAAAGCCTGCTGGAGAACGTGCCCAAGGCCATCGACTACGTGGTGAGCAAGGCCGGCGCCAGTGCCATGCCGTCCCTTGAATCCCAGGGCGCCATGCCTTCACTGGACGGCGCGGTGCAATGGCTGAACTCGCCGCCGCTGAGCAGCGAGTCGCTGCGGGGCAAGGTGGTGCTGGTGGACTTCTGGACCTACGACTGCATCAACTGCCAGCACACCTTGCCCTATGTGAACGGCTGGGCGAAGAAGTATGAAAAGGATGGGCTGGTGGTGATCGGCGTCCACACCCCGGAATACGGCTACGAGAAGATCATCGATAACGTCCGCGAGCAGGTGCGCAAGCTGGACATCCACTATCCGGTAGCGATCGACAATCAGTATGCGATCTGGCGCGCCTTCAACAATCAATACTGGCCGGCCCATTACCTCATCGATGCCAAGGGGCAGGTGCGCTACAGCCATTTTGGTGAAGGGCGCTATGGTGAGCAGGAGCAGGTGATCCAGCAGTTGTTGCAGGAGGTGAAGACGAGTCATTGAATTAACTTAAATTGTTTAATTTCAAAGGCTTATATTTATTATCTCTACTTGTTTATAGATTGTTTCGCCATTGGGATATCCCAGATGGCGAAGGCAAGCCGTTCCGTGGCGAGGGAGCTTGCTCCCGCTGGGTCGCGAAGCGGCCCCCTGTATTTGCCTGACACACCGAGTTGTCACGGCTTTCTTGGGGCCGCTGCACGGCCCAGCGGGAGCAAGCTCCCTCGCCACAATGGATTGCATGCGGATTCGAGAATGGACTGCAAATGCTGGCCCCTTGCTCATTTGCAGAGAGGCAAACTTCTTTCCTTTCAGAAAGTTGGGCGACAAACCTATGCGTATTTCTATGTGGGTCGTAGCGACGTTTCTCTTGGCCGCCGTCTCGCTCGAGGCCCAGGCCAAGGCGCTGACGCAGAACCAGCAGTCAGTGTGCCGCTGGGGTTCGGACATCGCGGCGGGGGCGCAGGCGTCGAAGCTGTCTGGCGTCAGCCTGTACGGCGCACGCAAGAAGCTGCAGGTGCGCAAGTTTCCCCGGCCCTGGATGCGCATGACCGCCCTGGGCATTACCGAGCAGACCTACAACAGCGCTTCGCGTCTCAAACCCGCGGCGGTCAAGCAGACCTACTACGAGCAATGTGTCCGTCATGAGCTGGCGCGCCGCTAGGTGCTCAGGCGGGGCTGCGGCCTGGCATTTCGATGCCATGTTGATGCACCCGTCGATACAGGGTCGCCCGGGAAATGCCCAGGGCCCGGGCGGCGGCGGTGGGTTTCCAGCGGTGGCGCACCAACGCATCGAGCAACGCCTGGCGTTCCGGGCTGGCGCTCGGCTCCGGCCCCTGATCGGCGACGTCCGCGCTGTGCAATGACTCGGGCAAGTGGCTGAGCTGGATCACGCTGGCTTCGCACACCGCGCAGGCATAGCGCAGCACATGGCGCAACTGGCGGACATTGCCCGGCCAGTGATAGCCGAGCAGGGATTCCAGGGCGGCGCCGCTCAACTGCACGGTTCCCCCGCACAATGCCGACTCCTCGGCAAGGATCCGATTGATCAGCGCCAGCCGGTCGCTGCGGTCACGTAACGGCGGTAACTGGAAACGCGCACCGCCGAGACGGAAATACAAATCCTCGCGAAACTCGCCGGCGGCCACCAGCGTCTCCAGGTCGCGGTGGGTGGCGCAGATCACCTGAATGTCGACGGCCTTGCGGCGGGATGCGCCCAGCGGCGCCACTTCACCCTCGGCCAGTACCCGCAGCAGGCGGGTTTGCAAGGCCAGCGGCATGTCGCCGATCTCATCCAGGAACAAGGTGCCGCCGTCGGCCTGTTGCAACAGGCCCTGCATGCCTTTGGCCGAGGCGCCGGTGAACGCCCCGGCGACGTAGCCGAACAATTCGCTTTCAATCAGGCTTTCGGGAATGGCCGCGCAGTTCAGCGCCACGAAAGGGCGCTCGCGGCGCTGGCTGGCCTGGTGCAACTGGCGAGCGAAGACTTCCTTGCCGGCACCGGTTTCGCCCTGGATCAGCACCGGCAGGTTGCGATCCTTGACCCGCACCGCCAGGCGCAGGCTGTCGGCCAGGCGTGGATCGATTTCCAACGGAGTCATCGCCACCCGCGAACGTGAACTGGCCCGCTGGCGAGGCGCGCTCAAGCGTCCGTGCAGGGCGTGATCGAGCAAGCAGAGGCTTTCGTCCCGGGCACGGTGCAGCCGTTGCTGCTCGAACACCTGGCCGATGTGTTGCGGCACCTGCCCGTACTGTTGCAGCAGGTACTGGCGGGCAGCCGGGTTCAAGGCTTGCAGGCAACCGTCGTCATCCCAGGCGAACAGGAAGTCCGGCTGGCTGTCGACGTAGCCGGGGTTGCGATGGGCCCGCAGCACCCAATAGCCCTGGGCGCTGCTCATGAAAAACGCCTGTTCGATCTCCCTGGCGCTCTGCACCACCATTTGCCGGATCAGGTGCTGCGAGCGGCGATCATCCGGCGAGCGCACCGCCGAGACGTCCAGCACCCCGAGCAATTCACCCTGGGGGTCGAAGACCGGCGCGGCGGAACAGGTCAGGCCAATGAACGCCGCGCGGAAATGGTCGCGCTTGTGCACGGTCACCGGGGCCTTGGCCGTGAGCACCGCCGCCACGCCACACGTGCCTTCTTCGCCCTCCGACCAACAGGTGCCCAAGTATAGCCCGGCCTTGCGGCAGTCATTGCGGATCGAGGTTTCCACCCGGTAGTCGATGGTCTGGCCCTGGGCATCGGTCAGCAGTACGCAATAGTCGGCGTCGCGTACCCGGCCATGGAGGCGGGCCACTTCTTCGCTGGCGATGTTGAGGAACAGCTCGGAGCGCTCGCGGCATTGCTTGAGCACGTCCTGGGAGAGGATGCGCGGGCCCTGCAGCGAACCCGGGTCCAGGTGATGTTGCTCCAGGGAACGGCGCCAGGAGTCGAGGATCAGGTCCGGGACGGGCAATTGTGGCAATTGGTTCGCGTTTTTCACCACGCGGCTGACGCAATCCACGTGCGCCCGGGAGTGAGCGGAAAGCATGGGGCCTCCGATTCAGCTTCTTGTCGTTGTGCGCACATTAAGCGCCGTTCGCCGGGTGCAGACAAGCTCGACGGGTTGTTCGGGCGGTGTGAGACGCCACGTCTCAGCGTCTCGTCCGGACCTCGTGCAGGCTGACATGGGGCGTCTCACCGGGGCTCGGTCCGCTGCTTCGTCAAACATCTCTGGACCGCTCTGGTTCGGCCTTCTTGCAGGTTTTTTTCGCAACTGGCACCGCCCTTGCTCTATGCCTGGAACCCGCCCGACGGGCCTCCAATAATAACAACGAGGTGTCTATGTCTTCCTGCCCAGGCCGTTTGCCCGCACCGTCCACGGTGGCGCCATGAGCCGCCGACCCCTGACCGTGGGCATCATCGCCAATCCCGCCTCGGGCCGCGACGTGCGGCGCCTGACCGCCAATGCCGGGCTGTTTTCCAGTACCGACAAGGTTTCGGTGATCCAGCGCCTGCTGGCCGCGTTCGGCGCCACCGGCATCGAACAAGTGTTGATGCCCACCGACATGATCGGCATGGCCGCCGCCGTGCTGAAGAACAGCCATAGCCGCCAGGCCCGCAGCAGCCGCTGGCCGGCCCTGGAATTCCTCGACCTGACCCTGCGCCAGACCGTCGAAGACACCCGCCGGGCCGCGCGCTTGATGGCCGAGCGCGAGGTGGCGCTGATCGCCGTGCTCGGCGGCGATGGCACCCATAAGGCGGTAGCCGCCGAAGTCGGCGACATCCCATTGCTGACCCTGTCCACCGGCACCAACAACGCCTTTCCCGAGCTGCGCGAGGCCACCAGTGCCGGGCTGGCCGGTGGGTTGTACGCCAGCGGCCGGATTCCGGACGCGATCGGTTTGCGCCGCAACAAGCGCTTGCTGGTCTGCGACGCCGGACGTGGCTTGCGCGAAGTCGCCCTGGTGGACGTCGCCGTGTCGCCGTTGCGTTTTGTCGGCGCCCGGGCCATCAGTCGGGCACAGGACCTGGCCGAAGTCTTCGTGACTTTCGCCGAACCGCAATCCATTGGCCTGTCGGCGTTGTGCGGCTTGTGGTTCCCGGTGTCCCGCCAGGCGCCGGGCGGGGCCTGGATGCGCCTGGACCCGCAATCCCCCGAAGCGCTGCTGGTGCCGCTCGCCCCGGGCCTGTTGCAAGGCTGTGGGGTGCTCGCCGCCGGCCCTTTGGAACCCGGCGTCGCCCATGGCTTGTCGCTGTCCAGCGGCACCTTGGCCCTGGATGGCGAACGGGAAATCGAATTCAACGCCCACGACCGGCCCACGGTCACCCTCGATGCCGGCGGTCCGCTGAGCATCGACGTCAACGCGGTGCTGGCCTACGCCGCGCAACAACGCTTGTTGGCCATCGGCCGCGAGCACCCGCAACACCCTCTGAATCTTCAAGAAGACACCCCAGGAGAATAAAAATGTCGACACCGCTCACCCACGATCAACTGCTGCACGCCTACCAGGTGATGCGCACCATCCGCGCCTTTGAAGAGCGCCTGCACGTGGAGTTCGCCACGGGCGAGATCCCCGGTTTCGTCCACTTGTATGCCGGCGAAGAAGCGTCGGCCGCCGGCGTCATGGCCCACCTGGGCGATGACGATTGCATCGCCTCCAACCACCGTGGCCACGGCCATTGCATCGCCAAGGGCGTGGACGTCTACGGAATGATGGCCGAGATCTACGGCAAGAAAACCGGCGTCTGCCAAGGCAAGGGTGGCTCGATGCACATCGCCGATTTCGAGAAAGGCATGCTCGGCGCCAACGGCATCGTCGGCGCCGGTGCGCCACTGGTGGTCGGCGCGGCTTTGGCGGCCCGCCTCAAGGGCACCGACAGCGTCGCCGTGGTGTTTTTCGGCGACGGCGGCTCCAACGAAGGCGCGGTGTTCGAAGCCATGAACATGGCCTCGGTGTGGAACCTGCCGTGCCTGTTCATCGCCGAAAACAACGGCTACGCCGAGGCCACCGCTTCCAACTGGTCGGTGGCCTGCGATCACATCGCCGACCGCGCCGCCGGCTTCGGCATGCCCGGCGTGACGGTGGACGGCTTTGACTTCTTTGCCGTGCACGAAGCCGCCGGGGCCGCCGTCGAACGCGCCCGTGCCGGGGAAGGGCCGTCGCTGATCGAGGTCAAGCTGACCCGCTACTACGGCCACTTCGAAGGCGACGCCCAGACCTATCGCGCACCGGACGAGGTCAAGCATTTCCGCGAAAACCAGGACTGCCTGATGCAGTTCCGCGAACGCACCACCCGGGCCGGTTTGCTTACCGTCGAGCAGTTGGACCAGATCGACAAGGAAGTGGACCTGCTGATTGAAAACGCCGTGTACAAGGCCAAGTCCGATCCCAAGCCCTCTGCAGCGGACCTGCTGACCGACGTCTACGTCAGCTATCCCTGAACGCCCTCCTAAAACAAGAACAGAGAAATTCATCATGGCGAGAAAAATCAGCTATCAGCAGGCAATCAACGAAGCCCTGGCCCAGGAAATGCGCCGCGACGCCAGCGTGTTCATCATGGGTGAGGACGTGGCCGGTGGCGCCGGCGCCCCCGGTGAAAACGACGCCTGGGGCGGCGTACTCGGAGTGACCAAGGGCCTATACGACCAGTTCCCCGGGCGCGTGCTGGACACGCCACTGTCGGAAATCGGTTACGTCGGCGCGGCGGTCGGCGCGGCCACCTGCGGCGTGCGCCCGGTGTGCGAACTGATGTTCGTCGACTTCGCCGGGTGCTGCCTGGACCAGATCCTCAACCAGGCGGCGAAGTTTCGCTATATGTTCGGCGGCAAGGCCTCCACACCCCTGGTGATCCGCACCATGGTCGGCGCCGGCCTGCGCGCCGCCGCCCAGCATTCACAGATGCTCACGTCGTTGTGGACGCACATCCCGGGACTGAAAGTGGTCTGCCCATCATCGCCCTACGACGCCAAGGGCCTGCTGATCCAGGCAATCCGCGACAACGACCCGGTGATCTTCTGCGAGCACAAGTTGCTCTACAGCATGCAGGGCGAAGTGCCGGAAGAGCTCTACACCGTACCGTTCGGCGAGGCCAACTTCCTGCGCGACGGCAAGGACATCACCCTGGTCTCCTACGGACGGCTGGTCAACACCGCGATGGACGCGGCGCGCAACCTGGCCGGGCGCGGCATCGACTGCGAAGTGATCGACCTGCGCACCACCAGCCCGCTGGACGAGGACAGCATCCTGGAAAGTGTCGAGAAGACCGGGCGCCTGGTGGTGATCGACGAGGCCAACCCACGCTGTTCCATGGCCACCGACATCTCGGCGCTGGTGGCGCAAAAAGCCTTTGGCGCGCTCAAGGCGCCGATCGAAATGGTCACCGCGCCCCATACGCCGGTGCCGTTCTCCGACTCCCTGGAAGACCTGTACATCCCTGACGCGGCGAAGATCGAACAAGCCGTGCTCAACGTGATCGAGTGGAGCAAGCGCTGATGAGCCAGATTCATACCTTGACCATGCCCAAGTGGGGCCTGTCGATGACCGAGGGCCGGGTCGATGCCTGGCTCAAGGAAGAGGGGCAGGCCATCACCAAGGGCGAGGAAGTGATGGACGTCGAGACGGACAAGATTTCCAGCAGCGTCGAGGCGCCGTTTTCTGGAATCCTGCGCCGGCAGATCGCCCGCCAGGACGAAACCCTGGCGGTCGGCGCCTTGCTCGGCATCGTCGTCGAAGGCGAGGCCAGCGACGCCGAGATTGACGCGGTCATCGAGCAGTTCCAATCCAACTTCGTGCCCGGCGACGCGGCTGATGAGGACAGTGGTCCGAAAACACAGAAAGTCGAGCTGGACGGCCGGGTGATCCGCTATTTCGAGCGCGGCGAGGGCGGTACGCCGCTGGTGCTGGTGCACGGCTTTGGCGGCGACTTGAACAACTGGCTGTTCAACCATGAAGCCCTGGCGGCCGGGCGACGGGTCATTGCCCTGGACCTGCCGGGCCATGGCGAATCGTCGAAAACCCTGCAACGCGGCGATTTGGACGAGCTGAGCGGCGTGGTGCTGGCCTTGCTCGATCACCTGGACATCAACGCCGTGCACCTGGTGGGGCATTCCATGGGCGGGGCGGTGTCGCTGAACGCTGCGCGCCTGATGCCCCAGCGGATACGCTCCCTGACCTTGATCGGCAGTGCCGGCCTGGGTGCGCAGATCAACGGCAGCTACCTGCAAGGGTTCGTCGAAGCGGCCAACCGCAACGCCCTCAAGCCGCAGCTGGTGCAACTGTTCTCCAATGCCGAGCTGGTCAACCGCCAGATGCTCGACGACATGCTCAAGTACAAGCGCCTGGAAGGTGTGGACGCGGCGCTGCAGCAATTGTCAGCGACGTTGTTCGCCGACGGTCGCCAGCAGGCGGACCTGCGGGAAGTGGTGCAGGCGGGCCACGTGCCGACCCTGGTGATCTGGGGCAGCGACGACGCAATCATCCCGGCGTCTCACGCCGAAGGGTTATCAGCGCGGGTCGAGGTGCTGTCGGGCCAAGGCCATATGGTGCAGATGGAAGCGGCCGAGCAGGTCAATCGGCTGATCAACGGGTTCATCGGACAGTACTGAACAAGCGGGCGGCGATTGCATCGTCGCCCTATAAAAAATTCTGGAGGCAACGCTATGAACGTTTCTATCAAGCCGACCCGCAGCATGCGCGCCGCCGTCTGGCATGGCCGCAACGACATCCGCGTCGAAGACGTGCCACTGCCGGTTTCGCCCCCCGCCGGTTGGGTGCAGATCCGCGTGCAATGGTGCGGCATCTGCGGCTCCGACTTGCACGAGTACGTGGCCGGGCCGGTGTTCATCCCGGTGGACGCGCCGCACCCGCTGACCGGGATCAAAGGCCAGTGCATCCTTGGCCACGAGTTCTGCGGCGAGATCGTCGAACTGGGCGCCGGCGTCGAAGGTTTCAGTGTCGGCGAGCCGGTGGCGGCGGACGCCTGCCAGCACTGCGGCACTTGCTACTACTGCACCCATGGGCTCTACAACATTTGCGAGAACCTGGCGTTCACCGGGTTGATGAACAACGGTGCGTTCGCGGAGCTGGTCAATGTCCCGGCGAACCTGCTCTACAAACTACCGGCTGATTTCCCCGCCGAGGCCGGTGCGTTGATCGAGCCACTGGCGGTGGGCATGCATGCGGTGAAAAAGGCCGGCAGCCTGCTGGGCCAGAACGTCGTGGTGGTGGGCGCCGGGACCATCGGCTTGTGCACGATCATGTGCGCCAAGGCGGCTGGTGCAGCCCAGGTGATTGCTTTGGAAATGTCCGGCGCACGCAAGGCCAAGGCCTTGGAAGTCGGGGCCAGCCATGTGATCGATCCGAATGAATGCGACGCCTTGGCTGAAGTTCGGCGCCTGACGGGTGGCCTGGGTGCCGATGTCAGCTTCGAATGCATTGGCAACAAGCACACCGCCAAGCTGGCCATCGACCTGATCCGCAAGGCCGGCAAATGCGTGTTGGTGGGGATTTTCGAGGAACCGAGCGAGTTCAACTTCTTTGAGCTGGTCTCCACGGAGAAGCAAGTGCTGGGCGCGCTGGCCTACAACGGTGAGTTCGCCGACGTGATTGCCTTCATCGCCGACGGACGCCTGGACATCTCGCCGCTGGTGACCGGGCGCATCCAGTTGGAAGAGATCGTCGGGCAGGGCTTCGAGGAGTTGGTGAACAACAAGGAGCACAACGTGAAGATCATCGTGTCTCCCGCACGGATCTGAGGGCGCCCGGGTGGGCGATTTGGCGATGGCCGGCAGCGGCCATCGCTTCTTTTTCACGTGCAGTTCAGGTGTAGGCCAGCAGGCGGCCGCAGAGTATGACCACGAGCCATAGGACTATGGAGACCAATGCCTGGGCCTTGGCCAGGCCGGGTGCCTTATGGCCGGTGTTCCATTGCTGGACGGAGCGGTAGGTGCCAACGTGGAACAGCAGGGCGTTAAGGCCCGCTGCCGCGATCAGGTACAGCTTGAGGATGAAGACGTTGTTGCCGGCAAAGTCATGGGGGTGAGCACTGAACATCAGCAACCCCGCAGGCACGATCAGCAGCAGGGCCGCAATCGCCCAGGGCAGCAAGTGGCGGGCCAGGGCGGTCACGGCGATGCCCTTGGACAGCCCGAGCACGCGCAGGTCGAACATCACCACCGCGCCCACCAATATCGAAAAGCCGATGATGTGCACCACTTCCACCAGCGGATAGAGCCACAGCTCGCTGCGCATGGCCAACGCCAGGGACGAATCGCCCAACTGGTCCATCCAGCCCTGGGGTGAGCCTGCCGGGGAGGCCTGCATCAGCGCAACTCGATGGTCTTGCCGTCGATGGTGATGCGTTCGGCGCGCAATTCGTCGGGTTTGTTGCGGTTTGCATAGCCGACCACGGTGGCACTGTTACCTGCTTTGAGCATGTCCTTGCCCAGCCCGCGATTCTCCATGCGTGACGGTGGGGCCAGCACGACGGTCCAGGTTTTGTCGGTGGTTTGCAGGCGCACGTAGCCATGGGGATGGGAATAGCCGGCTTCCTTTATCGTGCCTTCGAGCGTCAGGGGATTGCTGGCGTCGTATTCGCTCCAGCCGTGGTGGGCGAGTGCCGCCGTGGTGATCAGCATCAACGCCAAACCGATGCTACGAAGAATGACATTCATGGCAAGGTCTCCTTTGAGGGGGGGCGGATCAACTTGGCAGGTATTCGCGCCAGACCCGCCGTTCATCCAATTGAAGCAGTTGTTCCTCGTCGTTGCGAAACGGCCGGTCGCAGTCGAGAAAAAACTCATCAAGTTGTGGCGGCGCGACGTGGGTGGCGCTGAGCATGCCGTGGACCTGTCCACGATGATGGATCTGATGCTCGAACAGGTGCAACAGCAGCCGGTCGATTCGTTCACGCACCACACCGTCGACGCGCACCAGATCGACAGAGCGGACCAGGTCTTGCTCCCGCAGGGCTTCGCAGAACGCCACCAGTTGCTGGTCGGTCTGGGTCTGGTTGTGCATCAGGTGGGCAAAGGCCAGGGTTTCGGAGAAGTCCTTGATCTGGCCGTCACGGTCGCCTTCCAGGGCGGTGAGGTAATAGCGGTCCACTTCCAGGATGTGGCAGAGCGTGGCTTGGATGGACGGGAAGAATCCCGTGCGCGGCGCCGCGTAGTCGGCCTCGCTCAACTGCGCGCAGGCGCCGAGCAACCTGTGGTTGGCCCATCGATTGTTCAGGGCCTGGGCCAGGAAATAGTTCATGGGAAGCCTCTCATGTCCGCCACAAATCCTGTGGGAGCGAGCTTGCTCGCGATAAGGTCTGCACATCCAGCATAGCCGGCTCAGACAGATCGCTATCGCGAGCAAGCTCGCTCCCACAGGTTGAGTCGCATGGGCTCACTCTTGTGTATTCACTGCAAATCCCTGTGGGAGCGAGCTTGCTCGCGATGAGGTCGGCACATCCAGCATAGCCGGCTCAGACAGACCGCTTTCGCGAGCAGGCTCGCTCCCACAGGTTGAGTCGCATGGGCTCATTCTTATGTGTTCACCGCAAATCCATGTGGGAGCGAGCTTGCTCGCGATGAGGTCGGCACATCCAGCATAGCCGGCCCAGGCAGATCGCTATCGCGAGCAAGCTCGCTCCCACAGGGGGATCCTCAGATGCCTTGCGGGGTAGGTCAGGCCTTAAAGCCCCACATCCGGCAACACCGGCCGATTGGCCAGGGCCTTGGCCATGATCTGCTCCACATACACCCGGTCCGCGTCCGGCAGGGCCAGGCGCGGTGGGCGGGTGAGGGCGCTGCCGCGGCCGGCGATGGCTTCGCACAGCTTGATGCATTGCACCAGGTCGGCCCGGGCGTCCAGGTGCAGGATCGGCATCAGCCATTCGTAGATCGGCATCGCTTCGGCGAACCGTCCGGCGCGGGCCAGGCGGAAAATGGTCTCGCCTTCCTGGGGGAACACGTTGGACATGCCCGAGACCCAACCTTCGGCGCCCACGGCAAGGCTTTCCAGCACCACGTCGTCGAGACCGGCGAACAGCACGAAGCGATCGCCGACTTCATTGCGCACGTCGATGAAGCGCCGGGTGTCGCCGGAGGAGTCCTTGAAACACACGACGTTGTCGCAATCGGCCAGGGCAATCAAAATGTCCGGCGTCACGTCATTCTTGTAGATCGGCGGGTTGTTGTAGACCATCAGCGGCACGTCGGCATGGCGGGCCACGTAGCGGAAATGCTCGGCGGTCTCGAAGGGCTTGGAGCCGTAGACCAGCGCCGGCATCAGCATCACCCCGTCGACACCGACCTTGCGCACCGCGTTGGCAACCTTGGCGGCCTGCACGCTGGTGAACTCGGCCACGCCGCAGATCACCGGCACCCGGCCCCGGGAGGCGTCCACCGCGACTTCGGTCACGGCGATTTTTTCCTCGGCGCTCAGGGAGGTGTTTTCCCCCACCGACCCGCAGACCACCAGGCCGGAAACGCCATCGCGAATGACGTTGGAAATCACTTGGTGGGTTTTTTCCAGGTTGATGGAAAAGTCATCGTTGAATTGGGTGGTGACGGCAGGGAAGACGCCGCTCCAGTTGATGCGTTTGCTCATGGGTTGTCTCCGTTTTTGATAGTGCTTTTGTGGCGAGGGAGCTTGCTCCCGCTGGGTCGCGAAGCGGCCCCCAGGATCTGACTGACACACCGAGTTGTCAGCCTTCAGGACTGCTTCGCAGTCCAGCGGGAGCAAGCTCCCTCGCCACAAGGTTTTGGGTGAATCTGAACGTCATGCGCCGGGCCAGGTGTCCGAAAGCCGATAGCCCTGGGGCCACGGATCGGCCGGGTCGAGCAGCAACTGATGGGTCCCGGTGATCCACGCTCGTCCGGCGATGCACGGGTAAATCGCCGGGCGTCCGGCCACCTCGGTCAGTGAGTCGATGCGGCAATGGAATTCGGAACCGATGATCGAACGGCCGATAAAACGCTCGCCTACCTGCATCAAGCCCTTGGCCTGCAACACCGCCATGCGCGCCGAGCAGCCGGTGCCGGTGGGGGAGCGGTCGATCTTGCCGGGCTGGATCACCACGGCGTTGGCGCCCGTGGCGATGCCGTCCTCACGGACAATGGGTGCGGCGATCTGGCAGAACGAGATGTGCGACCAGTCGGGGTTCAGCGGGTGCACGAAACTCAGTTGCTCATTGGCGGCGCGGGTGATCTTCAAGCCCACGGCCACCAGCTCGGCGGCTTCATCGGGGCGAATGGCAAAACCCAGGCGCTGGGCATCGACGATGACAAAGCTGTCGCCGCCGTAGGCGGTGTCCACCTGCAACGAACCCAGTCCCTCGACTTCGATCCAGGCATCGAGGCGGTCGGCAAAGGAGGGTACGTTCTTGATCTCGACCCGTTGCACCTTGCCGTCGCGGCAGTCGGCCACGGCGTCGATCAGGCCGCCCGGGGCTTCCAGCACCAGGCGGGTCTGGGGTTCGGTCATTGGCAGGATGCCGCTGTCCAGCAACACGGTGGCGACGCACAGCGAGTTGGAGCCGGACATCGGCGGCGTGTCGGCCGGTTCCATGATGATCCAGGCCATTTGCGCCCGCGGGTCCTTGGCCGGCACCAGCAGGTTGACGTGGCGGAACACCCCGCCGCGGGGCTCATTGAGGACGAAGTTGCGCAGGGTCTGGTCCTGGGCGATCCAGCGTGACTGCTCCCACACCGTGGCGCCGGGGGGCGGCGCGACACCGCCGACGATCACATCGCCGACTTCGCCTTCGGCGTGGCAGCTGATGACATGGATGATTCTGGATGAGCGCATGGATCAAATCCTTGTGTTGTCTGGTCGGGCCTCATCGCGAGCAAGCTCGCTCCCACAGGGTTCAATGGTGTACACAAGTCCGTGTGGGAGCGAGCTTGCTCGCGATAGGGCCATCGGCTATTTCACCGACTTGAGAAAAGCCGCCGTCTCCGGCTGCACCGGATTGCCAATCACCTGGTCCGGCGGCCCGATCTCATGGACCCGGCCATTGCAAAAAAACGCCACGCGGTCGGACACGTCCCGGGCGAAGCGGATCTCGTGGGTCACCAGCACCATGGTCATGCCGTCCTCGGCGAGCATGCGCATGGTGTCCAGCACTTCGCCCACCAGTTGCGGGTCCAGCGCCGAGGTGGCTTCGTCGAAGAGCATGTAGTCCGGCGACATCGCCAATGCCCGGGCGATGGCCATGCGCTGTTGCTGACCGCCGGAAAGCTTGCCGGGGAAGGCCTTGAGTTTGTCCCCCAGGCCCACGTGCTCAAGCTGTTTCACCGCCAGGGCCTCGGCGTCCTGTTTGCTTTTGCCCAACACCTTGCGCGGCGCCAGCATCACGTTTTCCAGCACGGTCAGGTGGGGGAAGGCGTTCCATTGCTGGAAGACGATGCCGATCTTTTGCCGCAGGCGATTGAGGTCGGTGGCGCGGTCATGGACCTCGATGCCATCCACGCGGATGCTGCCTTTCTGGATCGGCTCCAGGCCGTTGATGCACATCAGCAGGGTCGACTTGCCAGAGCCGGAACCGCCGATGATCGACACCACTTCACCCTTGTCCACGGTCAGGCTCACACCCTTGACCACTTCCAGGTCACCGAAAGACTTGTGCACGTTTTCGATCTCAATCATTTTCCTGCCACCTTCTTTCCAGGCGTGCGCCGAGGCGGGCGACCACCAGGCTCATGACGTAGTAAATGAGGCCCGCGATGCACAGCACCAGCAGGGGTTCCTGAATGCGCGTGACGATGGTTTGCGAGGCCCGCAGCAATTCGACGATGCCGATCCACATCACCAGGGCGGTGTCCTTCATCACACCGAGCACCAGGTTCAGCCAGCCGGGAAACGCCACCCGCGTGGCAATCGGCAGGACGATGAACCGCAGGTCCTGCCCATAGCTCAGGCCCAGCGACCGGCTGGCCCGGCGGGTGCTCAACGGCACCGCCAGCACGCCTCCGCGGACGATCTCGGTGAAGTACGCGGCGGCGTAGACCCCGAGCACGATGCAACCGACGGCAAACGCGCTGAGGTTCAGGCCAACGATGCTCTTTAGGGAGTTGAACAACACGAACTGGATCAGCAGCGGCACACTGCGAAACACGTCCAGCAGCCAGGCCAGCGGCAGGCTGGCTCGCGGCAACAGCGCCCGCAGCAGGCCGAACAGCAAGCCGGCCAGCGTGCCAAGCACGATCGACCACGCAGTCAATTGCACGGTGACCCAGGCCCCCTCAAGCAGATACAACACGTCGTTAACGGTAAGGCTTGTAGAAAACATGACCCGCCCTCAATAACGGAACAGCCGCCAGGACAACAGCCGGGCCAACCCGACGATCAGCTTGGCGATCAGGTAATACAGCAGCGCCGCGAGGGCGAAGTATTCGAAGGTGCGGAAGGTCTTGACGTTGTATTCCTGGGTCACGCCGGTGAGGTCGTTGTTCAGGCCGACCACCACCCCCAGGGACGTCATCAGCACCGCCCAGACCATCTGGTTGGTCAGCGGGTAGAAGACGATGCGCAACAATTGCGGGACGATGATCATCCGGTAGGCCTGGAAGGCGCTCATTCCCAAGGAGCGGGCGGCGCGCATTTGCGTACCGGGCACGGCCTTGAGGCCACCGCGAAAGTTTTCCGCCAGGTAGCCGGCGTTGTTGAAGGTGATTCCGGCCAGCAAGGCCAGCCAGGAACTGACGTGCAGCCCGAGGGAGCCGAGGCCGAAATAGAGGATGTAGATCTGGAACAGCGAGGGCGTGTTGCGAGCGATGGACACCCAGCCATTGCCCACGCCCCGCAGCAGGCGATTCGGGGCCTGGCGCATCACCGTCAGCACCAGGGCGATCAGCACGCCGAAAATCATCGACAGCGCGGCGGTCTCGAAGGTCACCCAGGCCCCGGCGAGCATGTCGGGCAGCGCGCGTAAGGCCGGGCGCCATTGGAAGCTGTAGTCAAACATGGGTCGGACTTCCCGTGCGGGCAGTGGGTTGCAGCCACGTCGGCGGCTGGCCGTGGGTCGCGGCAGTGCAGGCGGCCTCGACGCAGTCGGCGAGGGCGGCAAAATGCACCCCGCGACCGACCAGGCCCGGTGCGTAGTGGGCGTATTTACCTGAGTTGGTCATCAACGTGGTGGCGTGGGGCGGGATCACCGGCTCACCCAACATGCACCAGCAGGTGTCGGTCACCAGCACCGCGCCGAAGGCTTCGATGGCCGTCAGGTATCCGGCTTTGCGCGCTTGTTCCAGCACTGCTCGGCCGCAGGTGATGGCCAGCACCACATACGGATGCTTGATCCGGCCCGCGCACAAGGTCGCGAGGGCGGCGAATTCGCTGAGGGAGAAATGCGGATTGCCCAGGGACACCACGTCCACCCAATTGTCCCGGGCGCTGTTGAGCTCGCGCCAACTGGCAAGCAGGCTTGCGGCATCGACGCTTTCCTGCGGCAAGGTAACGTCCTTCTCCAGGACATCGGCAGGGTCGAGGGCTTCCGGGGTGACCCCGGCGATGTGGAACAACGGTGCGGCGCTGGTGGTGGCGAACGCGGCACCGAAGGCCTTGAGGTCGTCCAGGCTCGGCGCGGCGTGTTCCAGGCCGCGTATCAACGGGATGCGCCGGCCCGCCAGGCTGCCGATGTGATAGCCCAGCAGCGGATAGAAACTGTCATCGACCTGACCCAGCGTCGGCACGTCGACAATCAGTTGGGCCTTGCGTTCGTCGTCGAGATGGCAGCCGATCAACGGTGCCCGCCCGCACAGGGCGATGCAGATGTCGAGGAAGTCGGGGTACTTCTGCGTGCGCGCACCCAGCACACTGTTGGCGTAGACCACCGCGTTGGACTCGGCCCAGACGATCTGTTCGCCGGCCTTTGGCGCGGTCTCCAGCAGGTAGGGCGCGCAGGTAAAACTCAGTTGCGCGCCCATCGCCATGTAGGCATCGCCCAAGGCACTGGCCGGTTCGCCCAGGGCTGGATCGACGCCCAGTTCCCGCCAGCGACGCTGGTCCACGGAAATGGCATTGAGGGTGGTGGGGACGCGAACCTTCGCCCCCCACTGCACCAGTTGTTCGGCAAAGCGCAGGCTGGCCGGGCCGGTGTAGATGCAACCGTCGATGTGGGCCTGGGTCACGTCCAGCAACTGCGTGGCGCCCTGGATCTCGGCCATGCGCAGCACGATGTGCATCGCCACTTGGGCCGCCTTGCCGTGGGTACCGTCGAGCAATGCCCGGTCCTGTTCGCTCAGGTCCAGGGTCGAGAAAATGGGCGACGCCGACGGTGCTTGCGAACCTTGCCAACCGTCGTTCGGGCGGCGCCCGGTGAGGGTCAGGACATCGCCTTCGAGGCGGACAAAACCCTGGCCACGCAGCCCATTGAAGGCCTCGTGTCCCACGCACAACACCGGCAGGGACCGCTGGAAAATCACCTGCGCCACCAGCACGCCCAGGGTCAGGATTTCATCGGCTTCGGCCAACACCAGGGCCGCGGGTGCGTGACCGTTGCTGATCAGTTCCATCAAGACGCTGCTGCCGGTGCAGGAGCCGCGTCCGCTGGGAATCGCCAAGACGCGCCCGGCCAGGCGCTCGCCGCTCAAGGGGTGGTGGCGGTCGATGACCTCGCCACTGGCCGGATCGACCCCGCCCCAGAAACTCAGGCCCACCTCGGCGAACAGCAGGGCGCCCTGGGCGGCACCCTCCACCAGGCTGCGGCCTTTCACACGGACAGGCGTGCTTGGCATGGGCCAATCCTCAGTAGTAGACCTGGGGAACGGTCAGGTTGGCCGGCGGGATGTCGGTGCCGACCCATTTGACGAACAGCTCGTTGTAGCGACCCGTGCGCACCTGCTGATTGACGAAGAGGTTCAGGTAGTTGAGCAGACCGTACTCGCTGCGCTTGGCGCCGAGGGACACGTAGTCGATGACGTAGGGGGCGTCACCGGCAATCTTCAAGCCCTTGTATTTGCCCGACTTGAGGGTCGCGGCGGCGACGGTGTTAGTCACCACGGTGGCATCGATGTGTCCCTGGGCGACGGCCAGCAGGGTGTCGTTCTGCGATTGATAGGCGCGGAAGCTGCCGCTGCCCCAGCTCTTCTGGTCCTTTTCCAAGGCGATGGCTTCGTAGGTACTGCTGGTGTTGCCGAGTTTCTTGCCCTTGAGGTCGGCGTAGCTGTTGATACCGGTGTCGTCGCGGGTCAGCACCACCATCTGGAACGCGAAGTAGGGCACCGTCAGGCCGACGGTCTTGGCCCGCTCCAAGGTGTCGGAGGTGGAGGCGACGATGACATCGGCGCGGCCGGACAGCAGCGCGGGGATGCGGTCGGAGAACGGGGTTTCCACCACTTCGGCGTCGACACCGAGGACCTTCGCCAGGTCGTGGCAATAATCCACGTCGAACCCCGCCGGTTTGTTGCTTTCATCGCGAAAGCCCATGGGTGGGAAGTCCAGGGTCACGGCGCAACGTAGCTTGCCGGAGCCGATGATGTCGTCGAGCTTGTCGGCGTGGGCGGGGGCCATGAAAAGCGGGGTAAGGACAACGCTGAGGGCTACGGCCAATGCAGGGTTTTTCATAAATGCCTCGCTGTCGAATAAATGCGGTGAGATATCGTATTGAGGATTTCGTATACGATATTAGATAAGCAATCAGCATGCCTGTTTTGACCTGAGGCGCCGTAATGGCATTGGAGGGTTGATCTAGAGGTATTTTCGCCGAGCGGTGGCGCATCAGGGCAAGTTGCTACGTTGGCTTGGGGTGTTACAGATGGGAGCAGCCATGGGATCTGACGCCCCATCAGCGAACACGATCAGCGCTGATTTTCACGGTATTGGCTCGGCGACAGGCTGGTCAGGGCCCGGAACTGGCGGCTGAAGGCGCTGTGGTCGGTGTAGCCGCAGCGCAGGGCGATCTCGGTGATCGGCAGGTCGTGGTCGAGTAACAGTCGCGAGGCTTCCTCCAGGCGCGCCTTGTGAATCATTTGCCGCGGTGTGAGTTGGAAGATGCGTTTGCAGTGCCGCTCCAACTGCGCCACCGACAATTCAGCAATGGCGGTCAGCTCGGCAAGGCTGATGGGGCGGGCGAAGTGCTGCTTGATATGGGCGTCCACCGCCGCCAGTTTGTGAAACGCCGGGTGGCTCGATTGCGGCAGTTGCAGGTCGCGGGAAATGCCGGCCAGGCCGACGATCTGGCCGCTTGGGTCGTGCAGGGCGAGCTTGTGGGTCAGGCACCACACCGGTTGGTTGCCGTAATACAAATGCAGTTCGAGCTGGTCGGCCAACTCCCGCCCGCTGGCCAGCACCCGGCGATCCTGTTCGGTGTACAGCGGGCCGAAGCGCTCGGGAAACACTTGCTCGGCAGTGAGACCGAGCAGGCCGCCACTGTGTTTGAAACCGCAGCGCCGGGCCAGGGTCTGGTTGACGAAGGCGTAGCGGGCCTGCCGGTCCTTGATGAAAAACACCACGTCGGCGAGGGTGTCCAGCAGCGGGGCGATGGGCTGCAGGCTGCGCAACAGGGTGTCGAGGTCGCAGGGGGCGAGGGAGGTGAGCGAGGGGTACATGGCGCCAGATTCCTGAGGGGACTCAGGGATCATAGGGGCAAAGTCATCGAGGCAGGAAGTCCAGGTCCACGCGTTCTACTGTGGGAGCGGGCTTGCTCGCGAAAGCGGTGGATCAGTTAGCATCGATGCCGGATGTGCCGACGCATTCGCGAGCAAGCCCGCTCCCACAGAAGAGTCTGTGTGGGATCAGCTGGGTGGGGTTTCTTCCAACTCCAGCAGGGTCTCGATCCGCGCCGGGCTGAAGGGCGGGCGTGGTGCCGGTGGTGTCCAGCCGAACAGGTGTTCCAGTGCAGCACCGCACACTCGGCCTTGGCAGGCGCCCATGCCGCAGCGGCTGGCCAGTTTCGCTTCGCGCCAGTTTTCGTGGCCGACCAGTTCGCCATAAGGCACGTCTTCACAGCGGCAAACCAGGGTGTCGCCGCGGGCCAGGGACTTGAGCCGTGGATCGAGGGCGAAGGCCGTGTTCAAGGCCCGGGCGAAACCCTGCCAACGTGCGCGGCGAGGCCATAGCTGCTGGGCGGCTGTGCTATTGCCGACGGCGGCATGGCCGGCAATGGCGCCTTCCACTAATGCCAGTTCGCTGCCGCCGAAACCGGTGCATTCCCCGGCGGCGTAATGTTCATGGCGCGTGGTCGCTTGCCAGGCGTCAACCACCAACGCCTGGCCTTCAACCGCGCAGCCCAGGGCCTGGCCCAACTGGGTATTGGGAATGAGCCCGAAGCCACAGGCGAGCCGGTCGCAGGCCAGTTCAATCGTCTGGCCTTGCTGTTGCAGACGCACGCCCTCGAGCCGTTCCCGACCGAGCGCCTCCACCACGTGGGTGTCGGTTCGGTAGTGCGAGTCGAACAAACTGAACGATTGGAAAAACTTCCCCGGCCAGCGCGGCAGTTGCCCGGCGAAACCGGCCACGGCGCCGAAGCTGGCTTGCTCGGCGATGCGCAGCACCTGTGCGCCCTGGTGTTTTGCCGTGGAGGCGCTGGCCAACAGCAAGGGGCCGCTGCCGGCGATGACCAGCCGTTCCCCGTGCACCGGCAACCCGCCCTTGATCAGCGCCTGCAACCCGCCGGCGCCGGTCACGCCGGGCAGCGTCCAGCCGGGAAACGGCAGTAGCAGCTCACGGGCACCGGTGCAGAGGATCAAGCGCTCGTAGCTGATCTGCCAGCCGCGCTCGGCATCTTCCACCAGCAAGGTTTTATCCGCCGCGCAGGCGATCACGCGCGTGCCGGCATGGCAGCGTACGTTGGCGCAGGTGTGCAGTTGATCGCGCAGGTGCCGGGCTGCGCTGGGCAGGTTGGCCTGGGGACCGTCGCGCCAGATCTGCCCGCCGGGCAGTGGGTTGTCATCCAGCAACACGATGTGCGCGCCGCTGCTGGCCGCGGCGAGGGCGGCGGCCATGCCGGCGGGGCCGGCGCCGATGATCAGCAGGTCGGTGGCTTCGTTCATGGTCGGGTCTGCACTTGCATGCCGTCGAGGCACAGGGTCTGGCAGGCCAGGCGGCGTCGGCCATCGATCAGCACCCGGCATTCCTGGCAGGTGCCCATGCCGCACAACGGCGCTCGACGCTGGCCGCTGACCGAGGTGCGACTGCAACCGTCCGCGCCCAACGCCAATGCCGCCGCGACGCTGGTGCCGTTGGCGACTGACAGCGGGCGGCCATCCAGGAACACTTCAGGCATGGGTCCAATCCTCCTTGGCTAAGCGAATGTCGTGAGCGCACCCAAAAACCGTGGCGAGGGAGCAAGCTCGCGCTGGGCTGCGCAGCAGACCCAAAACAGGGCCGCTTCGCGCCCCAGCGGGAGCAAGCTCCCTCGCCACAGAGTTGACCCCATTCCCGGAGCAAACGGGGGAAGTATGCCGGGCTTCAGGCATGGGCCGGTTCTCCCAAAAAACGCTGCGGCAGGTAAGGTTGCGCGGCCAGTGGCGAGGTTTCGTCGAACAACTGCGCCACCAGCAGGTCGGCGGTCGCCGGCGCGGTGGTGACGCCCAACCCCTCGTGACCCACCGCCAGCCACAACCCCTTGCGCTGCGGATGTTGGCCCACCAGCGGCAAGCCGTCGGGGCTCGCCGCGCGAAAACCGGTCCAGGCCCGGATGCCGTTCAGATGCGCCAACCCAGGCATGTAGTCGACGGCGCGCTTGAGCATCTTCGCCAGCATCCAGCCTTCCACCTGCGGGTCGACGGTGCCGAACTGTCGCGAGGCGCCGATGAATAATTGCCCGGTCGGGCGCGGCTGGATATTGCACGCCACCGACGGCCCGCTCGCGTTGTGGGCGCTGGTGACATAGCCCAGCTCCACCAGGGTGTGAGTGACGGTGGCGGGGTAGCGGTCGGTGATCAGCAGGTGGCCCTTTTTCGGCTCGATGGGCAGTTCCGGGCACAACTCGGTGGCTTGGATACCATTGGCGAGCACCACCGCATCGGCGCTCAACCAACGCCCGTCGTCGAGGCGCACGCGAGTCCCGTCGACTTCGCTGACGTGTGCCCGCTGCTGGCGAATCCTGGGCGCGTCCAACATCCAGCGCGCGGCGGCCGGGGCGTAGAGGATGCCGTCGCCCTTGATCAGCAACCCGCCTTCCAGCCCTGGGCGCAGTTCGGGTTCGCGCTGATGCAGGGCGGCGCGGCCGATCAATTCACAGGCTTCGCCATGGGCCAGCAGGTTCAGGTATTTGCTGTGGGCCACCGCCATTTCCTCGGCATTGGCCGCCAACCACAAGGTGCCGTTGTTGCGCCAGGCACAATCGGCGGGCAGGGCTGGCGCCAGTTCGCGCCAGCGTTGCAGGGAGTATTGGCTGAGGGCCAGTTCCGCCGGGTTGTCATCCAGCACCAACAAATGCCCCATGCCAGCCGCCGTGGCGCCGTGCCAACCGGCGTCCAGCACCAGCACGTTGACGCTACGTCGGGCCAACGCCTGGGCGCAGGCCGCACCGATGATGCCCGCACCGATGATGATCACGTCGGCGACATGGCTCTCGCTCACAGACGAATGCCCCAGGCGAACGGGTCATCCGCTTCGATGATGAGGGTGGTTTCGGCGCTGATGTAGGCGCGACCGCGAATGGTCGGCACGATGCGCTCGCCCGCCTGTTCGTAGGAGCCTTCGAACTCGCTGCCAATGACGCTGGCCTGGCGCCAGATCTGCCCGGGTTGCAGTTTTCCATCGGCGGCCAGGCACGCCAGTTTGGCGCTGGTGCCGGTGCCGCACGGGGAGCGGTCATAGGCCTTGCCCGGGCAGAGCACGAAGTTGCGGCTGTCCGCTTGCGGGTCGTCGGCGAACAGTTCGATGTGGTCGATCAGGCCGCCATCCTCACCGCGAAAACCCTGCTGCTCCAAGGCTTGCTGCACGGCGTAGGTGTAGGCGGTCAACGCGTCGAGGTTATCGCCGGCGACACGCTGGCCATGCTCGGCGATCAGGAAAAACCAGTTGCCGCCCCAGGCCACGTCGCCCACCACCGGGCCGATGCCGGGCACCTCCAGGGCCAGCGCCTGGCGGTAACGGTAGGCCGGCACGTTGCGCACGCTGACCGAGCGGTCTTCGTGCAAGGTCGCCTGTACCGTGCCCACCGGGGTTTCGATGTTGTGCACGCCGGGGCCGATCCTGCCCAGGTGGGCCAGGGACGCCACCAGGCCGATGGTGCCGTGGCCGCACATGCCCAGGTAGCCGCTGTTGTTGAAAAAGATCACGCCGGCACAGGCGCTCGGGTCCACCGGCTCACAGAGCAGCGCCCCCACCAGCACATCGCTGCCCCGGGGTTCGAGCACGCAGGCGCTGCGCCAGGTGTCGAACTCCGTGGCCAGGCGTTGCTTGCGCTCGGCCATGGTGCCCTGGCCCAGGTCAGGAAAACCGTCGGTGACCAGGCGGGTCGGTTCGCCGCCCGTATGGGAATCGATCACGGTGATGCGTTTCATGGGAGGGCCACGTCCGTTCAGATGAGTGACGGTAAGCGTGGCCCGCGCCAGGGGATGACGGCTTGAGGGTTTTAACTATCGCCGATGACGAAATCGGCACAGTACCAATGTATCAATGGCTGGAAGGCAGGAACTTGAACAAGGTTTCGCAGACCCCGGCGATGTGCTCGTCCAGCAGCGCCACGGCCCGTTCGACATCACCGGCGCGGCAGGCCTTGATGATTTCCCGGTGCTCATGATCGGCACGGTCCTTACCGGCCGACAGGCTCATCTGCATGCGCAAGTACCGCTCCAGCTTGTCGTGCACCGAGCGGATCAGGCTCACCATGAAGGGCCGTTGCGCTGGCTCGTAGAGGCAGGCATGCAGTTGCCAGTTCAGTTCGGCCCAGCGCCCGACGTCGTCTTCACCGATGAACTCCTGGCAGATGCTTTCGGCGCGGGCGAAGGTGTCTTCGGTCATGTTGGGAATCGCCAGGCGCAGGACTTTGTCTTCCAGGAGCATGCGCACTTCGAACATCTGCGCCAGCTCCGCCTCGGAAATGCGCGTCACCATCGCCCCGCGATTGCGCTGGAACATCACCAGGCCCTCGGCCTCCAGACGCTTGAGAGCTTCGCGCACGGGAATCTTGCTGACGTTGAACTGCCGGGCGATGTCATCCTGGCGAATCGGCTCGTCCTCGGCAAAATGCCCGGCCACGATGGCATCGCGCAAGTGGCGGGTGATGATTTCCGAGGTGGACGGGGTGTTGCCCAGGTCTGGCAGGTTGAACTTGGATAAAGTCACGGCAGCGGGTCGTTCGGCTTAGGTGGGGATATGGTATACGACTTTGCCGGACCGAGTGTCCCGGGGCGGCGTCAGCCAGCCCTGTTTGTACCGGGTATAAAGTGGACTCTGTGGCGAGGGAGCTTGCTCCCGCTGGGCTGCGCAGCAGACCCGAGATTTTGCGATTGCTGCGCAATCGAGCGGGAGCAAGCTCCCTCGCCACAAAGGTTTTATGTTTAGCCATGGGACAGGTGGGCTACATAAGCCTGCGTTCGGACGATGCGCCATCCCGTGACAACCGCCCCCGCCAACAACGCCAGGCCAAACACGATCAACGCCACGTCAGCGCCGAAAGCGTCAGCCAGCAACCCGGTCACCACCACCGGAATGCTGAACCCGACATAGGCGAACAGGAAGAACCCGGCACTGACCCGGGCCTTTTCCGCCCCAGCCATGGCCGTGATGGCCGACAACCCGCCCAGGTAAAGGAAACCGTAGCAGGCGCTGCTGGCCCCCAATGCCCCCAGCAGCACGGCGAACAGCGAGCCGACGCTCGCGCCCCAGGCCAGCAACGCGTAGCTCGCGGGCAGGATCAACAGGCCCAGACACGTAGCCCTGGCCGGTTGCAGACGTCGCACCCAAGGCTGGAAGAGCAAGCCGCAACTGATGACCGTGAAGGTCGACAGGCCAGACCAGCGCTGCAAATCATGGGTCGCCAGCACGGACGGCAATAGGGCGATGACCAGGCCCGACGTCGCCCAGGCCAACAGCATGGAAAAACTGTAGGGCAGGCTGCCAGCGGGAAACAACGGCAGGCGCAGCAGCGGCGCGTCTTTGATTTTCAGCACCGGGTCCGGGAGCCGCCAGACCACGACGATCGCCAGGGCGGCCAACGCGAGCTGCAACCAGAAGCTGCCGGGCGTGGCACTGTGGTGGACGAACAAGAAGAGGCTGGTCAACGCTGCCCCCAGGCCAAAGCCCAGGGAAGTGCTGGCGGTCACCCGGTTGGCCGGTGCGCGGGTATCGCTGGTTGCCATGAGCTCGGCCATATAGGCGGTCGACGTGGCCGAAGCCAGCCCGGTGCCGACCCCCATCATCAGGCGCGCCACGCCCAGCGCCACCAGGTTCGGCCAGAGGATGGTCACCAGCGTCGCCAGCATCGACAGCCCGAGGGCGACCAGGATCAACGGTTTGCGGCCCACCCGGTCCGCCAGCCCACCGAACGCCAGCAGCACCGGGAGCACGCCCAGCACATAACCGGAAAACGCCACCGCCGTGGCCCCGGCGCCGTAGCCGGACAACTGCGCATAGGTGGTGTACAGCGGCGCCTGCAGGTTGACCGCGAGGGTGATCAGGCAAAGACCGAAGGCCAGTCCCCAGGAATGTCGATGCGATGGGTTCAAAGGTGTTCCTTAAAGGGTGTGCATGAAGTCCCGGGGACTATCACTGCCGGGCACAACGCAAACAAGGAACAGCCGCCAGCCATTTGTGTTTAACTGTTTTCCGGAAAATCGAGAACACTTGACCAAGAGTGCCCACCGTGGACCTGAAGATTGATCGCAACGTTGCCGAGCCGGTGATCCGCCAGCTCGTGACGCACCTCACGGGTTGGATCGACGCCCATGGCATTCGCCCCGGCGCACGAATGCCGTCGATTCGCCAACTGGCTCGGGAAAATAGCCTGAGCCTGTCGAGCGTGATCAAGGCCTATGACCAACTGGTGGCCAGCGGGGTGCTGGAGTCCCGGCATGGCGCGGGCTTTTTTGTCGCGCAACAGTTGGCCCGGCCGGTGCAACCGCCACCTGATACAGATAACCCGTCGTGGCAGTTGTTCGACAATGAATCGACCCAGCTCAAGCTCGGTTGCGGTTGGCTGCCTGACGCCTGGCGCGACGACGCCGACCTGGGCCAGGCGATCCGCCAAGTGGTGCGCAGCGACAACCACGCATTGTTCAACTACAGCACCCCGTTGGGTTCGCCTCATCTGCGCCTGCACCTGCAAAAACGCCTGGGTCTGATCGACATCCACGTCGCCCCGACACAGATCATCACCACCCAAGGCGCCAGCCAGGGCCTCGACCTGCTGGTGCGAACCCTGCTCAAGCCCGGTGACCTGGTGCTGGTGGAAAGCCCCGGCTACTACAACCTGTTCAATTTGCTGAAATTGCACGGAGTGAAGACCGTGGCCGTGCCGAGAACCGCCCAAGGCCCGGACATCGCCCGCCTGGAAGAGCTACTCGGCGAGCACAAACCTTCGTACTTCTTCATCAACAGCATGTACCAGAACCCCACCGGCACCAGCCTGGCGCCGAGCGTGGCCTACCGCTTGCTGCAACTGGCGACGGCCCATGACTTTCGCCTCATCGAGGACGACATCTACGCCGACTTCCAGAATGGCCCGACGTCGCGCCTGGCTTCCCTGGACGCACTGGAGCGGGTGATCTACCTGGCGAGCTTTTCCAAGACGCTGTCCAGCTCGCTGCGCATCGGTTACGTGGTGGCCCAGCCCGACATCATCCAGCGCCTGGCCGAGGTCAAGATGGTGACCGGCATTGGTTGTTCATTGCTGGCGGAAAACGTAGTGGCGACGTTGCTGGCCAACGGTGCCTACCGCAAGCTGATCCAGCGCTTGCGCCAGCGCCTGAACAAGCAGATGGCAAGTACGCTGCGCCAACTGGACCCGGCCCACTGGGAGATCTTTGCCGAGCCGATGGGGGGCCTGTTCATCTGGGCCAGGCCGCGCTGCCTGGCGGCGCAGCGGGTGCAGCAGATCGCCCGGGAGCTGCAGATCCAACTGTCCCAAGGCTCGACGTTCCTGCCGCAAGGGGAGGTGTGTGATTGGCTGCGGTTGAATGTGGCTTATACCCAGGATGTACGTGCGCAGAGGTTTTTCCAGCGTGTCGAGGAGGAGTCGATTGCGGTGGGGCAGTAGGGTTTGGGCAGATTGATCCGGCGCCATCGCGAGCAAGCTCGCTCCCACAGTGGATTTTCGGTGACACGGAGCTCATGTGCACCACAACCCCCTGTGGGAGCGAGCTTGCTCGCGATGACGGACTGACCGGTCACAAAAAACATGGGTGTTAATGGGAATAGATATCAAACAACAATGAGTTACTGTATCTTTCGCGACACATTCTTGTCAGCCTCCCGATGTGGAGGCTTTTTTCCATTAGGATTGTGCATCGATGCGTCGGATTCTCGTTTCACTGTGTGTGCTCCAAGCTTATTCCATTCCCACCTGGGCCGAAGAGCCGATCCCTGCCAAGCCGGCCTCCCTGGAGTTGCAAGCCACCGATATCGTCGGCAATCCAGACTATGAAACGGCGCAGGGCCCGGTGAAGGGCTATCACGCCACCCGTTCGGCCAGTGCGACCCGTACCGACACGGCGATCCATGAAACCCCGCAATCCATTTCCGTCGTTTCCCGCGATGTCGTTGAAGACCTCAGTGCCACGCGCCTGCAAGACGCCCTCGATTACGCCGGCGGCGTAGGCCGGGCGAACAACTTCGGCGGCCAGGGCCTGACCACCTTCACCGTCCGCGGTTTCACCACCGGCGAGTTCTACCGCAACGGTTTCCCGATCAACCGTGGCTACCCGAACATGCCGGACGCCAACACCATCGAACGCCTGGAAGTCCTGCGTGGCCCGGCCACCATGCTCTATGGCCGTGGCGACCCGGGCGGTACCTTCAACGTGGTGTCCAAGCAGCCGTTGGCCGAGCGCACGGTGACCCTGGGCAGCCAGGTCAGCGACCAGGGGATGCGTCGCGGCACGCTCGATGCGTCCGGTCCGTTGGACGAAGAAGGGCGCCTGGCTTATCGCTTGAACGTGGTGGGTGAGGGCGGCGATACGTTCCGCGACCACGTCGAGACCGAGCGTTACGGCATCGCGCCGGTGGTGAGCTGGCAGGTCAACGACACCACGCGCTTGACCTTCGAAGGCGATTTCATGCGCAACAATGCGCCGCTGGACCGTGGCCTGACCCATTACGCCGGCCAGCGCGGCACCGCGTCGCGGGATACGTTCTTCGGCGAGAAAGACGTGGGCAAGCTGCACAACGACAACAACATGCTACAGGTGCGTTTCGAGCACATGCTCAACGACGACTGGACCCTGGCCGGCGGCACCCAGTGGCTCGACGGCACCTTGCAGGGCAATGCCGTGGAGGGCAACAGCATCGGCGCCGATGGGCGTACCCTCAGTCGCAACTTCAACTACCGCAAGCTGGAATGGACCGACCGGGACACCCAGCTCAACCTCACCGGGCATTTTTCCACCGGTGGGTTCGAGCACACGTTGCTGACGGGCATTGAGTACGAAGACTACGATTACCAGTCGATCATTCAGCGCTCCTCTGGTGCCGCCGGTACCTACCCGATCGATATCTTCGATCCGGTGCATGGCCAGCCACGCCCGGCATTGACGCGCACGCCTACCAATGACCAGGAAAATCTCAAGACGTTTGGTCTGTTCGTCCAGGATCAGGTGGCGTTGACTGAGCGTTTGAAGGTGTTGGCAGGGGCGCGTTTCGAGCATTTCGAGCATGAGTACGAATCCTTCGTCCCTCAGGCTCGGCCCGGTAGCCGTAACTGGGACAAGACTGAAAATGCCGTCACCCCACGCCTGGGAGTGATCTACGATCTGACCGATACCGTGGCTGTCTATGCCAATACCGCCCGCTCGTTCAAACCCAACACCGGAGCGAGTCGCCAGGGTCAGGGTGAGGGATTCAAGCCGGAAGAGGGCAAGTCCTATGAAATGGGCGTCAAGTGGGAAGCCCTGGATCGTCAGTTGAGCGTCGACGCGGCGATCTACCAGATTGAAAAGCGCAATGTGCTCACGCCCGACCCGTTGGATCCCACCTTCAACGTGGCCGCCGGGGAAGTGCGCAGCCGTGGCTTTGACTTGAACGTGGCGGGCAACCTGACGCCGGAATGGCGCGTGATCGGCGGTTATGCGTATGTGGATGCCGAAGTGACCAAGGACATCAATATCCCGTCCGGCACCCGCTTGCTCAACGTGCCCAAGAACTCCTTCAGCCTGTTGAACGTCTACGAGTTCCAGAACGGCGGCCTCAAGGGCCTCGGCCTGGGCCTGGGCGCCAAGTACGTCGATGAGCGGGCCGGCAATACGGCGGCCAGCACCTTTACCATGGACAACTACACCGTCGTCGACCTGCTCGGCTACTACAAGGTCAATGAGCGGATCCGCCTCAACCTGGACCTGAAGAACCTGTTTGACGCCGACTACGAAGAAGGTGCATTCGGTGGCGTCTACGCGTACCCAGGCGCACCGCGAACCGTGCAGGCTGGTATCTCCTACACGCTCTGAATCCGTTGCGTCACGAAAACCCCGAAGGCCTGGCCTCCGGGGTTTTTGTTTTTTGCCACTTGCCTATTTACCACTTGCCTGTGCTCATCCCGCCGTCCACCGGCAGTATCGCGCCGGTCGTGAAATCAGCACCCGCCAGGTACAACACGGCCTCGGCAATTTCCTCGATGGTGCCCACACGACCGGCCGGGGCCAGGTGGTTGAGGAAGTCGCGGTGCGCCGGGTCGTGCATCGGCGTGTCAATAATGCCAGGAGCAACCGCGTTGACCTTGATGTTGTGGGGCGACAGTTCCAGGGCCAGGGCGCGGGTCATCTGGTTGACACCGCCCTTGATCAGCACCGGCAGCGCGGCCGGCACCTGGATGTTCGGTTGCAGGGCCACGGCAGCTGAGATGTTGATGATGAAGCCTTGCTGGCGCCCGATCATGTGCGCGGCAGCGGCCTGGCTGGCAAAGACGAGCCCCTTGAGGTTGGTGTCCAGCAGCGCGTCCAGGTCCTGGGGGCTGTATTCGACGAAGGGTTTAGGCAGGAAGAACCCGGCATTGTTCACCAACCCGTCAACGGCGCCGAACGCCTCGACGGCTTGGCTAATGAGGGCGGTTGAGGTGGCCGGGTCGGAGATGTCGCCAGCCACGCCGAGGAAACCGGCCGGGTGACCAAGCTCGGCGGCGGCGGCGTCCAGGCCGGACGGGGAGCGGGCGTTGCCCACCACGTTGTAGCCTCGAGCGAGGAATGCCTTGACCAAGCCCAGGCCGATACCGCTGGAAGCGCCGGTGATGATGACGGTTTTGTTGAGGCTCATGATTGACTCCTGATCACATTGAGTTGAACCGGTGCGCCTGTGTTGGCGGTGGTTGAGCTCAGGGTATTGATGCGCCAGGGTTTGATAAATAAGGCTTCCGGTACTTGAGTTGATACGTCATGTAATCAATTTCGAACACCCATAAATCCCTGTGGGAGCGGGCTTGCTCGCGAAGGCGGTGTGTCAGCTACAGAGTTCTGACTGAAACTCTGTCTTCGCGAGCAAGCCTGCTCGCGATAGCGTCAGGCCAGTCAGTACTGATATTGACTGACACACCGCTATCGCGAGCAGGCTCGCTCCCACAGGGTCGGCGGGTTGGCAGGCAGAAAAAAGCCCGGTCAGTTGGACCGGGCTCGGGAGGGGCAAGCCTTATTCCTTCGGAAGACTTCGATACTGCGTCGTCGTCATCCCCGCATATCCCCAATTATCCGTGTCGACTTCTTCGATCACGATATGGGTCAAATGCGGGTCCTTGCCCAGCACGCGCTGGAGGGTTTCGGTGATTTCGGAAATCACCTGGGCTTTCTGTTCACGGGTAACGCCGTCTCGGGTAATTCGCACATTGACGAAAGGCATGGTGCACTCCAACTGATGGGAAATGGACGCAGGCCAACGCCCGCGTGTTGCAAGGCCACTGTATTTATACGCCACGTACTGATAAACAGGCATTTGGAAACTTCAGTTGATACGCGGTGTAACGAATCATGAAGCGTCATTTCGAAGACCTGCAGTTGGGCAGCATAGAACTGTTCTGCCTCGCGGCAGAGGCGGGCAGTTTCACCGCGGCGGCGCAGTTGGCAGGCGTTACGCCTGCGGCAGTGAGCCGCTCGATCTTTCGCTTGGAAGAGCGCCTGGGCTCTCGGCTTTTCGTGCGCACCACCCGCAGCATCCGACTGACCGAAGCCGGCAGGATCTATTTCGAGCAATGCCGGCAAGCGCTGACGCAACTGGTCGAGGCGCAACAGGAAATGATGGGCGCGCAATCGGTGCCGTCCGGGCAACTGCGCATCAGCCTGCCCACCACTTACGGCCACTATCGCATCCTGCCCTTGCTCCCGGCTTTTCGGGCGCTGTACCCGCAAGTGACGGTGGACCTGCACCTGAGCAATCGAAACATCGATTTCGTTGCCGAAGGGTATGACCTTGCCATCCGGGTGCGGGCCCAACCCGATTCGTCGATGATCGCCCGGCTGCTGGAAGACGCGAAGCTGGTGGTGGTCGCCTCCCCGGAGTATCTGCGCAAGGCCGGCACGCCGCAGGTGCTTGAAGACCTGGATGACCACGAGTGCATCCAGTTCGAACTGCCCAGCAGCGGGCGACGGATTTCCTGGCTGTTCAATGTCGAGGGCAAGGAGAAGGAAGTGTTCGGACAGGGCGGGTATTGCTGCTCGGATGATGTACTGGGCGGGGTGACGTTGGCCAAGCATGGCGCAGGATTGTTCCAGACCTACAAATTCATCGTGGAACAGGAGCTGGCCAACGGGCAGTTGCTGGAGGTGCTAGCGCCGTACGCGGGACGTTCGCGTCCGTTCACGTTGCTGTATCCCCATGGGCGGTACGTACCGCAGCGGGTGCGTGCTTTTGTGGATTTTCTGCTGCAGTACCGGGAGCAGTGGGCCGCGACTTGTGGTAATCCCCCCGGCGCGGGCCGCATTCCGTGGCGAGGGTGGGGGCTCCCGCTTGAGTGCGAAGCGCTCACAGAAAGGGCCGCTACGCAGCCCAGCGGGAGCAAGCTCCCTCGCCACAGGAATCACAGCAGCCTCAAGTGAACAGAATTCCGCTTGCCACAGAGGTCTTCCCGGTCAACCCGCTATCAGAACCGAAACGCCTGACGCCCGATCAGCAGCCACTTGCCATTCTTCTGCTTCTGCCAGATCTGGAAGTTCTCGATCTCCGTCGGCACCACTTCAGTGCCCTTGAGCGCCTGGGCCGAGAAGTGATTGCGCACCAGCGCCACATCACCGGACAGGGTGATTTTCTGATTTTTCATTTCCAGGGTCTTGAACGCACTCTTGCCCGTTTCGATGTCGGCGATGAAGGCTTTCTTGTCCTGGATGTTGCCGCTGGAGTGTCCATAGGTCAGGTTCTCGGCGGCCAGTGCCTGGAGCTGGGGGATGTCTTTGTGCAGCATGGCTTGGGTCAAATGATCGACCGCCTGGGCCACTTCCTGCTCGGGCGATGTAGCGGCCGTAGCGTAGCCGCCGAACAGGCACAAGAAGCCGATGACCAATGTCGCTTTTTTCATGGGGATTTCCTTGTTGTTGTAGGTATCAGGAACGCGAGCGAAGCATGCTCGTCGGTCATCGTACAACCTGAAGTGAGGCGTTGGCAAACCAGCCGGGCGCATGGCTCAAGAGCGCTGATAATGTGGCGAGGGAGCTTGCTCCCGCTGGGCTGCGCAGCAGCCCGAAAAACTGCTCCCCATAAACCTGGCACACCTCGGTGTCAGTACCAGGGGCTGCTTCGCAGCCCAGCGGGAGCAAGCTCCCTCGCCACGGGTTTCACAGGCCACAGTTCGATCGTTCCCACGCTCCAGCGTGGGAATGTCGCCAGGGACGCTCGGCGTTCCGCTTCTGGAAGGTGACGCAGAGCGTGGGAACGATCAAACGATCAAAGTCCAATCGGTCTATGAGGAACCGCAGGTCAATATCGGGCAAGGTGCCATTTGATAACGCAACAAGTTGTAGCCGGCCAACTGTAGGAACATTCCCCAAAGCATCCGCCAACGTATTATCTACGGCATGAGCTCGTTTAATATCGATGACCCCGGAGCCTCCCATAAGACACTGTATTTACACCAATACAGCCCCAATAAATAACGAAGAAAAAATCGACCCGTTTAATTGTCGTAAACATATCCAGCGCGACACGTTTAAATACACTCCACATTACGCCTGAAAGGCTACGAGACCTTGCGTCCTTACTTACGCATGCGTCAGAATCCGCTGGCTTGTGCGCTTTGCCCCTGGCCTCTATCGTTTACCTGCCACTGCCCATCAGTGGTCGGGTTTAGTAGCCCATCAGGTTTGGTGAAGTGCTTGAGCACTGTTCAGTCAGGTCATTTATATGCCTGAACTAAATGGTGGTTGTGCGCAGGGCGTCCTCGGGCGCGCCGGGTTTTGCCAATCCTGCCGGTCTACTAACCTGCGTACAGCCGCCACCCTTCTTTTAGTAGAGAACGGTTGCAGCTCCAATATAGGATTGTCAATTATGTTCAAAGTAACTCCCAACCCCCCGGATATCGACTCGGTACTCTACGGCGACTCTCTCGACCCTGAAAAATTGAAAGAGGCGGCAGACCGCGCGCTCAAGCACTACCTGAACCCCGGGGCAACGAAAACGCAGATACAGCCCCGCAAGCCCAGCACGATCTTCACCATCGACGCAGCGGTGGATGACGAAACGTTACTCGTTGAGGCGTGCGAATCCTTGGCATCCGCCAGCGTGATGGTCAGCGACCTCACCGATTTGACGGACGGCCCAAGACGCCAAACGATGCTGGTGCTGCAACGGGTCATCATGTTGGGTGAGTTAGCGGTCAATCGAGTACTGGATAACCACAAGCCTGGGTAGTCACCAGGTAGTGTTGTGGGGGCGCTGCAAGCGCCCTCACAACCTAAGTCCACGACGCTCGGTCAGCCACTGCCAACCCCATGGGCCTTGTTGCTCCGCCTTCACAAGCCTTCCCGAACCGCCCCCCGAATCCCTTCCAGCAACATGGTAAACGCCGGGTTGTCATTGTCCTCCCGCCACACCAGGTGCAACTCACTCTGCACCCCTTCGCCCAAATCGATCTCGCGAAACACCACGTGCTTGAACACCACGCTGCTGGCGCAACGCGGTACCAGGGCCAGGCCCATGCCGGCGTTGACCAGGGCCAGGATCGTCAGCGACGACCCCAGCCATTGCACGAATTGCGGTGCGACCCGGGCCGAGCGCAGCATGCCGGTGAGCAGTTCGTTGAAGGGCGGGTAGGCGGCGTGGGAGTACATCAGGAACGGTTGTCCGTCCAGGTCCTGGACGCTGACGGTTTCAGCGCTGGCCAGCGGATGACCCGCAGGCACCGCCAGCACGAAGGGTTCGCGCACCAGGCATTCGGTGGCGTAGCTGGTTTCCAGCAGCGGCGAGCGGACGATGCCCAGGTCGATGCGCCGGGCGCGCAGGGCTTCGTGCTGTTGGTAGGTGTTCATTTCCGCCAGGACGATTTTGACCTGGGGCTGTTTCAGCCGGGCCTCGGCAATCACCTTGGGCAAGAACTCGTACACCGCGCTGCCGACGAAGCTGATGGTGACCGAGCCGATGTCACCCTTGGCAAAACGTTTGGCGGCCTCGGCGGCCTGTTGCGCCTGTTCCAACAGGTTCTGCGCTTCGATGAAAAACGCCCGGCCGGCGGCGGTGAGCGCCACGCTACGGGTGCTGCGGGTGAACAGTTCGACGCCCAGGTGATGCTCCAGCAATTGGATCTGCCGGCTCAGCGGTGGCTGGGTCATGTTCAGGCGTTCGGCGGCACGCCGGAAGTTGAGTTCGGTCGCCACGGTGGTGAAGCAGCGCAACTGGGCCAGTTCAAACATTGATTCAATCCAGGTATCAATCAAGTGCCAAGTTAGATTAGACGGGAACAATCCGCCGCGTCCATCATCGTCCCGTTCCCCACAAAAACAACGATCGGGAGGCACCCTTGAATAACGTAACGGACTCCACCCATGACAACACCCTGGCGCTCGCGGCGGCCAAGGTCAAACGTCATGTGCTGCCGTTGGTGGTGGTGATGTTCATCGTCAACTACATCGACCGGGTCAACATCGGCTTCGTGCGCAGCCACCTGGAAACCGACCTGGGCATCGGCGCGGCGGCCTACGGGCTCGGCGCCGGGCTGTTCTTCATCGGCTACGCGCTGTTCGAAGTCCCGTCCAACATGCTGTTGCAACGCTACGGCGCGCGGGCCTGGTTGACGCGCATCATGTTCACCTGGGGCGCGGCCGCCATGGCCATGGCCTTTGTGCGCGGCGAGACCAGTTTTTATGTGCTGCGCTTCATCCTCGGCGCGGCGGAGGCAGGGTTCTTTCCCGGCATCATCTATTACTTCACCCAATGGCTGCCCGCCAACGAGCGCGGCAAGGCGATGGCGATCTTCCTCAGCGGCTCGGCCATCGCCTCGGTGATTTCCGGCCCGGTCTCCGGCGCCTTGCTGCACATCAGCGGGATGGGCCTGCATGGCTGGCAGTGGATGTTCCTGATCGAAGGTTTTGCCTCCATCGTGCTGTGCGGGTTCGTCTGGTTCTGGCTGCAATCGCACCCCAGCCAGGCCAAATGGCTGACGGCCGAAGAGAAGACTGTCCTGATCGCCGCGATTGCCGAAGAACAGCGGGCTAGGGAAGCCACGCAAGTGATCAAGCCGTCGATGTTCAAGTTGCTGGCCGACCGACAGATCGCGCTGTTCTGCTTCATCTACTTTTCCATCGCCCTGACCATCTACGGCGCCACGTTCTGGCTGCCGAGCATGATCAAGAAAATGGGCAACCTGGGGGACTTCCAGGTCGGTCTGCTCAATTCCATTCCGTGGATCATTTCCATCGTCGCGATGTACGGTTTTGCCGCCCTGGCCGGCAAGTGGAAATTCCAGCAGGCCTGGGTCGCGGTGACGCTGGTGATCGCCGCGTTCGGCATGTTCATGTCCACCACCGGCGGGCCGATCTTTGCCTTCGTGGCGATCTGTTTCGCGGCCATCGGTTTCAAGGCGGCCTCGGCGCTGTTCTGGCCGATTCCCCAGGGCTACCTGGATGCGCGCATCGCGGCGGCGGTGATCGCCCTGATCAATTCCATCGGCAATCTTGGCGGCTTCGTGGCACCGACGGCCTTCGGTTTCCTGGAGCAGACCACCGGGTCCATCGAGGGCGGACTGTATGGGCTGGCGATCACTTCCCTGGTGGCCGCCGTGGTGATTTTCTTCGCCCGTACCAAGCCGGGCCGCGATAAGCCGAATTCACTGTCCGGCCGACCGGAAAAAAACCAAGCCTTGAACCCTGGCCCATCGGGAGCCGCTGTATGAAGATCAAACGCGTCACCGTCACCCCCATCGCTTTTCGCGACCCACCCTTGCTCAACGCCAGCGGTATCCATGAACCGTTCGCGCTGCGCTCGATCATCGAGATCGAGAGCGACAACGGTTACATCGGCCTGGGGGAGAGCTACGGCGATGCCCCGGCCCTGGCGATCCAGCAGCAGTTGCAGAGCCAGTTGATCGGCCTGGACCCGTTCAACCTCAACCAGTTGCGGGCCATCGTCCAGGCGACCGTCGCCGCGCAGAAGCCCGCCAGCGTTGCCGGTGCCGAACTGGCGCCGGGTTCCCACGCGAGCAAGGCGGTGAGCAATGCCTATTCGGCGTTCGAAGTGGCGTGCCTGGATTTGCAGGCCCATTACCTGAACGTGCCGTTGGTGGACCTGCTGGGCGGCGCGATCCGCGACGAGATTCCGTTCAGCGCCTACCTGTTTTTCAAGTACGCCGAGCACATCGATTCGCCGTACCCGGCCGACAATTGGGGCGAGGCGCTCAACGAAGAGCAGATCGTCGCCCAGGCCCGGCGGATGATCCAGGACTATGGCTTCAAGAGCATCAAGCTCAAGGCTGGCGCCCTCGATCCGGAGCATGAAGTCGCCTGCATCAAGGCGCTGAAACAGGCGTTTCCCGGCTACCCGTTGCGCATCGACCCCAATGGCAACTGGTCCATGGAAACCTCGATTCGCATGGCCGAGTTGCTGGGGGATGACTTGCAGTATTACGAAGACCCGACGCCCGGGCTGGATGGCATGGCCGAGCTGCACAAGCGCACGGGGCTGCCGCTGGCGACCAATATGGTGGTCACCGATTTCGATGAGTTCCGCCGCAGCGTGGCCCTGGACAGCGTGCAGATCGTGTTGGCCGACCACCATTACTGGGGCGGCCTGCGGGACACCCAGGTGTTGGCGAAAATGTGCAGCACTTTCGGCCTGGGCGTGTCGATGCATTCCAACTCGCACCTGGGCATCAGCCTCATGGCCATGGCCCACGTCGCGGCTGCGGTGCCTAACCTCGACTATGCCTGCGACACCCATTACCCGTGGCAGGAGCCGGATGAAGAAGTGATCAAGGGCGGCAAGCTGCCGATTGTCGACGGCTGCGTGAAGATCACCCGGGCGCCTGGGCTTGGCTTGGAGCTGGACCGGGATCAACTGGGCAAGCTGCATGAACAGTTCCTCAGTTGCGGCATTCGCCAGCGCGACGATGTGCGGCAGATGCAGCGTTACCGGCCGGATTGGAAGACCGTCAAGCCGCGGTTCTGAGCCGAAGGCGAGGGGCCTGCTGCGCAGGCCAGCGGGAGCAAGCTCCCTCGCCACAAAAGCAACACGGTGCAAACCCTGTAGGAGCAAGTTTCTTCATCACAAAAGCTGGATCTGACTTCAATTTTGAGTGTGGGGTGCGACCCCTGTGGCGAGGGAGCTTGCTCCCGCTGGGCTGCGCAGCAGCCCCAAACCAGCCAACTCACTATGACTGCCCAATGGGTTGGTCCTCCCAAGCCACCTTGCGGCCCACACCCAAAGTACCGCACCCGCCAGCCTCGCCGTCTTACACCCAAACTGCCGCGCCGGGCCGGCGCTGCCAAAGCATCCGCCAATCGCTCCCAAGGCAGCGTATGACGTGCCCTGGCGCCTTTCGATAATCGCCTCCGACATCCCGTCCCCTGTTGCGGAGCGCGCCATGCACAACAATAAAAATACCTGCCTGCGTTTTTTGCCTGCGGTCATCGCCGGTCTTTCCAGCCTGGGCCTGACGCCTTGGGCCCACGCTGAAATCATGCTGTACGACAAGGACCAGACCACCTTTTCCACCGACGGCTACATCAACGCCTTCTACGTCAACAGCGACGTGGACCGCGCCGGTGAGCAGTACGACCGTCGGCAGGCGCGGGTCAAGATGGGCTTTTTGCCCAACTACCTGGGTTTCAACATGGGCAAGCAGGTCGATGACCTCAAGCTCGGCGCCCGGGCCTCGTTCTGGGTGACCATCAACGACAGCGAAACCAACGGCACCGACACCGCCATCGACGTGCGCCAGTTCTACGGCACCGTGGCCAATCCGGAGTGGGGCGAGGTGCTGGTCGGCAAGGACTTCGGCCTGTTTGCCCGCTCCAACATCCTGCTGGACGAGCTGCTCGCCGGTTATGGCCAGGTCAGCGATACCCTGGGGCTGGTGGACGGCGGTGGCGTCTCGTTCGGCAACATCGGCAGCGGCTATCCGTACCCGTTCCCGACCTCGCAGATCACCTACCGCACGCCAGTGATGGAGGGCTTGCGCGTGGCGGTGGGGATCATGGACCCGGTGGACACCAACGACAACAGCGCCACCGGCAAGGCCTACCAGGAAAACCCGCGTACCGAGAGCGAGATCACCTACCAGTTCGACCTGGGCGGGGCGAAGATCTACAGCTGGCTCAACGGCAGCTACCAGACTTCGGACAACACCGATTCCACGGTCGAGTCAGTGACCTCCAAGGGCCTGGGCTACGGCGTGCAGGCCAAGATGGGCGGCCTGTCGCTCACCGGTTCGGGGTTCCAGGCCAAGGGCATCAATCCGTTTTTCACCAACAACGCCGGTGAAGCGACCCTGCGCAATGTCGACAGCAAGGGCTATCTGTTACAGGGCTCGTACAAGCTGGGCAAGAACCGCTTGGCGCTGTCCTACGGCAAGACCGATGACGACGGCAACGGCGTGGTGGGCAGTGGTGCCGATTACGAAACCCGTGGCATTGCGCTGTTCCATGACATCAACGACAACCTCAAGCTCGTGGCCGAGTACAACCAGTTCGAAATCAATGGCCACGATACGAGCGCCCAGAACGAAGATACCGACACGTTTGCGGTGGGGGCGGTGCTTACCTGGTAAGGGTGAAACGTGGTGTGTCAGGCCTACTTTGGGGCCGCTTCGCAGCCCAGCGGGAGCAAGCTCCCTCGCCACAGGGGTGCGCTCGTACTCAAAAATGAAGTCGACCACTGCTTTTGTGGCGAGGGAGCTTGCTCCCGCTGGGCTGCGAAGCAGTCCTGAGACCTGACACCCAGGTGTCTCAGAGCGGTTGATATTGGGGGCTGCGCATCAGCCCCTTTTTTTCAATGCGACGTCCCCTCGGCAAACTCGATCTTGTTGCCGACGTTGTACTTGCCCGAAGGCTTGTTCATGGGCAGTCGCTTGATTTCCTCAAGGGTGTCGCTGTCGTAGACGATCAGCGCGCCATCGCTATCCCAGATGCTCAACAGCAGGTAGCGGCCATCGCGGGTGAACTCGACATGGGCGGCGGTCTTGCCGGGCATGGGCCGCAGGGTGTGGGCGATTTCCAGGGTCTGTTTGTCGATCAGGTGGATGGCATCGTTGTCCGGGCCGAAGAACACATCGGTCCAGGCGTAGCGGGAGTTGGCGTGACTGCGCAGGAAGAAACCCGGCCCCAGCGTGGGGATCTGCTTGATGACTTTCCAGGTGTCGAAATCGATCACCGAGATCAATCCCTTGCTGATGTTGGGCGTGGCGAACACCCAGTGTCCATCGCGTTTCCAATAGGTCCCCGAGCCCAGGTGTGGCATGCCCGGCAGCGCGATGTCAGTGACGATCCGCCCGGTGTCGAGGTCGATCACCTGGCCGCCCTGGGCCTTGCGGGAGGTGGCGAGCAACTGCCGGTAATCAGGCGAGAAGGAAAAATCATCGAGGTAATCCTCGGCCTCGATCCGCCGGGGCACGAAGTCCGGGTTCGGTCCGGTGGACAGTTCCCAGACCTCTTTCACATCTTTCAAGGCCACGATGAAGCTGTTGCGCGGCGGCGCGGTATACACCGCACTGACCCGCGACGGCTGGCCGTCCAGCCCCACCGTTGCAACGGTCTTGACCAGTGACAGGTCGCGGGCATCCAGCACCACCACATTGCCCGGCAGGGTGTTGCCCACCAGCACCCAGCGCCCGTCCTTGCTCACCGCCAGGTTGCGGGTATTGAGCCCGGCCCGCACCTCGGCGATCAGCGTGAGGTTGTGCAGGTCATACAGGCTGATCCAGCCGTCCCGGGAGGCGAAATAGACGAAGCGTCCGTCCGGGGAAAATTTCGGTCCGCCATGCAGCGCAAAGTGTGAAGCGAAGCGCGCCAGGACCTCGAAGCGATCGCCGTCGACAATATCGACGTGATGATCGCCAGCTTCCACCACCACGAACAGGTTCAGCGGGTCGGCGTGGTGCTGGGGTTTGTCGGGCAGGCTGGCGACATCCGCCAGCAGGCGATGACTGCGGCGCGTATCGGCCTCGCTCCAGGTCGGCTCGACGGCAGGCGGACGTTGAAGGTAGTGGGTCAGGCCATCGATCTGCGCAGAAGTCAGCACTGCGCCGAACGCCGCCATCTGGCTGGCCGGGCGTCCATGGGTGATCACCTGGCGGATTTCGTCGGGCTTGATCCGGCTCAGGCTTTGCGGCAGCAGTGCCGGCCCGGCAGCGCCGATGCGATTGACCCCGTGGCACTGCTGGCAGTGTTGCTGGTAGGTCTGTTCGGCCCATGCCAGGTCCGGTTCAGGCACCGAGGCGCCGTGGACGGCACCGATCCACAGTAGCGGGGCAAGCCAGCCGATCCTCATGACGCCACCCTCGCCATACCTGGCTGGTGCGGGAGGACCGGGTGCAGACGGGCTGGATGTTCCAGCAACTGATGGGCAAACAAGCCGACCACCTTGCCGATCACCGTCAAGGTTGGCAGGCCCTCGGCGCACGCCTGCGCCAGCTCCGGCAGTTGCTGGAGCGTGCCGCGCAGGACCTGCTGGTCGGGGCGCGTGCCGTTGCTGATCAACGCCGCCGGCGTATCAGCCGTCAGGCCCGCCGCGATCAACTGCGTGGCAATGGTGCCGAGGTTCGACAAGCCCATGTAGAACACCAGGGTCTGGCTGTCATCCGCCAGGCTTTGCCAAGGCAAGTTCAAGTCGCCTTCGCGTTGCAAATGACCGGTGATGAAACGGCAGGAATTGACCAGGTCGCGATGGGTCAAGGGAATGCCGGCGTAAGTGCTGCAACCGGCCGCGGCGGTGATACCGGGCACGATTTGGCAATCGATACCCCGCGCCAGCAGATACTCCAGTTCCTCGGCGCCGCGACCGAAGATGAACGGATCGCCGCCCTTGAGCCGCACCACCCGTTGTCCCTGGTCGGCCAGGTCGGCCAGCAGTTCGTTGATCTGTGGCTGGGGCAGGCTGTGGCAGCCGGCGGCCTTGCCGACGTAATGCCGGGCGCAGGTGAGTGGAATCAGGGTGAGCAATTGCGCGCTGATCAAGCGGTCGTAGACCACCGCGTCGGCCTGCAGCAACAGGCTCCATGCGCGCAAGGTCAGCAGGCCCGGGTCACCGGGGCCGGCGCCGACCAGGGCGACCTCGCCCGGTCTGAAGGGCGATTGCAGGGCAGCGGGCAAAACGATGGAGGCAGGCATGGGACTTCCTTGGTTCGGTATCAGGTTCGCCGTCGGTTCATCAGGCGCAGGGCAGCGCAACGCTGGGGATCGGGTGCAAGCCAATTTCGTCATCGCTGAGGTGGCAGCCGGGGTCCTGGCCCCACAGGTCGCCGTCGGCCCAGGCGCGGGTACGGGTATTGCCGTTGCAGATGTCCAGCCATCGGCATTGCCCGCAGCGGCCGCCCACGGCCCGGGGGTGTTCGCGCAGCTTCAGCAGCAGGGCATCGGGGCGATCGAGCCAGAGGATCTTGAACGGTGTCTGGCGCACGTTGCCCACCGAGTGCTGCCACCAGTAGGTATCGGGGTGGACTTCGCCGGTATTGTCGATGTTGGCAATGCCGCTGCCCGAGGCATTGCCGCCCCAGGCCCGCAGCATCTGCTCCAGTGCGGTGTAGTGCTGGGGCAAGTGCCGGGATACCCAGTGCAGCAAGAGGATCGCATCGGCATCGTTGTTGCCGCTGACGAAGTCACTGTCGCGTCCCTGTTCGATGTCGCGCCAGGCCCTGTCGAAGATCAAGTCCATGGCCTCGCGGCTCATCTGCTGCTGGGCATCGAGCTTGCGACTGCGCTTGCCGCGGCCGCTGTAGTTGAGGTGCGACAGGTAGAATTTCTGTACGTCGTATTCATCCATCAAGTCCAGCAAGCGTGGCAGCTGGGCATGGTTTTGCTGGGTGAGGGTGGTGCGCAACCCGACCCGGATCCCTTGCTCGCGGCAGAGCCGGATGGCCGCCATGGAGCTGGCGAAGCTACCCTTGAGCTGGCGGAATTCATCGTGGGTCGCTTCCAGGCCATCGATGCTGATGCCGACGTAGTCGAAATTCGCCGCGGCAATCAGTTCGATGTTGGCGGCGTCGATCAATGTGCCGTTGGTGGACAGGGCCAGGAAAAAGCCTTTGTCGCGAGCATAGGCACTGAGCTGGAACAGATCGTCGCGCAGCAAGGGTTCGCCGCCGGACAGGATCAGCACGCGCACGCCGGCATCATGCAGGTCGTCGATGACCCGGAGTGCCGCCGCTGTGTCCAGTTCATCGCGAAACACGCTGTCGGCGGATGTTGCGTAACAGTGCTTGCAGGTCAGGTTGCAACGCCTGAGCAAGTTCCAGATCACCACCGGCGGGCGCTGGCTGCCCGGTGGCGCGACACGTGGGGCGGGGCAGTGCCCGGCCAGGGCTCGCAGGTAGTGGCTGATCCTCAACATAAGTCGCTCCGTGGGAGCAAGGCTTGCCCGCGATGAAGCTGATGCCGCTCTTCAGAAACCGACGCCCCTGTTTCGCGAGCAAGCTTTGCTCCCACAGGTGTCAGCCGCAGGCCGGTTTTTTTCAGGATGCGGCTGCTCACCAGCATGTCGTCGGCGGCGCAGGCGTCCCCCAGCAAATAGCGCAGGTGTTCGCGGTAGCGGTCGATTTCTTCGCGGCTGCGGCCGTGGACCATGGCGAACAGGTTGTAGCGCCAACCGGGTCGGCGCGGGCGCCGATAGCAGTGGCTGACAAAGGGCTGTGCTCCCAGCAGGGCGCCGAGGCGTGCGATATCGGCATCGGCCACGTCCCACACCGTCATGCCGTTGTGGCGATAACCCAGGCGATAGTGATTGGGCACGGCGGCGATGCGCCGGATCGCGCCTTCGGCCTGCAGGCGCTTGAGCAGGTCGAGGGTGGATTCCACGCTCAAGCCCAGTTGTTCGGCCAGCCAGGCCCAGGGGTCTTCGAGCAAGGGCAGGCCGGCCTGGGTCAGTTCCACCAAACGCAGGGCCAAGGGCGTTTCATCCAGCCATGGCGGCGCTTGCCACAACGACTCAGACGGGGAAGTACAGGCCGACATGGTAGGTCTCCTCTTTGGGCAGGTTCAGCGGCACCAGGCCGGTCAGGTGCTCGATGCGCAGCAGGGTGTCGTTGATCGCCTGTTCGCTGGGGCAGGCGAGCACGAACCACATGTTCCAGGTGTGTTCGCGGCGGTAGTTGTGGGCGACTTCGGGCATGTCCGCGAGCAGCTCGGCGATGGTTTCGAAGCGCGATTCGGGCACCGCCAGTGCCGCCAGGGTGAACGCACCGCCCAGGCGATCGATGTCGAACATCGGGCCGAAGCGGGTCAGCACGCCGTCGTTGAGCAGTTCATGCAGGCGGTCGAGCAGTTCGGTCGCATTGCTGTCCAGTTCCTCGGCCAGGGCCTGCCAAGGATGACGGACCAGTGGCAGGCCCAATTGCAGGCGATTGATCAGGCGCCGGTCGAGGTCATCCATCGCTGCGGGCTCCGACCGGTGCGGCGAAACGTCCGCCGCATTGCTTGAACAGGTGCGTGCTGAACAGTAGCTGGTGGGGCAGGTCGTCCAGCAGGTGTTCTTCCAGCAGCGCCTGGACCTGGGCCTCGACGCGGTCACGCTGGCGCCCGTGGATCATGCAGAACAGGTTGTATTGCCACTGGGGCAGGCGCCGTGGACGCTGGTAGCAAAGGCTGATGCCCGGGGCCTGGCCGAGGCGCCGGCCGACTTCATCGACCAGGGCGTCCGGCACATCCAGCACCAGCATGGCGTTAGCGGCAAACCCCAAGGCGCGATGGTTGACCACCAAGCCGACACGACGGAACAGGCCCTGTTCATGCCAGCGCTGCACCTGTTCGAGCACCTGTGGCTCGCTGGCCTCGATCTGTTCGGCCAAGGCCTGGAAGGGACGGGATGTCAGGGGCAGGCCGGTTTCCAGCAGACGGCGCAAGGCCAGTGACTGTTGTTCGCTCAGGGTGATGTTCATGGGGTGGCCTCCAGGGCAAAGCCCAGGTCGATGCGGTAGGCGGTGAGCATGGGCAGGTCCAGGGGCGTGAGACCGGTGTCGTGTTCCAGTTCCTGGAGGATGTTGTCCAGGTGCGCCCGGTTGGGGCCGGTCAGCACGAACCAGAGGTTGTAGCGATGTTCCCGGGCATAGTTGTGATTGACTTCCGGGTATTGACTGACGCGTGCCGCCACTTGGTGCAGGCGGTCTTCGGGCACGGCCAGGGCGGCGAGGGTGCTGGCCCCGGCGCGGGTGTGTTCGAACACCGGGCCGACCCGCGATAAGGTCCCGGCCACGTGCAGGTGTTGAAGGCAATCGATGACCTGGGCTTCGCTGCAGCCCAAGGTCTCGGCCATGGCCCGATAGGGTTCGGCGCACAATGGCAGGCCATGCTGGAATCGATCGATCAGGCGCCGGGCCAGTGAGCTGGGTGTCATGGTCAGTACCCCGACTTGTGTGCGCGACTGCTGAAGAAAATGCCGCTCGGGCTCAGGGCCGGTAGGCTGCCCAGGCGTTCGAGCCGATACGGGTTCCAGACCTGGACCTCGCCACCGTCCCGGGCGGACAGCCACAACTGGTCACCCCGTGCGGTGAATTCCATGTGCAGCACCGCCGGGCCTGGCCGTAGGTCGGCGACGATGGCGTGGGTCTGGGTGTCGATGACCTGGACGCGGTCGTTGTCCGGATAAGCGAAGTTGACCCACAGTTGCCGGCCATCCGGTCGCGCCGTGACGAACACCGGTTGGCCGGCCACGGCGATGGCGTCGGTCTGCTGCCAGTCCTGGGCATTCATCACCAACACCTGGTGATGCCCGACGGCGGGTACGAAGGCTTGTTGGTCGGCGATGGCCCAGCCTTCCAGATGCGGCATCTTGTACACCGGCAACTTGTCCTGGCCGCGTCCGTAGTGCCCGAGCAGCCGTTTCACGCCGCGCTCCGGGTGCCAGAGGTCGAGCTGGGCCATGCCGTCCTCGCCGAACAGCCCGGCCATGTAATAACGCCCGTCGGGGGTGATCAGGGCGTCGTAGGGTTGCTGGCCGATGGCGGTGAAACGCTCGATGCGCGGGGTAAGGCCCTGGCTGAAGTCGGCGGTCCAGATCTCGCCGGTGTCGAACAGGCTGAACACGAAGCGTTGTCCCGGTGCATCCACCAAGCCGACCACGCGTGAACGTTTCTGGCCGCCGGGCAACGGCGTGGCCGGGATGTCGGCGACCTGTTCCAGGGTCCGGGCATCGAATACCTTGACGCCGCCGGGCTCGTAGTTGGAGACGGCGATCAGCTTGCCGTCCTGGCTGATCGCACCGCCGATGCTGTTGCCGCCCTGGATGATCCGGCGCTCGATTTGTGCGCCCAGCAGGTCGACTTTGCTCAGGCCACCGTCGCGACCGAACACATAGGCGTAGCGCTGGTCGCGGGAGAACACCACCGAGGCGTGGGACAGGTCGCCCAGGCCTTCGACACGGCCCAGGGCGGTGCGGGTGTCGCTTTCGATGATTTGCAGGCTGCCGCTGGCGCGTTCCACCACCACGCCCAAATCGCCGGTGCCGCGCAACGGTGTCTGGGCGCAACCGCAGAGCAGCAGGGCGATGGCCGAGGAGGACAGGAGAGAACGGATCATGGGGCGGGTTTTCCTTGAAGGAGCCGGTCCACCAGCCAGCGGATGTCGTCGGGTTCGAGCAGCGCGGCCCAACCGGGCATGGCGCTGCCGGGCCGGCCGAGGGTGACGGTGGCGATGAGGCTGTCGCGGGATTTTCCGGCCAGGGCTTCGTGGGTCAGGGGCGGGCCGAGGCCACCGGTCAGGTACAGGCCGTGGCAGGCGCCGCAATCCTGGTCCAGCAGGTGTTGCAGTTGGGCCTGGCGCTGGCTGTCGGGAGCGGCCAGCACGCAGGCGGAGAAAACGAAGAGGAGGGCGGTTATCGAGGTGGTGATGCGGTGTCGTTCCATGACGTCCTCCTGAAAAAATTGCACCGCTTTTGTGGCGAGGGAGCTTGCTCCCGCTGGGCTGCGCAGCAGCCCCTTGGGTTTGCCTGACACACCGAGTCGTCAGGGTGCTATTTGGGGCCGCTTCGCAGCCCAGCGGGAGCAAGCTCCCTCGCCACAGGTATCAGGCAGATCCTGCCCAGTTATTTAAGGGTCAAGACCCACGCCGCGAGGATCTTGGCTTCTTCCTCAGTCACCGGGTTGGCCGGCATCGGCATCGGTCCCCAGTTGCCTTGCGTGCCTTCCTTGATGTGTTTGGCCAGTACCGCCTCGGCCCCTGCGACACCGGCGTTTTTCGCCGCGACTTCCTTGAGCGCCGGGCCCACCACTTTGGTGTCGATGGCGTGACAGGCCGCGCAGGGCTTGCTCTTGAACAGTGTCGGGCCGTCTTGCGCCAACGCCGGCAGGCTGTAGGCGGCGGTCAAGGCCAGTGCGATCAGAATAGGCTTCATGATTTTTCCTCTTATTGATGGGGCTCAATAGATGTCGTGTTGGGTGTTGTAGACGTTGAATTTCCCGGTGGGAGTGATCAGGCGCTTGTCCTTGATCACGTTCTTGACCTTGAGGGTCTTGTCGTCGATCACCACCAGTGCCGACTCGTCTTCCTGGCCGCTCCAGACCGAAAACCAGACCTCGTCGCCGGCCTTGTTGTATTCCGGTTGCACCACGCGTAATGCGCCTTTCTTGATGCCGGCGTATTCGGCAATCGGCAGCACGGTGTAGCCGGCGTCGAGCTTGTCGATGTTGAACACCGCCACCGACTGGCTGAGCTTGGCGTCGGGGCTGAGGGTGGTGTCGACATACAGGTGGCGCGACGCGGGGTGGGTCTTGATGAACAGCGAACCGCCGCCTTGGCCCTGGAGCGAAGCGACCTGTTTCCAGGCGTATTGCGGATGCTTGACCGGGTCGGTACCGATCAACGAAACCCCGGCATCGCCCAAGTGGCTGGTGGCCCACACCGGTCCGTAGAGCGGATGGTTGAAGTTGGCGCCGCGGCCTGGGTGCGGGGTCTTGCCGACATCCACCAGGGCGGTGAGCTTGCGTTCCTTGGAGTCGATCACCGCGACCTTGTTGGAGTTGTTGGCGGCCGTCATGAAGTAGCGATGGCTGCTGTCCCAACCGCCGTCATGAAGGAACGGTGCGGCGTCGATGCTGGTGATGGTGAGGTTCTTGATGTCCTGGTAGTTGACCAGCATCACCTTGCCGGTTTCCTTGACGTTGACGATGAACTCCGGCCACTCGTGGGAGGCGATGATCGCCGCGACACGCGGTTCGGGATGGTATTGCTGGGTGTCGACGGTCATGCCCCGGGTCGAGACGATCTGCTTGGGCTCCAGGGTCTCGCCGTCCATGATGGTGAACTGCGGCGGCCAGTACGAACCGGCGACGGTGTACTTGTCCTCGTAGCCCTTGAATTTGGAGGTTTCCACCGAACGGGCTTCGATACCGACCTTGATTTCCGCGACCTTGGTCGGCTCTTTCGGCCACAGGTCGATCATGTCGATCTTGGCGTCCCGGCCGATCACCAGCAGGTAGCGCCCCGACGCCGAGATGCGCGAGATGTGCACCGCGTAGCCGGTGTCGATCAGCTTGACGATTTTCTTGCTGTCACCGTCGATCAAGGCAATCTTGCCGTCGTCGCGCAGGGTCACCGAGAACAGGTTCTGCAGGTTGAGGTTGTTCAGCTGCTTGGTCGGGCGGTCCTCGGGTTTGACCAGGACCTTCCAGGTCTTGAGGGTTTCGGCCATGCCCCATTCCGGCGGTGTCGGCGGGGTGTGCTGGATGAACTTGGCCATCACCGTGATCTGGTCTTTGGTCAGGGCGTTGGAGGTGCCCCAGTTCGGCATCCCGGCGGGCGAGCCATAGGTGATCAGCGCTTCCAGGTAAGCCTGGCCGCGGGACTGGGTGATGTCGGGTGTCAGCGGCTTGCCGGTGGCGCCTTTGCGCAGGACCCCGTGGCAGCCGGCGCAGCGCTGGAAATAGATTTCCTTGGCCGAGTCGAAGTCGGCCTGGCTCAGGTCCGGTGCGCCTTCGGTCTTGACCACCCGGGGTGACTCCGGCGTGGTGGGTTGGTCGGCGAAGGCGTAGGGAGCAACCAGCGCTGTACACAGCGCCGTCACCCTCAGGGCCCACGTTTTTTTGTGGCTGATCAGCATTCCATTTCTCCTCAGGCATGACCCGCGCTGCGCTGTAAATGACGTTCGGCGCGCAGGTTCTTGGTGCGATGCAAGGCTATGCCCAGGGCGGTGGTGAGCCGCTTGACGGCGATCAAGTTTGCCGGCCGCCGCCCTTGCCAGGTTGTCGCAGGGCACCGTAGCGTGGCCGGCAATCGTGTTGTCTGACCAGGCCCTCGCCATGAACGCTATCCACACTTTGCAGCACCCCGACGAACCCTTTTATCAACCCCAGGACAACGAACAGGCGATGTTCGAACAAGCCTGGCATCACGGCATGCCGGTGCTGATCAAAGGCCCCACCGGCTGCGGCAAGACCCGTTTCGTCCAGCACATGGCCCACCGCCTGAAACTGCCGCTGTACACCGTCGCTTGCCACGATGACTTGAGCGCGGCCGACCTGGTGGGCCGTCACCTGATCGGCGCCCAAGGCACCTGGTGGCAGGACGGGCCCTTGACCCGGGCCGTGCGCGAGGGCGGCATTTGTTATCTGGATGAGGTGGTCGAGGCGCGCCAGGACACGGCGGTGGTGCTGCATCCCTTGGCCGATGATCGGCGGCAGTTGTACCTGGAGCGCACCGGCGAAGTGCTGCAGGCGCCGCCGTCGTTCATGCTGGTGGTGTCGTACAACCCCGGTTACCAGAACCTGCTCAAGGGCATGAAACCCAGTACGCGCCAGCGTTTCGTGGCGATGCGCTTTGGTTATCCGGCAGTGGTCGATGAAGAACGCATCGTCGCCCGCGAGGCGGGTGTGGACCTGGCACTGGCCGCCCAAGTGGTGCGGCTCGGGCAGGCCCTGCGCCGGCTCGACCAGCATGATCTGGAAGAAGTGGCGTCGACGCGCTTGCTGATTTTCGCCGCGCGCATGATCGGCTCGGGCATGGACCCGCGCCAAGCCTGCCTGGCCTGCCTGGCCGAGCCGTTGAGTGACGACCCGCAGACCGTTGCCGCGTTGATGGATGTGGTCGATGTCCACTTCGGCTGAAGCCGCTGGCGTGTCCCGGCGATTGCCCGGGGACCTGGCGATGTGGTTTTTCATCCTCGCCGAGTTGTCGGTGTTCGCGCTGTTGATCCTGGCGTTCACCGTCGCCCAGGCGTTGTACCCGCAGATGTTCAGCGAGGGCCGGCAGTTGCTGGACCGGTCCACGGGCCTGGCGATGACCCTCAGCCTGCTCACCGCCGGCCTGTTCGCCGCCCTGGCCCAGGAGCAAGCCAGGCAGGACCGGCCGCGTCGAGCCGCGCTGTTGTTGTGCGGGGCGTTGTTGCTCGCCTGCGGTTATGTGGCGATCAAACTCACGGAGTATGCCCATCTCTTGGCGAACGGGCTGGGGATGGAGCACGACACGTTCTTCACCTTGTACTGGATCCTCACCGCGTTTCATTTCCTCCATGTGCTGCTGGGCATGGTGATCCTTGCCTGGCTGGCCGAGGGGTGTCGGCGAGGTCGCTATGGGGCGCAGCGCAACAGTGGGCTGGAGTCCGGTGTGCTGTATTGGCACATGGTGGATCTGGTCTGGGTGTTGCTGTTCCCGGTGGTCTACATCCTTGATTGAGCGGAGGTGCTCATGTCGGCTTCCCGTGTCTTGATCGCCTGCTGGATGGCGCTGACTGTGCTGAGCAGCGGCACCGTCGCCCTGGGCCAGGTCGCCACCAGCGGGCTGGTGTCCATCGCCATCCTGGCGGTCGCGGTGACCAAGGCCTGGCTGATCGCCGACGGTTTCATGGAGCTGCGCCATGCGCCGCGGTTGTGGCGGCGGTTGGTGTTGAGCTGGGCGGTGGTGCTGGCGATTGCGATCTCGTTCGCGCTCTGACGCCCGACATTCCCCCCCGTGGCGAGGGAGCTTGCTCCCGCTGGGCTGCGAAGCGGCCCCACCAGCAACAACTCAATCCATCTGACACACCGCGCCAGCAGGTTTTAGGGTCGCTGCGCAACCCAGCGGGAGCAAGCTCCCTCGCCACAAAAGCTCACCTGCCTTTCTGGCAGTGTTGGAACACCCCAGCAAAACACAAAAGCTCACCCGTCTTTTCGAGCGGTGCTGGAACAACCCACCAAAACCATCGGAGATTCTTGATCGCCATCAAGCGGTTCCGGACCCCTGGCTTCCTAGAATGGTCACGCCAAGCAATGAGGAAGTGACCATGTCAGATACCTTCACCAAAGGCATGGCCAGGAATATTTACTTCGGGGGAAGCATCTTCTTCTTCCTGATATTCCTGGCCCTGACCTACCACACGGAACAGACCTTTCCCGAACGCAGCAACCAGGCGCAATTGACGGAATCGGTGATACGCGGCAAGGGCGTCTGGGAGCGCAACAACTGCATCGGCTGCCATACCTTGCTGGGCGAGGGCGCGTATTTCGCGCCGGAGCTGGGCAACGTGGTGAACCGGCGCGGTGGCGACGAGGCTTTCAAGCCGTTCCTGCAGGCCTGGATGAAAATGCAGCCGCTGAACGTTCCGGGTCGTCGGGCCATGCCGCAGTTCAACCTGAGCGAGCAGGAGGTCGACGACATCGCCGAGTTCCTCAAGTGGAGCTCGAAAATCAACACCAATGGCTGGCCGCCAAACAAGGAGGGCTGAGAGATGAGCATGGCTAATCCGCATCTGAAATTCGCCTCGCAGGCCGTCGCCAAACCCTACTTCGTGTTTGCCCTGATGTTGTTCCTCGGGCAGGTGCTGTTCGGTTTGATCATGGGCTTGCAATACGTGGTCGGCGACTTCCTGTTCCCGCTGATTCCTTTCAACGTGGCCCGCATGGTCCACACCAACCTGCTGATCGTCTGGCTGCTGTTCGGCTTCATGGGCGCGGCGTATTACCTGATACCGGAGGAGGCCGACCGCGAACTGCACAGCCCGAAACTGGCACTGTTGCTGTTCTGGGTATTCGCCGCCGCAGGCGTGGCGACGATCCTGGGCTACCTCTCGGTACCTTATGCGACGCTGGCGAAGTTCACCGGCAACGACTTGTTGCCGACCATGGGGCGGGAGTTCCTGGAGCAGCCGACGATCACCAAGATGGGCATCGTCGTGGTGTGCCTGGGGTTCCTCTACAACATCGGCATGACCTTGCTCAAAGGTCGCAAGACCACCGTCAGCATGGTGATGATGACCGGCCTGATCGGCCTGGCGGTGTTCTTCCTGTTCTCCTTCTACAACCCGGAAAACCTCGCCCGCGACAAGTTCTACTGGTGGTGGGTGGTGCATCTTTGGGTGGAAGGCGTCTGGGAATTGATCATGGGTTCGATGCTGGCCTTCGTCCTGATCAAGATCACCGGCGTGGACCGGGAAGTGGTGGAGAAATGGCTCTACGTGATCATCGCCATGGCACTGATCACCGGCATCATCGGCACCGGTCACCACTTCTTCTGGATCGGCGCGCCCGAGGTCTGGCTGTGGGTCGGTTCGATCTTCTCGGCGATGGAACCGCTGCCGTTCCTGGCGATGGTGGTCTTCGCCTTCAGCATGGTGAAAAACCGCCGTCGGCATCACCCGAACCGCGCCGCGACGTTGTGGGCCAAGGGCACCACGGTCACCGCGTTCTTCGGCGCGGGGGTCTGGGGTTTCCTGCACACCCTGGCGCCGGTCAACTACTACACCCACGGTTCGCAACTGACCGCGGCCCACGGCCACCTGGCCTTCTACGGTGCCTACGCGATGATCGTGATGACGCTGATCAGCTACGCCATGCCACGCTTGCGCGGCTTGGGCGAAGCGGCGGACGAACGTTCCCAGCGCCTGGAAATCTGGGGCTTCTGGTTGATGACCCTGTCGATGGTGATGATCACCTTGTTCCTCACCGCGGCCGGTGTCGTCCAGGTCTGGTTGCAACGTTGGATGGAGGATGGCAGTGCCTTGCCGTTCATGGCGACGATGGATCATTTGAAGCCGCTGTTCTGGGCGCGACTGGTCAGCGGCGTCGGGTTCCTGGCCGGGCTGCTCTGCTACCTGTTCAGCTTCCGTCAACGTGGCCGCGCGGCCCTGCGCGCACCGGCGGCGGTGGTGCCTTCTTGAAAGGCCACCGCTGAACTCGCGCGAGAGAGTTTTTGTGGCGTGGGTGCTGGCACCCGCTGGGCTGCTCAGCAGACCCTTTTTGATGGGCGCTTCGCACTGGAGCGCCAGCCCGGCCAAGCGGGAGCAAGCTCCCTCGCCACAAGAGCAGTGCGAATCACTCGGGTCGATAGGAGAGTAAAACATGGCATTCACGCTAGAGCTGGAAGAATGGGTCGGCAGTGTCTGGCACCGTTTCATCACCCGCCGGGCCAGTGCCGATTTTCCTGAAGCACGGGTCGAGCTAATCCCACGGCAACGCTCGCTGCAGGTGCTGTTTCGCGCCACCGGCGGTGCGCCGCACCTGGGGCTGGAAGCGGTCAGTGACCGCGACCTGCTGCTGCGGCGCAACCTGATGCAGCAGATCGCCGGCACCTGCAAGCAAGTGCCCCTGGCCTGGTGCGACGGCGACAATCTGCGCTTGCCGGCGAGCCTGGCGGCGTTCCCCGATGTCGAGCTCAACCAAGAGTTGTATCGCTGGCTGGCCTTGCTGGCCGCGCAGTCGGGACCGATGAAGCATTGGGGCCGGGACAATCAGCGCTGGACCCTGGCGGTGTTGAAGCGCTACCCGGCGCTGCGCCCGCGCTACCGGCGACTGGTGGACGCGCACCTGTCCCTGCGCCCCGATCCGGCCACGCTCAACCCGGCCGAAGCCGCTTTGGAACGGGCGTTGTGCCAAGCCTTGCGCGAACCGGGCAGTGTCGAACATTTTCCCCGCAGCGAGCGGGCCGCCTGGCCGTTGCCACTGTGGCTCTACCCACCCCAACACCTGGCCAATCCCCAGGCCGCCAACCTCGAGGAGTCCGAGCAATACCTGGCGACACCGCCCGGCGAACAACAGGGCGGTCGCAAGCGCGCCGAACGAATAGATGACAGCAGCCGTGACGGTGGGCTGCTGATCGTGCGCCTGGAAAACCTGTTCAGTTGGACCGAACACGTGGACCTGGATCGTTGGGCGGATGACCGCGAAGACCCGGACGCCGCTCGTGTCGCCGAAGACCTGGACCAATTGACCCTGTCCCGCACCCGCGTGCGCAAGGGCGGGGGCTTGAAACTGCACCTGGACCTGCCGCCGGCCGATGTGGACGACATCCCGTTGGGTGCGGGCATCCTGTTGCCGGAATGGGATTACCGCAAGCAACGCCTGCAGGACGACTTCGTCAGCCTGCAAACCTTCATTCCTCGCGATGGCCAGCCCCAGCCGTTGCCCACACGCCTGCGAAACTCGGCCCAGCGCCTGCGTCGCCAGTTCGAACACTTGCGTAACGACCGCCAATGGCTGCGCCAGCAAACCCAAGGCTCGGAACTGGACCTGCAAGCCTGGCTGGATTTTCACGTCGAGCGCCAGCATGGCCAATGCAGCGAACGCGGACTGTTCATGGACCAGCGCCAGACCCGCCGCGACCTGGCCTGCCTGCTGCTGGCCGACCTGTCGATGTCCACCGATGCCCACCTCAACGACGAGCACCGGGTGATCGACGTGATCCGCGACAGCCTGTTGCTGTTCGGTGAAACCCTGTCGGTGCTGGGTGATGACTTCGCGTTGTACGGGTTCTCGTCCCTGCGTCGCCAGCAGGTGCGCCTGCATGAACTCAAGGCCTTCAACCAGCGTTACGACGATCACACCCGCGGACGGATCCAGGGCCTCAAGCCCGGTTACTACACGCGCATGGGCGCAGCGATTCGCCAGGCCACGCAACGGCTGGCGGGCTGCAAGCGCCGGCGCAAATTGTTGTTGCTGCTCAGTGACGGCAAGCCCAACGACCTGGACCTTTACGAAGGACGCTACGGTGTGGAAGACACCCGCCAGGCAGTGCTGGAAGCCCAGCGCCAAGGGTTGACGCCGTTCTGCATCACCATCGACCGCGAAGCGGGGGATTACCTGCCATACATGTTCGGAGCCAACGGCTATACCTTGATTCGCCAGCCCGAGCAACTGCCGCTGCGGCTACCGCAGTTGTACCGGCAATTGACTCAGGATTGAGGGTTCAGGCGATGCTGCGAGGCAGCCAGAAGAACATGACGATGCAGAAGATCGTCAAGGCGATGCAAAACCAGGTGAAGCGCCGAAGCCTGCGCTCGCCGGCCATCGCTGCTTCGGCGGGCAGGGGCATGCCGCACTGGCGACATTCGCTTGCATGGGCGGGATGGACCTGTTGGCAATACAGGCAAGTGGGCTGCGTGCTCATTCGAATTGTTCCAGGCGCAGGCGATCGAGAATGGCGATCTGGCGACCGTCCTGGGTGATGATCTTTTCATCGATCAGGCGTCGGATGATCCGCGAAAAGGTTTCCGGCTGGATGGACAAATGCCCGGCGATCAACTGTTTGGCCATCGGCAGTTCGAACTGACTGTCCACGGTTTGCAGGCGTACGAGTTGCGTCAACAGATAGCGCACCACGCGGTGCGTGGCGTTTTTCAGCGACAGGGTTTCAATCTCGTTGACCCGTTGGTGCAAACGCACGCAGAGCTTGCCGAGCAGGGCGAAGGTCAGCCGGCTGTTGCTTTGCAGCAGACGCATGTAGGTGGCGTTGGACAGCCGATACAACTGGGTCGGGCCGACGGCTTCGGCGGACGCGACGTAGTTGGGCGTGTCCATCAACATCATGGCTTCGGCGAAGGTCTGGCGCTCGCCAATCACTTCGAAGACTTTTTCCTGGCCGTCCGGGGTCAGCCGGTAGATTTTCACCGCGCCGGAAATCACGAAGTAAAACGCCTGCGCCGGCTCTCCCTGGCGGAACAGCGGGTCGCCCCTGTCGATGCTCAGCAGTTGGCTGTTGCTCATCAATTCGTCGAGCTGTTCTTCGTTCAAGGGCTCGAACAGATGATGGCTGCGCAGAATCTGGTGATGGACGCGGTGGAGCACCATGGCGTGGATCCTTGGAATGGCTAAAGAGAAGGGCGGGGTCAGACCAGGCTCAGGGACAGGCCGCTGGCAAGCGCCACGACGCAGGTGAGCACGACGAACCAGGTGAGCGGCAGGACGACGGATTTCATGGAGGACCCCGGCAAAGAAAGGTGATGCCGTGCCTGAGCAAGAGCCGGGCCAGGCTTGGGGGCGTTGATTCCTGGGGTGTTGAGGTTGGGGTGGGTATAAATGACCCTGGTCTGACAGGGTTAAAACAACCATGAAAGGGTCTTAAATACCCCGTTCAGCTACAGTCCCTGTGGGAGCACAATGCGGTACACAAGAAAATGATGGACCTGTGGCGAGGGAGCTTGCTCCCGCTCGGCTGCGAAGCAGTCGTAAATCGGCGGGTGCGGAGTGTCTGATGCCCTGCATTTGGCGGCTTTAAGGGCCGCTTCGCGGCCCAGCGGGAGCAAGCTCCCTCGCCACGGGTTTATTGAACAGCATTACTGAACTCCAACACTGACCCACTTCGGCAAGCCCCTTGCAAGTGCCTGTTCGAGACGGGAGGTCGCCGATGCGCTGGCTTGATCTGAGACAAGGCCGGCCGGCGTCGATAGCCGATCATTCGAACCCTGGTTTGTCGTCCCTCGCTGGCTGTCTGGCGAGGCAAAGGAGTGGTGTATGCAAGTGCTTGACCGTCGCAAGGCCATGGCCATCGCGCCGTTGTGGCGCCTGGCGTTTCGGCCGTTTTTTCTGGCCGGTTGTGTGTTGGCGTTGTTGGCCGTTCCTTTCTGGCTCGCGGCGTTTACCGGGCGGTTGTCGGCCTGGCAGCCGGCCGGCGGCTGGTTGGCCTGGCACCGGCATGAACTGTTATTCGGTTTCGGCTTGGCGATCATCGCCGGGTTCCTGCTGACCGCGGTGCAAACCTGGACCGGCACCCCGGGGCTCAGCGGCAAGCGCCTGGCAACGCTGGCGTTGTTGTGGCTGGGCGCGCGGCTGGCCTGGCTGGTCGATGCGCCTTGGCCGTTGCTGGCGCTGCTGGAGTTGGGTTTTGCCCTGGTGGTCGCGGTGTTGATGGGCGTGATGTTGTGGCGCGTGCGGCAGAAGCGCAATTACCCGATTGTGCTGGTGTTGCTGCTGTTGGCCGCCGCCGACGGGTTATCCGTGTACGGCCTGGTGCAGCACAACGAGGGCTTGCAGCGCCAAAGCGTGCTCACCGGCCTGTGGCTGGTGGCGGCCATGATGGGCTTGATTGGCGGCCGCGTGATTCCATTCTTTACCCAGCGCGGCCTCGGTCGGGTCGAGGGCGTGGCCCCTTGGCCATGGCTCGATCGCCTGTTACTGGCGGGTGCGGCGCTGGTGGCGTTGTTGTATGCCTTCGGCCCGGCGCTGACGGCCAGCGTCTGGGTTGGCCTGTTGTTCGCCGCGTTGGCGGTGGGGCACGGGATTCGACTGGTGCGTTGGCATGATCGGGATTTGTGGCGGGTACCACTGCTGTGGTCGTTGCACCTGGCCTACGCTTGGCTGGCGGTGGCCTGCCTGGGCATGGCGCTGTGGCATTTCGGTGTGCCGGTGAGCCCGAGCCTGGCAGTGCACAGCCTGACCATCGGCGCCATGGCCGGTTTGATCCTGGCGATGATTGCCCGTGTCAGCCTGGGCCATACCGGGCGCCCACTGGAGCCACCGGCGGGCATGACCTTGGCATTCATCCTGCTGAACCTGGCGTGCCTGAGCCGGGTGCTGTTGGTGTTGCTGTTGCCGTTGGCCGGGCTGTGGCTGGCGGCGCTGTGCTGGACGTTGGCGTTCGGTCTCTACGCCTGGCGCTATGGGCCGATGCTGTTGAAGGCTCGGGTGGATGGGCATCCGGGATGAGCCGATTGGGACGAGGGGGTCGATGATGTACGGGGTCTTGCTGGTCACGCACCTGTTGGCGGCCATCGCTTTCATTGGCACGCTGTTTTTCGAGGTGTTCATCTGGCATGCCGCGCGCGGGCCTTTGACGCAGATCGTCAGGGACGGCGCTGACCAGGCGATCGCCCAGCGCTCGCGGCATGTGCTGCATGGCGTGGTGCTGGTGTTGTACGGCGCCGGCATGGCCCTGGCCTGGCAGCATCGCGGCGCATTGATCCAGCCGCTGGGCAACAGCTTCGGTCTGTTGCTGAGCCTGAAGATCCTGCTGGCGCTGAGCATCATCGGGCATTACCTGTGGCTGGCGTACTGGCTCAAGAGCGGACGCCTGACACCCAGCCGCGCCTGCTGGCTGCGGCGCAGTATCCTGGGGCATATGGTGCTGATCGTGGTGTTGGCGAAGGCGATGTTCTATTGGCAGTTTTGAGCGGAGAGTGAAAGCCCGCAGTTGATTCAAGGGGTTTGTGAAATAGGCTGAACACCACCAATTCCCTATGGGAGCGAGCTTGCTCGCGATGGCGGTGGGTCAGGCGATTCAATACTGACTGATCCGACGCCATCGCGAGCAAGCTCGCTCCCACAGGGGGTAGTGTGTGGTTTTAGCGTTAGCGAACGGGCTTCATCGCATTGACGAACAACACATTGTTTTCCAGGTGGATGTGCTGCATCAGGTCATCACGAAACTCCACCAGCCCGCGGTACAGGGCGCGCCAGGTGTTGCAGGCGTCGGCGGGCGGGGTGATCTGGTCGGTCAGGGCCAGCATGGTTTCCAGGGCCTCACCGTGCTGGTCGTGTTCGTAGCGCAGTACCTGGATCGGCGCCGAGGCGCGTTCGCCCAGGCCTTGTTGCAGCATCGGGAACAGCACCTGTTCCTCCTTGAGCATGTGGCCTTCGAGTTCCTGATACATGTCCTGCAAGTGATCGGCCAGGCCGTTGGGGCAACTGGCCCGGGCGCCATGGACCGTCTCGACGCGCCGGGCCAGGCGGATCAGTTCCGGCAGTTGTTCGCGATGACGCGCGTGGTAGCGTTCCAGGATATGGGCGATCAACAATGCCTGGGGCTCGCTGCGCCAGTCATGGCCCAGCTCCCCGGCCGCTTGCAGGGTGCTGAGGGCGTCGGCGATCAGCAACGGGTTCAAGCCTTTGCCCAGCGCCGCTTCGCGCAAGGATTTTTGCCCACCGCAACAGAAGTCGAGGTTGTAATGATGGAAGGTACGGGTCGCACCGGGAATGTCGCAGGCCAGTTGGCCGAGGCTTTGTTCCAGCAGATCGAGGTTCATCATGTTTCCTTGGGTTGAATCCCGGGAGGGACAGATGAGCGCTTCTTTGCAGCCGGCATGCCAGATTCAACTGATTGAAAACAAAGCACTAAATTATTGACAGGGTGATTGTCACCCTGACTGTGAAGGGTCAAACGAACCCTGGAGGGTCATCACTACCATGCTGCGTGAAAGCCTGGCCGCCGACCTGATCGTCGAGCTGCCCAATGCGGTGCGATTGCAGCGCCTGGTGCAGACCCTGCGGGAGTACTTCAACAGTGGTGCCGTGGGGCTGCTGCGCCTGGACGACGACAGCCTCAGGCCCGTGGCTACCGTGGGCCTGGTCCACGAAGCGCTGGGCCGGCGTTTCGTGATCGCCCAGCATCCGCGCCTGGCGGCGATCATGGCCTCCCGCGAACCCACCTGGTTCGAGCCGGACAGCCGTTTGCCCGATCCGTATGACGGCTTGCTCGACCACCACGTCGGCGAGCCGCTGCCGGTGCATGACTGCATGGGCGTGAGCCTGTACGTGGAAGGCCGGCTCTGGGGCGCTATCACCCTGGATGCGCTGCACGCCGGCACCTTCGACAGCCGCGCCCGGGAGGAACTCAAGCGTTGTACGTTGCAGATCGAGGCGGCGGTGCGCGTCACCCGTCTCGAACAGGAAAACCGTAGCCTGCGGGCATCGCGCAGCGACCCGGCCGACCTGCGCCTGCCAGCCGAGGAGGGCGAGATCCTTGGGCGCAGCGAAGGCTTGCAGCAATTGCTCAACGAGCTGGATGTGCTGGCCGATTCCGAACTGCCGGTGCTGTTGCTGGGCGAGACTGGCGTGGGCAAGGAGTTGTTCGCCCGGCGGCTGCATCGCCTGTCCCGGCGCGGTCATAAGCCATTGGTGCAGGTCAACTGCGCGGCGCTGCCCGAGTCCCTGGCCGAAAGCGAGTTGTTCGGCCACGTCAAAGGCGCGTTTTCCGGGGCGACCACCGACCGCGCCGGACGCTTCGATGCGGCCAATGGCGGCACGCTGTTTCTCGATGAGGTCGGTGAGTTGCCGTTGAGCGTGCAGGCCAAGTTGCTGCGCACCTTGCAGAACGGCGAGATCCAGCGCCTGGGTGCGGACAAGCCGCTGCACGTCGATGTGCGGATCATCGCCGCCACCAACCGGCATTTGCCCGACAGCATTCGCGATGGGCTGTTTCGCGCCGACCTGTACCACCGGCTTTCGGTCTACCCGGTGCCGATCCCGCCGCTGCGCGAGCGCGGCCACGATGTGTTGATGCTGGCCGGGCACTTCCTCGAACTGAACCGCACGCGCCTGGGCTTGCGCGGCTTGCGCCTGTCACCGGCGGCCGAACAGGCGTTGCTGGCGTACAGCTGGCCTGGCAATGTGCGCGAGCTGGAGCATGTCATCAGCCGCGCGGCGTTGAAGCAACTGAGTCGTGGCGCCAGTCGCAGCCTGATCATGACCTTGGAACCGCAGGTGCTGGACCTGGATGTCAACGCCAGTAGCGCCTCTGCACAGGCGCTGCCGGAACAGGCCCTGCAAGCATTGGAGGCGCCCGTGCAGCCCTTGAGTGAGGCGGTTGACGGTTGCCAGCGCCAGGCGATCCTCAAGGCTCTGGAACGCTGCGGGCAGAACTGGGCGGGGGCGGCTCGGTTGTTGGAGGTTGACCCGAGTAACCTGCATAAACTGGCGCGGCGGTTGGGGCTTAAGTAGTCATTTACCTGTCAGAACGGGTTACCTTCATCGCGAGCAAGCTCGCTCCCACAGGGATCTTGTGAACACAGCAGATCACCTGTGGGAGCGAGCTTGCTCGCGATAGCGCCCTTCAACTCACCACAAGAACCGCCATTGACAACGATCAAGGCCAACCACCGCAGTCGACTCCACACTGGCCCCAAACCCACAGTGGAGATCCCCTCATGCCTCTTTCCCTGGCCAACATGCGCCGCCAGTACACCCGTGATGGCCTGGACGAAGCCCAGGCATCAGACGATCCCCTGGCCCTGTTCGCGCTCTGGATGCAACAGGCCCGCGATACCGAACGTCCGCCCGTGGAAGCCAACGCCATGGCCCTGGCGACGGTGGACGCCCAGGGCCGGCCTCACTGCCGGGTGTTGTTGCTCAAGGGTTTCGACGCCCAGGGCTTTTCGTTTTTCGGCAACTACGACAGCCTCAAGGGCCAGGACCTGGCGGCCAATCCCTGGGCCGCCATGACGTTTTTCTGGCCGGGGCTGGAACGGCAAGTACGCATCGAAGGACCGGTCCACAAGCTTGATCCGGCGCTGTCGGACGCCTATTTCGAATCCCGTTCCGTAGGCAGTCGCCTGGGCGCCTGGGCGTCGCCACAAAGCCGTCCATTGCCGGATCGGGCCGCGCTGGAAACCTTGCTGGCCCAGACCGAACAACGCTTCGCCGAGCAACCTGTGCGGCGACCTGGGCATTGGGGCGGCTATTGCCTGCAACCGCAGCGGCTGGAGTTCTGGCAGGGCCGCGCCGACCGTTTGCACGATCGCCTCGACTACCGCCGGCAGGATGGCGCCTGGCAGCGCAGCCGCCTGGCACCCTGAATAGGTGCCTTGTAGGAGCTGCCGAGCGTAGCGAGGCTGCGATCTTTTGATCTTTTTATCTTTCGCTTGAAACTCAAGTGGCCCGGGAAAGATCGCAGCCTCGCTTCGCTCGACAGCTCCTACAGCAAGGGAGGTACCTCCAAGGAGGAATAGGCCCGGCAACGATTGCGGTTCAGGCTGGGCCATCTTTTCTGACAGGACGGCTGATCATGGCCCATCTGACGCAACGCCACTTTCAACCGCTGAACATCGCGGTCCTCACCATCAGCGACACCCGCACCTTTGACACCGACACCTCGGGCCAGACCCTGGCGGATCTGCTGCAAACCGCTGGGCACGCGCTCGTTGACCGGGGGCTGGTGAAGGACGATATCTACCAGATCCGCGCCCAGGTCTCCCAATGGATCGCCGACCCCAAGGTCCAGGTGGTGTTGATGACCGGCGGCACCGGTTTCACCCCGCGGGACAACACGCCCCAGGCGGTGGCACCGTTGCTGGACAAACAGGTGGACGGTTTTGGCGAGTTGTTCCGCCAGGTGTCGCTGGCGGAGATCGGCATGTCCACCCTGCAATCGCGCGCCTTGGCGGGCATGAGCAATGGGGTGCTGGTGTGCTGCTTGCCGGGTTCGCCGGGGGCGTGCCGGACCGGTTGGGAGCAGATCCTCGCCGGGCAATTGGACAGCCGCACCGGCCCGTGCAATTTCACCCCGCACCTCAAGCCCCAGGGCGGCATCGCCCCGACGGCGTGCGAGACGCGCTCGTGAGCGGCCGGGTGTGCGACAGCGGCGTGCTGATGCCGGTGGATGAAGCGATCCGGCATCTGCTCGACCAGGCGCCGCCGCCACCGCCCGTGCAACGGGTCGGCCTGGACCAGGCCCTGGCGCGTGTGCTGGCCGCTGACATTATCTGCCCGATGAACCTGCCGGCCTGGGATAACAGCGCGATGGACGGTTATGCCCTGCGGGCTGCCGACCTGCCGGTGGAGGGCGGCTACCTGCTGTTGGCCGGGCGCATCGCCGCCGGTGACCAGCCGGGCGAAGCGTTGCAGGCCGGGCAGGCCGTGCGGATTTTTACTGGTGCGCCGCTGCCACCGGGTGCCGACACGGTGGTGCCGCAGGAAAGCTGTCGCGTCGATGGCGAGCGGGTCTGGTTGCCGTCGGTCAATGGCGGCGACCATGTTCGCAAGGAAGGCGAGGAACTGCGTCGAGGCGACCGGCTGCTTGAAGCCGGCACGCGCTTGCGCGCCCAGGAGTTGGGGTTGCTCGCCGGTGCCGGCGTCGGCCAGGTGGACGTTTATCGCCCCCTGCAAGTGGGCTTGCTCAGCAGCGGCGATGAGCTGCGCGAACCGGGCGAGCCACTGGCGCCAGGACAGATCTACAACAGCAATCGCCACAGCCTCGCCGCCCTGTTGCGCGGTTGGGGGATCGAGGTGCACGACTTCGGGGTCATGCCTGACCAGCTCTTGGCCAGTCGACAGGCATTGCGCCTGGGCGCTGCCGAATGCGATGTGCTGATCACCTCGGGCGGTGTCTCGGTGGGTGAAGAGGATCACCTCAAGCACGCTATCGAAACCTTGGGCAGCATTGACCTCTGGCGCCTGGCGATCCAGCCGGGCAAGCCCCTGGCCTTTGGCGATGTGGAAGGCAAGCCTTGGATCGGGCTGCCGGGCAACCCGTCGGCGGCGTTGATTACCGCGCTGATCGTCGTGCGGCCGTTCCTGTTCCGGGCCCAGGGCATGAGCGACGTGTTACCTGTGCCGTTGCAGGTGCCGGCCGGGTTCGACTGGCTCAAGCGCAACCGGCGCCGGCAATACCTGCGAGCCCGATTGGTTGCAGGCATCGACGGCCAGTTGTGTGTCGAACTGCATCCCCAGCAAAGTTCAGCGATGCTGACCGCGGCCTGTTGGGCCGATGGCCTGGCAGTGGTCGAGCGTGAGGCGCTGGTGCACAAGCACGACCGGGTGCTGTATCTGCCGTTCGCGAGCCTGATGCATTGACGGCAATTGATTGCCGTCAAGGTCGCCGCCGGCTGGCTGGCTAGACTGGCGGCGCCCTTAGTTTTCTCACGAGGTTGCCCCCATGCAACTGGTTTGCCCGGCAGGGAATCTGCCTGCCCTCAAAGCGGCGGTGCGCCAAGGCGCCGATGCCGTCTATGTCGGCTTTCGCGATGACACCAATGCCCGGCATTTCGCCGGGCTGAACATGGACGACAAGCAGTTCGACGCGGCCGTCGCGCATATCCGCCAGCACCAACGCAAGCTCTACGTGGCGGTCAATACCTACCCGCAACCCAAGGGCTGGGAGCGCTGGCAACGGGCCGTGGACCGTGCCGCCGATTTCGGCGTGGATGCCCTGATCGCCGCCGATCCCGGCGTGCTCAGCTACGCCAGCCAGCGCCATCCTCGGTTGGCGCTGCACCTTTCCGTACAAGGCTCGGCCACACACGCAGCCGCCCTGGCTTTTTACGCCCAGCGCTACGACATCCGCCGTGCGGTACTGCCGCGGGTGCTGTCCCTGGCCCAGGTGCGGCAGGTGGCGGCGGGCAGCCCAGTGCCGATCGAAGTCTTCGGTTTCGGCAGCCTGTGCATCATGGCCGAGGGCCGTTGTCATTTGTCTTCCTACATCACCGGCGAATCGCCGAACCTGTGCGGCGTCTGTTCGCCCGCCAAGGCCGTACGCTGGAGCGAAGACGCCCAAGGCTTGAGCGCACGCTTGAGCGAAGTGCTGATCGACCGCTACACCCCTGAAGAACCGGCCGGTTATCCGACCCTGTGCAAAGGCCGCTTCCTGGTCGGCGGCAAGCGTTTCCACGCCCTGGAAGAACCCACCAGCCTCGACACCCTCGACCTGCTGCCGGAACTGACGGCCATCGGCGTCGAAGCGGTGAAGATCGAAGGCCGCCAACGCAGCCCGGCCTACGTCGAGCAAGTGACCCGGGTCTGGCGCGCCGCACTGGATGCCCACCAGGCCGCGCCGCAACGGTTCCGCGTGCGGGAAGAATGGCGCCAGGTGTTGGCCGGTTTGTCCGAAGGCAGCCAGACCACCCTGGGTGCCTACCATCGATCATGGCAATGAGGGGAGGCCAGATGAAACTCAGCCTAGGACCGGTCCTGTTTTACTGGGACAAAGCGCAACTGGGGAATTTCTATGCCGAGATGTCGGCATTGCCGCTGGACGTGATTTACCTGGGGGAAACCGTGTGTTCGAAACGCCGGGCGTTCTCCCTGGATCAGTGGCTGGGGTTGGCGCGCGAGCTGCAGGCGTGCAGCCAGGCACAGATTGTGTTGTCGAGCCTGACGCTGATCGAAGCGGCCTCGGAGCTTTCTTCGCTGCGACGCCTGTGTGACAACGGCCAATTGTTGGTGGAAGCCAACGACATGGGCGCGGTGCAGTTCATGGCCGAACGCAAGCTGCCTTTCGTTGGCGGCCCGGCGCTGAACTTGTACAACGGCCACGCCCTGGGGCAATTGCTCGACAGCGGCATGATCCGCTGGGTGCCGCCCGTGGAGTGCTCGGCGGCGCTGATCGGCGACGTGCTGGAGCAAGTGCGGGACATGGGCCGCGAAGTGCCTGAAGTGGAGATTTTTTCCTATGGTCATCTGCCCTTGGCTTACTCGGCGCGCTGCTTTACCGCCCGGGCCGAGAACCGGCCCAAGGACGACTGCCAGTTCTGCTGCATCAACTACCCCGACGGCCTGGCGTTGAGCAGCCAGGAAGGCCAACAGTTGTTCACCCTCAACGGTATCCAGACGATGTCCGGCGAGGTCACGAACCTGCTGGCCGATTACACCGCGCTGCAGGCCTGTGGTGCCGACGTCCTGCGCCTGAGCCCGCGCGCCCAAGGCATGGCCGAGGTGGTCACGGCTTTCGACAAGGTTCGCCAGGGCGAAGCACCGCCGTTGTTCGTGGAAGGATGCAATGGTTATTGGCACGGCCATGCCGGCATGTTGAAGGTAGAGGAGGCGGGCCTGTGTTGAGTCCGAAGAAGTGGGTGCTCAAAGGTGCTGATCGCTTGCTGCCGCTGGTGGGCAAGGTGCCGTTCGTGGTGCAGCGACTGGCGTTGCAGCAGGCGCTCAATCGCTGCCTGGCCGAGCCGTTGCGCGACGGTGGTTTCGATGTACTGCGTGGGCGCTGGTTGTGCCTGCGGGTGCCTGACCTGAAGTTGTGTTGGTACCTGACCCTGGCCCGGGATGGATTGCGCATCGCCGAACGGGCCGAGGCCCAGGTCACCATCAGCGGCAACTGGCGTGAGTTCCTGTTGCTGGCCAGCCGTCAGGAGGATCCGGATACGTTGTTCTTTCGTCGTCGGTTGGTGATCGAGGGGGACACCGAGTTGGGGCTGGCGTTGAAGAACTTGATCGACAGTCTTGATCCGGAGGTGTTGCCGCCGTGGCTTTGGCGCAATCTGGAGCGGGCGGGGAAGGGGTTGGCGGCGGTCTGATGAAAGCTTCGAACGCGCTTCCCTTGGTGTATTCGTGTTCCGGTTGTTCCAATGTGGCGCAACTGGCCAATACCGTTGCGCTGCGGCTGGATCGTGCGGGGCTGGCTGAGATGTCCTGCATTGTCGGGGTGGGCGGGGGTGTGGCGCCGCTGGTTGACAAGGCGCGCTCAGGGCGGCGGATCATTGCGTTGGATGGTTGTTCGTTGCAGTGCGTCCGGGCGTGTTTGCGGCAGCATGAATTGCTGGCGGATGTGCATGTGATTCTGAGTCAGCTGGGGTTGCGGAAGCGGTTTGGGGTGGACTGCGGTGAGCCCGAGATGGAACTGGTATTTTCTCGGGTGATTGCCTTGATTGATGTGGGTTAGAGATGGATCCCCTGTGGGAGCGAGCTTGCTCGCGAAGAGGCCGGCGCATCCAACCTCTTCACTGACTGAACCACCGCTATCGCGAGCAAGCTCGCTCCCACATTCGGTCTTCAGTGGCCCCAGAATTTATATCCAACACAGAACCCCTGTGGGAGCGAGCTTGCTCGCGAAGGGGCCGGCACATCCAACATCTTCATTGACTGAACCACCGCTATCGCGAGCAAGCTCGCTCCCACATTCGGTCTTCAGTGAGCACAAAATTTATATCCAACACAGAACCCCTGTGGGAGCGAGCTTGCTCGCGAAGAGGCCGGCGCATCCAACCTCTTCACTGACTGAACCACCGCTATCGCGAGCAAGCTTTGCTCCCACAGATGTTGATGGGTGTACGACCGGAAGAAACGGATATACACACCGAGCTTACTGCTGATAAGCCTCCAAATCACCTTCGGACAAGATACGAATCTGCCGCCGCTCCATGGCAATCAACCCCCCATCCACCAACCGATGAAGAATCCGCGAAAACGTCTCCGGCTGGATCCCCAGCTTCGAAGCCACCAGCCGCTTGGACACTTGCAACACCACCTGGCCATCCCTTGGATCCCGCTCCTGCAACAGGAAATTGATCACCCGCCGACTGGCACTGGCCAAGGTCAAGTTATCGATATCCTTGAGCCGCTGGTGTAAATGAATACTCATGCTCGCCAGGATCGCCAGGCAGACCTTGGGCTGGTCCTCCAGGGCCTTGCGATAATGCGTGCCCTCGATACTCACCAGCACGCTGTCCTTGATCGCTGACGCACTGACCGGATAGCAACGGGCCTGGCTGAACAGCAGGGCCTCGGCGAAGGTCTGCCCGGGCTGGATGATCTCCACCAGGTTTTCCTGGCCCTCGCCGGTGACCCGGAACAGCTTGATCTGGCCACTGACCAGCAAGAAAAATCGTTTGGCCGGATCGCCCTGGTGCATGAGTGTGCTGTTGCAGGCCAGGCGCTTGAGCACGGCCAGGTTGCAGACGTCCTCGAATACCCGCTCCGGCAATTGGCTGAACAGGTGATGACGACGCAACAGTAAAACGATGGAAGGGTGGGTCAGCATGGCGTACCTCCGCGTGCCGTCATGGTAGAGCCCAACTCGCAGTCGGCCTATGCCTCGGCAGGCCTACCTCGGAAGAGGGATGGGATTTGATTGCTGGCGCAAATCCCGTGGCGAGGGAGCTTGCTCCCGCTGGGTTGCGTAGCAACCCCAAAAAGACTGAATGCGATCGACCTGATCCACCTCAGCGGCTGAACCAGGGGCTGCTGCGCAGCCCAGCGGGAGCAAGCTCCCTCGCCACGGGTTGTGTGTTAATTCATGGGTTCCAGGGGGCTCAGCCGGCCCCGCGCAAATGCTCCATCGCCCACACCGCCGCTTCCACCCGCGAACGCAAGCCGAGCTTGTGCAGCAGGTTCTTCACATGGACCTTGACCGTGCCCTCGGTGATGCCCAGCTTGTGGCCGATGACCTTGTTGCTGTAGCCGCCGGCGATGGTCTTGAGGACCTGGCGTTCGCGTTCGGTCAGCTCCACGTCGGCCTGGCGCGGTGGCGAGCGCAGGGCCTGGGCCATGACGCGGGTCAGGCCGGGGCTGATCACCAGGGCTCCGTTGAGGGCGTCGCGGATGTACTGGATCAGCAACTCCGGTTCCATGTCCTTGAGCAAGTAGCCGTTGGCGTCCAGGCGCAGGGCATCGCGGATGTCGTCCTCGGCATCGGACACGGTGAACAGCAGCACCTTGCCGGTGTAGTGCATGGCGCGCAGGCGGCGCAGGGTCTCGATGCCGTTCATCTGCGGCATGTTGTTGTCCAGCAACACCAGGTCGGGCTGGAGCGGTTCGATCAGGCTCAGGGCTTCTTCGCCGTGGCTGGCTTCGCCGACGATCTGCAAATCGTCTTCGAGCTCAAGCATCTGGCGGATCCCGCGACGCATCATCGGGTGATCGTCGACCAGGAGCAGGGTGTGGCGCAGGGGGGCGTTCATGTTGCGAGGCCTTCGGTGGGGTGACCCAGGAATTCCGGTTGGAAATGCACCTGGATACGGGTGCCCTGGGGTGTACGTGAATGAATCTGCAGTTGGCCGTGCAGGCTGCGGGCCCGTTCGTTCATGATGTTCAGGCCATGGTGCTCGCGCTGGTCGACCTCGCCACTGAAACCACGGCCATCGTCTTCGATCGACAACCGCACGGTCTCGCCTTCCTGGCGCAGTTCGAGCCAGGCGTTTTCGGCATGGGCATGGCGCAGGCAGTTGGACAGGGCCTCGCGGGTGATCTGCAGGATGTGGATCTGTTCGCTGGCCGACAGCTCGAAGGCCAGGGTGTCGATGAACAGGTGCACCTGGAAATCCCCGCGGTTGGAGAATTCCTCGGCGGTGTCCTTGAGTTCCTGGACCAGGCCGTCATCACGGATCTGCAGGCGGAAGGTGGTGAGCAGCTCACGTAATTGCCGATAAGCGTTGTTCAGCCCCTCGCGCAGCTCGCCGGTGACAGTCTCCAGGGTCTGCACCGGTTCGCCGCGACGCATCAGGGTCTGCATGCGGCTGACTTGCAGCTTCATGTACGACAAGGCCTGGGCCAGGGAGTCGTGCAGCTCCCGGGCGATGATCGTGCGCTCGTCGAGCAGCAGCAGGCGATGGTCCTGTTCGCGCTGGCGCTTGAGGGACAGCGAGGTGCCGATCAGGTTGGCCAGGGCCTGGACCAACGCGGTTTCCCAGGGTTGCGCCGCGTGGCCATCGACGAAATGCGCCTTGAGCTCACCCAGTTCGGTGCCCTGGTTGCTGATGCTGAAGGCCTGTGGGCGCGCGGCGTTGTGTTTGTGGCAACTGGCGCAATCGCTGCTGGCGCAAACCTGGCGGCTGGCGGCGCCGTGCAAGGCCAGCAGGTGCTTGGCCGGGGCCTGCAATTGCCCTTGCAGGCACAACGTCAGGCGCAGGCCGGGCAGGCGCTGCTGGAAGCGCCGGATCAACTCATCCAGGCCTTCGGCATTGGCCTGGCGCGTCGCCAGGCTGCGACTGCTCTGATAGAGCAATTCGAGGGCGGCGTTGGCCTGTTGCAGGTTCAAAGTCTTTTGTTGCACCTGGGCTTCGAGGGTGCGGTGGGACTGCTCGATGGTCTCGGCCATGGTGTTGAAACTGGTCGCCAACTGGCCCAGTTCATCCTCGGACTGATGGTTGACCCGCACCTGGAATTCGCCACGACGAAAGCGCTGGGTGGCGTCCACCAGTTCCTGCAAGGGCGTGACCACGCCGTACTGCAACTCATACAGGCCGATCAGCAGGATGATCATGGTGCTGAACAGTGCGATGCCCTGGATCGCCTGCTGCCAGCCTTGTTTGTGTTCGCTCTGGCGTTGCAGCAGGGTGACGAACTGGTCCAGCTGCTCAACGAAAGCGCTGGCGCTGCTTTGGAAAAACGCTGAATCGCCACGTTCGATGGCCGGACGCAAGGTCTGGTTCCAACGCTGCATGAGGTCGCGATAGCTCTTGTGCAGGGAGGTTTCCGGCCCGTCTTCCAACACGGCGCGCAGGGCCGGGCTGTCGAGGCGTTGTTGCAGGCTGGCGATGATCGCCGGGATGTCGTCGTTGGCCCCAGCCGCCAGTTTCCAGCTCAGGTGGTAGGTTTCCATGCGCACGGAACCGGCGGTGTTGATGGCGGCAGCGTCGCCCTGGCTGAACCAGGCGATCAAGCCGGCGCTCAGGGAACTGGCCAGGGCCAGGATGGCGATCAGGATCACCGCCAGCCCGGCGCGAGCGGGCAGGGAACTGCGCAGCCAACGCATCATTGACGCGGGCCTGCGGGGAAAAACGTTGAAGCGAGCATAGCGGGCGCCCTGGACCTGGGGGTGTAGCAGCCGATCCTGGGCGCACTACCTCTAAAGAGTTGTCGGCCGTTCCGTTTCCATAAAAGCTTCGGCCAACGTCATCAAGATATTGATAAACAAAGGGTTTCATCGATATCCAGGACTACCTCCTTGGAGGTAGACGGGCCAAGCATAGGCCTGTACCGCCCCGGGGCACGTTGACCCAGGTCAAGTTTTCGCAGGGTTCGTATCACTAGGCTGCGCTCATCGAACTGACGGAGTGCCTCGTAATGCGAGCACAAGTGCAACAAGGGCTGGTACTAGGGATGAGTACCCTGGCCTTCACCGTGTGCTTCATGGTCTGGATGATGTTTGCCGTGCTCGGCGTTCCGATCAAGGAATTGCTGGCCCTCAACGAAACCCAATTTGGCCTGTTGGCTGCGACGCCGGTACTCACCGGTTCTCTGGTACGTTTGCCCCTGGGGCTTCTGACCGACCGCTTTGGCGGACGGATCGTGTTCTTCCTGCTGATGCTCGCCTGCGTGTTGCCGCTGTACCTGATCACCCTCGCCACGGCCTATTGGCAGTTCCTGGTGCTGGGCCTGTTCGTCGGCCTGGCCGGCGGCTCGTTCTCGGTGGGCATCGCCTACGTCGCCAAATGGTTCGATAAGCAGAACCAGGGTTTTGCCATGGGCGTGTTCGGCGCCGGCAATGCCGGTGCGGCGGTGACCAAGTTTCTCGCCCCGGCGCTGATCGCCTTCGGCACCTGGCACCTGGTGCCGAAGGTGTTCAGCGCGATCCTGTTCATCACCGCGCTGCTGTTCTGGTTTCTCACCGCCGAGAAGAAAGAACATCGCAGTGCCGGCGGCGCCACGCTGCGTGAGCAACTCAAGTCACTGAAAGATCCTGCGGTGTGGCGCTACTGCCAGTACTACTCGATCGTGTTCGGCGGCTACGTGGCCCTGGCGTTGTGGATGACCAAGTACTACGTGCAGGAATACGGCTTCAGCCTGCAAAGCGCGGCGCTGCTGGCGGCGTGTTTCTCCCTGCCCGGTGGCGTGCTGCGGGCCGTCGGCGGCTGGATGTCCGACCGTTGGGGCGCCCAGAGCGTGACCTGGTGGGTGCTGTGGGTGAGTTGGATCTGCCTGTTCCTGCTGTCCTATCCGCAAACCCAGCTGCAAGTGCAAACCGTCAACGGCATCGTTGATTTTCACATCGGCCTCAATGCCACGCTGTTCACCGTGCTGCTGTTCGTGATGGGCATCGCCTTCGCGTTCGGCAAGGCCTCGGTCTTCAAGTACATCGCCAACGACTACCCGCAGAACATGGGCGCGGTGTCCGGCATCGTCGGCCTGGCCGGCGGCCTGGGTGGTTTCGTGCTGCCGATCATGTTTGGCGCCCTGGTGGACCTCACCGGTGTGCGCTCGTCCTGCTTCATGTTGCTGTACGGCGTGGTCTGGGTCTCGTTGATCTGGATGTACCTGAGCGAAGTGCGCAAGCGCCCGCTGCTGGGTAAACAACCCCCGGCCAGCCAATCCCCGTTTTCCAGCATTGCCCAAGGAGAAGAACATGTCCGTTCTGCAAACGCCTGAAAAGGGCCCGGTCATTCATGACTGGCGCCCGGAAGACCCGGCCTTCTGGGGCCGCAGCGGCAAACAGACCGCCCGGCGCAACCTGTGGATCTCCATTCCTGCGCTGCTGTTGGCCTTCGCCGTGTGGATGGTCTGGAGCACGGTGATCGTGCGCCTGAACGCCATCGGCTTCAGCTTCAGCACCGACCAGCTGTTCTGGCTGGCGGCGCTGCCGGGGCTGTCTGGCGCGACCTTGCGCATCTTCTACTCGTTCATGGTGCCGATCTTCGGTGGCCGTCGCTGGACCGCGCTGAGCACCGCGTCGTTGCTGATACCGGCCTTGTGGATGGGCTTCGCCGTGCAGGATTCGGCCACGCCTTATAGCGTGTTCGTGCTGATCGCGTTGCTCTGCGGTTTTGGTGGCGGCAACTTCGCCTCGAGCATGTCCAACATCAGCTTCTTCTACCCGAAATCCCAACAGGGCACCGCCCTGGGCCTGAACGCCGGGCTGGGTAACCTGGGTGTGTCGGTGATGCAGTTCAGCGTGCCGCTGGTGATTTCCTTCGGTGTGTTCGGCTTCATGGGCGGCCAACCCCAAGTGCTGGCCGATGGCAGCTCGCTGTGGTTGCAGAACGCCGGTTTCATCTGGGTGCCGTTCATCCTCGCTGTGACCCTGATTGCCTGGTTCGGCATGAACGACCTGTCCAGCGCCCGGGCTTCGTTCAGCGAACAGGCGGTGATCTTCAAGCGCAAGCACAACTGGCTGATGTGCTGGCTGTACTTGGCGACCTTCGGCTCCTTCATCGGTTTCTCCGCCGCGTTCCCGCTGCTGATCAAGACCTCATTCCCGGAAGTCATCGCCCTGAAATTCGCCTTCCTTGGCCCGCTGGTAGGCGCCTTGGTACGGCCGCTGGGCGGCTGGCTGGCGGACAAGCTCGGCGGTGCGAAAGTCACCCTGTGGAACTTCGTGTTGATGATCGTGATGGTGTTCGGCGTCTTGCACTTTCTGCCTGAGGGCGGCGAGGGCGGCAGCTTCTACGGCTTCCTGGGCATGTTCATGTTGCTGTTCATCACCACCGGCGTGGGCAACGGTTCGACCTTCCGCATGATCCCGGTGATCTTCCGCACCCTGCATGAGAAAGCCGCCCTGGGCAAAAAGCCCGAGCAGCGCGAGCAGGCCCTGAAGAATGCCGGCAAGGAATCGGCCGCGGTGCTGGGCTTCAGCTCGGCCATGGGCGCCTTCGGAGCCTTCTTCATCCCCAAATCCTTCGGCACTTCGATGGCCCTGACCGGCGGCCCGGAGATGGCCTTCTACATGTTCGTCGGCTTCTACCTGAGCTGCATCGTGGTGACCTGGTGGTGGTACGCCCGCAAAGGCGCGGCGACTCCCTGCTAAGACGAATTCAACTATTGCGTGGGCGGGGCGCAGACCCCGCGGAGCAAGCCTGAGAGGAAGACATTGTGAGTCATTTACTGGATCAACTGCGGTTCTTCAACCGCAAGCAAGGCGAGTTTTCAGACGGCCATGGCGAGACCCGCAAGGAGTCCCGCGACTGGGAAAACGTCTACCGTTCCCGCTGGCAGTACGACAAGATCGTGCGTTCCACCCATGGGGTGAACTGCACCGGTTCGTGCTCGTGGAAAATCTACGTCAAGAACGGCCTGATCACCTGGGAAACCCAGCAGACCGACTACCCGCGCACTCGCAACGACTTACCTAACCACGAGCCACGCGGTTGCCCTCGTGGCGCGAGCTACAGCTGGTACATCTACAGTGCCAATCGGCTCAAGTACCCGAAGATCCGCAAGCCATTGCTCAAGCTGTGGCGCGAAGCCCGGCAGACCTTGCCGCCGGTGGAGGCGTGGGCCAGCATCGTCGAGAACAAGGCCAAGGCCGACTCGTACAAGAGCAAGCGCGGCATGGGCGGCTTCATTCGTTCCAACTGGGAGGAAGTCAACGAGATCATTGCCGCGGCCAACGTCTACACCGTCAAGGAACACGGCCCGGACCGGGTGGTGGGCTTCTCGCCGATCCCGGCGATGTCGATGGTCAGCTACGCCGCCGGCTCGCGCTACCTGTCGCTGATCGGTGGCGTGTGCCTGAGCTTCTACGACTGGTACTGCGACTTGCCACCGGCCTCGCCGATGGTCTGGGGCGAGCAGACCGACGTGCCGGAATCGGCCGACTGGTACAACTCCAACTACATCATTGCCTGGGGCTCCAACGTCCCGCAGACCCGTACCCCCGACGCGCACTTCTTCACCGAGGTGCGCTACAAGGGCACCAAGACCGTGGCGATCACCCCGGACTATTCGGAAGTCGCCAAGCTCACCGACCTGTGGCTCAACCCCAAGCAGGGCACCGACGCCGCGCTGGCCCAGGCCTTTAACCATGTGATCTTCAAAGAATTCCACCTGGACAAGCCGAGCGCCTATTTCACCGAATACGCCAAGCGCTACACCGACCTGCCGGTGCTGGTGATGCTCAAGCCGATGCTCGGCGCAGCGCCGGGCGCCGGTTACCAGCCGGACCGTTTCCTGCGGGCCAGCGACCTGACCGACAACCTCGGCCAGGACAACAACCCGGAATGGAAAACTATCGCCCTGGATGCCGCCGGCGAACTGGTGTCGCCACAAGGCTCCATCGGTTATCGCTGGGGTGAGAAGGGCAAGTGGAACATCCTGCCCCGTGAAGGCGGTGAGGGACGTGAGATCGACCTCAAGCTGAGCTTGATCGGCGGCGATGTCGCCGAGGTGGCGTTCCCGTACTTCGCTGGCGAAGCCCAGGAGTACTTCCAGCACGTGGCCGGCGACGCGGTGCAGTTCCGGCGGGTGCCGGTGCACAGCGTGGTGCTGGCCGATGGCAGCGTGGCGAAAGTCGCCACGGTGTTCGACCTGTCGGCGGCCAACCTGGCGATCGACCGTGGCCTGGGCGGCGCCAACGTTGCCAAGGACTATGACGACGCCTCGGTGCCCGGCACCCCGGCCTGGCAGGAGCAGATCACCGGTGTGAGCCGCGAGAAGGCGATCCAGATCGCCCGTGAGTTCGCCGATAACGCCGACAAGACCCGTGGACGCTCGATGATCATCGTCGGGGCGGCGATGAACCACTGGTACCACATGGACATGAACTACCGCGGGCTGATCAACATGCTCATGCTCTGCGGTTGCGTCGGCCAGACCGGCGGCGGCTGGGCCCACTACGTTGGCCAGGAAAAACTCCGTCCGCAATGCGGCTGGCTGCCCCTGGCCTTTGGCCTGGACTGGAACCGTCCGCCACGGCAGATGAACGGCACCAGCTTCTTCTACGGCCACAGTTCGCAATGGCGCCACGAGAAGATGAGCATGCACGATGTGCTCTCGCCCTTGGCGGACAAGTCGCAGTTCCCCGAGCATGCCCTGGACTACAACATCCGCGCCGAACGCGCCGGTTGGTTGCCCAGCGCGCCACAGCTCAACACCAACCCGCTGCACATCTGCCGTGATGCCGCGGCGGCGGGCCTTGATCCGAAGGACTACGTGGTCAAGTCGCTGCAGGACGGTTCACTGCGTTTTGCCTGCGAGCAACCGGACAGCCCGGTGAACTTCCCGCGCAACATGTTCATCTGGCGTTCCAACCTGCTCGGGTCTTCGGGCAAGGGCCACGAGTACATGCTCAAGTACCTGCTCGGTACCAAGAACGGCGTGATGAACGAAGACATCGGCCATAGCACCGAGTGCAAGCCCACCGAAGCCGAATGGGTCGACGAGGGCGCCATTGGCAAGCTCGACCTGGTGACCACCCTGGACTTCCGCATGTCCTCGACCTGCGTGTATTCCGACATCGTCTTGCCGACCGCCACCTGGTACGAAAAAGACGACATGAACACCTCGGACATGCACCCGTTCATCCATCCGCTGTCCGCAGCCATCGATCCGGCCTGGGAATCACGTTCGGACTGGGAAATCTACAAAGGCATCGCCAAGGCGTTCTCGGCCATGTCGGTCGGTCACCTCGGCGTCGAGAAAGACCTGGTCACCGTACCGTTGATGCACGACAGCGTCGGCGAACTGGCCCAGCCGTTTGGCGGCACCGACTGGAAGAGCGCCGGCGTGGCCCCGCAACCGGGCAAGAATGCGCCAAACCTGCACGTGGTCGAGCGCGACTACCCGAACATCTACAAGCAGTTCACCTCCCTGGGCCCGATGCTGGAAAAACTCGGCAACGGCGGCAAGGGCATCAACTGGAACACCGACACCGAAGTGAAATTCCTCGGTGAGTTGAACCACAAGGAAGTCGACGCCGGCATCAGCCAAGGCCGGCCAAAAATCGACAGCGCCATCGACGCCGCCGAAGTGATCCTGTCCCTGGCCCCGGAAACCAACGGCCATGTCGCGGTGAAAGCCTGGGCGGCGCTGTCGGAATTCACCGGCATCGACCACAGCCACCTGGCGGTGTCGAAGGAGCATGAGGCGATTCGCTTCCGCGACATCCAGGCCCAGCCACGCAAGATCATTTCCAGCCCGACCTGGTCCGGCCTGGAAGACGACCACGTGAGCTACAACGCCGGCTACACCAACGTCCATGAGTCGATCCCATGGCGCACCATCACCGGTCGCCAGCAGTTCTACCAGGATCACCCGTGGATGCAGGCGTTCGGCGAGCAACTGATGAGTTATCGGCCGCCGGTCAACACCCGCACCATCGAAGGCGTGAAGGGCAAGCGCAGCAATGGCGAGACCGAGATCGTCCTGAACTGGATTACCCCGCACCAGAAGTGGGGCATCCACAGCACCTACAGCGACAACCTGTTGATGCTCACCTTGAGCCGTGGCGGACCGATTGTCTGGCTCTCGGAGATCGACGCCAAGCGCGCCGGGATCGAGGACAACGACTGGATCGAATGCTTCAACGCCAACGGCGCGCTGACCGCCCGGGCGGTGGTCAGCCAACGGGTCAAGGAAGGGATGGTGATGATGTATCACGCCCAGGAACGGATCGTGAACGTGCCGGGTTCGGAAACCACCAAGACCCGTGGCGGCCACCACAACTCGGTGACCCGCGTGGTGCTCAAGCCTACCCACATGATCGGCGGCTACGCCCAACAGGCCTACGGCTTCAACTATTACGGCACGGTCGGTTGCAACCGCGACGAATTCGTCGTGGTGCGCAAGATGGTCAAGGTCGATTGGCTCGACGGTTCCAGTGGCGATGATTTGCCGCGTCCACTGCCGACTGATATCGAGGAGAACTGAGATGAAGATTCGCTCACAAATCGGCATGGTCCTGAACCTGGACAAATGCATCGGCTGCCACACTTGCTCGATTACCTGCAAGAACGTCTGGACCAGCCGTGAAGGCATGGAATACGCCTGGTTCAACAACGTCGAATCCAAGCCGGGCATCGGCTATCCCAAGGAATGGGAGAACCAGGACAAGTGGAAGGGCGGCTGGGTGCGCAACGCCGACGGCTCGATCAACCCGCGCATCGGCGGCAAGTTCCGCGTGTTGGCAAACATCTTTGCCAACCCGGACCTGCCGAGCCTGGACGATTACTACGAACCGTTCGACTTCGACTACCAGCACCTGCACACCGCACCGCTGGGCGAGCACCAACCCACCGCGCGCCCACGCTCGGTGGTGTCCGGCAAACGCATGGAGAAGATCGAGTGGGGCCCGAACTGGGAGGAAATCCTCGGCACCGAGTTCGCCAAGCGGCGCAAGGACAAGAACTTCGACAAGATCCAGGCGGACATCTACGGCGAGTACGAAAACACCTTCATGATGTACCTGCCGCGCCTGTGTGAGCACTGCCTGAACCCGGCGTGTGCGGCATCGTGCCCGAGCGGTGCGATCTACAAGCGCGAGGAGGACGGCATCGTCCTCATCGACCAGGAGAAATGCCGCGGCTGGCGCATGTGCATCAGCGGCTGCCCGTACAAGAAGATCTACTTCAACTGGAAGAGCGGCAAGTCGGAAAAATGCATCTTCTGCTACCCGCGCATCGAAGCTGGGATGCCGACCGTTTGCGCCGAAACCTGCGTCGGCCGGATTCGCTACCTCGGTGTGCTGCTGTATGACGCCGACCGCATCAGCGAAGTGGCGAGCACCGCCAACGAGCAGGACCTGTACGAGAAGCAACTGGAGATCTTCCTCGACCCGAACGACCCGGCGGTGATTCGCCAGGCCCTGGCCGATGGCGTGCCGCAGTCGGTGATCGATTCGGCCCAACGTTCGCCGGTCTACAAAATGGCCGTGGACTGGAAACTCGCACTGCCGCTGCACCCGGAATACCGCACCTTGCCGATGGTCTGGTACGTGCCGCCACTGTCGCCGATCCAGAACGCGGCCGCCGCCGGCACCGTGGGCATGAACGGGGTGATCCCGGACGTCGACAGCCTGCGGATCCCGCTGCGCTACCTGGCCAACATGCTCACCGCTGGCGACGAGAAACCGGTCAAGCATGCGCTGAAACGCTTGCTGGCGATGCGCGCCTACAAACGGGCCGAGCAGGTCGACGGCGTGCAGGACCTGCAAGTGCTGGCTGACGTCGGCCTGAGCGTGAACCAGGTGGAAGAGATGTACCGCTACCTGGCCATCGCCAACTACGAAGACCGTTTCGTGGTGCCGAGTGCCCACCGCGAAGACGCCATGAGCGACGCGTTCGCCGAGCGCTCCGGTTGTGGTTTCAGCTTTGGCAGCGGTTGCAGCGGCAGCTCCGACACCAACATGTTCGGTGGCAAGAAAGCCAACCGCCGCGACGTGATCAAGACCGTACAGTTGTGGGAGGAGTGAGCATGCGCATTCTCAAGGTGATTTCGTTGCTGCTCGATTACCCGACCGAGACCCTGGTGGCCGGTCGCGACGAGCTGGAGCAGGCGATCGTGCAGGCGCGGGAAATCAGTCCCGCCCAGCGTGCCGGGTTGTTCGAGTTGCTGGAGCTGGTCTGCGGCCAGGACCTGATGGATGGCCAGGAGCACTACGGTGCGCTGTTCGGCCGCGGTCGTTCACTGTCGCTGCTACTGTTCGAACACGTCCATGGCGAGTCCCGTGACCGGGGCCAGGCCATGGTCGACATGATGGCCCAGTACGAAGAAGCCGGGTTCGCCATCGGCGTCAAGGAACTGCCCGACTACATCCCGCTGTACCTGGAGTTTCTCTCCACCCGCGAAGACTTGGAGGCCCGCGAGGGCCTGGCCGATGTGGCGCACCTGCTGGCCTTGCTCGCGGCGCGCCTGGAGGAGCGTGAAAGCGCCTACGCCAGTTGCTTTCGGGCGCTGCTGCAGATCGCCGGGACAGAACCCCAGGCGGCCGTGGCCGAGATGCTCGAACAAGTGAAGGCCGAGCATCGGGATGACTCCCTCGAAGCCCTGGACAAAGTCTGGGAGGAAGAGGCCGTGGATTTCATGAAGGCCGAGCAGCAGGACCGCTGCAGTTCGATGCCAAGCGCGCCGGGCAAGGCCCGGGACGAAAGTGCAGTGCCGCTGCACTGGGTGGATTTTCAGCATGAAGGGCGGGCCGCAGCGCCTGCCGGGGAGGTGGGCAATGTCTAAATGGGATCTGTTGTTGTTCGGGGTCTACCCCTATGTCGCTTTGGCGATTTGCCTGCTCGGCAGTTGGGCTCGCTTTGATCTGTCCCAGTACACCTGGAAGGCCGGTTCGAGCCAGATGCTGAACAAGCGCGGCATGCGCGTGGCCAGCAACCTGTTTCACATCGGTGTGCTGTTCGTGCTGGCCGGGCATTTCGTCGGCCTGCTGACGCCTTCGGCGGTGTATCACCACTTCCTGAGCACCGAAAACAAGCAGTTGCTGGCGATGGTTTCCGGCGGTTTCTTCGGCGTGCTTGGCTTGATCGGTTTGCTGATGCTGCTCAACCGGCGCCTGACCGACCCACGGGTGCGCGCCATCTCCAATGTGTCGGACATCTTGGTGCTGGTGGTACTGCTGGTGCAGCTGGTGTTGGGGCTGATGACCATCGTCGCATCCACCGCCCATATGGACGGCTCGGTGATGGTGATGCTGGCCGACTGGGCCCAGAACACCGTGCTGTTGCGCCCGGTTGAAGCCGCGACCTCGATCGCGCCGGTGGGTCTGGTCTACAAGCTCCACGTGGTGCTGGGCCTGACCCTGTTCGTGTTGTTCCCGTTCACCCGTCTGGTCCACATCGTCAGTGCGCCGGTCTGGTACCTGGGGCGTCGTTATCAAATCGTTCGGCAGAAGTTCTGAGGAGAAGATCATGGCGAGTGGATGCGGATGTGGCGGTGGTAGCGGGGGCGGTGGTTGCGGTTCCTCGGCAAAAGTGCCGCCGGTGGTGGATGTGGAGCCGGTTGGGGCGGTGCAGTTCGAGCCGGCCCAGGTGGGGCCGGTGGCGGAGGATGAAGCGCCACAGCTGATCGCCAGCAGTGAGCAGGAGTGGCCGATCATCAGCGTCAACGGGGTGTCGATCGCCCCGCAGGCGATGGCCCAGGAACTTCAATATCACCCGGCCGAAAGCCGTGAAGAGGCGGTCTACCAGTCCGCTCGGGCGCTGGTGATTCGCGAATTGCTCCAGCAGCGCATTGCTGAACTGGGTTTGGCGTTGCAGGTCGGTGCCGGTGAGAACGAAGAAGAAGCGGCGACGCGGCTGTTGCTGGAACGCGAGGTGCAGGTGCCGCAGTGCGACGAGGCCACCTGCCTGCGCTATTACGAAAGCAACCGCGCGCGTTTCCACAGCGCGCCGTTGCTGGCGGTGCGGCACATCCTGCTCGAATGTGCGCCGGACGATGCCGAGGCCCGCAGCCTGGCCCATGTCCAGGCCGAGCTGCTGCTGGAGCGGTTGGACCAGTTCCCGGGCAGCTTCGCCGAGCTGGCACTGAAGTATTCGGCGTGTCCGTCCAAGGAGCAGGGCGGCTCCTTGGGGCAGATCAGCAAGGGCCAGACCGTGCCGGAGCTGGAGCGCCAGTTGTTCACCCTGCCGGCGGGCCTGGCCAGCAAACCGCTGGAAAGCCGTTATGGCTGGCATGTGGTCAGCATCGACCAGCGCATCGATGGCCAACCATTGCCGTATGAGGCGGTGGCGACGGCGATTCGTACCCAGTTGCAGCAGGGCGTTTGGCAAAAGGCGCTGGTGCAGTACCTGCAAACCCTGATCGGTGCGGCGGATATTCGCGGCATTCACCTTCAGGGCGCCGACTCGCCGCTGGTGCAGTGAGCACGGGCTCAATCGGGAGATCTTCATGAACGCGGTGTTGCAGGACGGGTTTGGGCGCCAGATCGATTATTTGCGGATGTCGGTGACCGATCGTTGTGATTTTCGTTGTGTGTATTGCATGGCGAAAAACATGACCTTCCTGCCGCGTCAGCAAGTGTTGACCCTGGAGGAATTGCAGCGCCTGGCGCGGCTGTTCGTCGGCCTGGGGGTAAAGAAAATCCGCCTGACCGGTGGCGAGCCGCTGATCCGTCCGGGCATTGTCGGGCTGTGTCGCGACATCGCGGCATTGCCCGGCCTGCGGGAACTGGTGATGACCAGCAACGGCTCGCAGCTGGGACGATTGGCCCAGCCCCTGGTGGACGCTGGGGTCAAGCGCATGAACATCAGCCTCGACAGCCTGGACGGTGAGCGCTTTCGGGCGATCACCCGTAACGGTGACCTGGACCGGGTGCTGGCCGGTATCGACGCGGCGAAGGTCGCCGGGTTCGAGCGGATCAAGCTCAACTGCGTGGTGATGAAGGGGCGCAACTTCGATGAAGTCCCGGCGTTGGTGCAGTACGCCATCGATCAACGCATCGACATCAGTTTCATCGAAGAAATGCCCTTGGGCGAGGTGGGCCGTTCCCGAGGCGAGTCGTTCTGTTCCAGCGATGAGGTGCGGGCCGAGATAGCCCGTCATCATCGTTTGCTCGACAGCGCCGAGAGCAGCGGCGGACCGGCGCGCTATGTGCGCCTGGCGCATCATCCGCAGACCCGCATCGGTTTCATTTCGCCCAACACCCATAACTTCTGCGCCAGTTGCAATCGCGTGCGCATGACCGTCGAAGGGCGCTTGCTGCTGTGCCTCGGGCAAGAGGATTCCTTGGACCTGCGGGGCTTGCTGCGGCGTTATCCGCTGGAGGATCAGCCGATCATTCAGTCGATCAAACAGGCACTCAAGGGCAAGCCCTTGCAGCATGACTTCAGCCCTGGCGGGGAAGTACAGATCGTGCGGTTCATGAATATGAGCGGTGGTTAGCAGAAGGGGGGCTGTTATGAATAGAAATCCCACAGTTACCCCGAAACTCCTGTGGGAGCGGGCTTGCTCGCGAAGGCGGTGGGTCAGCTTGCATGGATGTTGAATGTGCTGGCCTCTTCGCGAGCAAGCCCGCTCCCACAGGGGGATTTGCAGTCACTCCGAAACCAATGTGGGAGCGAGCTTGCTCGCGATGACGGCGGTCCAGCCAACATTGATGTCAACTGATCCACCGCTATCGCGAGCAAGCTCGCTCCCACAGGAGATTTTTGGTGCCCGTAAAATGACCTTTCAAGGCTGATGGCAGTCGCTCCCGATTCTTGATGCCGATCAATTGCAACTCTGCCTTTTGTCCGTACTCTCCACCGCATATTGTGTTTATAGATCTAAAAAAACCTATATGTAGTATTTGGAGACAAAATGCAGAGCACGTTGATCTCAGTAGGCTGTAACCGCTTGCACAAGCGCGATGGCAGTGTGGTCGCCTTTGATGCGGACAAGATCCGCCAGGCATTGATCGCCGCTGGCAAGGCCACCGGCGAATACGCCGAAGCCGAGGCCGAAGGCTTGCTTGAGGCGGTATTGGCGCGGTTGGAAGGGCAGACGCGGTTAAACGTCGAGCAGATCCAGGACCGGGTCGAACGTGTGCTGATGGACGCCGGGTACTTCCTGTCCATGCGCGCCTACATCGTCTACCGCGAGCAGCATGGACGCCTGCGTCGGGATCGCCGCACGCTGGTGGAAGTCGCCACGTCGATGAACGAATACCTGGATCGCGAAGACTGGCGCGTGCAGGCCAACGCCAACCAGGGGTATTCCCTCGGCGGGCTGATTCTCAACGTTTCGGGCAAGGTCACCGCCAACTACTGGCTCGACGAAGTCTACAGCCAGGCCATAGGCGAGGCGCACCGTGAGGCTGACCTGCATATCCATGACCTGGACATGCTCGCTGGCTACTGTGCCGGCTGGTCCTTGCGCACCCTGTTGCACGAAGGCCTCAACGGCGTGCCAGGGCGGGTCGAGGCTGGGCCGCCCAAGCACTTGAGCAGTGCCCTGGGCCAGATGGTGAATTTCCTCGGCACCCTGCAAAACGAATGGGCCGGCGCCCAGGCGTTCAGCTCGTTCGACACCTACCTGGCGCCCTATGTGCGCAAGGACCAGCTCAGCTACGACGAGGTCCGCCAGTCGTTGCAGGAGTTCATCTACAACCTCAACGTACCGTCGCGCTGGGGCACGCAAACCCCGTTCACCAACCTGACATTCGACTGGGTCTGTCCCCAGGACCTGCGTGAGCAGATCCCGATCATCGGCGGCGAAGAAATGCCGTTCGCCTACGGTGACCTGCAAGCGGAAATGGAGTTGATCAACCGCGCCTACATCGAAGTGATGCAGGCCGGCGATGCGAAAGGCCGGGTCTTCACTTTCCCGATTCCGACCTACAACATCACTCACGACTTCCCGTGGGACAGCGAGAACGCCGACCGGTTGTTCGAAATGACCGCCCGCTACGGCTTGCCGTATTTCCAGAACTTCCTCAACTCGGACATGCAACCCAACCAGGTGCGCTCGATGTGCTGCCGCCTGCAACTGGACGTGCGCGAGCTGCTCAAGCGCGGTGGCGGCTTGTTCGGCTCTGCGGAGCAGACCGGCTCCCTGGGCGTGGTGACGATCAACTGCGCGCGCCTGGGCTACCTGTACAAAGGCAACACCAGTGGTTTGCTGCAACGCATCGATACCCTGATGGAACTGGCGAAAGAGAGCCTGGAGGTCAAGCGCAAGGTCATCCAGCATCACATGGATGCTGGTTTGTATCCCTACACCAAGCGTTACCTCGGCACCTTGCGCAATCACTTTTCCACCATCGGCGTGAATGGCCTGCACGAAATGCTGCGCAATTTCACCGATGACCAGGAGGGCCTGCACACCGAACAGGGCCGGGCCTTCGCGCTGAAACTGCTGGATCACGTGCGGGCCACATTGCTGCGTTTCCAGGAGGAAACCGGTCACCTCTACAACCTCGAGGCCACGCCCGCCGAAGGCACCACGTACCGCTTCGCCAAGGAAGACCTCAAGCGTTACCCGGATATCTTGCAGGCCGGCAGCCCGGTTGCGCCGTACTACACCAACTCCTCGCAACTGCCGGTGGGCTTCACCGAGGATCCGTTCGAAGCCCTGGAGCTGCAAGACGAACTGCAATGCAAATACACCGGCGGCACCGTGTTGCACCTGTACATGGCCGAGCAGATTTCCTCCACCCAGGCCTGCAAGCAACTGGTGCGCAAGGCCCTGGGACGTTTCCGCCTGCCGTACCTGACCATCACGCCGACCTTTTCCATCTGCCCGGTGCACGGCTACCTGGCTGGCGAACACGAGTTCTGCCCGAAATGCGACGAGGCCTTGCTGCTGCAACAGCAGTTGGCAGGCAGCGTTCACTGATCCGATCCATCGACCGTTAGGAGCTTTATCCATGAGCGCAGTACAAACGATTCCACAGGCACAGCGTCAACGTTGCGAAGTCTGGACCCGAGTGATGGGTTATCACCGCCCGGTGGCGGCCTTCAACCCGGGCAAGCAGTCCGAGCACCGCGAGCGGGTGCACTTCACCGAACGCGCGGCCGGGCGTCCATGAGTCGAGTACTACGGGTCGGGGGCATGGTGCCCCTGACCACCCTCGATTACCCGGGCCAACTGGCCTGCGTGCTGTTTTGCCAGGGGTGTGCCTGGCGTTGTCGTTATTGCCATAACCCGCAACTGATCCCGCCCCGCGGTAGCGAGGAGGTGGATTGGTGCCGGGTGTTGGCGTTCCTGCAACGCCGCCAGGATCTGCTCGACGCCGTGGTGTTCAGCGGCGGCGAGCCAACTTTGCAGGACGGCCTGGGGCCGGCCATGGAAGAAGTGCGGCAGATGGGTTTTCGCATCGGCCTGCACAGCGCTGGCATCAAGCCGGCAGCCTTCGCCAAGGTGGTTGGGCAAGCCGATTGGGTGGGCTTCGACGTCAAGGCCTTGCCCGAAGATGCCCTGGACGTGACCCGGGTCGAAGGCAGCGGCGCCGCCAACTGGCGCAGTCTTGATCATTTGCTGGACAGCGGCGTGGATTATGAATGTCGCACGACCGTGCACTGGCATTTGTTCGACCCCGAACGGTTGCTGACCCTGGCCCGGCGGCTGAACGAGCGTGGCGTCAGCCGCTTTGCCGTGCAACTGGTGCGCACTGCCCGGATGCTTGATCCCCATCTTTCCAGCGTCTCGGCGCAGGCCTTGCAGCCTGAGCTGTGGGCGTCGATGCGCGAGCTGTTTCCTTCATTTGTGTTGCGCAGTTGAGTGGCGGATAGCGGTGGGTCAGTTTGCATAGTGTGCGACTGTGCCACCGTCTTCGCGAGCAAGCTCGCTCCCACAGGGATCTGTGGTGAATACAAATTCAACAATCACCCCGAAACCATTGTGGGAGCGGGCTTGCTCGCGAAGGCGGTTTGTCAGTCAATGTATATGTAGCTGACCCGACGCATTCGCGAGCAAGCCCCCACAGGGGAATTGTGGTGGGGATGGCTTTTGTGATCCCCCGCAATCCCTCGATCACCAGCCCCAGAATTGCAACCACCAGCCATACCCCACCCAGCTGCTGGCCAGCACCAGGCAGGCCATGGCGGGCACGCGTCGGATCGGCGATGCCACGCTCGCCTGCAGGCGCTTCCAGCCCAGCCATAGGCTCCAGGCGATCCCGGCCGTTAAAAGCGCGGCCCGGGCCGGCGGTACCCACTCCAGCAACAGGCCTTCATAGCGCAACAACTTGACCGTGGTCGCCGACAAACCGAGGAACAAGCCGGCACCGCCAAGGGGCGTCAGGGTGAGGGCCAGGGGCTGGTAGTTTGCCGTGTGGCCTGAGAGCCATGCGGCCAGGCGCATGAGAAACAGCAACGAAGTGCCCATCAGCAGCGCACTCAGGCCCAGGTACGCGACGATGCAAAAGCCATCGAGCCAACTGAAACTGTCATTGAGTTGCGGGTAGTGGGTCAGCAGCCACCAAGGCGCGTTGTCCTGGAGTGCCCAGAGCCAATCGTGATTCACCAGCCATTGGGCCAGGCTTTGCTTGAGGTCGATGAACCAAGGGCTGACGGTCCACTGGAACGCGCCCATGGCCAGGCCGATGACACCGAACAGCAGCAGGCGAGAATCCCAGGGCGAAAGTGTGTTGGCCGTCGCCTGGAGGATTTCCGCGTTGCTGGAGCGGGCAATCAGCCGTACCGCGCCGCGCTGGCCGCTGCAACGACCACAGGCGTGGCAATCGGCGGCGCCGCGCAGGCGACGGATGTCCAGCAGCGGTGCGCAGTTGGGGGGCGGGCGCCGGGGCGGCGGGTTGTCCAGCCAGCGTTGTTCATCCACCTGAAAGTGCACCGGCGCCAGGCGAGCGAGCAGGGCAAACACACCGCTGACCGGGCACAGGTAACGGCACCACACCCGCTTGCCCCGGGCGAACAACAGGCCGACGATCACCGCGGCGACGGTCGAGCCGCCGAGGATCAACAGCGCTGCCTGGGCATAGTCGTACACGCTGATCAACTGGCCGTAGACCGTGGTCAGGCAGAACGCCAAAGTCGGCCAGCCAGCCCAGCGCACCCCGCGCGGCACCCCGAGGCCCTTGCCGTACTGGCTGGCCCATTCGCTCAAAGCGCCTTCCGGGCACAACACGCCACACCAGAGGCGACCGAACAGCACGATCGACAGCAACACGAACGGCCACCAGATGCCCCAGAACAGGAACTGCGCCAGCAGCGTCAGGTTGTCCAACAGCCGCGCCTGACTAGTGGGCAATGGCAACATGGCCGGCACCACCAACAGCACCGCGTAGAACAGCACCACCGCCCATTGCATCGCACGAATTGCCGAGCCATGGCGACGCATGCCGTCGCCCAGGCGTTGGAGCCAGGGGTTCAGGTCGGGCATGGCAGGGTTTCCGCCTTGCGTGGTCGCAGCCAGCCGGCGACGACGCCCCAATAGCCCAGCCACACCAGCAACGTCATCGCACTCGGACTGGCCCGATACCCGGCGAAATCCGCCAGGAACCCACCCAAACCGTGGCCGTCGTCGAGGAGCGCACTGCTGTCCCACAGCGCGTCGCCAATGCCGCGATACACCGCCTCGGGCCAATCCATCGCCAGCAATTGCCCGCCGACCCGCTCGAAAGCGCTGACCAGCAGCGCCGCGCCCAACAGCAGCAGGATCGCTTCGCTGATGGCAAAAAAACGCGACCACGAGATGAACCGGCGACTGCTGTGCAGCAGGGAGACGGTCAGCAGCGACAACACCAGCCCGGCCAGTGCGCCTACGGCGAACAAGCCCAGTGGCGGCCCGTGCAGGCGCGCACCGGCGCCATACAGGAAGACCACGGTCTCACTGCCTTCGCGGCTGACGGCGAGCAAGGCCAGGACCAACAGGCCCAGGCCACCCTGGCGGCCCAGGCGCTGGTCGGCGTGGCGTGTCAGGTCATGCTTGAGCGTCCGTGCGTTTCGGTGCATCCAGCCGACCATCTGCACGATCAGCAAGCTGGCGACCAAGGCCAACGCCGCCTGGAACCATTCACTGTTGGTACCGCTCATGGCCTCGCCGGCGAGCAGGATCAGGCCGGCCAGCACGCCGGAAAGCAGCAAGCCCAACGCCGCGCCGGCCCAGACATAACGTCGCAGTTGGCTGGCCTGTTGCTGCTGGCTGACCCAGGCCTGGAGAATCCCGATCACCAACAATGCTTCGACGCTTTCGCGCCAGACAATAAACATCGATTGAGTCATGCAAACGCCTCCTGCTGGCCGATTACCGGGCGAGAATCCCGCCCTCGGGCAGTTGCGGATTGAATTCGTCAAAAAACGGGTAGTGCCCAGGACGCAGCGGATGAATGACCACGAACGTCGTAACGCCGGGCGAGAGCACTTTCTCGACGCGCAAGGGCGTGCTTTCGAACTCCGCCGGGCCCTGGCCGATATTTTTGAGCACGATCTTGAAGCGTTGCCCGGCCGGTACTTCCAACTGTGGCGGCGTGAAATGCCCGTCGCGGATGCTCAATTCATAAGTGGGCAGTTCGGCCTGGGCGATGGATGGCAGCAGCAGACCGGCCAACGTCAGCCGGGCCAGGCAGGACGGCCAGGATCGGCGGCTCATGTTCAGTACCCGCCTTTTTTACCGATACCGGCGTAGACGAATTCGTAGTGCAGTTCGCAGCGTTCGAACCACGGCGCCACGCCGGTTTCCTTGTCGGTATGACGACCGAGGGAGGCGTGGCCGCCCGGTGGCAGGACGGTGAAGGTCAATTGATATTTGCCAGGGCCGAGCAGCTTGACGTTGTCGCCGTAGTGCGGCCCGTCGTTGGCGACCATGGCGTGGAAGTCGCCCTTGAGCGCGGTGTCGATGCCTTGTTTCTTCAGTTGGAACGACACGTTCAGATAAGGCACGAAGCTGCCTTCCTGGAAGCCTTGCTGGTTGTCCGCAGTGGCGCGGATGTCGGCTTCCAGGTGCACGTCGGACTCGGCCGTGGCGCGCATCATCCCGGCGGGGGCCATTTCGATCGGCTGCAGGTACACCGCACCGACTTCCAGCCCCGGGCACAGTTGCGGTTCGCCGATGGGGTATTCCTTGGCCTGGGCCAATGGTGGCAGCAACAGCAGGGCGAGGGACAACGGAGCAAGGGTACGCATGATGACTTCCTGGTTGGCTAAAGGATGGCGCCGAGTCTAGGAAGCTTCGCTGCGAATAATAATGATTCTTGTCAATTTTCAGCGTGAATTCTTGAGCGGTGAACGTCAGTTCGTTCCCGTGCGGCTGTTCTTGATCAGGATCAAGGGCGGCAGTGGCCCGCCGGGGTAGGGTACGGGTACACCCATTGGTTATACGGGGGCCTCATGGCAAAGCCGTTTCCCATCAGTCCCAAGCATCCCGAGCGCATTTGCTGGGGGTGTGATCGTTACTGTCCGACCAGCGCGCTGGCCTGCGGCAACGGTGCCGATCGCACGATGCACCCGGCCGAGATGATCGGCGAGGACTGGTACCTGCATGGGGATTGGGGGCTGGAGTTGGTCGACGTTACCGCTAAGGTCATCGATCCAAGCGCCACTCACCTGAAGGAATAAGGTGAAGGAATCAGGGTAAACCTGTGGCGTGGGAGCTTGCTCCCGCTGGACTGCGCAGCAGTCCCAAAAAACTTGCGGTCGCTGCGCAACCGCGCGGGAGCACGCTCCCTCGCCACAATGAACACCAACAGCCTTAAGAACTGTCCCGTGCAGGGCCGATCAGAGCTTCGGCAATTGCCCGATCCGCCCCATCATCTCGGTCACGATCTGCAAGTCCAACAGGAACTGCTCCACCGTCTTGAACTCGTTGTCGTTGTGCCCGGTGTACTTGACGTTGGGCATCGCCAGGCCGAATTGCACGCCGTTGGGCAGGTCATGGACCGAGGTGGCGCCGGCGGAAGTGCCGAATGTGTGTGCCATGCCCAGGTTCTCCGTGGCGACGGCCAGTAGCGCCTTGACCCATTCACCTTCGGGGTTTCGGTACATCGGTGCGTCGATGGTGTTGTCGAAGGCCACGGCGACCTGGGACGTCTTGGCCCAGGCGGAGAGCTTATCGTTGATTTCAGTCTTCAGCGTTTCGGTTGGCTTGCCCACCGGCACCCGCAGGTTGACCGCCAGCTTGAAGGTTTGCTCATCCATGCCGACGTAGGTCAGGGACGCGGTCAGCGGCCCCATGAACGCATCGGAAAAGCCAATCCCCAGCTTGTTGCCCAGGTAGTCCAGGCCCCAGTTGTCGGCGGCGTAGCGGGCGGCGTCGGTGATGTGGTTGTGCTTGAGGGCGACCTTGCCGTCGAGACCGTTGATGAACACCAGCATCCTGGCGACCGGGTTGACGCCTGACTCGGGCTCGGAGGAGTGGGCCGAAACGCCAGTGAAGGTCAGCTTGACCGCGTTGTCGGCCACTGCGCTTTTTACCTCAAAGTCGCCGCCATTGGCCTTGGCGAATTCGGTGCCGGCCTTGAGCAGGTTCGCTGCCAGATCTGTGGGCTTGTCGGTCACGAAGGTCGCCACCGAGGTCGACGGGATCTGGTTGGTCGCCATGCCCCCCGTCAACGCAATGATTTCGGCGCCCTTGCCCTGGGCCGCGCGGCGAGGGAAGTTGGCCATGACCGTGCCGTAGCCTTTCTCGGCGATCACCACGGGGTAGCCACCATCCAGCGCCAGGTTGTAGTTGGGCGTCGGGTTGCGTTCGAAATAATAGGGGATGGCGTCGCCGGTGGTTTCTTCGGTGGTGTCGACCAGCAGCTTGAAGTTGCGCGCCAGCGGCAGTTTTTCTTCCTTGATGATTTTCATGGCGTAGAGCGTCACGACGATACCGTTCTTGTCGTCCTCGGTACCGCGGCCATACATGCGGTCGCCCACCAGGGTGACCTTGAACGGATCGAGGCGTGTACCGTCTTTCAACACCCAGTTCTCCGGCGTGACCGGGACCACGTCGGCATGGGCGTGGATGCCAACGACTTCATCGCCGCTGCCTTCGAGGGAAATCTCATAGACGCGGTTGTCGATGTTGCGGAAGTCCAGGTTGAAGGATTCGGCGAGGCGCTTGATCTCGTCGGCGATCTTGAGGAATTCCGGGTTCTCGTGCTGGGCAACGCCGTCCTTGCGATAGGTCGGGATAGCGACCAATTCCTTCAGCGTCTCGGTGGCGGCTTCGCCGTATTTCACCCGGGCGTAAAGGCCCAGCAAACGGTGGATTTCGTTCTGTTGTTCAGCGGACAGCGTCTTGTTGTCTTGGAAGGCGCTGATGGCCGGGCCGAGGTTGGCGGTTTTGGCCAGGTCGCTCTTGGCGACCTCTCCCAGGAACTGCCTGAAATCCTTGACCGATGTTCCGGCGAAGGTCTTGACAATGGCTGAGCCCTGTTGGGCGGTGATGTTGGCGCTGGCCGACATCGCGAATGACGACAGGCTGGACAGTATGAGGGTGGCAATGGCAAGACGCTTGAACGGGAAGTTCATGGTGGCAGGCATTCCTTTGCAGGGGAGAAGTGTCGTTTGATGAAACAATCACTTACAACCTAACACCATGAGCGCGCGGCGGGGGAGCCCTCGAACAGGATTTGTCGCCCGGAAAAGCAAAAACGACGCAGAAATGAAACATCCATTCCAAGCACCCGATACTCTGTGTGGGAGCGGGCTTGCTCGCGAAGAGGCCAGCACATTCAACATCATCGTTGACTGTTATGCCGCCTTCGCGAGCAAGCCCGGGGGCTCCCCCCTCCCCCCCCCCACAACCCCCCCAAGGCGTGCCTTTTTCCCCCCCCCCCCCCCCACCCCCCGCTCCCACAGGGACCTGTGGTGGATGCATGTTTTGTGAACGCCCGAAACCCAATGTGGGCTTGCTATTGCTTAATGCGGTGCGCGCGGGATCGTCTTGAGCAGGTCTTCCGGGCTGATATGGCCTACCACGGGCTGCGCCGTGCTGCCGGGCAATGGCAGGTCGAGGATGTGGCCCTTGATCTTGCCAACCACGTGCATCTCGCAAGGTTTGCAGTCGAACTTCAGCGTCAGCACTTCATCGCCGTGGATCAGCTGCATCGGCGCGACCTTGGTGCGCACGCCGGTGACGCCCTTGGCCTGCTTGGGGCAGAGGTTGAACGAGAAGCGCAGGCAGTGCTTGGTGATCATCACCGGCACTTCACCGGTTTCCTCGTGGGCTTCGAAGGCCGCGTCGATCAGCTTGACCCCGTGGCGATGGTAGAAGTCCCGGGCCTTCTGGTTGTAGACGTTGGCCAGGAACGACAGGTGCGATTCCGGGTACACCGGAGGCGGGCTGGTCTCGGCCTTGCGGCCACCGCGTGGGTGGGCCTTGATGCGGGCGGCGGTCAGGGCTTCGATGGCTTCGCGGCGCAACGCCTTGAGCTGCGAGTTGGGGATGAAGAACGCCTGGGGCGCATCCAGCTCGATAGCGGTGGCGTGGTATTCGGTGGTGCCCAGTTGGCCGAGCAGGTCGTGCAGTTGCTCCAGGGCCTGTTCCGGCTTGTTCGCCAGGCCGAACGGCCCATCCAGGGAAACACTGGCGCTGATGCCTTCTTCGCTGGTGGCGGTCAGTTCCAGGCGTTCTTCACGCAGGCATGCCACCCAGGCCAGGCCGACCCGACGCTCGGAAGAGGTCTTGAGCAATGCTTGCTGCCAATTGTGGTCCAGGTTGCGGCTCAACGGGTGGTTGGGGCGCAACTGGTACATACCGGCCGGCATCTCGTTAGGCTCGACGCGGTAGCGGTAACGTTTCTGGCCGTCCTCTTCGAACTCACCCTTGGGCTCGGCGATGTTGGCGCGGAAACCGACGACTTCGCGCTTGACCAGCACGTTGAGGCCGTCGCCGTTGGACAGCGGATCGAAGGTCACCACTTGCAGGTCGCGCTTGCCGACTTTCTCCACCACGCCCACCGGCACGCCGGTAAAGGTTGGCGAGTCGAAGGCGCCAATGTCGATCTTGCGCTCGCTGACGAAATAGTCGGTGCTGCCACGGTGGAAGGTCTTGTCCGGGTCGGGAACGAAGAAGTGTGCGGTGCGGCCGCTGGACGCGCGGGCCAGGTCCGGGCGGTCTTCAAGGACATCGTCCAGGCGCTGGCGGTAATAGGCGGTGATGTTCTTCACATAGCCCATGTCCTTGTAGCGCCCTTCGATCTTGAACGAACGCACGCCGGCTTCCACCAGGGCGCGGATGTTGGCGCTCTGGTTGTTGTCTTTCATCGACAGCAGGTGTTTTTCATAGGCGACCACCCGGCCCTGGTCGTCCTTCAAGGTGTAGGGCAGGCGACAGGCCTGGGAGCAGTCGCCACGGTTGGCGCTGCGGCCGTTCTGGGCGTGGGAGATGTTGCACTGGCCGGAAAAGGCCACGCACAGCGCGCCGTGGATGAAGAACTCGATGGCCGCATCGGTCTCGTCGGCGATGGCGCGGATTTCCTGCAGGTTCAGCTCACGGGCCAGGACCAGTTGCGAGAAACCGGCCTGGTCGAGGAACTTGGCCCGGGCCAGGGTGCGGATGTCGGTCTGGGTGCTGGCGTGCAGCTCGATGGGCGGGATATCCAGCTCCATCACCCCCAGGTCCTGGACGATCAACGCGTCTACGCCGGCATCGTACAACTGGTGGATCAGCTGGCGGGCCGGCTCCAGCTCGTTGTCGTGCAGGATGGTGTTGATGGTCGTGAACACACGGGCGTGGTAGCGGTGGGCGAATTCCACCAGCCGGGCGATATCGCCCACCTCGTTGCAGGCGTTGTGACGCGCGCCGAAACTCGGGCCACCGATGTACACGGCGTCGGCGCCATGCAGGATGGCCTCGCGGGCGATGGTCACGTCGCGGGCGGGGCTGAGCAATTCCAGATGATGTTTGGGCAAGGACATTTGTTTTTAGTCAGGCTGGTCACGGTCGAAGCGCGCATTGTAGCCGCCAGGCGCCTCGCCGGCACCTGTGGACTTGGGTTTGCACGATTCTGACCGATGCGCGGCGCGCTCGCGGCGTTCACCCCGACGTTGCGCCAGCGCTGCACCAACGGTTTCGCCCGGTGTTTTTCGCCAGGTACAAGAAGGCGTCCGCGGCCTTGATCAGCACCGCCGGGGTTGCATCCTCGTCGCTCGGCTGGCTGGTGGTGATGCCGGCGCTGATGGTCACGATGCCCAGGGGATGATCGCCATGTTCAATGTTCAAGGCCCTGACGGCTTCGAGGATTTGCTGCGCGACCCTGGCCGCCCCGGCACTGTCGGTGTTGGGCAACAACACGGTGAACTCCTCACCGCCGTAGCGCACCGCGAGGTCGCCCGGCCGCTTGATGGTCTGCCCGATCGCGCCCGCAATCGCCCGCAGGCAATCGTCACCGGCGGCATGGCCGTACCGGTCGTTGAAACGCTTGAAGTAATCCACATCGAGCATGATCAGGGCCAGGGATGAGCCCTGGCGCCTGGCCAGGCGCAGCTCATCGGCCAGGGTGATGTCCAGCCGCCGGCGGTTGCCCAGCCCGGTCAGGCTGTCGGTCAGCGCCATGTCGCGCATGGCCTGGTGGGCGCTGCGAATCTGCTTTTCCATGGTCATGCGGTAGCGCAGTTGGCTCAACACGATGAGCCCGAAGCCCACCAGTATCGCGATCAGGAAAATCAACACCAGGCCGGTCTTGAGCAGGTCCCGGCGCCAGGGCGCGATGATCGACTCGCGGGACAAGCCGGTTTCCACCACCAGCGGATACGTGGTCAAGGCCCGGTAGCCATACAGGCGCTCGGTATCGTCGACGACGGCCCTGGCTTCGGCAACCCCTTGGTTGGAGGTGGGTAAATGCTCCCTGAAGATCACGCTGTTGACGAGGCTCTTGCCAATCACCGAGGCGACGAAGGGACGTCGGACCAGGATCGTTCCGCTGCGCTTGGCCAGGACCAGCGCGCCTTTGCCATCGATTTTGAAGTCGCCGTAGTAGTCGACGAAATAGCTGACCTTCACGGTCCCCAGCATTACGCCGGCAAACGAGCCATCGGGGTTGTTCAGGCGGCGGGAAATGGGAATGATCAGGTCGTGGGTGGAACGGCTCTGGACCACGTCACCGATGCGCACGCCTCGATCTTCATGGGTGCGGTGGTATTGGAAGTAGTCGCGGTCGGCGTTGTTCGCCATTTCCGGAATGACTTCCTTGTCCGTCACCAGCCATTGGCCGTCCGGGCCGTATATGAATAGCCCGTGCAACTGCGGCATGATCGCGGCCTGTTGCACCAAGAGCTTATGGATGCGCGGGACGTCCATGTTCTGCAGGCCATCGCCCTCCACCCGTTCGGCGAGGGCGGCGGTAACCACATCCACTTGTCGAATGGTGTCTTCGGCGTGCTGGGCCGTCGCCCGTGCCAGGTTCGTCACCGAGTCCCGGGCAGACGCAAACGCGGCACGGTAATCGCGCCAGGTTCGCCAGCCTTCGACGGCCAGGAAGGCGATGACCACCACCAGCATGAAACTCACGGTCAGCCGAAATGCAGCTCCGGCCCGCACAGCCTGCTGGGAGAAGGCTTCATCCGGGCTTTCGATCTTGGGCTCTGGCTGCTTGCGTCCGAGCATTCACATATCCTTTCCACGACGGGTCTGCGCCTTTCCAGGCGTAGCCTATCCTATTCGATTTCAGCACGTTAGCTAACTGCGACGAGGCAGGTATAACCGGCGACACACGATTGAGGAGAAAGGTTTCGTGAAAATTGGTGTGATTTCGGATACCCACGGCCTGCTGCGCCCTGAAGCGCTTGCGGCGCTGCAAGGCTGTGAGCGGATCATTCATGCGGGTGATATCGGCAGCCCGGAAATCCTTGATGCCTTGGCTTCCATTGGCGAGCTGCAGGTGGTGCGTGGGAACAACGATCTGGACGCCGAATGGGCAGGGTACCTTGCCGATTGCCTGCAATTCGACCTGATGGGATGGCAGGCCCTATTGGTCCATGACATCGCGGACGTGCCGGCGCCACTCGACCCAGGCGTGCGGCTGGTGATCACCGGCCACTCCCATAAGCCGCTGATCGAGTGGCGTGGCGAGCGGCTCTATCTCAACCCAGGCAGCGCCGGCCGGCGACGGTTTAAGTTGCCGGTGACGCTGGCGCTGCTGGAGGTGAGCGAGCAGGCGATCGAGCCGCGGATCGTGCCATTGCTCCCGTGACGATCTACCTGAAATACTTGTCCACGTAGGCCTGGATTTCCTTGCGCATGAAACGCCCGGAGTCGTCCGCCCGTTCTTCCCAGCCGAACACGCATGCGGTGACGATGCCGTCGAAGCCAGTCTTGGCCAGTTCGCTGAAGAACAGGTCCCAGTCGATCTCGCCCTGGTGCATGTCCATGTGTTGGTGGACGGTGACCTTGGCGCCCGGGGGATTGACGATGTAGCGCAGGCCGGACGAGGCCTTGTGGTTGTAGGTGTCGGCGATGTGGACATGGGCGATCATCGACCCGGCCTCGGCGATCATGGCCTGCATGTCGTCGCCGAAGTAGAAGGTGTGCGGCGTGCAGTACAGGAACTTGACGTTATCCGAGCCGATAGTCTTGAGCATGTCGAGGGCCGGGTGCAGGGTCTCGCACCAATCCTCCGGGTGAGGCTCGACGTTCAGCGTGACCCCCTCGCTTTCCAGGATCGGCACCAGTTCCTCCATCGAGCGCCACCACGCCGCTTCGCTCGACTCGTGGCTGTGCACGCCACCGCAGCAACTGACGGTATGCCCACGATCAGGCGAAGGCCCACGGCCAAACTCCGAGTTCATCGTCGTGCAGCCCATGTCCACGGCGACCTGGATCGCCTCCTTCCAGTAGTTCACCGCTGCCCGGCGTTCGTCTTCATGGGGGCTGGCCCAGCGGTACATCGGCAGCAGCGAGGCCAGTTGCAGGTCGTGGTCGCGCAGGGCTTTCTTGAACTCGGCGATGCGCTCCTTATGGGCGCGGGGGCGTACCCACCAGGGCAGGAAGTCCTCCCGTGGCGACAGCTCCAGGTACTCGAAGCCGAGCTCGGCGGTCTTGCGGCACAGGTCCGGCAGGCTCAGGTGGCGATGCATGTAGGGGTCGAGGGCGATTTTCATGGTTGTTCTCCATTGAGGAATACTCATTGCCCGTGGCGAGGGAGCTTGCTCCCGCTGGGGCGCGAAGCGGCCCCCTTTTGGGACTGCTGCGCAGTCCAGCGGGAGCAAGCTCCCTCGCCACAGGGGTATTGCGTTGACTGAATTACCGGGATCAATACGCGACCCAGGCGGCATCGTTGTCAGCGGACTCCACGCAGCGCTCGACCCAGCGCACACCTTCCACACCCGCATCGATGTCGGGGTAGCGCAGGGCGGCCAGCGTTTGGCTGTCGCCACGGTCGGCTGCATCCATGGCCAGGGCGAAGCGGCGATAGAGGTTGGACCAGGCTTCGAACAGCCCTTCAGGATGGCCGCCACCGATGCGGTCGTCTTGCAGCGCGTCGGCGTGCAGGTAGCCCATGCCGCGCTCCAGGATCTGCGCGGGTTGGCCCTGGATCTCGACGCTCAGTTGGTTGGGCCGCTCGTCCCACCATTCCAGGCTGGCACGGGCGCCGATCACGCGGATCTTCTGCCCGTGCATCGAACCGGCATTCACCGCGCTGGACCAGACCATGCCCATGGCGCCGCCTTCGTATTCCATCAAGGTGTAGGCGTTGTCTTCCAACGGCGCGCGGCTGGCGACGAAGCTTTGCCGGCTGCACATCAAGCGTTTGATCTTCAGATCAGGCAGCATCACCTTGGACAAATACAACGGGTGCGTGCCGACGTCTCCCAATACGTAGCTGGGCCCGGCCTGGCGCGGGTCGACGCGCCACTGGGTCGCCTGGTTCCGGGCCTCCACCGGCGCGCTGTGAAAACCATGGGCGAACTGCATGTGCACCATGCGGATCTCGCCCAGTTCCTGGGCCGCGATCATCGCCCGGGCCTGTTCGATCAACTGGTGCCCCGCGTAGCCGTAGGTCAAGCCAACGATGCGCCCCTTGACGTGCGCCAGGCTGCGCAGGGTCTCGGCCTGTTCGAGGGTAAAGCACAGCGGTTTCTCGCAGACCACATGCAGCCCGGCTTCCAGGGCGGCGCGGGTAATGGCGTAGTGGGTGCCGTTGGGCGTGGCGATCGACACCGCTTCAATCCCATCGGGACGTTGCGCCTCCAGCTCGAACAGACTCAGGTAATCCGGATAGCAGCGCTCGGGGTCGATGCCCAGTTGTTGGCCAAAGACTTGGCCCCGGGTGGGGTCGATATCCAACGCCGCGGCGACCAATTCGAAGTTCCGGTCGCGCAGGGCGGCCGAGCGATGGATGTAGCCGATCTGGCTGTGTTCGCCGCCACCGACCATGGCCCAGCGGATGGGGCGCGTGAGGGTTTTGCTGCCGTTGATCATGTCGTTGTCCTTGTGTGATCAGAAACCAATGCCGGCCAGGTAGGCGCGACTGGCGGCCACGTCGTCGAGGCTGCTCCCCGCATTGCGTGGGTCGCGCTCCTGTTCGACGGTGATGCAGCCGACGTAGCCGAGTTCATGCACGAGGTCGTACAGCGCCGGGTAGTCGATGACACCGCGCCCGATAGGGCACATCACGCTCCGGGCGCAGGCCGCGAAAAAATGGAGGTGTTCATTCAGCACCTGATCGAACACCACCGGATCGATGTCCTTGAAATGCAGGTAATCCAGGCGATGGGCGTAGGTGCGCAGCGACGCAACCGGGTCCATGCCGGCGTAGTACAGATGCCCGGTGTCCAGGCACAGCCCGGCGACTTCATGGGGAATATCTTCCACCAGGCGCGCCAACTCGTCGGCGAACTCGATGTATCCACCCGCGTGGGGGTGGATGACGGCGCGAATGCCGTATTGATGCCAGGCGATGTCGGCGATGGCGCGGATGTGCGCCATCATTGCGTTCCAGCGTGCATCGTCCAGGCGCGGGGCGCGGTCCGAATGACCGGCTGCGTAGTCGCGCACTTCGTGGCCCCAGTCGATGATCACCAGATAGGGCCCGGCATGGCGCTGGCCGGCTTGCTGTTCCATGGGCGGCAGCTGTTTGAGCAGCGTGCAGATTTCATGGGTCTGGCGCAGCAGTTCGGGCAGGTTGGCGGGGCTGACGAGGTCGTCGAAGATCGTCCCGGCGACCACCTGCAGACCCTGTTCGGACAGGGCCGGACTGATGGTATCGGGGTCTAGCGGCAGGTAACCGTACGGCCCCAGCTCGATCCCGCGATAGCCGGCCTCGGCCGCTTCCCCAAGCACCCGCCGCCACGGAGGCAGGAAAGGGTTCTTGACGTCGTCGACGCCCCAGCAGCAGGGCGCGGTGCAGATATGGATCGTCATGGGGCACTCCGGCTGTGTTTGTTTTTATGTGCTTGGCCTGATGCTATTGAGTTGGCGGAAAGGGGGCCATGGGGCGATGGCTTAATCTGTCAAAACCCCTCATGATACCGAATGGAGGTGTCAAAACATGTCAGAAGAACGCCGCCGTAAACTGCGCCCCACCATGGCCGATGTCGCCCGGGAGGCGGGGGTCAGCCTGTCCACCGTCGACCGGGTGCTGAACCTTCGCGCCGATGTGCGTGCCGATACCGCCCAACGCATCGCCGCGGCTGCTGCGCGGTTGGGGTTCCATGCCAAGGGCGTGATCGAACAACGGGTGCTCAACGACCGCCCGACCTTGCGGCTTGGCTTCTTGTTGCAGAAAAGTGGCGTGCCTTTTTACCAGGGGCTCGCCCATGCGCTATCGAATGCCGCCGCGACCTGCACGCGAGCACGGATCCGCGTGGTCATTGGTTATCTGGACGATCTCGACCCGGTCATCGTCGCGCAACGCATCCTGGCCCTGCGCGATCAGGTGGATGGCCTGGGCGTGGTGGCAGTGGACCATCCACGGGTTCGGGAGGCGGTTGCGCAATTGCGCGAGACGGGCGTTTCGGTGGTGGCGTTGCTGTCGGAGCTGTCCAGCGCCAGCGGCACGGGGTACGTCGGGTTGGACAATCGACTCACCGGTCGCACGGCAGGCTGGTTCATCAGCCGCCTGGCGGATCGACCTGGCGCTGCGGCTGTCATGCTCAGCAGTCAGCGTTTCCAGTGCCAGGAACTCTGTGAACTGAGCTTTCGCAGTTACCTGGCCGAGCACTCCAACGAATGGGAGTTGCTCGCTTCGCGCCTGACCCTGGAGGACGATGAGTTCGCGTATGGCAATACGCTGGACTTGCTCACGGCCGAGCCCGACCTGGCCGGGCTGTATGTGGCTGGTGGCGGCATCGCCGGGGTGTTGCGGGCCTTGCGCAGTCTCCAGGAGCAGCAGCTTCGCCTGCCGGTGGTGGTGTGCCACGACCTGACGCCGTTGACACGCGAGGCGTTGAAGACGGGGTTGGTTCAGGCGGTGTTGTCTCATCCCGTCGGGGCAATGGCCGAACAGGCGGTCGAAGCACTGGTCGAGGCGGCGACAGCCACGCCACCAGGCTCGGCGCCGAGACGGGTGGTGCCGCTTCAGATTGATGTGTCGGAAAGTACTTGAGCGCCCGCTGCATTCTGAGCCACCGCTATCTCAACATCATCGTTGACTGACATTCCGCTTTCGCGAGCAGGCTCGCTCCCACAGGGGATTGGTGGTGAATGCAGGTCTTGCGGTCAACCGGAGATCTTGTGGGAGCGAGCCTGCTCGCGAAGGCAATATCAGATTCAACATCATCCTCGACTGACAATCCGCTATCGCGAGCAGGCTCGCTCCCACAGGGGATTGGTGGTGAATGCAGATATAGCGGTCAACCGGAGATCTTGTGGGAGCGAGCCTGCTCGCGAAGGCAATTCCAAATTCAACATCATCGTTGACTGACATCCCGCTTTCGCGAGCAAGCTCCCATAGGTCTCGGGCATTACGCCTCTTGGCTTGCTTGAGCCCCGGCCAAAGTCGGATAGTCCGTATACCCACGCTCGTCGCCCTGATAGAACGTCGAGGCGTCAGGGGTGTTCAGCGCCTGGCCCTGTTTGAACCGTTCCACCAGGTCCGGGTTCGCCAGGAACGGCGTGCCGAACGCCACCAGGTCCGCTTCGCCACGGCTGATGGCCGTGGCGGCGCGTTCGGCGCTGTAGCCGCCATTGGCAATGTACGTCCCGCCGAAGCGACGCTTGAGTTCCAGGAAGTCGAACGGGCCTTCGCCCAGTTCCACGATGTGCAGGTAAGCCAGGCCATAGCGGCTGAGCATCCTGGCCGTGTAGTCAAATGTTGCTTGCGGGTTGCTGTCGCTCATCGAGAAGTAGCTGAAGATCGGCGACAGGCGCACGCCGACACGGCTGGCGCCGAAGACCTCGATCACCGACTCGACCACTTCCTTGAGGAAACGGGCGCGATGCTCGATCGAACCACCGTAGGCATCAGTGCGTTGGTTGGTGCCGTCACGCAGGAACTGATCGATCAAATAGCCATTGGCGCCGTGGATCTCCACGCCGTCGAAACCGGCGACCTTCGCGTTGACGGCCGCCTGGCGGAAGTCGGCGACCACGCCGGGGATTTCATCGAGTGCCAGCGCCCGTGGCAGTTCGTAGGGCTTGAGACCTTCGGGGGTATAGATCTCGCCATCGGCCTTGATCGCCGAAGGGGCGACGGGTTGGGCGCCGTTGACTTGCACCAAAGGATGGGAAAGACGACCCACATGCCAGAGCTGCAAAAAAATCTGCCCACCCTCGCCATGGACCGCATCGGTCACCTGTTTCCAGCCGGTGACTTGCTCAGGAGTAAAAATCCCCGGCGTTCTCAGGTAACCCTTGCCCTGGGCCGACACCTGGGAGCCTTCGCTGATGATCAGGCCGGCGCTGGCCCGTTGGCTGTAGTACTCGGCCATCAAGGGTGTGGCGGCATCGCCCGCGCCTGCGCGGCTGCGGGTCATCGGCGCCATGACCATGCGGTTTTTCAGGGACAGCTTGCCGACTTGAGTACGGGACAACAGAAGATCGAGACCGGTGTCAGTCATGATTCACCTCTAAGGGATCGGGTATGAATGAGGGATTGAGTCGAGGGTCGGTCAGGCCAACCGACCCTCTTGTTGCAAAAGGGCGCCGATGCGCTGGATTTCTTTCTCGCCTTTTTCCAGGGCGGCCTCGCTGGTGTGCACCGAGTAGTAGCCCATCACCAGGTCATGGGGATGCTTGACCGCCGAACCGAGCACGAAGGAGGTCGCGCCCCGGGCAACGATGTCGATGGCCGTGCCGGATTCTTCGAACACCAGCATTTCCCCGGCATTGACGTTGCCGTTGGCGCTGAGGCTGCCACTGTTGACCGCCAGCCAGGCGACGGTGTGCCCGGCCGGCGGCGTGTAGCGCCAGTGCTCGTTGTCCTGCAACTGCACGGCGAGGTAATTCATGCCCGCCGGGGAGGCGACGCTGCTGCGGGCTGCGCCGTATTCGCCAAGCAACACCAGCGCCGGACCTTCACGGGGGATCTCGGAGGGGGCCAGGTAGACGCTGCGGGATGGGGCATTTTCTTCTGCCGCCGGCAGCGCAACCCAGAGCTGGAAACCTTGGATCGGCGAACCCGCAACCGGTCGAGCGGTGTGCCATACGCCGTTGCCGGCTTGCATCCACTCCATGCCGCCGCTGGGCAGGGTGCCGGACTGGCCGGTGGTGTCTTCGTAGATCACTTGGCCTTCGATCAGGTAGGTCAGCGTGGCGATCCCGGAATGCGGGTGCATGCCGAAACCTCTTTGCAGGGCATCGGCGTTGAAGGCGAAGTGATCGAGAAACACGAATGGCTTGCAGAGTTGGCCCAGGTCGCCGGGGCTCATGAGCCGGTTGATTGGCCCATGACTGCTGCCAGCAGTGCGATGGACGATGGCGCGGGGTGGCGCTGCGACGATGCTGTTCATGGGTCTTGCCTCCGAATCATGGGCGTTGGGCCTCGATGGGCGAAGAATAAGGGCCTGCCAATGGTTTGATTAGTCGATACAATCGGATTGAACTCATCCATAAATCGAAGGAATGTCGGCGCCATGCTCGATCTAAACGATGTTGCGCTGTTCGTCCAGGTGGTCCGCAGCGGCAGCTTCGCTGAAGCGGCCAGACGGCTGGGCATGCCTTCGAACACGGTCAGCCGACGGGTCCAGCAGTTGGAGGCGCAGTTGGCGTCACGCCTGCTGCAGCGCTCGACCCGCAAGCTCACGTTGACCCATGCGGGCCAGGCGTTCTATGAGCGTTGCGTGGACGCTGTGGACGGCTTGATGGACGCAGGGCAGGAACTGATGATGGGCGGCGAAGCGCCTGGTGGCCTGGTGCGCATTGCGGCGATGGCGGATTTCTTCGACTTTTTCCCAATGGAGTGGGTGGCCGACTTTTTAGCCGCGCATCCGCGAGTGCAACTTGATTTCGTGCTCAGCGATGCCCGGGTCGACCTGATTGCCGACCGCATCGACGTGGCCTTTCGCGGCGGTCCGTTGCAGGACTCGGGGTATGTCGGTCGCCAACTGCTCAGCAATGACGGCGACGGCATGGTTGCCAGTCCCGCCTACATTGCCGCACGTGGCGCACCGCGTTCGCTGCAGGACCTGGCTCACCACGACGGCGTGAGCTTCGCCCAGCCCAGCGGCTTGACCGACTGGCGATTCGTCGGTCCGGGCGGCATCGAGCAGCACGTGCAGATCGCCAGCCGATTCCACGCCAACACCGCCCAAGCGTTGCGCCGGGCGACCGTCGCCGGCCTGGGCATCGCCGTGTTGCCAGGGGCGCTGAGCCGCCTCGACCTGGAAGCCGGAAGGCTGGTGCGTGTGCTGCCGCAATACCAACGCATCGGCTTCGGCCTGAATGTGCTCTATCCGAGCCGGCGGCAGTTGCCGCTGGCGGTTTCGGCATTCATTGGGTTGGTGATGGAGAAGCTTGAGCTCAAGGCGTTTCCGGCGCGGATGCAGTGAGTGAGTCCCTCAGGCCGGCGTCGTGGCGGGATAAACCATTGTCTGCCGCACCGGAATACCGTGGCGAGGGAGCTTGCTCCCGCTGGCTGCGCAGCAGCCTAAAAAAGCTGAACGCTATCTGTCTGACTGGCCGCGGTGACGGGTTTGGGGCCGCTGCGCAGCCCAGCGGGAGCAAGCTCCCTCGCCACAGGTGCCCGGTATCAAGTCCAAATGAGACGCGCCTTGTTGCCGTGACCATCGCTCCCGCGCAGTAGCCCATTTTTTTCCTTCCCAGCAACGACAAAAACCCTCGTTTCGCAAATCCCCGCTTGCCAACACAATCGCCTCGACACCTCATCTCGATCACCGCAACCGCAGAACAACAAGAAAACCAAACCCGAGGCGGCGCCATGCCCGCCTGAACCAAACCTACTGCCGGAAGTGCACAGACATGCCCGATGAAACCCTACGTATCGATACGCTTGTGATAGGCGCCGGCCAGGCCGGCGTGGCCATGAGTGAGCACTTGAGCCGTCAAGGCGTGCCTCATCTCGTCGTGGAGCGAAGCCGCATTGCCGAGGCCTGGCGCACGGCGCGTTGGGATTCCCTGGTGGCCAACGGGCCGGCCTGGCATGACCGCTTCCCAGGGTTGGAATTCGAAGGGCTCGACCCGGATGCGTTCGCGACCAAGGACCAGGTGGCCGATTACTTCGAAGCCTATGCCCGTAAGTTCAACGCACCGATCCGTACCGGCGTGGAGGTCAGGGGCGTCGAGCGCAATATCGGCCGGCCGGGCTTCACTGTCGAAACCTCCGAAGGCCAGATCGAAGCGATCCATGTGGTGGTCGCCACCGGGCCTTTCCAACGGCCGGTGATTCCACCGATTGCGCCGGATCTGACCTCGGTCACCCAGCTTCACTCGGCCCAGTATCGCAACCCTCGGCAATTGCCCGAAGGGGCCGTGTTGGTGGTGGGTGCCGGGTCGTCCGGTGTGCAGATCGCCGATGAGCTGCAGCGCGCCGGCAAGCAAGTCTATCTCTCGGTGGGAGCCCATGACCGTCCGCCCCGGGCCTATCGCAACCGCGATTTCTGCTGGTGGCTGGGCGTGTTGGGCGAGTGGGATGCGGAGGCGGTCAAGCCGGGCAAGGAGCACGTCACCATTGCGGTGAGCGGTGCCCGCGGCGGCCATACCGTGGATTTTCGCCGGTTGGCCCACGAGGGCATCACCCTGGTGGGGCTGACCCAATCGTTCAACGGCAGCGTGGTGACCTTCGAACCGAATCTCGCTGAAAACATCGCCCGTGGCGACGAAAACTACCTGGCGCTGTTGGATGCCGCCGACGCCTACATTGCCCGCAACGGCCTGGACCTGCCCCTCGAACCTGAGGCCCGTCACTTGCTGCCCGACCCGCAATGCATGACCCAGCCGATCCTGGAACTGGACCTGGTGGCCGCCGGCGTGACCAGCGTCATCTGGGCCACCGGCTACTCGGTGGATTACAGCTGGCTGAAGGTTGACGCCCTCGGCGCCAATGGCAAGCCTCGCCATCAGCGCGGCGTTTCCAGCGAGCCGGGCCTGTATTTCGTCGGCTTGCCCTGGCTGTCACGTCGAGGCTCGGCGTTCATCTGGGGTGTCTGGCATGACGCCCGGCACATTGCCGACCACATCGTGAAGCAACGCATTTACCTCGCCTACCAAGATGCCGCCCAGCGCCAGGCCCCGGCCCTGAACAGCGATTCGCACCGTTCGAAAACCAGTCTCTCGGGAGTCCGCTGATGCCTACTCATACACGTATTCGCATGTTCAACACCAAGGACACCTACCCGAACCAGACGTTGGACAACGACCTGTGCCAGGCCGTGCGCGCCGGCAACACCGTCTACGTGCGCGGCCAGGTTGGCACCGACTTCAACGGTCAACTGGTGGGCCTTGGCGATCCTCGCGCCCAGGCCGAGCAGGCCATGCGCAACGTCAAGCAATTGCTGGAAGAGGCCGGCAGCGACCTGAGCCACATCGTCAAGACCACGACGTACCTGATCGACCCACGTTATCGCGAGCCGGTGTACCAGGAGGTCGGCAAGTGGCTCAAGGGCGTGTTTCCGATTTCCACCGGGTTGGTGGTCAGCGCCTTGGGCCAGCCGCAGTGGCTGATGGAAATCGACGTGATCGCGGTAATCCCTGAATAAGGAGCGGAGCATGACCTTTTCCATCGTTGGACGCTGTGCCGAAACCGGCCAGTTGGGCATCGCCATCAGTTCCTCGAGCATTGCCGTCGGCGCCCGGTGCCCCTGGTTGCGGGCGGGTGTCGGCGCGGTGTCGAGCCAGAACATTACCCTGCCGGCCCTGGGGCCGCAGGTGCTCGATGAACTGGCCGGCGGCCAGGTGGCGCAAGCGGCGCTGGAGCGGACCCTGGGGCGCAACGGCTACAGCCAATACCGCCAGGTGGCGGTAATCGATGCCGAGGGCCGCACGGCGATGTTCAGCGGCGAACATACCTTGGGCACTCACAACGCCGTGGCCGGTGAGCAATGCGTGGCCGCCGGCAATCTATTGGCCAACGCTGCGGTGATCGAGGCCATGGTCACCGCCTTCGAGCAGGGCGGTGGCTGCCTTGCATCACGCTTGATGAGCGCGTTGCAGGCCGGGCAGGCGGCGGGCGGGGAGGCCGGGGCGGTGCATTCGGCAGCGCTGTCGGTGGTCGATGACCTGACGTGGCCCATCGTCGATTTGCGGGTGGACTGGGCCGAGGAAAACCCCATAGGCGAGCTGGAAAAGCTCTGGCTCGCCTATCAGCCGCAACTGCAGGATTACCTGACCCGTGCGCTCAACCCGACCTTGGCGCCGAGTTATGGAGTGCCGGGTGATGAGTGAGCTGCGCAGCCGGGCGTTGCTCGAACGGTTGGTGGGCTTTGCCACGGTCAGCCGCGATTCGAACCTGGCCTTGATCGAGTTTGTGCGCGACTACTTGCAAGGGCTGGGCGTGGTTAGCGAGCTGATCTACAACGCCGAGGGAACCAAGGCCAACTTGCTGGCGAGCATTGGTCCGTCGGTGCCCGGTGGCGTGGTGTTGTCCGGGCACACCGATGTGGTGCCGGTGGATGGGCAGGCCTGGACGGTCGATCCGTTCCGACTGACCGAGATAGACGGCAAATGGTTCGGGCGCGGTACGGCGGACATGAAGGGGTATCTGGCTTCGGTGCTGGCGGCGGTGCCGATGTTTCTGTCCAGCCCGCTGAGCCGGCCGGTGCACCTGGCGTTTTCCTATGACGAAGAGATCGGTTGCCTGGGCGTGCGCAGCCTGTTGGAGGTGTTGCCACAACGCATCCCTCAACCAGCCTTGTGCCTGATCGGCGAACCCACCCAACTCCAACCGGTGTTGGGGCACAAAGGCAAGTTGGCGATGCGTTGCCATGTTCGAGGCGCGGCCTGCCATTCGGCCTATGCCCCTTACGGTGTCAACGCCATCGAGCAGGCCGCGCGCCTGATGGGTCGACTGGGCGAGATCGGCGCGGAGCTGGCCGAGCCGTCACGGCACGACCCGCGCTTCGACCCGGCGTTTTCCACGGTGCAGGTCGGGATGATCCAGGGCGGTACGGCATTGAACATTGTCCCGGCCGATTGCCGTTTCGACTTCGAAGTGCGCGCCTTGCCGGATTTCAATCCGCACGTGGTGGTCGAGCAGTTGCAAGGTTATGCGCAACAGACCCTGCTGCCGGCGATGCAGGCGGTGGCGGGGGATACGGCGATCCGTTTCGAGCCGCTGTCGGCCTACCCGGGCCTGGCCACTTCGCCTGAAAGCACGGCCGCCCAACTGGTTGCGCGATTGTGCGGCAGCGACGCTTTCAGCACCGTCGCCTTTGGCACCGAAGGCGGCCTGTTTCACCAGGCCGGCGTGCCGACGGTGGTCTGTGGCCCCGGCAGCATGGACCAGGGGCACAAGCCCGACGAGTACGTGAGCGTTGAACAAATGGCGGCCTGCGATCGCTTGATGGATCGGTTGGCGAGCTATCTCAGTGAACCCAATGGTCCGTGAGCAGGAGGTGCCAAAAGTGAACGATTTCCTTTGCAGGAAAATGCCGGCGGCCCGTCATGCCGCCATCAACGAATGGGCCGACCAGAGCCTTATTGCTGTAGACCACACCGCCCGCGCTTACGGCCACCCTTGAGTCCCGTCGCCGGCTCGTGCGGGCGAGCCGGCATTTTCGAGGAACCGCTCCATGTCCAGATCCTTGCGTTGCAATATTGCGTGTGCATTGGCGTTGTTGAGTTCCAGCGTCATGGCCGCGCCCCAGAGCTTGACCGTGATTTCCTTTGGCGGTGCCACCAAGCAGGCCCAGGACAAGGCCTACTTCCAACCCTTCAACGCCAGCGGTGCAGGAAGCATCGTGGCCGGCGAATACAACGGTGAGCTGTCGAAGATCAAGGCGATGGTAGCGGCCGGTCACACCAGTTGGGACGTGGTCGAAGTGGAAAGCCCGGAGCTGCTGCGGGGCTGTGAGGAAGGCTTGTTCGAAAAGCTCGACCTGACAGGCCTTGGCGACCCGGCGAACTATGTGCCGGGTGCGCTCAACGAGTGTGGTGTCGCTACCTACGTGTGGTCGATGGTCCTGGCCTATGACCAGACCAAGCTCGCCAAGGCACCCAGGTCCTGGGCGGATTTCTGGAACGTCGCCGAGTACCCGGGCAAGCGCGGCCTGCGCAAGGGGGCCAAGTACACCCTGGAGATCGCCTTGCTGGCCGATGGGGTCAAGGCGCAGGACTTGTACAAGGTGTTGAACACTCCCCAAGGCGTATCCCGGGCCTTCGCCAAACTGGACCAGATCAAGCCGAACATCCAATGGTGGGAGGCCGGCGCCCAACCGGCGCAATGGCTGGTGGCGGGGGACGTGGCGATGAGTGCGGCCTACAACGGGCGTATCGCGTCGGCGCAGAAGGAAGGCATGAAGTTGAGCATTGTCTGGCCCCAGAGCCTGTACGACCCGGAATACTGGGCCGTGGTCAAGGGCACGCCAAACAAGGCTCTCGCCGAGCAGTTCATTGCCTTTGCCAGCCAGCCGCAGACCCAGAAGGTGTTTTCGGAAAACATCCCTTATGGGCCGGTGCACCGCAAGACACTGGCGTTGTTGCCGACGGCGGTACAGGAACAATTGCCCACCGCCGAGACCAACCTGGCTGAAGCCCAAGCCGTGGACGCGGAGTTCTGGGTCGACCATGGCGAGGAACTGGAACAACGGTTCAACGCCTGGGCGGCTCGCTAGACAGTGAACCGCGCTCGTGATGAACACCGCTTTTTGTATGGCTGGAGAGTGGGTGGGGCATTAAGCCCCATTCACTTGCAAAGACCGAACCTGTGGCGATCATCGGTTTTTTGTGGCGAGGGAGCTTGCTCCCGCTGGGCTGCGCAGCAGCCCCAACGCGTTCACTGCGGTGTGCCAGGTTGATTGGGTCAGCTTGTTTTGGGAGCGCTTCTCACCCCAGCGGGAGCAAGCTCCCTCGCCACAGGGTCTGGTGTTTGACTGGGCGGTGGTGGGGATTATTCAAATCCATTCTTGGCGACCACCAACCTGTGGCGAGCCCCGTTTTTTTGTGGCGAGGGAGCTTGCTCCCGCTGGGTTGCGCAGCAGCCCCAACGCGTTCACTGCGGTGTGCCAGGTTGATTGGGGCAACCTGTTTATGGGGGCGCTTCGCACCCCAGCGGGAGCAAGCTCCCTCGCCACAGGGGCTGGTGTTTGACGGGGCGTCAGGCCAGCCATTGCTTGAACTGTTCTTTGCAGTAATCGACAAACAATTGGGCGGGTTTGGTCAGGTGGGCGCGCTTGAGCCAGCCGGCCACCAGCGCCGAACCGGTCACGTCTTCGGCGATGTCGACGCACACCAGGTGCTGCCCGTCGTAGGTGCTGGTGGAGTGCGGGCGGGTCACCAGTACGGCGAAGCCGAAGGACTGGCCGACCATGCCACGCACCATCTCGATGGACGGTGAGCTGAACACAATGTTGGGCGTCAGGCCCAGCTCTTCGAAGATGCTCACGAAGTAGGTGCGACTGGGCTGCACGTCCAGCAGGATCATCGGTTCGAGGGCCAGGTCGCGCAGCGACACCTGGGCCTGATCGGCAAAACGATGGCCCGCCGGCAACAGCGCATAGGGGCGTTGCGGTGCCGTCAGCGCTTCGGTCTCGATGGTGCTGTCGAGGTCGTGTTCATAGAAAATCGCCAGGTCGAAACGCCCCCCCGTCAGGCCCTGTACCAACTCTTGTTGCTCGCCATCCTGTACGCGAATCTCCACCCCGGGAAAGCGCTCGCGGAAACCGGCGATCAGCCGTGGCAGGTAGAGCGGGGCGACGGTTTCGAAGCAACCGATGTCGATCTGCCCGCTGATCACGTCGTTGTCGGCCAGCGCGTTCTGCTCGAACTCCCGGGCCATGCGCAACAGCTCCTGGGCCTTGCGGTAGAAACGCGCGCCACCAGGCGTCAACGATACGCCCTGGGCGTGATGACGAATGAGCAGTTGCACGCCGAAACTGTCTTCCAAGCCCTTGATGGCGGTGGCGATCGACGGTTGGGCGATGTACAGCTTGCGGGACGCTTCAGCGACGCTGCCACATTCGACGGTGGTGACGAAGTACTTCAGCTGACGCAAGGAATAGGACGCCACGGCACACCTCGATCCGAATGATTTCTGCCTACCTTACCTTGTGCACAAGGCGTAAGGGGCGGGCATTGATACGGATTTTGCTGGGCAGTGACGATATTCAACCTGGTTTGGGAACGAGCGCCAAAAAAAAACGCCTGCCCAAGCATCGTTGGCAGGCGTTCGGGAAAGACCGGCGCAGAAAGGAGGGACTGGCCGGGGTCGGATACGGGGCTCAGGCCACCGGAATCGATGGATCGGCCGCGGCCAGGGCGGTCGCGCGATCAGCCGCCGGCGGATAGATCCACACGGTGTTGATCTGGGTCTTGAGCTCCTTGGCTTCTTGCCCGACCAATTTGAGTTGGCGATCCCAGCCTTCGGTATACACCGCGCCCCAGGCACCGAGGTCCAGGCAGGTCACGTACTTGGGTTGGCTGTAGGCCATCGGCGCGACGCCCAGCAAGTCGGCCGCGACGTTATTGCCGGCATAGCGGCCCAGGGCGATGGCGTGTTGGCAGGACATCGCCGCGTAGTTGCCCAGGGTGTCGGTGGCGGCGTAGGCCACGTCACCGCTGGCAAATATGTCGTTCTGGCCCAAGACTTTCAGGTTGGCATCGACGTGCAGGCGACCCTGGCGATCACGGGTGCCGGGTACCTGCTGGGTCAGCGGACTGGCGCGGAACCCCACGGTCCAGATCACGGTCTGGGACTCGATACGCTGGCCGCTCGACAGGGTAACGCCACCGGCATCCACCGACTCGACCGAGGCGTTGAGGACCCATTCGATACCCAGGTGCTCCGACGCCTCGACGATGGATGGACGAATACCGTCGCCCAACGCTGCGCCGATCTGCGGCCCGCGATCCACCACGATGACGCGGATGTCGGTGTCCTCGCCGAGGACTGCGCGCAGGCGTGCGGGCATTTCGGTGGCGGTTTCGATCCCGGTAAAGCCGCCGCCGGCCACCACCACCGTGTTGCGGGCCGGGCTGTCTGGTAGATTTTTCAGGGATTTGAGGTGGGCCTCGAGACGGGCCGCCTGTTCGATTTCATCAACGTCGAACGCATGCTCGATCATGCCTTCGAGGTCAGGGCGAACCAGTTGGCTGCCCGCCGCGAGCACCAGGCGGTCGTAGCCCAGGGTGCCCTGGGTGCCGAACGCATCCACGTAGCCAACCCGCTTATTGTCGACATCGATACTGCTCGCCGAGCCTTGGACGAATTTCACGCCCACCGCGTCGAACAGGTCACCCAACGGTGCGGCCATGGTATGGACGTCTGGCTCGTAGAAGCGAGGTCGGATGCGCAGTTCAGCCTGGGGGGCCAGGACGCTGATCTGCACGTCATTGCGATCGTGTTGGTCCAGCAGCCGGGCGGCGCTCAATGCGCTCCAGACCCCGCCGAAACCTGCGCCAACAACCAGAATATGGTGTTTCATGATGAGCTCCCGAAGACAAAATCGATACGTTGATTTGTTTAACTGTTTCAGCGTGACCGTGTCGCGAAGTACTCCAAAAACGCCTGGCTTCAATGAATTGATATCGAGCACATTCAGTTTCGGTTCGCTGTGGGAAAGCTTATTGGCAGGACCTGTGTTTAACACTTCTACATAAGGTCATCGGGGCTATGCCTGGGTAGGGGTGATCTATACAAAGGTATGAGGGGGCGCAGTGGTCAAGCAGACCGGGCAAATACCGATTCGATGCAGGCGATCAACTCAGCGCAGTCGAAGGGTTTCGGCAAAAATGCGACTGGCTTGGGTGCGGCAACGCTGACACGAGGGGGGACGCCGGGATATCCAGTGATGAAGATGATCGGGATAAGAATGCCCAGGGTCGCCAATCGATCGTACATTTGAATACCGGTCATGCCAGGCATTTGAATATCCGATATCAGGCACGCCGTGCTTTCAAGTTCACCGAACGATAGAAAATCCAAGGCGCTGGCGTATGTTTTAACTTGGTAACCGTGGGAGCGTAACAAGCCATCCAATGCAATTCGAACTGACTCATCGTCATCAATGATTGAAATAATTGCCGTGTTGGACATGTCGATACCTGGAGGTGATATCAGGTAGCCATAAAGGCGCCCGTGTCACTGCAAGATACGCCGTCCGATGGTTCCGCCAAGTATACGTGGGTATGAACTTTCTAATGCTCGCCGCGCAGTTCCAACACCTGGGCCATGCGCACCAGATCGGCGAACGAGCGCGCGCACATCTTGCGCATGGCCTGGCCGCGGTGAATTTTTACGGTAATTTCACTCAAGCCCAGTTCCCCGGCGATCTGCTTGTTCATCAGGCCCGACACCGCCAGCGCCATGACCTGCTGTTCCCGGGACGTCAAGGTGGCGTGGCGGTCAAGCACTTGCTGATGGCTGCGTTCGGACTCGCGCCGCTGGCGGTCCTGGTGATGGGCGGCGGTCACGGCGTCGATCAGGTCTTGTTCGCGGAACGGTTTGGCGAGGAAGTCCACGGCACCGGCTTTCATCGCCCGCACGGTCATGGCGATGTCACCGTGACCGGTCATGAACACGATCGGCAGTTGGACGTTGGTCGCGGCCAGCTCCCGTTGGCAATCCAGGCCGCTGGCGCCTTGCAGCCGCACATCCAGGACCAGGCAACTGGGCTGCTCGGGCCTGGGATGGTTCATGAACTGCGCGACCGAACCGAACAGATGCACCTGCAAGCCGATGGAGCGCAGCAGGCTGCCGAGGGATTGGCGCAGCGGTTCGTCGTCGTCAACGATATAGACGATGGGGTCGTTGTCGCTGACCGGGTCTGTGGCGTGTGTGACGCTCATTGCCCGCTCCCCGACAGGGCGCTGCCAGTGAGTTGCGGCAACGCGAACCTGAACGAGGTGCCCTGGCCGGCCTCGCTGGTCGCCCAGATCCTGCCGTCATGGAAATCGATGATGGACCGGCAGATGGAAAGGCCCATGCCCAGGCCGTTTTCCTTGGTAGTGAAAAACGCATTGAACAACGATGGCAAGACCTCGGGCGCAATGCCGGTTCCGTGGTCGGTCACCTCCAGGAGCACTTCGTCATTCTCCGTCCAGGTGCGTATGAGCAGGGTTCGTTCGTGGACCTTGACCCCGTCCATGGCGTGGCAGGCATTGATGATCAGGTTGATGATCACTTGCTGCAGTTGCACCCGGTCTGCGCTGACTTCGCCGTCGGTCGCTGCCAGGTCCACCTTCGCCCGGACTTTATGATGCGCCAGTTGCTGCTGGACCAGGTTCAGGGTCTCGCGGACGATGTCGTCCAGTCGCTCGGGCTGGCGCAGCGGGTCGCACTTGCGCGACAGCGCCCTGATACCGCTGATGACCTCGCTGGCGCGACAGCCGTTGGCGACGATCCGATCGAGGCAATCCAAGGCTTCTCCAAGGTCCGGCTCGGGACGTTCGAGCCACCGGCGGCAGGCCTCGCCGCTGCTGGTGATGGCCGTCAGCGGCTGGTTGACCTCGTGGGCGATGGATGCGGCCATTTCCCCCAGGGAGGTCAAGCGAGTGACATGGGCCAGTTGGCTCTGGGTGCGGAACAAGGCTTCTTCGGCCTGTTTGCTGGCGGTGATGTCCATGAGTGCGCCGAGGTACTGGCAACGGCCATGCTGGACCAGCAGCGGGCTGGCGATCATGTGGATGTGCTTGATGCGTCCATCAGGCATCAGCAGCCGTAGCTTGACCTCGATCTGCGGTTCGCCAGCGGCGGCCTGTTGGAAAACCCCGCGCGCCAGCTCCAGGTCTTCGGGATGGGTGCGCTCTAGCAGCATCGACACCGTGGGGATTCTGCTGGGTGGGTATTCGAAGATCCGCGCCGACTCTGCCGACCAGGACATCGCTTGCCGATCGCCGTGAAAACCCACGCTGCCGGTCTGGCTCAGGCGCTGTGCGCCGATCAGGTAGGCCTCGTTGTGCCGTAGATTGTCGCAAGCCCGCTTGCTGCGCAGCGCCAGGAAGGCGATGGCCGACAATGCAGTCAGGCAGCGGAAGAAACCGGTGGTCGATTCCCAGCGATGATAGCCGCCGTTGTACAAGAACATCGCGGTGAGCAAGCCCATGCACATCAGCGCGACGGTGATCACCAGGTTGATGGAAAACAGGTTGGCCGCCATCAACAACAAGGTGATGTACAGCAGGGTCGGGGCCAGGTCGGAATGGGTTTCGGAATTGATGATGACAATCCCGCAGGCCACCACCAGGCCCACCGCCCAGCCCAGGGCGTTGAGCAGTGGGTGGGTGCTGATGCCCATCGACGGCCGAGACCCGCCCTGGCTTGGCGTGTATCGCAGGCTGTCATAGACATGCTTGAGCATCGCGGAGGGTAGGGGCACGCTGGCAGACCTTCTGTTATTACGTGGTCTCGCTCTGGGATGTCGGGGGCAGAGCATCGGTTCGTATCTTACGAAGCGCCGCTTTGCTTGAGGTAGGACATAAAACCCTGAAATTCCGCCAGGCCGTGACAAAGAGGGGGCCGCTGCGCGGCCCAGCGGGAGCAAGCTCCCTCGCCACAAAGGCAGGGTTCGCCACAGGTTGGGGGCGCAAATAATGGGATTTGAACAATCCACGCCATCGGCCAACAAAACACAAACCTGTGGCGAGGGAGCTTGCTCCCGCTGGGGTGCGAAGCACCCCCAATCCAAACGGACTGGATCAACCTGGCACACCGCGTTGACAGTGTTGGGGCCGCTGCGCAGCCCAGCGGGAGCAAGCTCCCTCGCCACAAAGGCAGGGTTTGTCCGGGCCTGGGTGTATACCGAAGTATTGATGGCATGGCCCAAAGGGTGAGGCGAGTGTCCCCACGTACAACAGACCGGGTGCGCCGCGGGGATTACGCTTTCAACACCTCGTCGCCGTAGGCCTTGATGGAGGACGCAGGCGATGAACGTGTCCACTCCTGACTCAATGGCCTGGTGCCTGGGGCGACGACTATGATGAACAGAAATGACCTGCGTCGTGCTGACATCAACCTGCTGGTGGTCTTCGAAACCATGATGCACGAGCGAAACGTGACCCGCGTCAGCGAAAAGCTGTTTCTCGGTCAGCCAACGATCAGCAGCGCCCTGGCGCGGCTGCGGTTGATGTTCGATGACCCCTTGTTCATCCGTTCCGGACGGTTGATGGAGCCGACCTCCCGGGCGCGGGAAATCTTCTCCAATCTGTCACCGGCCCTGGACGGCATCGCCGCTGCCTTGAGCCGTTGCCAGGCATTCGAGCCGGCCACCAGCGAGGCGACCTTCCATGTCGGCCTTTGCGACGACGTCGAGTACGCGCTGCTGCCGGAGCTGTTGCGCCGCCTGCGGGTCGAGGCACCTGGCACCACCTTGGTGGTGCGTCGGGCCGATCAATGGCAGGTATCCCAACTGTTGGCCAGCGGCGAGATTTCCCTGGGCATCAGCCCGACCCTGGAACTGCCGGCCAATGCCCGGCGCAAGACACTGCGGCCAATTCGGCCGGTGCTGTTGCGCGCCGACTCGCAGCCCGGCGAACTGACCTTGGACGAATTCTGCCGTCGGCCCCATGCCGTGGTGTCGTCCATGGGCAATGTCATCGATGATTCGGACCGCGCGTTATGCCTGATGGGCCGCCAGCGCCGGGTGGTCTTGACCGTGCCGCAGTTCAGCGCCTTGCCCATGCTGTTGGCCGAGAGCGATATGATCGCCATTGTGCCGGATTACGTTGCCCAGGCCATGGCGGTGACGACCGGCATGCGCGCGCAAGCGGCCCCGATCTGCTTGCCCCAGCACGCGCTTTCCATGGTCTGGCGCGGTGCCTCGCACAATGACCCGGGGGAGCGTTGGTTGCGTTCCCGTTGCAGCGCGCTCCTGGCCGAGCAGGGCGAGTCGCAGGAGGGATCCAGGCGAGTGGCCTGACAGGACGACGCCGCAGGGCTCGCGCTCAGCGGGAAAACCGGTTGCGATACTCCCGGGGGGAAATCGACAGGTGGCGCTGGAACGTGTGGCGCATTCGTTCCTCGTCCCCGAAGCCACAGGCGCGGGCAATCTGGTCGATGTTGCGCTGGGAGTCTTCGAGCATTCGACGCGCGGCTTCAAGGCGGAACATTTCCACGGCTTTGGCCGGGGTTCGTCCGGTATGGCGTTTGTAGACTCGGGCAAAATTGCGTGGGCTCATCCTGGCTTGGCGGGCCAACCGTTCGACGGTGAGGTCATTGTCGTCCAGGTGTTCGGTCATCCAGGCGTGCAACTCGTCGAACCCGGCACTGTCCTGCGTCTGGGATTGCAACAACTGGCTGAACTGCGCCTGCCCGCCGGGGCGCTTGAGAAACACCACCAACTCACGGGCTACCTGCAAGGCCACGTCGCGACCGCAGTCGGCTTCGACCAATGCCAGGGCCATGTCGATGCCGGCGCTGACCCCGGCCGAGGTCCACACGTTGCCCTGCTGGATGAAGATCGCATCGAGGTCCACCTCGATCAACGGGAACCCACTCTTGAGCATCTCGCACATGGCCCAATGGGTGGCGGCCCGGCGTCCGTCCAGCAACCCGGCCTGGGCCATGAGGAAGGTGCCGCTGCACACCGATGCGGTGCGCCTGGCGTGGGCCGAAGCATCGTGCAGCCATTGCACCAGGTCGACACAGTCGATCATCGCTTGCTGTATGTCCGGTGCACCGGGGACGATCAGGGTGTCGATGAGCGTCCCATCGAGTTCATGCAGGGCACGGGTGTCCACGACCAGGCCCTCGGCGCTTTGCATCAACCCGCCTGCCAGGCTGGCGGTGTGCATGGCGTAGCCGGGCAGGCCGCGTTCGGTCATGGCTTTGGTGGCGGCCCAGAACACGGTCTGGGCGCCGGTCAGGTCCAGCAGGCCCATCTGCGGGTAAGCGAGGAATACCACGGTGCGCGGTTGGGTAATGGACTCGGCGGCGATGCCGATGTCCAGGCTCATCTCGTTCATGATCGCTTCGCGCCGGGTGTTCGTCAGGGAGGTCTGCAAGGTTATCAAGGGATCGCGCTCGTGAGTGCGAATTCATGGGGCCGCATGTCGAACATTCAGGTGCTATTGATATGCTATTTAGGTATTTAAATTAATATTCTTATAGCTTTAAAGTCGTGATCGTCTTGTCTATTTACTGTGAGGTTCACCAGACCATGGCTTTCAAGCGTTCTGCGCTCACCTTGTTGGTTTCCCTGGCGGCGACGGCGCTGCTCAACCCCTTGGCCCACGCCGAAGGCAAGATCAGCATCGCCCAGCAATTCGGTATCGGCTACCTGATCCTCGATGTGGTCCGCGACCAGCAGCTCATCGAGAAGCACGGCAAGGCTCAAGGCCTGGATATCAAAGTGGACTGGAACAGCATTTCCGGCGCGACGGCGATGAACGAAGCCTTGCTGACCGGCGCCCTGGATGTGGTGTCGGCGGGCGTTCCGCCGATGCTGACGATCTGGGATCGGAGCCGCGGCAAGCAGAACGTCAAGGCCATCGCCTCGCTGGGGTCGATGCCCAACTATCTGTTGACCAACAACCCGAACGTGAAGAGCCTCAAGGACTTCACCGACAAGGACCGGATCGCCGTCCCGGCGGCGGGCGTCGGGTTCCAGTCGCGCACGTTGCAGATCGAAACCGCCAAGGTGTTCGGGAACGATCACTTCAAGAAGTTCGATGATATCTCGGTCAGCCTTCCGCACCCCGATGCAACGGCGGCGCTGATCGCCGGTCAGTCGGAAATCAATTCGCACTTCTCCAGCCCACCGTTCCAGTACCAGGCACTGCAAAGCCCCAACGTGCACAAGGTGCTCAGCTCTTATGACGTGCTGGGCGGGCCGGCGACGTTCAACGTGCTCTACACCACGGAAAAATTCCACGACGAAAATCCCAAGACCTACAAGGCGTTCTACGACGCCCTGGTGGAGGCGCAACGCATCATCAAGGCCGACAAGCCGGCCGCGGCCCAGACCTATATCCGTGTAGAGCAGTCCAAGTTGCCGCTGGCGCTGGTGGAAAAAATCGTCACTGACCCTGAAATCGACTTCACCGTCGTTCCGCAACGCACCTACATCTATGCCGAGAAACTGCATGAACTGGGCGTGCTGAAAAACAAGGCCGACAGCTGGAAGGACTATTTCTTCGAAGAGGCCCATGCCGACGCTGGCAGCTGAACCCGGGCCGCTTATCCGTTTTCGGCACAATTGCACCACCGGCCCACGGGGCGGAATGGAACTTGCCTGAGCTTTGACCCGTATGCCCTGGAATCATCAAAGGTCGGGTCAATGAACAATGACAACATGGTGCAGCCCGTGGTCTCGTCGGATGGGTTTCCGATGCTGCCGATCAATCGGTTTCGCACCACGGACATCGACGAGCACGCCCGGAACATGGGCGGTTGGCAGGTTTGCTATGACCAGTTGACCCCCGGGCGCTTCGACGGCGAATTGATCGAGTTCCGCTCGGAGTGGATGCAGCTGGTGCGCGACCGCTCTAACCAGGCCCTGACCAAGCAAGGCATGGCCTGGGAGGGCTCCATCACTTTCAGCGTGCCGCTGAGTGCGGACGGGCCGGTCTTTTGCTCCGGACACCCGATTGTCGAGTCGAGCCTGTTGGTTGCTCGTGGCCATAACCTGCCTGAGTTGCGCACGCCCCAACATCTGGACCTGCTCGGTGTCGCCGTCGACGAGCAGGCGTTGGAGCATGTGCTGGAGCGCCAAGGCAGTCGCTTTCGAATTACCGATCTTCCCAAGTGTTACCGTCTCGGCGACTCGACGCTGCCCGCCGAGCTTGCGGCGTTGTTCGATGAGCTTGAAGGGGGCGAGCAGGGGCGTGACTCATTGCTCGGCTACGAGTCGATTCGCCGTGGCCTGCGCGACACGGTGATGTTGCACCTGTTGGAACTGGTGGCGCCGGACGAGGCGCCGCCGCTCAACCCCACGGCGCGCAAACGCATGGTCGACCGCGCCCGGGAGTACGCCTTGGCCCATGTCGATGAGCCGCTGTCGATCCTCGACCTGTGCAACCACATTGGTGCCAGCCGGCGCAAACTGCAGTATTGCTTCCAGGAGACCCTGGGTATCAACCCCGTGGCCTATCTGCGGGCGTTGCGCCTCAATGCCGTGCGCCGTGAGCTGCGCAGCGGCGGCCATGCCCAAGGTGTGCAGGAGGTGGCGGCACGCTGGGGGTTCTGGCACTTGAGCCGGTTTTCCAGCGATTATCGGGTGCTGTTCGGCGAGACACCTTCGCAAACCCTGCGCCGTACCCAACTGTGCTGAAAACGGATAACGGCTGATCTGGCCGGCTCCCTAGGATGGCCCCAACACCACAGGGTTGGAGGGGCATTCGATGAATCAAAATAAAAAAGCAAACGCCTGGCGCTGTATTGGGTTGAGTTTGGGGCTGATCGGTGCGTGTGGCGCTGCCCATGGCACCGAAAACGGTGCGCCGACCACGGCGTTCGGGGTCTACGACTTCGGCGCGGGGATGATGCCGCCGGCCACGCCCTTTGGCACCGTCGGCCTGCGCACCGCGTTCTACTCGGCCAACGTGCAGAAGGATCGTCACGGCAAGTCCGTGGACAACAATTTGTCCCTGGATATCTTGTCCCTCGGCGTCGCCTACATGCACATGACCGATCACACCGTGCTGGGCGCCAAGTATGGCTTCGGCGCCGTCGTGCCGTTCTTCCAGATGGACGCCTCGGTACGGGTGCAGACCCCTGTCGGGCCGCTGGACCTGGACGCCGATCTGTTCCGCATGGCCGATATACAGGTGCTGCCGGTGATCCTGCAGTGGACCTTGTCGCCGAACCTGTTCGTCAACGCCCAGTTCCAGATCCAGGCCCCCACGGGCGACTACGACAAGGATCGCTTGATCTCACCGGGTCTCAACCACTGGACCTTCTCACCGATCCTCAACGCCACGTACATCTCCGACAGCGGTTTCGAGGTGTCTTCGAGCTTCGAAGCCGACATCAATACGCGCAACCACGCCACCGACTACAAGAATGGCGTCGAGTACCGTCACGAATTCGCCGTGGGCCAACACGTCGGCCCATGGACCGTCGGCGTGGGCGGTTTTTACTACCGGCAATTCACTGACGACGATGCGCCGGGCCTGGAAGCGGGCAATCGCGCCCGGGTGTTGGCGGTCGGGCCGGCGGTGAGCTACTTCAAGCCCGGCATACCCCCGGTGTGGCTGCATGTCTACAAGGAGCTCGATGCGCGAAACCGCGCCGAGGGCTACACCACGGCGCTGCGTATTTCTCACAGTTTCTAAAAGAGGCTCGCCATGAACCAATCAAATTCCGTTTCACCGGCGGCCACCCCGTCGCGCCAGGCCGGTTGGCGCGAAGGCGGGGTGCTGATGTTGGGCAGCAGCCTGACGATCATGGGCGCGGTGATGGTCACGCCCATCCTGCCCAGGCTGGGCGCCGAATTCGGCCCCTTGGAACCTCGGGCCGATCTGCTGGTGCCGTTGGCGATCACCGGCCCGGCCCTGGCGATTGCCGTGTGCGCGCCTTTGGCGGGCTGGTTGGCCGACAAGGTTGGACGCAAGGCCTTGCTGGTAATTGCCACGGTGCTCTACGCCTTGCTCGGCGCGTTGCCGGCACTGCTCGATAGCCTGCCTTCGATTGTGGGGGCGCGGCTGTTATTCGGCTGCACGGAGGCGGCGGTGATGACCTGCTGCGCGACGCTGATCGCCGACTATTGGCAGGGCGAGGAGCGGCTGCGCTACGTCAATCGCCAGGTGGTGACTATCGGCCTGGTGGGCGCGCTGTTCTTCGTGGTGGGCGGTGTGCTCGGCGAGCATTCATGGCGTGCGCCGTTCCTGCTGTATCTGCTGCCGTTGCTGCTGGTGCCGGCGATGCTGAAAGTGCTCTGGGAACCGCCGGTGGCGAAGCCACACCTGACCGAGCCACGCGTCGACGAGTCGGGGCCGGCCAAGGTCGCCGTGCTGCCACTGCTGGCCGGCTACCTGATGATCCTGGGCGGCATGGTCCTGACGTTCGTCATGCCGATCCAGGCGCCGACGCTGTTGGTCAGCCTGGGCATCACCTCTAGCACCATGATCGGCCTGGCCGCCGGGCTGAGCCTGCTGGCGACTTTGGGCGGTTCGATGATGTGGCCGTTGCTGCGCCGCCGCTTCGGCATCGCCGGTTGCAACGCACTGCTGCTCGGCCTGATGGGCCTGGGGCTGTGGCTGCTGATGCGCGGGCAAAGTTACAACGACGTGCTGGTGGCGGTGTTCGTCCAAGGCCTGGGGGCGGGGTTGCTGGTGCCCAACGTGATGGCGCCGGTGATGAATGCCTTGACCGCCAGCACCCGCGGCCGGGGCATGGGCGGGTTTACCTCGTGCCTGTACATCGGCCAATTCGTCAGTCCGCTGGTGGTGGCCTTGGTCATTGTCTTCGCCGGCGACCTGCGTCACGCCATCCAGTGGCTGGCCCTGAGCAGTTTTGCCTTGGCGCTGCTCTGGGTCGTTGTCGGCCTGCGGAGAAGGGCTCAGGGACAAGCAAGCACCGTCGGCTCACATCAATCGTCGTGACATAAGGAACCTGAAACATGGGTATGCAAGACATTCACCAACTGATGGACAGTGAAGATGCCACGGCGCTGGCCGAGTGGGTCAGGCGTGGCGAAGTCCAGCCCGGCGAACTGCTGGAAACCGCCATCGAGCGCCTGGAACGGGTCGAGCCACAGCTCAATGCGGTGGCCGAGCGCTTGTACGATTCGGCCCGGCAGGCGGCGCGCACGCCACAGGTTGGCCAAGGCCTGCTGGCCGGTGTGCCGACCTTGATCAAGGATCTGTTCTCGCCGGTGCTTGGCGCGGCGATGACCAACGGCTCGCGCGCGCTGGGCGACTGTCGGGCGGATTTCGAATCGGAAGTCGTGACGCGTCTGCGCCGTGCCGGATGCCAGGTGATGGGCACCAGCACCTCGCCTGAGTTCGGCACGTCGTATTCCACCGAGTCCGCGCGCTTCGGTGCCACCCGCAACCCCTGGAGCCTTGCACACAGTGCCGGTGGCTCCAGCGGCGGTGCCGCCGCGTTGGTGGCGGCCCGCGTGGTGCCGTTCGCCCATGGCAACGACGGCGGCGGTTCATTGCGCGTGCCGGCGTCCTGTTGTGGCGTGTTCGGGTTCAAGCCCAGCCGTGGGCTGATGCCGTCGGGACCGGTAATGGGCGAGGGCTGGGCGGGGATGGGCACGCCGCATGCGATCACGCTGTCAGTACGCGACAGTGCGGCACTGCTGGATGCTACCGCCGGGATGGACCTGGGCGCGCCCTATGCCGCGCCGGTCCAGGCGTTGCCGTATGTGATGGCGGTGCAGGCGGATCCCAAGCCGCTGCGCATTGCCCTGGTCGAACAGCTCGGCCCTTGGCCTACCGCGCCGCAAAGCCTCCAGGCGGTGGGCGAGGCGGCACGGTTGTGCGAGGCGTTGGGGCATCGTGTCGAACCGGTGAGCCTGCCGGTGGGGTTGCTGGAGTTTTTCGACTATGTGTTCACCATCATTGGCGCCAGCTCTCGGCACTATGTCGACCTGTTGGGCCAGATGCGCGGGTTTGCCGTGCAGGCGGAAGAGCTGGAGGTGCGTACCCGGATCATCTTGCGGGACAAGGGCAACGTCAGCGGCGCCCAATATGCCGCGGCGGTGGGATGGATTCATGCCCTCGGTCGGCAGTTGGCGGTATTCATGCAGGATTACGACGTGATCCTGAGCCCGGTGCTGACCCGCGAGCCGGTGCGGATTGGCGAGCTGGACCTGCAGGATGTGTGCATGAGCCTGGACCAACTGATCGAGCGCTACCACAGCTATTCGCCATTCACTGCACTGTTCAATGCCAGCGGCCAGCCGGCGATGTCGGTGCCATTGTCCTGGAACGCCAATGGCTTGCCGATGGGCGCGCATTTCGCCGGGCGCTTTGGTGAAGAAAACACCTTGCTGGCCCTGGCCGCCCAACTGGAACGCGCCCAACCCTGGCGCGGCCGAGTACCGCCGGTCAACGCCTGCCGGCGGTGAAACGGTGGGAGTGGGCTTGCTTGCGAAGGCGTTGGGGCAGAGGGCTCATCATTGACTGACCCTCCGCCATCGCGAGCAAGCTTGCTCCCACAGGGGGGATTTGTGGCGAACCCCGGAATTTGTGCAGCCCATTACCCTGTGGGAGCCGAGCTTGCTCCCACAGGGGGACTGTTTGTTTAAGGCCGCCGACAAACCTGTGGCGAGGGAGCTTGCTCCCGCAGGGCTGCGCAGCGGCCCCTTTGTGAGCGCTTCGCACTCAAGCGGGAGCAAGCTCCCTCGCCACGGGCCCATCATTTTTCTTAAGTAAGTAGCAGTACACAGTCCGCTAAGGGGCTTTGGGTGGGTTGGGCTCTGGGATGTTGCTCCAGAGCCCTTTTGTTGCTCAGTAGCGGATCATCACCGATTTCAGTTCGGTGTAGTCATCGATGAATGCACTGCCAAATTCACGGCCCATCCCGGAAGATTTGCTGCCGCCAAAGGGCACGGCCGGGTCGAGCAGGGTGTGCATGTTTACCCATACGGTGCCGGCTTCGATGGCGGGAACCATGCGCAGGGCCTTGCCCAGGTCATTGGTCCAGAGGCTGGCGCTGAGGCCGTAGGGCGTGTCGTTCATCAGTTCCAGCAGTTCTTCCTCTGTGTCGTAAGGGAAAAACGTGGCGATCGGGCCGAAGGTTTCTTCGTTGAGCAGGCTGTCGTCGCGGCGGTTGGCGAGGATGATGGTCGGCTCGACGTAGCAACCCGGCCCCTCGATCAGCTTGCCGCCGTGGACGATGGTGTTGTTCTGCGCGCGGGCCTTGGCGAAGAAATCCCCGAGTTTGTGCTGGTGCTGGCGGTTGGTCACCGGGCCGAATTCGGTGCGTTCGTCCAGGGGCGAGCCAATGGTGAGCTTACTCAAGCGCTGGGCCAGTTTGTCCATGATCGACTCGATCTGCGAGCGATGGACAAAGAACCGTTCCGCCGCCGCGCAGATTTGTCCCGAATGCAGGAAGCCCGCCTCGATGATGCCGTTGACCGCCACCTCGGGGTCGATATCACGCAGGAACCCCGCGGCATTCTTCCCGCCCAGTTCCAAGGTCGCACGGGTCAACCCGGCGCCCATGGCCGCCTGGCCCACCGCCAGGCCGGTGGGCACGGAACCGGTGAATGACACCTTATTGGTCCCAGGATGTTCGATCAGTCCTTTGCCCACCTGGCCGCCACCGGTCAACACGTTCAGGGCACCGGCCGGCAGCCCGGCTTCCATGGCCAGTTCAGCGATGCGCAGGATGGTCAGTGGGGTGAACTCGCTGGGCTTGATAATGATGCTGCAGCCGGTGACCAGGGCCGAGGCCAGTTTCCAGATGGCGATCATGGTGGAAAAATTCCACGGCACGATACCGACCACCACCCCGACCGGTTCACGCAAGGTGAACGCGGTGTAGCGTTCGCCGGCGAAGGACGGCAACGAGGGGGTGATCGTCTCGCCACCGATCTTGGTCGCCCAGCCGGCGTAGTAACGCAGGAAGTGCGCGGCCTGGTCGACTTCGAAGGCCCGGGAGATGTGGATGATCTTCCCCGACTGGCAGGTTTCGATCTGCGCCAGTTCCTCACGGTTGCGCTCCAACAGGTCCGCCAACTTGAGCAGCACATGGCCGCGGACCGCTGGCGCGGTTTGCGACCACTGCTTGAAGCCGCGACGGGACGATTCCACCGCCCCATCGATGTCGCCGGGGGCGGCGTCGCTGACCTGGGCGATGACTTGGCCGGTGGCGGGGTTGACGACGTCCAACGTCTGGCGGCTCTGGCTTTCGACGTAGCCACCGTCGATGAACAGGGCGTGATGTCTAGCGAGGAAGGCTTCGACCTGAGGCAGCAGGGCAATATCGCTCATGAGGGTTTCCTGATCGCGAACAAGGGAAAGCCCGAGGGTAATCCCGGCGCCACCGCCCGGCTTGACTGTGCCTGCCGCGCGGTATGTCTGTGGCTGCCAGCCCGAGCGATTGGCAGCCAGGAGCAAGGCCCTGTGCAGCCAGGGACAAGCCAGCCTGGCCGGTTTGCGATCAGATTCGGTTTCGAATTGATGGGCAAAGGGGTGGGCGATGTTTCTCCAGACCAACAAACAGAAATTGGCGCTGATCGAACAGGTGCAGCGTGTGCTGGCCGGCGAAACGGAGGCCACGCCGATGCTCGACGCGTATCCGCCACTGCGGATGGTCCTTGAACAGTATGCGGGGCAAATGGCGAGCGTTGCCGCGCAGTTGCACCAGGCCGAGGCACAAGTGCAAGCGCAAACCTTGCGCTGGCAGCAAAGCGAGCATGAGTTGAACCTGGCTCGCCAGCAACTGGAGCAAGCCCGCGAGCGGGAGCAGGTGCTTGAAGTTCGCCTGGACGAACACTGCCAGCGGTTGCATCAGCATCGGCAGGACACGCAGATCTGGGAACTGCTGCAGTCGACCCTGACGGAAGGCTGCTGGGACATTACCGTGGTCGACGGCGATCTCCAGCACCCGGCCAGTGGCATGCGTTTTTCGAGTCAGTTCCGTGCGCTGCTGGGGTACGGTCCTGGCGACCTGCCCGACGGCTGGGATGCCCAGGTCGGCATCACCCACCCGGACGACCTGCCGAAGATCATGGCCATTTTCGACCGCGAGATTCTCGGTTCCCAGGGCAGCGGCGAATACGTCTTCGAATACCGCATGCGTCACAAGAGCCGGGATTACATCTGGTGCCGCGAGCGCGGTCGGGCAGTACGTGACCCCCATGGGCAACTGGTGCGGGTCATCGGTGCGGTGCGTGATATCAGCGATGAGCGCTCGGCCCAGTCCACCCACCAGCGCATGCTGGAACAGAACCAGGTGACCTACGCCCAGATTGCCACGGTGGTGGGGGTGATCAAGGGCATTGCCGACCAGACCAATCTGCTCGCCTTGAACGCCGCGATCGAGGCGGCCAGGGCCGGAGATGTCGGGCGCGGTTTCTCGGTGGTGGCCGATGAGGTGCGCAAGCTGGCGCAAAGCACCCGGCAGGCAACCCACCAGATCCAGACCATGTTGCATCAGCACAGATAACAGACCAATCGCTATCCCGTAGGAGCTGACGAGTGCAACGAGGCTGCGATCTTCCCAAAGACACTTGCATCGAAAGCGAAAGATCAAAAGATCGCAGCCTACGGCAGCTCCTACCGTCGGTCGTCTAGAACGGAACCGCCACCACCAACTGGCTGTAGACGTTGGTGCCGTTGCCGCCCACCTGATTGCCCCCGTTGTCCGCATCCTTCTCAGGCGTGTACAAACCCACCAGCGGCGTGACGATCAAGTGTTCATTCACCGCCCATTCCACGTACAGGTCCAGCTCCCGGGCATCGAGGTTCAGCGCATGGCGGCTGTGCAGGGTCTGGTAGTCGAAGAACAGCGCGCCAAGGGTCACGTTTTCCGCCGGCTTGAGCTTGAGGCCGACGTGCTGGATGGCGGTGTTGCTGTTGAATGGCCCGGCGTAGTTGCCCGCCACTTCACCCTGGAACCAGGTGCCGTAGCCACGGTTCTGGCCGTTGAACATCGAGTCCCAATCCTTGGAATAGCGGCTGTAGCGATAGGTCAGGTCCGGCGTCCAGGGCAGGTCGGCGAAGGTGTAGCCGGCTTCGGCGTACCAGGCCTTCTCCGGGCCCGCGTCCTTGTCCTGCCAGGCATACTCGAAAGAGAAATGAGCATTTTCGATGCCGGCATTGCCGGCGCCACGCAGGCTGTAGATGTCCATGCCGTCGCGTTGCTTCTGGAAATCGCTGGCGTAGCGGTCGTCGACATCGAGGCCATGGATATAGGTCAGTCCCAGGGTGCCTGGTGCGGCGGTGTATTCCAGGGTGCCGGCGGCCATTTCAGTGTTGGCCTGGGCGCGGTTGTCGGACTTGATCCACATCAGGCTGCCATGCACGCCGTCCTTGCCGCCCAGGCGTACGACGGCGGTTTCGTCGAAGGCATGCCGGGCCGCCAGGTAATAGGCGCCGCCACGGTTGAGTTCGCCATCGGCCACGCCTTTGCCCAGGTTCAGGCCATCGTCATTGATGATGAAACCGTCGCCGAGGGTAATCACTTGGCGGCCGTAGGACAGATCGACACCGTCCTTGCCCAATGCCGGGAACAAGTCCCCCGAGCGCCAGCCGGCAAAGGCTTCGTCGAACTTGGTGGTGCGTTCGGAACCGTCGCTCAGGCCGGCCGCATCGCCATCGCCCCAAGTGCCGGAGCTGACCAGATTGGCCGTCCCGTAGACACTGCCCAGGCTGCCAAGTGTCTGGTCGATACTCAGGCCATACTTGATGAAACCTTCGCGCCAGCTCGAACCACCGGTGGTGCCGTCATAGTTCTTGCGGCTGTTGAACAGCCCGTAGACCGCCAGGAAGTTACCGGTGACGGTAGTGTCTTCGTCGGCGTAAAGCTCATAGGCCTGGGCCGATGAGTCGGCGACCAGCAGGGCGATGCCCAAACCGATGGCGTTGCGCAGCAAAGGTGTACGGCGTGTGTGCTCCATGGTGGATTCCCCAGTGTGATAGGACAGCAGAGCGCGCATTAAAGGGAGCGGCCCCCGGGGAAGTCTTTCACCTGCCTGCCAAGGAGTTGACCCAGGCCGCCAGCGTGGCGGTGTTGGCAGGCAGCAACAAAACCACCGGCAGACATGGGCAAGACGCCTGGGGCGGGGCGGCGCAGAGTAAGGCTGCACGCAACGCCGTTTCGATCAGGGACCGGTTGGGGAAGGCATGATCGCCGGGTCCTGGACGGCTGTGGCATCCATACTAAAAATCCGCTTTCGAGGACCTTGCACCATGTCGATCAATGACAGGCTCACCGAGCACTTGAACCGGGGTTCGGTGGGTTTTCCCACCGCGTTGGCCAGCACCATTGGCCTGATCATGGCAAGCCCCGTGATTCTCACCGCGACCATGGGCTTTGGCATCGGCGGCAGCGCCTTTGCCATGGCGATGCTGATCGCCGTGGTGATGATGCTGGCCCAGGCGACGACGTTCGCCGAGGCCGCGTCGATTCTTCCCACCACCGGCTCGGTCTATGACTACATCAACTGTGGCATGGGCCGTTTCTTCGCGATTACCGGCACCTTGTCGGCCTATCTGATTGTCCATGTGTTCGCCGGCACCGCCGAGACCATCCTGGCCGGGGTCATGGCCCTGGTGAACTTCGAGCACCTCAACACCCTGGCCGAATCGGCGGGCGGTTCCTGGTTGCTGGGCGTGGGCTTCGTGGTGGTGTTTGGGGTGCTCAATGCGTTCGGCGTCAGCGCCTTTGGCCGGGCGGAGATCATCCTGACATTCGGCATGTGGACCACCCTGATGGTGTTCGGCGTGTTGGGCCTGATCGCCGCGCCGGCGGTGGAGCTGGAGGGCTGGTTCGGCGCCTCCGTGGTGGGCACCGATCTGGTCACGGTGTTGTCGTTGGTGGGCATGGCCATGTTCATGTTCGTCGGCTGCGAATTCGTCACGCCCCTGGCACCGGACCTGCGCAATTCCGCCCGGACCATGCCCCGGGCCATGATGCTGGGCTTGTTCAGCGTCGCCACCTGCATGTTCATCTACGGTGCGGCGATGAAGCGCCAGGTGGAAAACGTGCTGCTCGATGCCACCAGCGGCGTGCATCTGCTGGACACCCCCATGGCGATTCCGCGGTTCGCCGAACAGGTCATGGGCGATATCGGCCCGATGTGGCTGGGCATCGGCTTTCTGTTCGCCGGTGCGGCGACCATCAACACCCTGATGGCCGGCGTGCCACGGATTCTCTACGGCATGGCGGTGGACGGCGCATTGCCGAAGGTCTTCACTTATTTGCATCCTCGCTTCAAGACGCCGTTGCTGTGCATCTTGGTGGCGATGCTGATTCCTTGCCTGCATGCGTGGTGGCTGGGCGGCAATCCCGACAACATCATGCACCTGGTGTTGGCGGCGGTGTGCGCCTGGAGTTTTGCCTACCTGCTGGTGACCGTGTCGGTGGTCAGCCTGCGGATTCGTCGCCCCGATCTGCCGCGGGCCTATCGCTCACCGTGGTTCCCGTTGCCGCAGATCCTGTCCAGTGTCGGCATTCTGCTGGGGATGTGGTTCATCACACCGCCCGGCATGAATCCGGCGGACATCTACGTGCCCTTCGCGGTGATGCTCGGCGGCACCGCGGCGTACGCCTTGTTCTGGACCCTGGTGGTGCAGAAGGTCAATCCATTCAAGCCAGCGTTGGTGGAAGACGTACTGGCCAAGGAGTTTTCCCATGAGCCAGGGCAACCTGTGGGCGAGTTTGTCGACCCTGCTGCAAAAGCTGTCTGAGGTATTCAGCGCCCAGCGCGCCCCGGCCGGTTATCGGCCCGGGGTGACCTTGGAACATGTGCGGCGCAACCTCGCATTGGCGCGATTCGAGGTCACAGGCCCGACCGTCGCCACGGCAGTCACCGACGACGGCAGCTTGCAGTTGGAAGTTGTCGAGCGCACCGAATCGCAGTTGTTGATGCACCTGGTGATGACCGAATTCGTGCTACGCGTGCCTGCTTCCCGAGAGGGCACTGCGCGCCTGGAGTTGCACCACGGCGGGGCTGTCCGGCGCAGCGGCATTCGTTGTCGGCAGCGAGACGGGCGCAGTGACCTGGCGGCCAGGGTGCAGGCGGCCGTGGAGAAGGACCGCGTGTTGTATCAGGCCCTCATGCCGCTGGATTTCAAGCGGCTGCGCATCGATCTGCAGGGCCGCCGGTGGTGCGTGCGCCTGGAACACATGGGCGGTAGCGAAGTGGTCAATCGCATGCCGGCCTTTCGTCGTTATATCCCGTTGAGCCGCGAGCAGCGCGGCGTCCTGCTGGCGACCTTGAGCGGCCTGCAGCGGGTATTGGCAACGCTCTGATTCTGTTGTGCTGTCCTGGCATTATTCCTGCTACGGCTCTGGCGATCAGGTACTTGTTGCGTGCATATAGATAACATGTTAACTATTGCCGCACAAAAACAAAAAGCCACTGCGGAGAATGCCATGAGCATGCAACAGGTTGGGCAGGACGGTCTGGACACCTGGAACCGGGATCTGCGGGCGACTTGCGGCCACTTCGATACCGAGCTGGCCTTCAATCGCGCGCTGTTCATTGGTGAAGTGTCGAATTTTCATCGGGGAGGCCTTGCCCTCGCCAACCTGCGGACCAATGCCGGTAACATCAAGCGTCACTCCCCCAACGCCGATCATGATGATGACCAGGATTGCCTCCTGGTCAGCCAGCGCAGCGGCTACTGCCGCATTACCCAGAACGGCCGGAGCATCCAGTTGGCGCCCGGTGAATTGTTGTTGATGGATTCGGCAGGCGCGCTTGAGATCACCCCGTTCGGCCTGATCGAGCACGCGGTGCTGTCCTTGTCTCGCCAGGACGTGTCGCGGCAACTGGGCGGGGAAACCAAGACCTTCGGCAAGGTTTCGTCCAGCAAGGCGTGTGGGCGGATGCTGCATGTATTGATGGATCAACTGTGCAAGGACACACCGGACGGCGAGGGCGCGGCGGGCGAGGGTGAAGCCTTGCACAGTGCCTTCGTTTCGCTGTTGGGCTCGGCCCTGGAACAGGGTAGCGATGGCCGTGACGAAGGGGTGGCGTTGCAGGGCAGCCATTTGCGCAGCTATGTGCAGAAGGTCATCGACGAATCACTTACCCAGCCAGGCCTCAGCCCCGTGGGCCTGGCCAATCGGCTGAATATTTCGGTGCGGCATCTGTATCGTTTGTTCGAAGAGCAGGATGACAGCGTGTGCCGCTACATCCAGCGAGCCCGGCTCAAGCGCAGCGCCGATGACCTGATCAACCCGTTCCTGCGGGACGAGTCCATTACCTCGATTGCCTACAAGTGGGGCTTCACCGATTCGGCGCATTTCAGCCGTTCGTTCAAGAAGCAGTTCGAGCAGTCGCCCAAGGCGTTTCGTTCCAGTCGTTTGCAGGTGGGGCAGGGGGTGGCTTGAGTGGATATATCCAATGGCTTTGCAGTCTGACCCACCGCTTTCGCGAGCAAGCCCGCGCCCACAAGGGGGGTTGTTATGAGCAGGATTTGTGAATGACATTGGAAAGTGTGGGAGCGGGCTTGCTCGCGAAGGCGGCAGTACATTCACCACCCTCGTCAGCTAGGTACCGCTCCCACAGGTTCAAACCTCCGGCAAAGTCGAACCCCCATCCACCACCAACGTCTGCCCTGTCACATAGCCAGCCAGGCTCGACGCCAGGTACAACATGGCCCCGGCGATGTCGCTCGGTTGGCCCAATCGACCCAGCGGCACCCGGCGGGCGATGTCCTGGTTGACCTCGTCGTCGCCCAGGTTGGCCATGGCCGGTGTGGCGATCATGCCCGGTTCGACCCCGTTGACGCGGACATTCTCGGCCGCCAGTTCCAGCGCGGCGTTGCGAATGAAACCATTGACCCCGGCCTTGGACGCCGCGTAGTGGCTGAGCCCCGGATACGCCACCCGCGGGCCGGTGACCGAGGAGGTCACCAGCACGCAGCCTCGGCCCTGGCGCCGGAACATCGGCAATGCGGCCTGGGTCAGCCAGAACAGCGCCGACAGGTTCACCGCCAGCGTTCGTTCCAGTATCGCCGGGGTGATTTCGGCGAACGGCGTCAACGGGAAATACCCGGCGTTGTGCACCAAGGTATCCAGCCGCCCCAAGCGTTGTTCCAGCGCGGTCATCATGTCGAAGATCGCCGTCGCGTCGGCCAGGTCAACCGCCACCGCTTGTACCTGACAGCCCACGGCGGTCAATTCGCCGGCCACTGCTTCGGCCCGGGCCAGGCCCAGGTCGGCAATCACCACGCGAGCGCCGCGCAGGGCAAACGCTTCAACGATGGCCCGGCCTATACCTTGGGCACCGCCCGTGACCAGTACGGTCTGGCCGCTGAAATCCAGATCGTCAGGCATCGCGGGCCTCCATCCGGCTGAAGGCCAGGGTCGGCACGTCGACGATGCTGGAGCCGCCATCGGCCACCAGCGTCGCCCCGGTGATGATCGACGCATCAGGCGAGGCCAGGAACCGGCAGACGTTGGCGATTTCCTCCGCGCTGGCCGGCCTGCGCAACGGCACGTCGGCGCAGACCCGGTCGTAGGCCTGCTGCAACGTTTCGCCATGGAACTGCATCAATGCCTGCATTTCTTCATCGGCCATGGGCGTGCGCACCCAGCCTGGGCAGACCGCATTGACCCGTACGCCGTGAGGCCCGTAATCCCTGGCCAGGGAGCGATTGAGGCCGAGCAACGCATGCTTGGCGGTGGTGTAGCCGCACACGTGGGGGCCTGCCGCCAATGACGCGATGGAGGCGATCAGCACGATGTTGCCGGCACTTTCCTGCAACAGAGGCAGGCACGCCCGGGCGCTATAGAAAGCGCTGTCGAGATTGCTGCGCAGGGCGGCTTCCCAGGCCGATGGCTGAGTCTCGGTGGCGCTGCCCATACCCAAGCCGCCGGCACAGGCAAGCAACACGTCGAGTCGGCCGTAACGCGCATGAATCTGCTCGATGAAGCCGTCCCAGGTGCTCGGGCAGGCCGCATCGCCCACCAATACCAAGCCACCAATGTCCTCGGCGAGTGCTTCCAGGGGCTCGCGGCGGCGGCCGATCAGCACCAGGTTGGCGCCTTCGCCGGCATACAGCCGGGCGCAAGCGGCACCGATGCCGGTGCCGGCACCGGTGATCACCACGGTGCGTGAGTCAGGCATCGGGATACTCCGTCTGATTGAGCACTTGGCAGTAGGAACTGACCGGGAAATTGGAAAACTCATCGAACGACGCGCCGGCGTAACCGAAGATCTTGCCGTCGCTGCGGTGCTGTTGCAGGTCGATCAGTACCAGGCCCAGGGTCGGGATGATCTTTTCCCGCCAGACGAAGAGGTACAACTGGTCGGCGATCTTGTAGGTGTCGCAGCGATCGGTGTCGCACAGGCCTTGTTCAACGCCCTTCAGGCACTGCCAGGAGTAGAATTGGTCGTTGAGGTAAATGTGTTCGTAGACTTCGCTCGGACTGTAGCGATACAGGTTGCGCAGCCCCACCAGTTCGGTGGTTGGCGCGTGCGGGCACAGGCCAGGTTGCCAGGGACGATCGAGGCTGCCGTGGAGGAACTGCGCTTGAACCGAGGTCAGTGGCTTGCCGGCCAACGCGCGGAGGTAGAGGCCTTCGCCGGTCTGTTCCTGGCTGGGCATGCGGCCGATCACGGCGGTGAACGCGGCGTTGGCGGTATCGAGCACCAGGCTTATCGACGACGTCAGCTCGCCTTCGCGCTTGATGAAGTCCACTAGGTACAGGCCCGGGCGCACCGAAGTGGCCCGGTAGGGCGCGGTGCCGCTGGAGTGCCCATCGGCGGCGTTCCAGGTCAGGGTGTCCTGCTCGAAGCGATGCTCGATCTGCCAGCCATTGGCGAAATGCAGGGTGAAGGTCTTGCCGTCCAGGTCGGCCAGGTTGGGCAGGATGAAGGCTTCGGGGGCAAAGCCATCGGCCAGGGCGCCGACGGTGATCCAGTCTGAAGATGTGCTCATTGCAAGGCTCCGGTGGTTGAATTGACCACTCGGATCATGAGGCGCCGGGCAACGGCGGCCTATCAACCGAATGGTTGATCAGAGGAACAGCGCGCTGACCAACTCGGTGCGGCTGCTCACGCCGACTTTGCGGAAGAGGTGGATCAGGTGAGTCTTGATGGTCGGCAAACCCACTTCCAGTTCCCGGGCCAATTGTTTGTTGCTGACGCCTTGGCGCAGCAGCCAGGCGATCTGGCGCTCCTTGGGTGTCAGGTCGGCCAGCGCATCCTCATGGGCCGGCAAATGGGCCACGGCCAGTTGCAGCAAGGCCTGCAACGCGCTGAGTTGGCTCAACTGCTGAGGGGTGAAGACGCCTTGCTCGGCGGTGCGCAGCAACGAAATAGCCGCTTGCGGCTGACCGTCGCGATGGGCGAAGACTTCCACCACGTCGACCACGCCGTAGCGTTGCAGGAAGTCGCGATAACGCTGGTTGTCACGCAGCGGTTGGCGGGCCATCGCCAGGCCCAACGGCACCACGGCCAGTTCGCTGGGCGCACAGCGGCGCGGGTGCAGCGGGTCGAACTGGCGGTAGTTGTCCAGGTAGTCGCGGTGCATCTCGCCGCTCATCCCATGGAGGCTGAAGTCATGGACCTGCAGGTGTCGATCCACGCAGTAGAACGCCGCCCGGCTGACCGGGACCAGTTGGGTGAAGGCGTGCAGGCACTGGCCGGCGATGTCCTGGGTCGGGATGACGTTCATGGTCGCTACCTTCGCAAATGGGCTGCCGGTGGGGCCGGCAGCCCTGTCCGGTCAGGCTACCGCGAAGTAGTGCTTGACGAAACTTTCGCTGACCACTTCCCACAGCACCGGCGTGCCCTTGGTCACGAACCAGCTGTCGCCGGCCTTGTAGCGGGTGCTCTGGCCGGTGGCCTCGTCGGTGAGGACCACTTCACCGGTGACCACGGTGGCTTGTTCGGCGAAGGGGTAGACCATCCGGAACTTGCCTTGGGTGGTGCCGAAGTAGGCGCTGCTGACCGGGTCGGTGGGGGCGCCGAAGGTCATCTTGCCGAAGGCCTTGACCTCGCCTTCGAGAATCTGCGAGCCGAGATCGGCGACGGTGCCCCAGGCGTCCAGGTCGGACAGCTGGATGTCTTTTTCAAGGGTGATAAGGGGCATGGCAGTGACTCCTGATGATTGAAAAAATAGAGGTGGATGTGTCCAATACCAGTCAGTCAAACCCCGGACCCTGTGGGAGCGAGCTTGCTCGCGATAGCGGTGGGCCAGGATGCATTGATGTCGACTGTTGCACCGTCTTCGCGAGCAAGCTCGCTCCCACAAGGTTTCCCATGGCTGACTGGCATCGTGGCCTTCAGCGCCGGCCGTTCCAGTAGCCCGACAGCTGGTGCCAGGACTTGCCGGCCGTCAGCAACAATGGGCGAATGGCGTCTTTGCCAATAATGGTCGGGCGGTGGATCGAGCTGACCAGGTCGTAGCGCGCCGAGCCTTCGCTCATGCCTTCGGCCAGCACCTTGCAGATGATGTGGCTCGGCGTGACGCCAAAGCCTGAGTAGCCCTGGACAAAAAACGCGTTGCTGCGCCCGGGCAGGGTGCCGATCTGCGGGAACAGGTTCGGGCTGCAGGCCATCGGGCCACCCCACGCCAGGTCGATCTTCACGTCCTTGAGGTACGGGAAGATTTTCAGCATCAGGCGCCGGTTCCAGGCCTTGAGGTCCTGGGGGATGTGTTCCACCAACGGCGTCGCGGCACCGAACAGCAGGCGGTTTTCGTTGGTGACGCGGTAATAGTCGATCACCGGGCGAATGTCGCTGTAGGCGCCGCGAATCGGGCTGATGCGCTGGATCAGTTGGTCCGACAACGGCTCGGTCATCATCTGGAAGGCGTAGGTGTTGATGGTCGAGCGGTGCAGTTCCGGTTCCAGTTTGTTGAGGAAACTGTCGCAGGCCCAAAGCAGCTTGCTGGCCCTGACCGAGCCGCGCCCGGTGCGCACGGTGATGCGCTCGCCATAGCTGACTTCCAGGGCCGGGCTGTTCTCGAAAATCCGCACGCCGTGGCTGACCACCGCCTTGGCTTCACCCAGCAACAGGTTCAGCGAGTGCACGTGTCCGCCGCCCATGTGCAGCAAGGCGCTGCCATAGGCTTTGGAACCGATGATCTGCTGCACGTCGGAGCCGCCGAGGAAGCGGATCTCGTGCTTGCTGTTGATCGATTTGAAATCTTTTTCCCAGGCCCGCAGGGTTTTTTCCTGGCGGGCGTTGAAACCCATGTAGCCGTAACCGTGGCAGAAATCGGCATCGATGGCGTACTTGGCGATGCGGTCCTTGATGATGTCGGCACCCAGGTCGCTGATCTCGAAGACTTGGCGCAGGCCGTCTTCACCCACGTCCTTCTTGATCTTTTCCAGGTCATGACCGATGCCGGCCATGATCTGCCCGCCGTTGCGCCCGGTGCCGCCGAACCCAAGGTAACGCGCCTCCAGCACCACGATGTTGGTGATGCCTTTTTCAGCAAGTTCCAGCGCAGTATTGATGCCGGAGAAACCACCGCCAATGATCACGACATCGGCGTCCACGTCCTGTTCCAACGTGGGGAAGCTGAGGTTGTATTTCTTGGTGGCCGTGTAATAGGTGGGCGTTTCGATAGTGATCATGACGCAACCTGACAAAGTGAAAGAAAACGCCGTTGCCACGTCTACGCAAGGCTTGGCAAGGGATGGCCCTATTAAGAGCCTTGGCAAGGCGCTTGTCTTGATCATCCGTGCCGGGGGATTTGACCGAGGGCGCCACGGAAGCCGAAACCTGCCCCATGAAAAGTACAATCTTGGATCTGGAAGGTGCATTTTTCACCTGCCCGCGATTGCCCATACTGGACCGGCCTTAATCACTGATCCCGCTGTTTGTGCGCCCCGGGTTGCCGGGCAAAGGCGGGAACGGCAGACGCCAATAATAAAAGAGCCCGTCCATGAAAAAGCCAAACCCGCTGCTCGAAGACCTCAAGCCCCTCCTGCCGGCCATTGCCGCAAACGCCTTCCAGGCGGAGAAAGACCGTAGCGTGCCCGCCGAAAATATCGCCTTGCTCAAGAGCATCGGCATGCACCGGGCCTTCCAGCCCAAACCCTACGGTGGCCTGGAGGTTTCCCTGCCGCAGTTCGCCGATTGCATCGCGCTGCTGGCCGGTGCCTGTGCCAGCACAGCCTGGGCCATGAGCCTGTTGTGCACCCACAGCCATCAGTTGGCAATGTTCCCGGCCAAGGCCCAGGAGGAAATCTGGGGTGATGACCCGGATGCCACCGCCAGCAGCAGCATCGCACCGTTTGGCCGCACCGAAGAGGCCGACGGCGGTGTGATGTTCAGCGGTGAAATGGGCTGGAGCAGCGGCTGCGATCATGCCGAATGGGCGATCGTGGGGTTCCGCCGCAAAAACACCGAAGGCACCCAGGACTATTGCTTTGCGGTGCTGCCGCGCAGCGACTATGACATTCGCGATGACTGGTTCGCGGTGGGCATGCGCGGCAGTGGCAGCAAGACCTTGATAATCGACAACGCTTTCGTGCCGGAACACCGGATCCAGAAAGCCAAGGACATGATGGAAGGCAAGTCCGGTGGGTTCGGCCTCTACCCGGACAGCAAGATTTTCTACTCGCCGTACCGGCCGTACTTCGCCAGTGGTTTCTCCACGGTCAGCCTGGGTGTGGCCGAGCGCATGCTGGAAGTCTTTCGCGAGAAAACCCGCAACCGCGTGCGGGCCTACACCGGCGCGGCCGTCGGTGCCGCCACCCCGGCGTTGATGCGCTTGGCCGAGTCTACCCATCAGGTGGCGGCAGCCCGTGCTTTCCTGGAAAAAACCTGGCAGGAGCACGCCGAACACGGCGAGCGCCACGAGTACCCCAGCCGGGAAACCCTGGCGTTCTGGCGGACCAACCAGGGTTACGCCACCAAGATGTGCATCCAGGCCGTCGACCGCTTGATGGAGGCGGCCGGCGGCGGCGCCTGGTTCGAGAGCAACGAGTTGCAACGGCTGTTTCGCGACGCCCACCTGACCGGGGCCCATGCCTACACCGACTACGACGTCTGCGCGCAGATCCTCGGTCGTGAGCTGATGGGGCTCGATCCCGATCCTTCCATGGTTTGACCGCCTGTCCCTAGAACAATAATCGAGGCCGCCCCTTGAGGCGGCCGGGAGTCTTGCATGTCCAGTCTTTGTGATACCGCTTTCGACACCCGCGCGTTCCGCCGGGCCCTGGGTAACTTCGCCACCGGCGTGACCGTGGTCACCGCCGCCACTGAAGATGGCCGCAAGGTCGGGGTGACGGCCAACAGTTTCAACTCGGTGTCCCTGGATCCGCCGTTGATCCTGTGGAGCATCGATAAGCGCTCCAGCAGCCACGAAGTGTTCGAGGCCGCCAGCCATTTCGCGGTGAACGTGTTGGCCGCCGACCAGATCGACCTGTCAAACAACTTCGCCCGACCCAAGGATGATCGCTTCGCTGAAATCGAATTCGAGGCCGGCGAAGGCGGTGCCCCGGTGTTTGTGGACTGCTCGGCGCGTTTTCACTGCGAAAAATTCCAGCAGGTCGATGGTGGCGATCACTGGATCATGATCGGCAAGGTCGTGGCCTTTGATGATTTCGGCCGTTCGCCGTTGCTCTACCACCAGGGCGCCTACTCGATGGTGCTGCCCCACACCCGCATGACCAGACGGGAAGAGGGGCAGTCCCCCAGCAGTCATTTCCAAGGCCGCTTGAGCCACAATCTGTATTACCTGATGACCCAGGCGCTGCGAGCCTACCAGGCCAGCTACCAGCCGCGTCAGTTGTCCACCGGCTTGCGCACCAGCGAAGCGCGGATGTTGATGGTGCTGGAGAACGACGCCGGACTGAACCTGTGCGACCTGCAGCGGGAAGTGGCAATGCCGGTGCGCGAGATCGAAGAAGCCGTGGCCAACCTCAAGCGCAAGGGCCTGGTGAGCGATGAAGGCGAGCGGGTACGCCTGACGGTCAAGGGAATCGATGAGACTGAGGGGCTCTGGGCGATTGCCAAGGAGCAGCAGGACAAAGTGTTCGGCCAGTTCAGCGAGGAACAGGTCGAGCATTTCAAGCAAGTGCTCAAAGGGGTGATCAAGGGCGCTTGAGCGAGATGACTGTCTTCAATGGGATGAAGCGCTGAGCGCCCCGTGGGAGCGAGCTTGCTCGCGATGGCGGTGGACCAGTCGACATCATCGTTAACTGACACTCCGCTATCGCGAGCAAGCTCGCTCCCACAGGGGTATGTGTGCAGCCACGCTGCTTTGATTGATCCAGGGGCTGCCGCGCAGCCCGGCGGGAGCAAGCTCCCTCGCCACAGGGGTCTATCGCCCCATCCGGATAGTGTGAACGGATGAGTTCGACATCGGCTGGAAGCTGTTAAGATTTAGTTAACTCATTAACTAAATCTTCTCGCGAACCTAATCCATGCCCCAGCCGCGCCAATCCTTGACCCTGACCCTGCTCCAGGCCCGCGAAGCGGCCATGGGGTTTTTCCGGCCGTCCCTCAACCAACACGGCTTGACCGAGCAGCAATGGCGGGTCGTCCGTATCCTTAGCCAGCACGACGAACTGGAGATCAATCGCCTGGCCGAACTGGCCTGCATCCTCAAGCCCAGCATGACCGGCGTATTGGTGCGCATGGAAGCGGCGGGCATGGTGGTGCGGCGCAAGGCCGAACAGGATCAGCGACGGGTACTGGTGCGCCTGGCGCCGCAAGGGCAGGCGAGCTTCGATTCGATGAGCCAGAGCATGGAAGCGAACTATCAGCGATTGCAGGAAAAACTGGGGGAAGAAAAGTTGCAGACGTTGCTGGGGTTGCTCAATGAGCTGAAGGCGATCAGGCGCTGAGACCGCCAAGTGGAGCTAGCTTTTGTGGCGAGGGAGCAAGCTCCCTCGCCACAGAGATTGGTGTGTCAGTACACGCCGCCAACCGTCGGCTTTGGTGTGTCCTTGAACGTCGCCGCCAGTGTCTGCAAGCCCCGCATCAACACCGTCGTATCCACGCCCACCGCGACAAACGCCGCGCCTAGTTCGAGGTAACGCCGGGCCAGTTTTTCATCGGCGCTGAGAATCCCGGCAGCCTTGCCGGCCTGGCGGATGCGGGTGATGGCGTCTTCGATGGCCGCTTGCACATCCGGGTGACCGGGGTTGCCGCGAAAACCCATGGACGCGCTCAGGTCCGCCGGGCCGATAAAGACCCCATCCACACCGTCCACCGCGGCAATGGCATCCAGGTTGGCCAGGCCCTCGCGGCTCTCGATCTGCACCAGCAGGCACATCTGTTCATCGGCCTTGTCGAGGTAGCCGGGGATGCTGTTCCAGCGGGACGCCCGGGCCAGCGCACTGCCGACACCGCGGACACCGTGGGGCGGGTAGTGGATGGCACGCACCAGTTCGCGCGCCTGGTCGGCGCTTTCCACCATCGGCACCAGCAAGGTTTGCACGCCGATATCGAGCACTTGCTTGATCAGCGCCGTGTCGCCGACCACCGGACGTATCACCGGCTGGCTGGGGTAGGGTGCCACGGCCTGGAGCTGGCCGAGCAAGGTGCGCAAGTCGTTCGGCGCGTGTTCGCCGTCGATCAGCAGCCAGTCGAAGCCGGCATTGGCCGCCAGCTCCGCACAGTAGGCATCGGCCAACCCCAGCCAGAGGCCGATCTGCGCTTCGCCGCTGCGCAGGCGTTGCTTGAAGGTATTGATGGGCATGTCCATTAGGTGGTCTCCGATCAGACGAAACGGCAGGCGATGGAACCGAGCATGTCGTAGTCGACATGGAAGGTATCGCCGGGGTTGGCGGCCACGGGGCGGGTGAAGGAACCGCCGAGGATGATCTGTCCCGGTTGCAGGGTGACGTCATAGGCCGCCAGCTTGTTCGCCAGCCAGGCCACGCCTTTGGCCGGGTGATTGAGCACCGCCGCCGAGACGCCGGATTCTTCGATCACGCCGTTGCGGTAGAGCACCGCCGGCACCTTGCGCAGGTCGATCTCGGTCGGGCGCACGGCACGACCGCCCATGACCACCCCGGCATTGGCGGCGTTGTCGGAAATGGTGTCGAAGACCTTGCGGGTCGCCTTGGTCTGTGGGTCGACCTGCTGGATGCGCGCATCGATGATTTCCAGCGCCGGGATCACCCATTCGGTGGCGTCGAGCACGTCGAACACCGTTACGTTCGGGCCTTTCAACGGCTTGCCGAGGATGAACGCCAGCTCCACTTCCACCCGTGGCACGATGAAGCGCTCGAACGGGATGTCGGTGCCTTCATCGAAAAACATGTCGTCGAGCAGCGCGCCGTAGTCCGGCTCGGTGATATTCGACGATACCTGCATGGCCCGGGAGGTCAGGCCGATCTTGTGGCCGACCAGCTTGCGCCCGTCCTTGATCTTTTGCGCGACCCAGGCGCGCTGGATGGCGTAGGCGTCCTCAAGGGTGATGGCCGGGTGGTCGAGGGAAAACTGTCGCACCTGCTCACGGGTGCGTTCGGCCTGGTCGAGGCGCGCGGCGGCTTGCTGGATGAAAGTCTGGTCAAGCATGGCAAGGGTCTCTTATTGAGGATTGACGATGGCAGCCCGGGTGCGCAGCACCAGCAAGCCGCCAAGGGCGATGAGCAGGGCCAGCACGTACAGGGCGAGGCTGGCGCTCTGGGTGGTGTCGCGCATCCAGCCGATCAGGTAGGGCGCGAAGAATGAGGCGATGCTGCCGAAGGAGCTGATCAGCGCGATGCCGGCGGCCTGGGTGCCGTTGGACAGGAAGGCTGGCGGCAGTTGCCAGAACATCGGCAACGCCGCACTGGCGCCCATGCCGGCGACGATCAGGCCACTGAGCACCAGGGTCGGGTTGCCAGGGGACAGCCCGGCGACCGCGATGCCCAGCGCGGCCATCAACAGCGGCACGCACAGGTGCCAGCGGCGTTCGCGATGGCGGTCGGAGGAGCGCCCGCAGCCGATCATGAAGAAGCAGCCGGCCAGGTAGGGCACCGCGCTGAGCAGCCCGACCTTGCCGTCGCTGCCGATGCCGGCACCGTGGATCAGGGTCGGCATCCAGAACGCCAGGGTGTTCACCGCCAGCATCACGGCGAAGTACACCGCCACCAACAACCAGACTTGTGGGTTGTTGAGGATCGCCGAGAACGAGGTGATGGATTTGCGCTGCTCTTCAAGGCTCAGTTGTTCGCGCAGCTGTTGCTTGGCCTGGGGTGTCAGCCAGTTGACCGCCTCGAAACTGTCCGGCAGGCACTTGAGCACAACCAAGCCGAGCAGGATCACCGGCAGCCCTTCGATGACGAACATCCACTGCCAGCCGCGCAGGCCGCCAAGGTCATGGAAATGCTCGAGAATACCGCCGGACAAGGGCCCGCCAATCACCCCGGCCATTGGCACCGCGATAGCAAACAACGCCGTCACCTGGGCCCGGCGCCGGGCCGGATACCAGCGGTTGAGAAAGACCAGGATGCCGGGAAAGAAACCGGCCTCGGCCACGCCCAGCAGAAAGCGCAGCACGTAGAAACCGGCGGCGCTTTCGATGAGGAACATGCCGGTGGACAAGGCGCCCCAGACTACCATCAGGGTAGCGATCCAGCGCCGCGGGCCGACCCGGTCCAAGGCCATGTTGCTGGGCACGCCAAACAGCGCATAGGCGATGAAGAACAGGCCGGCGCCGAAGCCGTAGACCGTGTCGCTGAACTGCAGGTCGGCGCTCATCTGCATCTTCGCGAAGCCGATGTTGATGCGGTCCAGGTGGGCGAAGAGGTAACAGACCAGCAGCAGCGGCATCAACCGCCAGGTGATGGTGGCATGGGTGCGGTCGTGGGCGATGGTGCCGACAGTGTCGGCGGTATTGGCTGTGCTCATGATCTTGTACTTTTTGTCAGAGAGGCCGATGGGGAGGGCGGGGCAGATGGATTCAGCTGGCCTGGCCCTTGAGGAAGGCGTGGACGTTGTTGGCCTTGAAGTTGAGTTGTTCGTGCAGCTCGATCATCTCGAACGACAGGGCCAGCAGGCGTTGGGCCTGGAGTTCGGCGAAGTGCGCGGTGATGACCTCGAAGAGTTTTTCCGCGACTTTCTGGCGGGTGGCCAGGTCGCGACCATGGCCGACTTTCAAGGTCATGTGCACGAAGGCGTAGTCATGCTTGCCGTCGGCCATGCGCCAGGTGTCCAGGCGTACGCCGCGGCTGCGGATACCGCCCAGGGGGAACACGCCGCTGTCGCCCAGCACGGCATGGACCTTTTCAAACAGGCCGGGGAGGTCGGCTTGGCGTTCGATGTTGTCGGTGTATTCAACGATGAAATGCGGCATGAACGGCTCCTTCAGGCCGCACGGGGACGCCGTGCGGCCGGGGTGTCAAACAGGGAAGACAGCGTTGATCTGCCCGGTGCCGGAGCTACCGAACGGCTCGGTGATGATTTCGGCAGGCTTGTCGTAGTCCGGCCCGCCGAGCAGCCCAAGCAGCATCGCCGTGTCGTGCATCTTGCCTTCGCCAAAGCAGTGTTCGGCGTAGTCCGGGAGCATGGCGCAGAACTCTTTCCATCGACCCTGGCGCCACATCTCGACGACGTGCAGGTCGACCTGCTTGTCGAACTCCCGCGTCCAGTTGTGGATGTTGGCTTCGGCGTTGCGATCATCGGAGAAACGGTGGGACAACGAACCGGACGCCAGCACCAGCACCTTGCGATCGCTTTTCTCGATGGCCCGGCGCACCGCGGCGCCAAAGGCGAAGCTGTCTTGCAGGCGATGCCAGGCGCACCAGGCGGCAATGGACACGACGTTGAATTTCTGCGCTTGGGGGACATCCATGTGCATGTAGCGCATGGGCACCAGCGTGCCGTATTCCAACTCCAGGCTTGGAATGTTGTGGGCCAGGGTGCGCACATCCACGGCATTGGCCTCGGCGGCGATCAGTTCGCCCAGTTCCGGCGCGCCTGCGTATTCGTACTCCATGTTCTTGATGAAGTGCGGCAGCTCGTTGCTGGTGTAGACGCCCTTGAAGTGCTCGCCGCTGTTGACGTGATAGGCGCTGTTGACCAGCCAGTGCACGTCGAACACCACGGCTGTGTCGGCGCCCAGCTCACGGGCGCGACGGCCGATTTCCTTGTGGCCGGCAATCGCGGCGGCGCGGCAACCGTGGTGCTTGCCGGGCAGCTCCGACAGGTACATCGAGGGAACGTGGCAGATTTTCGCAGCCAGGACGACTTCGCCCATGATGATTCTCCTGAAATGTTGTTCTTGTTGAATCTCGGGACAGCGGGTGAATCAGGTTTTGTCGATGAGCGCTTGTGGCGAGGGAGCTTGCTCCCGCTGGGCTGCGAAGCGGCCCCATTTTTTTGCGATCGCCGCGCAATCGAGCGGGAGCAAGCTCCCTCGCCACGGAGTCATCGTCGCCAATGAGGCTTGGGCCTATACCCCCCACCGCGGTATGTGATGACTGCCCATGGAGATGCAAACGTTCTTGATCTCGGCAAACACTTCGAAGCTGTACTGTCCACCTTCGCGGCCGGTTCCGGAACCCTTTACGCCGCCGAAAGGCTGGCGCAGGTCGCGCACGTTCTGGCTGTTGATGAACACCATGCCGGCCTCGATGCCGTGGGCCAGGCGATGGGCCTTGCCGATATCCTGGGTCCAGATGTACGAGGCCAGCCCGTATTCGGTGTCGTTGGCCAGCTGCAAGGCTTCGGCTTCGTCCTTGAACGGGATCAGGCACACCACCGGGCCGAAGATTTCTTCCTGGGCGATGCGCATGTTGTTGTTGACGTCGGCGAACACTGTCGGCTGGATGAACTGGCCGCGGCTCAAGTGGGCCGGCAGGTTGGCCGGGCGCTCCAGGCCGCCGGCCAGGAGGGTGGCGCCTTCTTCGAGGCCGATCTTGATGTAGCCGGTGACCTTGTCGTAATGGCTCTGGGTGATCATCGAGCCGACCTGGGTCTTCGGGTCTTGCGGATCACCGACGATCAAGCGTTTGGCACGGGCGGCGAACTCGGCGACGAACTGCGGGTAGACGCTTTCCTGGATGAAGATCCGACTGCCAGCGGTGCAGCGTTCGCCATTGAGGGAAAAAATCGTGAACAACGCGGCGTCGAGGGCCCGTTCGAGGTCGGCGTCTTCGAAAATCAGCACCGGCGATTTTCCACCCAGTTCCATCGAGTACTTTTTCAACCCGGCGGTCTGCATGATTTTCTTGCCGGTGGCGGTACCGCCGGTGAAAGAAATCGCCCGCACGTCCGGATGACGCACCAACGCATCGCCGGCCGTGGCGCCATAACCCTGGATCACGTTCAACACGCCGTTGGGAATGCCGGCCTCGACCGCCAGGCGACCCAGCTCGTTGGCGGTCAACGGCGACAGCTCGGACATCTTCAGCACGGCCGTGTTGCCCAGCGCCAGGCATGGCGCGGTCTTCCAGGTCGCGGTCATGAACGGCACGTTCCAGGGCGAAACCAACGCGCAGACACCCACCGGCTGGTACAGGGTGTAGTTGAGCATCTGATCGTCGACCGGGTAGGTATGGCCGTCCATTCGCGTGCAGACTTCGGCAAAGAAATCGAAGTTGTGGGAAGCGCGCGGAATCAGCACGTTCTTGGTCTGGTGGATCGGCAAACCGGTGTCGAGGGTTTCCAGTTCGGCCAGCTTCGGCACGTTCTGCTCGATCAGTTCTCCGAGCTTGCGCATCAGCCGGGCGCGTTCCTTGGCCGGGGTGTTGGCCCATTTTGGAAACGCTTCCTTGGCGGCCGCGACCGCTTGGGCCACTTCCTCGGCACCGCCGCTGGCGACTTCGCCGATGGCCTCCCCGGTGGCCGGGTTGTAGTTGACGAAGACGTCTTTGCTTTCGACCTCACGGCCATTGATCCAATGTTTGATCATGCTGCTCATGCCTCTTTACGGGATGCGAAGAACTCGGCTTCGCTGACAATTCGATTGACCAGGCGACCGACGCCTTCTACTTCCACCACCACTTCGTCACCGGGCACCACGTCCGCCAGGCCTTCCGGCGTGCCGGTGGCGATCATGTCGCCGGGTTGCAGGGTCATGAAGCTGGACAGGTATTCGATCAGGTAGGGGATGTCGAAAATCATGTCCTTCGTGCTGCCTTCCTGGCGCAGCTCGCCGTTGATCCAGGTGCGCAGCGTCAGGTTGCTCGGGTCCGGCACATCGGCCACATCGACGATCCAGGGGCCGACGGGCGTGGTCGCGTCACGGTTCTTCACCCGCAGGTTGGGGCGGTAGTAGTTTTCCAGGTAATCGCGGATCGCATAGTCGTTGCACACGGTGTAGCCGGCCAGGTAGTCCAGCGCATCCTCGCGCTTGACGTTGCGCGCGGCTTTGCCGATGACCGCCACCAGCTCGCACTCGTAATGCATGTAGGCGACATTGTCGGGACGCCAGGTTGCCTGGTTGTGGCCGGTGTAGGTGCCAGGCGACTTGATGAATGCCAGGGGTTCGGTTGGCGGCTTGAACGCCAGTTCGGCGGCGTGATCGGCGTAGTTCAGGCCCAGGGCGAACATGCTGCCGGTGGCCGGTGGCAGCCATTGGACCTGGTCCTCGGCCAGCAGGCGACCGTCGGCCAGGCGTACGGCGTTGTGGGCTTCAACGATGACGGCGTGATCCTGCCCTTCAAAACGAATGCGCGCGTGTTTCATGAACCTGCTCCTGTTTCCTTGGCCACGACGGTATTGACCAGGCGACCCAGGCCGCTGATGGCCACTTCGACACGATCGCCGGGCAGCACATCGACCCGTCCCTCAGGCGTGCCGGTGATCAGCACATCGCCGGCATGCAGGGTCATGAACTCGCTGATCTCGGCAATCAATTGGGGAATGTTGCGCACGAAGTTGGCCGTGCTGTTTTGCTGGCGCACCTCGCCATTGACGTACAGCGTGATCGCCAGGCTGTGGGGGTCGGCCACCTGGGCGCTCGGCACCAGTTCCGGACCGATGGCGCAAAAGCCGTCCCGGCACTTGGCCTTGACGGCGGGGCGGTAATAACTGTCTTCCGGGAGACTGAATTCATTGATGATGGTGTAGCCGGCCACGTAGTCCATGGCCTCGGCGGCGCTGACGCGGCTGGCCGATTTGCCCATCACCACGCCAAGGGCCGGTCCTGGTTGCAGCGTTTCGCCGCCACCTGGGTGAACCACATCGGCGTCGTGCCGGTTGCGGGTATTGGGCGTCTTGATGAACAGCACGGGCTTGAGCGGCGGCTTCTGGTAGGGCGGTTGCTCGAACTCGGCGAGGCGCTGTTTCAGCAGCCCCTGGTAGTTCAGCGCGACCCCGAACAGGGTGCCGGTCGCGACGTCATGCAGGGCACGGCTCATGCTTGTCTCCTGGCGATGGCAGAGTGATGTGGGCTCTGCGGTTATTGTTAATGTGTTAACAGTTATAATTAAGATGTTAACTATCGTCAAGCGTGACAGAATGACCGGCACTGGTTGCCTTGCCGGATTCGGTGCAGGATGAGGGCGGCAGGTACCTGAATCAGAATAAAAACGAGCACTGCGTGATGACCGACCGCCAGCCGATCCCGAACATCAACATTGGTCAGGTGTACGACCAGCGCTACAGCGACGCCGAAGTGCATTACGACCGGCTCGCCAACCTGGCGGGTTTTTTCGGTCGCAACATGCCGGTGCACCGCCACGACCGGTTCTTCCAGGTGCATTACGTCAAGAGCGGCACCGTGCGGGTCTACCTCGATGACCAGCAATACGTTGAATCCGGCCCGATGTTCTTCCTCACCCCGCCGACCATTCCCCATGCCTTCGTGACCGAGGCCGACAGCGACGGGCATGTGTTGACGGTGCGCCAGCAACTGGTGTGGCAGTTGATCGACGCCGATCCGAGCCTGGCGCCGGCTGGCGTGCAACTGCCGGCCGCCTGCGTGGCCTTGGCGCAACTGGGGCCTGGGCATGCGGGGGAGGTGCGGCGGTTGGAATACTTGTTCGAGGAACTGAGCGAGGAGGTGGTGGCGGGGCATCCGGGGCGCGGCGCGGCGCTGGATGGGTTGACGCGTTTGATCATGATCAGCCTGCTGCGGCTGTGTTCCAATTCCCTGCAAGCCAGGCCCGCGCGGCATGAAGACCTGAAGATCTTCCACCGCTTCAACGAGCTGATCGAGGCCCATTACCTGCAGCATTGGCCGCTGTCGCGCTACGCCGAAGGCATCGGCGTGACCGAAGCGCGCCTCAACGACGTGTGTCGACGCATCGCCGATTTGCCCTCCAAGCGGCTGATCATGGAGCGGCTAATGCAGGAGGCCAAGCGCCTGTTGTTGTTCACCGGCAGCTCGGCCAATGAAATCTGCTACCAGTTGGGTTTCAAGGACCCGGCGTATTTCAGCCGCTTTTTCCAGCGTTACGCCCAACTCACGCCGGGGGAGTATCGCCAGCGGCAATCGGGGTTGCGCTGAAAACGCAGCCGTACTTTATGTAGATAGTCCCGTGGCCAGAGATTGCTCCCGCTGGGCCTGTAGGAGCTGTCGAGCGGAGCGAGGCTGCGATCTTTCTCAAGACACTTGGATCTCAAGCGAAAGATCAAAAGATCGCAGGCTTCGCCAGCTCCTACAGAGCCGAGCGGGAGCACGCTCCCTCGCCACAGAAGCTCCCGAGAGACTTTGCTTCTTGCGACAGCCTGGAGACGACACTAAGCTGCCGACTCGCCCATTCACACAGTTCGAACATGGCCAACCCCAGACCTTCTTTGACCCTGACCCTGTTGCAAGCCCGCGAAGCGGCGATGGCTTTTTTTCGTCCGGCGCTGAACCAGCATGACCTCACGGAACAGCAGTGGCGAGTGATCCGCATCCTCCATCAGCAAGGTGAGTTGGAAAGCCACCAGCTCGCCCATCAGGCCTGCATTCTCAAGCCGAGCATGACCGGTGTGCTCAGTCGCCTGGAGCGTGACGGGTTGGTGCGTCGACAGAAATCCAGCCAGGACCAGCGTCGGGTCTTCGTGGGCCTGACCGAGCGTGGCCAGCAGTGTTTCGTGTCCATGAGCGAGGGCATGGAAAGCAACTACCGGCGGATCGAAGAGCAATTTGGCGAGGAGAAGATGCAGCAATTGCTCGCGTTGCTCGGTGAGTTGAAGAACATCAAGCCATGAGGCTTGAGGCTTGAGTTTTGGGCCAGTAAGGCTTGAGCTTCTCAGCTTCTCAGCTTCTCAGCTTCTCAGCTTCTCAGCTTCTCAGCTTCTCAGCTTCTCAGCTTCTCAGCTTCTCAGCTTTTGAGCTTTTGAGCTCTTGTGGCGAGGGAGCTTGCTCCCGCTCGACTGCGAAGCAGTCGCAAAGCTCACCTGAACGAGTGGGAGTGGGCAGGGGGGCTGCTACGCAGCCCAGCGGGAGCAAGCTCCCTCGCCACAGAAGCGCTTCCTTCACACCGGGCTGCGTTCACGCAGCTCCTGCAACCGATCAGCCCCACCCTCGGCCACACGATTCTGGCTCAAACGATCAGAGCCACCCTCGGCCACACGATTCTGGCTCAGGCGATCGGAGCCGCCTTCGGCCAGTTGATGCTCAGCCTGGGCCGGGTCGTTCTTTGCCGAGGCAGCGTTCGCCAGGCCGACACCGCCAACCAGTGCCAGGGCGATTGCCAAGGACGACAGTTTCGAGAAATTGAACATGGTGATTCTCCTTGCGTTTGATTGAGTAGATCCGTGGCAGCGAAGGTGTTGCTGTCCGGTGATCACAGTTAAACGCGCAGATGTATCGACGATGTGTGCGAGGCGGGGGCGAAATCTGTCGTTTCGTATCAAGCCGTGCTTCCTATACAGAGCGATACAAATCCTGTTGAGGCATGGGGAGGCGAGGCGCTGCCGAGTGCTCGACGAGCTGAAAAACCGCGAATTGTCTGGTCGATAATCGCACGCTTTGCGGTGTATCCCTGCGTGGGTTATTGACCAAACTAACCGGGTGGTACATTTTAGCGGCACCTGTCTTGTCCCACGTGACCGAGACCATAATAAAAATAGAGGAACACCCCATGGCAGTCCGTCTGCGAGCGTCCCGCGCCGCCTCCTTGATCCATCTTTCAAGTGCACCGTCCAGCCTTCCAGGTTTGATTCGCTAGCGACCCACGTTGTTGCGGTCTTATCGCGCCAGCGGGATGTTGGCGCTCGACAAGCCTCGGAGTTCTTCAAGATGACAAAAGTCGTGGATCTGTATTTCAAGCTGCTGAAGCTGCTGATCGTGGTGTGCATGGTCGCGATGATCGTGCTGGTGTTCGGCAATGTGGTGCTGCGCTATGCCTTCAACTCGGGCATCAGTGTGTCGGAGGAGCTGTCGCGCTGGTTCTTCGTCTGGATGATTTTTCTCGGCGCCCTGGTGGCGCTCAAGGACCGTGCCCACCTGGGCATGGACAGCCTGGTCAAGCGCTTGCCGGCGGCAGGCAAGCGTATCTGCCTGGTCATCAGTCACCTTTTGATGTTGTACATCTGCTGGCTGATTTTCAGTGGCAGCTGGCAACAGGCAGTGATCAACCTGAATGTCGCCGCCCCGGCGTCAGGCTTGTCCATGTCGCTGTTCTACGGTGCCGGCCTGGTGTTCGGCGCCAGTGCCGCAGCGATCCTGCTCTACGAACTCTACCTGGCACTGTTCGGCAAGCTGGGGGATGACGAATTGGTGATGGTCAAGGACAGCGACGCAGAGCTGATCACCCCTAACGCCGCCGCCCCTGGCCCCATCAAGAGTATCCGCCCATGACGCTGGTTATTTTTCTCGGGTCCCTGATCGGCAGCATGGCACTGGGCATGCCCATCGCGTTTGCCTTGCTGGTGGTCAGCGTGGCGTTGATGGTTTACCTGGACCTGTTCGACGCGCAAATCATTGCCCAGAACCTGCTCAACGGAGCGGACAGTTTTCCGCTGATGGCCGTGCCGTTCTTCATGCTGGCCGGCGAAATCATGAACGTCGGCGGGCTGTCCAAACGCATCGTCAATATCGCCATGGCGCTGGTGGGGCACAAACGCGGCGGTCTGGGTTACGTGGCGATCATTGCCTCTTGCCTGCTGGCGTCGCTGTCCGGTTCGGCCGTGGCCGATGCGGCGGCACTGGCGGCGTTGCTGGTGCCGATGATGGTGTTGGCCGGGCACAATCGAGGACGCTCGGCTGGCCTGATCGCCGCCGGTAGCATCATTGCGCCGGTCATTCCGCCGAGCATTGGCTTTATCGTCTTTGGCGTGGCGTCCGGGGTCTCGATTTCCAAGCTGTTCCTGGCTGGTATCGTGCCGGGGTTGATGCTGGGGGCTTCGCTGGCCGTTGCCTGGTGGTTCATCTCCCGCAGCGAGAACGTCGAGACACCGCCCAAGCGTTCCCGTGCCGAAGTGCTGCGCACGTTGCTCGACGGCAGTTGGGCGATGGGCCTGCCCTTGATCATCATCCTGGGCCTCAAGTTCGGCATCTTCACGCCTACGGAAGCCGCGGTGGTCGCGGCGGTCTATTCGTTGTTCGTGTCCCTGGTGATCTACCGGGAGATGAAAGTCAGCCAGTTGTACGAAGTGATCCTGTCCTCGGCCAAGACCACCTCGGTGGTGATGCTGCTGGTGGCGGCGGCCATGGTTTCGTCGTGGCTGGTGACCATCGCCGACCTGCCGGGCCAACTGGCAGAGCTGCTGGCGCCGTTCATGGACAACCAGACCCTTTTGCTGCTGGTGATGATGGTACTGATCATCCTGGTGGGGACGGTGATGGACATGACCCCGACCATCCTCATTCTCACCCCGGTGCTGATGCCCGCCGTCATCCAGGCGGGGATCGACCCGGTGTATTTCGGCGTGCTGTTCCTGATCAACACCGCCATCGGCCTGATCACGCCGCCCGTAGGCACGGTGCTCAATGTGGTTTGCGGGGTGGCGAAGCTGGACTTCGAGGAGATCGTTCGCGGGGTGTGGCCGTTCATGCTTGCGCAGTTTGTGGTGCTGTTCCTGTTGGTCCTGTTTCCGCAATTGGTCCTGGGGCCGTTGAAATTCTTCACCGGCTGACACCGGTGCTGTTAGCTCGACCTAAAAAACAATAACGATCGGAGAGTGACATGGGAAAACTGATGAAAACCCTGCTGGCCGGGGCGTGCGCGACGGGCTTGCTGTTGGGCAGCGTGGCCAGCCATGCGGATGAGATTCGCGAACGTACCCTGCGATTCGCTTTCCAGAACGTCAAGGAACACCCCCAGGGCCAGGGCGCGCAGAAGTTCGCCGACCTGCTCAGCGAGAAGAGCGGTGGCAAGATCAAGGTCCGCCTGTTCCCCGGCGGTACGCTGGGCGGTGACGTGCAAACGGTGTCGGCGTTGCAGGGCGGCACCCTGGACATCACCGTGCTCAACTCCGGCATCCTGGCCGCCCAGGCCCCGGATTACGCCATGCTCGATTTCCCGTTCCTGTTCAACAACGTCGAGGAAGCCCATGCGGTCATCGATGGGCCGGTCGGGCAGAAACTGGCGGCGCAACTGGACAGCAAAGGGCTGGTAGGGCTGGGGTATTGGGACCTGGGTTTTCGCAACCTGACCAACAGCAAGCACCCGGTGACCAAGCTGGAAGACATGCAAGGCTTGAAACTGCGTGTGATCCAGTCGCCAATCTATCTGGAAACCTTTACCGCCCTGGGCGCCAACCCAGTGCCGATGGCGTTTCCCGAGGTCTACACCGGCCTTGAGCAGCACACCATCGACGGTCAGGAAAACCCTTTCACGGTGATTGAAGGCAACAAGTTCTACGAGGTGCAGAAGTATCTTTCCGTCACCGGGCACATCTTCAATCCGCAGTCGTTGATCATCAGCCAGAAGACCTGGAACCGCCTCAACGACGATGAAAAGGCAATGATTCGCGCGGCCGCGGCCGAGGCGCAGACATTCCAGCGTGAAGTCACGGCGGCGAGCATGGACAAGGCCAAGGCGACGTTGGCCGCTGCGATGACCGTCAATGAAATCAGCCCAGCCGAGAAAGATCGCATGCGTGAGCGCGTGCAGCCGGTGATCGACAAGTTCGCCAAATCCCTGGATGGCGACCTGGTGAAAGCAATGTACGACCAAATCGCCAAGGTGCGGGCGGCGCAATGAGGTGAATGGGCCTGACACCAGCGTCAGGCCTGAACAGATCCAACCCTGTGGGAGTGCTCCCACAGTTGTTTTGGGGTGGACTCAGGATTTGCATACGCCGCAGATTTCCTGTGGGAGCGAGCCTGCTCGCGATAGCGGAGTGTCAGCCAAGATCAATGTGGCTGACCTGACGCCATCGCGAGCAAGCTCGGCTCCCACAGTTGTTTTGGGTGGAGTCAGGACTCGCATACGCCGCAGATTTCCTGTGGGAGCGAGCCTGCTCGCGATAGCGGAGTGTCAGCCAAGATCAATGTGGCTGACCTGACGCCATCGCGAGCAAGCTCGCTCCCACAGGGTTTTGTAGTTTTCTAGCGACGGTTACTGGGCGGCCGGAACGGCCAGCCACTGGCCAATCACTTTCTGGTAGCTGCCATTGGCCTTGCTCAGGTGCAGCCACTGGTCGACGTACATTTTCCAGGTGTTGTCATCCCGCGGCAGCAGGTAGGCCTTCTCGCCATATTGCAGGTAGCGAGTCGGGTTGACGGCGCACAGGCCGGGCTTGAGTTTTTGCTGGTAGAGCGCTTCGGACGCGTCGGTGATCATCACGTCGGCTTTCTTGTCCAGCAGTTGCTGGAAGATGGTCACGTTGTCGTGGAAGCTGAGCTGGCCGTTGGGCAGGAACGCCCGGACAAAGGCTTCGTTGGTGCCACCCGCCGGCTCGACAAGACGCACCGACGGCTGGTTCATCTGCTCGATGGTCTGGTAACGCTCCTTGTCTTCGCAACGCACCAGCGGGATCTTGCCATCCACGTCCAGGGTGCTACTGAAATAGGCCTTTTTCTGGCGCTCCAGCGTCACCGAAATCCCGCCCATACCGATGTCGCATTGGCCTGCAACCATATCCGGCATCAGGGTTTTCCAGGTGGTCTGCACCCATTGCACCTTGACGCCGAGGCTGGCGGCCAGTGAGCGCGCCATGTCGATGTCGATGCCTTCGTATTCGCCGGCTTGGGTTTTAAAGGTGTAGGGCTTGTAGTCGCCGGTGGTGCACACCTTCAGTTCGCCGCGCTGCTGGACCTGATCCAGCAGCGAGGGAGCCGGCTCGGCCAGGGCGCCGCAGGAGAGCGCCAACAGGCCACAGAACGTCATCGAGCTTGTTATGGTTTTCATAGGGATTGGACGTCTCGTAGCGGAGGGAAACAAGATCGGGGAGTGTAGTAAAAGTGCCGGCAGGCTGTCACTGCAGGCTTTCCAGGTAGGCGCAGAACATATCGGCCATGGCGTCGCTATACACGGCAACCTCCACGGGAGAGCGGGGCGCTGATGAAAAACGCTTGCCCACGGCGCCGAGCGTGGTGATGACCAAGTCTCCTGCCAGGGCCCGGGTTTGTGCAGGAGCGTCTGGCAAGGCTTGCAGCATGAAAGCGTCCACCGACTGTTGCACCGACATCCGCGCGGCCTGGTGCTCGGGGGCGTCGCGGTAGAGCGGTGCGGCGTCGTTGAGGGCGACGCGTATCTGGGCCTCGTCGCATTCGGACTGGATGAACGCCCGCACCAGGGTGCGCAGTCGCTCGAAGGGCGGCTTGCGGTTGTCTTCAAGAATCTCGCGCAGCATGTCGCTGGTTTGCCGCCATTCATCGCTTTGCAGGCGGAACAGGATCGCCGCTTTGTTCGGAAAGTACTGATACACCGAGCCGACACTGACGCCCGCTCGCTCGGCAACACGGGCCACCGTGAAACGTGCCGCACCCTGGGTCGCCAAAACCTGAACAGCCGCCTCCAGAACGGCGGCGACGAGCTCGGTGGAGCGTGCCTGTTTCGGCTGTTTGCGCGAGGAAATCTGCGGGCTTGGGCGTTCGGACATGCGGACGTGAACCTCGACAGGGAATGCGAATAGGAAATGCGACGGATTATTCGTATCTTGAATGCGACGAATTGATCGCATTCTAGTGGGATCCACAGGCCGCGTTCAACGTCACATCGCATCCTTTCCGTGGGTAGGGTTATGACTCAAGAAAATATTCATCTCGTTGCCTCTGCGGTGCCTCAGGCATCCCTCGGTGCCCATCCGGTGCTCAAGCTGTTGCCGCTCACGCTAACGGTCTTCATCGGTTTTCTCACCCTGGGCATGCAATTGCCGGTCTTGCCCCTTCACCTGCATGACACCCTGGGCATGGGCACCTTGGTGATTGGCCTGGTGGTCGGCGCGCAGTTCGCCGCGGCGTTGTTGTCACGAGCCTGGGCTGGCAATTTCGCCGACATGCGCGGTGGCAAGCGCGCGGTCATGGTTGGCCTGGTGACGGCGGCGGTTTCCGGGTTGGTCTATCTGCTTTCCCTGGCGTTCGTTGCCACGCCTGTGACCTCGGTCTGGCTACTGTTGGGCGGACGTGTGCTGCTGGCATTTGGGGAAAGTCTCATTATCACCGGTGCGCTGGGGTGGGGCATGGGACTGGTGGGCGCGCAGCATGCCGGCAAGGTCATGGCCTGGAATGGCATCGCCATGTACGGCGCCTATGCCCTGGGCGCTCCGCTCGGCGTGGCGCTGAATGGCGGTTGGGGGTTCACGGGCATTGCCGTCGCCACGGTGTTCGTCCCGCTGCTGGCGCTGCTGATTGTTTCAGGTGTGCGGGCGGTCGCCCCTACAGCGACCCGGCGGGCACCGTTCTACAAGGTGATGGGGGCCGTGTGGATGCCAGGCATGGGGTTGGCGTTTTGCAGCGTTGGTTTTGGGGTCATCACGGCCTTTATCGCGCTGTTGTTCGCGGCCAGGGCCTGGGGCGATGCCTCCCTGGCGTTCACCGCCTTCGGCCTGGCCTTCATCGGTGCGCGCCTGCTCTTTGGCCACCTGCCCGACAAGATCGGCGGGGCCCGTGTCGCCCTGGTTTGCGTGGTGATCGAAGCCGTTGGGCTGTTGTTGATCTGGGGGGCAGACACGGCGGCAATCGCCTACTTGGGGGCGGCGTTCACCGGCTTCGGCTATTCCCTGGCTTTCCCGGGCTTCGGGGTGGAGGCGGTGAAGCGTGCGCCGCCGCAGAACCGCAGTCTCGCCATGGGCGCCTATGTCGCTTTCCTCGACATCTCCCTGGGGCTCAGCAGTCCGCTGGCCGGGGCGTTGGCGGGTACCTGGGGCATCGGCGCGGTTTACCTCGGCGGGGCCGTGGCGGTGATGCTGGCCGTTGTCGTGGCGCTGGTGCTGTTGCTGCCGGGGGCCCAAGGCCGGCAGCCGGTTTGAGTCCGTCAGTGGTGTTCCTCGATAGGTTTTAACAGGAGTTTGAAACATGCATGTATTCGTTACCGGTGCCACGGGCTGGGTGGGGTCTGCCGTGGTCCAGGAATTGAGGGGGGCCGGCTATCGGGTCACGGGCCTGGCCCGTTCCGAGCACAAGGTCGCTGCGCTGGCCGCGACCGGCGCGAAGGTGGTCCGCGGCACGTTGGAAGACCTCGACGTCCTGCACCAGGCCGCCTCGGCGGCGGATGCGGTGATTCACACCGCGTTCAATCATGACTTCTCGCGGTTTGCCGAGCACGCTGAGCAGGACCGCCATGTCATCGAAGTATTGGGCAGCGCGCTGCAAGGGTCTGAGCGGCCTTTGCTGGTGACGTCCGGCCTGCTGGGCTTGACCCGAGGCGCGAGCGAACTGGAGGTGCCCAGCCCGGCTTCGCCGCGCAAATCCGAAACGGCGGCCCGGGCGCTGATGGAGCGTGGTGTGCGGTGCGCGACCGTACGCCTGGCACCCTCGGTCCATGGCCTCGGCGACTACGGATTCGTGCCTCTCCTGATTCGCCTGGCCCGGGAGACGGGCGTCTCGGCCTATCTCGGAGACGGCGGTCACTTATGGTCGGGCGTGCACCGGCTGGACGCCGCACGGGTCTATCGGCTTGCGCTGGAGCAGGGCGTGACGCAGTCGGTCTACCACGCCGTCGCCGACGAGGCCGTGCCGTTCAAGGCCATTGCCCAGGCGATCGGTCGTGGCCTGGGGTTGCCGGTCGAATCCCGGGAGCGCGAGCATTTCGGTTGGTTTGCCCACATGGCGGCGGCGAACATGGCGGTGTCCAGCGAATACACCCGTGCCTTGCTGGGATGGACGCCAAGTGGCCCGAGCCTGTTGAATGATCTTGAGTTGCCGGGCTATTACCACGCCGATTGAAATGAATAACCTGTGGCGAGGGAGCTTGCTCCCGCTGGGTTGCGCAGCGACCCCAATATTTTACGGTCGTTGCGCAACCGAGCGGGAGCAAGCTCCCTCGCCACAAGGGCTGTGCGGGGCCTCTAGCGGGAAATGATCCCGTGGTCGATCGCGTATTTCACCAGGGCCGCGGGTTTGTCGATGTTCAGCTTGCGGCGGATGCTCAGGCGATGGGTTTCGACGGTACGTACGCTGATGTCCAGTTCACGGGCCATTTCCTTGTTGTTCAGGCCCTGGACCATTTTCGCCAGCACTTGGCTCTCCCGTGGCGTCAGCTCGTTGTCGCTGTGCGGGTCGGTGGCGAGTCGCTGGGCGATCTCGGCACTGTAGAAGGTGCCGCCGCTGATGATGGCCTCGATGGCCGCGATGATTTCCCGCGATGGCGCGTTCTTGAGCACGTAGCCGCTGGCGCCGGCGCGTACGGATTCGCTCACGTACTCATAATTGTCGTACATGCTGAGGATGAGGATCTTGAGGCTGGGGTATTGCTTGCCCAGTAATCGGGTCAGCTCAAGGCCGTTCTTGTCCTTGAGACCGATGTCCATCAGCAGCAGGTCCGGTTGGCAGCGACCGACCATTTCGATCGCCTGTGCGCCGTTCTCGGCTTCGCCTACCACGTCCAGTTGCGGCATCACCGAGAGCAGGGCCCTGATGCCGTCGCGGACCAAGGAATGGTCATCGACCAGCGCGACGCGAATCACGGGAGGCAGGGTCATCGGCAAGTACTCTGGTTGGAGTGGGGGCATCAGCTTTGCGTGACCGAGAGGTTCATGGGCAGCAGGATGTCCAGTTCGCTGCGGCCTGGCACCGACGTCACTTCCAGGCGTCCGCCGAAATGCTCGACCCGTTCGCGGATGTTCCGCAGGCCGATGCCGGCATGGCCGCGTTCCACTTGCGGGACGTTGAACCCCATCCCGTCATCGACCACCGTCAGGCGCAGGGACTGGCTGGAGCCGAACAGGCTGATGCCGACGCTTTTCGCCCCGGCATGGCGCTCGATATTGGTCAGGGCCTCCTGGGCAATGCGAAACAGCGAGACGGGGGCGCCATTTTCCAATCGGCAATCGAATTCGTTGCTGCGGTAGGACACTTCCAGCCCGCTGCGCTGCTGGAACTCGCTGGCGAGTTGGCCGATGGCGGCGGGCAGGCCCAAGGTGTCGAGCAGGGAGGAGCGCAAGTCGTGGGAGATGCTACGGATCTCGCCGATGGCGTCGCCCAGCCGGTCGGTGGCGGTCTTCAGGATGCCCAGGCCGTTTTCCTGACCGTTCTCCAACACATGGCTGGCCAGTTCGAACTGGAACTTGATCGACACCAGCAATTGGCTGATGCCGTCATGCAGCTCGCGAGAAACCCGTGAGCGTTCTTCTTCCTGCAGGCTGACGATGCGCTGGTTCAGCCGCTGCAGCTTCTTGTCCGCCAGGCGATGTTCGCTGACGTTCAGGGTCATGCCTCCGGCGAATACCAGCAGGACCGCTACCAATGCGATGGCCGCGATGGCTTGCATGGTGGTGTGGATGCCATGGGCGACTTCGTCACGGGCTTGTTGGGTAGCGCGTTCGACATCCTCCAGGTAGATCCCCGTGCCAAGCGTCCAGCCCCATTTGTCGAGCCTCACGACGTAGGCCAACTTGTCGGTCACCTGGCCGGAGGAGGGCTTGTTCCAGGCGTAGCGCTGGAAACCATCGCCTGACTCGGCGCTCCTGATCAACGCCTGGATCACCGGCAGGCCCTTGGGGTCCTTCATGTCCCAAAGATACTGCCCGACCAATTCCGACTGGCGGGCATGCATGAGGCTGCGACCCTGGCGGTCATACACGAAAAAGTAACCGTTGATGCCGAAGCTGAGCTTGCGCAGTTCTTCCAGGACCTGCTGTTGCGCGCGCGCGTCGCCCTGGCCGTCGTCATACAGCGGGGCGATCAGGCTCTGCGCCATCTCGACATAGTTCTTCAGCTCGGCGCGCTTGCTCGCCAGGATGCTGTCTTCGATCAGTTGCGCCTGTTGATCGCCCAATTGGCGGTTGAGCGAGATCACCAGGGCGCAGATGACCGCGATGGCCAGGACCAGCGGCAAGATCCCGAGGGCGACGATTTTGTGTTTGAGCAGCATCTGTACTCCTGTCCGGGCTCGGCGGGGAGGCGAATGGCGGCATCATATGCCAAACCAGCCTGCCCGGCACAAACCTGTGGAGCGAGCTGGCTCCCACAGGGAGTTGGGGTTCTACGTAGTACTACGGATTTATTTATTGACCCGTTGCAGGGATATTGGGCCGGCTCCGAATAGCCGGGGCACACTATAAAAACAATCGCCGCAATCCACTGGATATCGGCAGGAGACACGCAATGACAACCCGTCTGGTTAAACACCTCGCCTGGTTTGCCGTGGCTGTTCTGGGAGCCTGTGCGTTGAGTGTCGTGGCCTTGCGCCGCGGCGAACCCATCAACGCCCTCTGGATCGTCGTCGCCGCCGTGGCCATCTACCTGGTCGCCTACCGCTACTACAGCCTCTTCATCGCCAACAACGTGATGCAACTCGATGCGCGCCGGGCCACCCCCGCCGTGCTCAACAACGATGGCCTGGACTACGTCCCGACCAACAAACACATCCTTTTCGGCCACCACTTCGCGGCCATTGCCGGCGCGGGGCCTTTGGTCGGGCCGGTGCTGGCGGCGCAGATGGGCTACCTGCCCGGCACGCTCTGGCTGATCGCCGGCGTGGTGCTGGCCGGTGCGGTGCAGGACTT
>NZ_JBIXJT010000006.1:0-71567 GCF_052871455.1 Pseudomonas sp. LARHCG127
CCATTGAGGCGGATGACATCCATCTGATACACCGCGGTGACTGGCTTGAGGGCCGCTGCGCAGCCCAGCGGGAGCAAGCTCCCTCGCCACAAAAAAGCGATTCGGTGGCGTGTCAATTTTGTAGAGCTCCACTCGCCACACCGCAAAAGTCCACACCGCTCGAACGCCTGGCCGCACCTTGTGGCGAGGGAGCTTGCTCCCGCTGGGTGCGAAGCGCCCCCATTGAGGCGGATGACATCCATCTGATACACCGCGGTGACTGGCTTGAGGGCCGCTGCGCAGCCCAGCGGGAGCAAGCTCCCTCGCCACAAAAAGCGTTTCGGTGGCGTGTCAATTTTGTAGAGCTCCGCTCGCCACACCGCAAAAATCCACACCGCTCGAACGCCTGGCCGCATCTCGTGGCGAGGGAGCGACCGGTCGCTGCGATGCCTCAGGATTCCTTGCTGCAATCACGCGGGGTAATGCCTTTTTCCCGGGCGTACTGGTGCGAAGAGGCTTCGATGATCGGCCGCAACAAGGCGCGGTCGGCCTGCACCCAGTCACTGATCAGCTTCCACTGGCCACCGTCCCATTGCTGGAAACGCACCGCACCACCGCCCTCATGGTCCGCGCACGACAACTGCAACGGCTGCACCAGCCCCAACGCCCCCAGTTCCTTGAGTCGGGCGTCGTCGAGTTTGAGATGCTCGAAGCCCCAACGCACCTGCTCACCCGTCAGGGGTTGCTGGCCGAATTTCTGCTGGGCAATGCGCAGCGCTTCTACGTTGAGAATGCCGTTGACCACGCCGAGGTTGTAATACACGGTGCCGAAACGCTTGGGATCGGCCAGGTCGCCATGGCCGGCGTCCACCACCTGCTGCTTGATGCCCTGCAACACCGGGAAATCGGTGCCCGAAGGGTGCGTGGTGATGGCGATGAAGCCCTTGGCCGCGGCACCGGCCGGCGCGGCGTCATCTTCGGAGTTGCTCCAGATATTGCCGATGATGTGGTCGGCCGGGAACCCGACTTTCTGCGCGGTTTTCAGCGCCACCGGGTTCATCACCCCCCAACCGCGCAGGATCACCCAATCGGGTTTTTCCCGACGGATATTCAGCCACTGCGATTGTTGTTCGTTGCCCGGGTGCGGCACCTCCAGCAAGGTCAGCGCAAAGCCGTACTTGTCGGCCAGGGTTTGCAGGACCTCGTTGGTTTCCTTGCCATAGGGCGAACCGTGATACAGGGTGACGATCTTCAAGCCCTTGAGCTTGTCCAACCCGCCGGCGCGCTGGCCGATGTAGTTGATGATCGCCGAGACCTCGGAGTACGGATTCAATTGCAATGGGAAGACGTAGGGAAACACGCTGCCATCGGTGGAGTCCGTGCGACCGTGGTTGATGGTGATCAGTGGCAGCTTGTCGGCGGTCGAGCGCTCCAGCGTGGCGTAGGCAATGCCCACCGACAGCGGGTTGGTGGCCGCCGCTGGCGCACCGTTCAAGCCTTTCTTCAGCCGTTCGTAGCACTCGACGCCTTTTTCCACCACGTATTCGGTCTCGCACTCGCTCCAGGTCAGCTTGACGCCGTTCACGCCGCCATTGGCGTTGACGTACTTGAGATAGTCGATGAAACCACCGAAAAAACCGCTGCCGCCAGCCGCATAAGGGCCGACGCGATAGCTTTGCAGCGGGAAGTATTGTTCGTTGTCCGCTTGGACGGTAAAGGCCGTGGCGGTGAGGCTCAAGGCCAGTGCCAGGCTGCTGGCGAATGATCGTTTGAACATCGGGATTTCCTTGTTATGGAGCCATAAATAAGCCAACAAAATGGAACTGCAAACCCGCGTTGTGCGGTTCGCTCAGTAGCGCAACGGCCACAGCCGTGCGCGCTGGCGAAATCTCTGCCAAAGACGCGCGAGGCCCTCTGGCTCTTTGATCAGGAACAGGATGATCAGGGCGCCGAATATCATTTTCTGCAGGTTCTCCACCTGGCCGGCGTCCACCAGCCCAACGGGCAGCAGCGATACCAGGTTCGAGAGCAGCACCGGAAACAGCACGATGAAGGCCGCGCCGAGGAAGTTGCCCAGCAGGCTGCCGAGGCCGCCGATAATGATGATGAACAGGATCTGGAACGACCGATTGAGGTCGAATCCGTGGGGCTCTACCGTCCCCAGGTAAGCGAAAGCCCAGAGCGCGCCGGCCACCCCGAGGAAAAAGCCGCTGATGGCGAACGCCAGCAGCTTGGTTTTCGCCAACGCAATGCCGATGACCGCAGCGGCGGTGTCCATGTCGCGCACTGCCATCCAGTTGCGCCCCAACTCACTGCGTACCAGGTTCTTGCCCAGCCAGAACAGCGCCACCACCACGGTCAGGGTCAACAGATAGCGGCCAACGGGCGCATCGAGGTTCACCCCTAACACATCCAGGCGCGGCGCGCTGATGACGCCCGAGGCGCTGTTATTGGAAAACCAACTGAACCGGGTCAGCGCCCAGGTCACGAAGAACTGCGCCGCCAGGGTCGAGACCAGCAGGTAGAAGCCTTTGATACGCAGGCTCGGCAGGCCGAACAGCACCGCCACCAGTGCCGCCATCAACCCGCCCAGGGCAATGCTGGCCAGCAACGGCAAGCCAGCGACCCGTATTTCCAGGTTGTAGGTGGCAAAGGCTCCCACCGCCATGAACGCCGCTGAACCGAGGGACAGCTGCCCGGCATAACCGGTGAGCAGATTGAGCCCCAACCCGGCCAGGGACAGCACCAGGAACGGAATCAGGATCGCGCTGAGCCAATAGTCATTGCCCAACCAGGGCACCCCGACGAAGGCAAACAGCAGCAATGCGGCCAGCCCGTGACGGTCCTGGCGCAGGGCGAAGACCCGACGGTCCTGGGCATAACGTGTGCTGAACTGGCCTGCTTCCCGATAGAACATAGATGCGCCCCCTAAACCCGTTCGATGGCCCGTTCGCCAAACAACCCCGCCGGCCGCACCAACAGGAACAGCAGCGCCAGCACGTAGGGAAACCAGTTCTCGATGCCGCTGCCGATGAAGGGCCCGAGGTAAACCTCCGCCAGTTTCTCCGAGGCACCGATGATCAAGCCGCCGACAATCGCCCCGCTGATGGAGGTGAAGCCACCGATGATCAGCACCGGCAAGGCCTTGAGCACCACCAGCGAGAGCGAGAACTGCACGCCCAGGCGCGCGCCCCAGAGCAGGCCGGCGACCAGCCCGACAAACCCCGCCACCGACCACACCACCACCCAGACCCGCTGCAAACGAATGCCCACGGCCAGCGCCGCCAAGGGATCATCGGCCACCGCTCGCAGCGACAACCCGAGGCGAGTCTTGTTGAACAGCCAGGACAACAGCAGCACCAGGGACGCTGCCGTCAACGCGGCAAAAATGTCGAACTGCGACAACAACATCCCGCCCAGTTCCAGCGGTTCATCGCTGATGCCCAAGTCCAGGCCGTGCACCTGGGCGCCCCACAGCGCCTGGGCGAAGCCCTCGATGACGTAGGACAAGCCAAGGGTGGCCATGAAGAGTGTGATCGGCGACCGGTTGACCAAGGGCCGCAGCACCACCCGCTCCACCGCCACGGCGATCAGCACCATGGCCGCCAAGCTGATGAGAAACGCCAGCCAGAACGGCACACCCCGCTCCAGCAGGCTGACGAAGGTCAGCGCCGAGAACAGCACCATCGCGCCCTGGGCGAAATTGAACACCCCGGAGGCCTTGTAGATCAGCACGAAACCGATGGCCACCAAGGCATACATCACCCCCGCCAACAACCCGCCAATCAGCACTTCAAAGAAAAATTCCATCGCTGTTCCTAATGCTGTCCAGTCAATACAAACGAGGATCCTGTAGCCAAGGATTGCTCCCGCTGGGCTGCGCGGTAGGAGCTGTCGAGCCGAGCGAGGCTGCGATCTTTTCCCAGACACTTGAGTCTCAAGCGAAAGATCAAAAGATCAAAAGATCAAAAGATCGCAGGCTTCGCCAGCTCCTACAGAGCCCAGCGGGAAGGCATCAAATATCCGGTATCAGTGGCGAGTGCCCAGGTAGGCCGAAATGACCTCGGGGTTCTGCCGTACGTCTTCGGGCGAGCCGTCGCCGATCTTGCGACCGTAGTCGAGCACCACCACGTGGTCGCTGATGTCCATGACCACGCCGATGTCGTGCTCGATCAGCACCACCGTCGTACCCAGCTCACGGTTGATGTCGACGATAAAGCGGCTCATCTGTCGCTTCTCGTCGGCGTTCATCCCGGCCATGGGTTCATCCAGCAGCAACAGCCGAGGCTCCGCCGCCAGTGCGCGGGCCAGCTCCACTCGTTTCTGCAAGCCATAGGGCAGCGTGCCCACCAGGACGTCGCGCCAAGGCTGCAAATGCAGGAACGCGATGACCCGTTCGGCCGCTTCGCGCTGATGATCATCCTCGGCCCGGGCGCGACCGATGCGCAGTGCCTGCTCGATCCAGGTGCTGCGGCGCTTGAGGTTGCGCCCGGTGAGCACGTTGTCGAGCACGCTCATGCCCTTGAACAGCGCGATGTTCTGGAATGTCCGGGCGACGCCGCGGACCGCCACATCGTGGGGACGCATCCGGCGCCGCTCCTGCCGATCAAAACGAATGTGCCCGTCCTGGGCCTGGTACACGCCGCTGATGACATTCAGCAGCGAACTCTTGCCGGCGCCGTTGGGGCCGATCAAGGCGCAGATTTCACCGGTGGCGACGCGAAAGCTGATGTCCGTGATCGCTTTGACACCTTTGAATGACAGTGAAATATGTTCCAGCTCCAGCAAATGCGTAATGGCCGTCTGGGTCATTGGGGCGTCTCCTCTCAGGCCAGTCGGGACTGGAGGCCGGTCCAGTTATCGGTGGTTTTGTGTACAAGATGCGTCGGCGCTTCCCAATGGGCCGCATCGCCCCACTGGCGAACCCGGATACCCAATGCCTGGAAAAACGCCTGGGTGTTCGGCGGCAATGCATCGCCCACCAACAGCGGCGCGCGGGTCCGGGAAAAGCCCAGCACATCGCGCAGAGGCCGACGCACCAGCCAATCCCCCACATGCCGTTGCAACGGCCCCGGCTGCGCTGCCAGCGCCCAGTCCACCAGCCTGCGCGCCCCACTGCCCGGCGCGGGCAAACGTTCCAGCGCGTAGCGGTGCAAACGTTCGTAGGTTTCCCGCGTCCCGGCCACCAGCGTCGGCCCCAGCTCACGCCGATCGCGATCGCGGGTCGCCAGGTTCTCGGGAAAGTTCAGGCGAAAACCGGCGATCAACCAGGGCGCCAGCAGATAGCGAGCTTGCCCACCCGAGGCGAACGCCCGGGCGGCCAATGCCTCCTCCTGCCGCCCCAGCCCTTCGCGGGTCACCAACCGCTGCCCCTCCTGCAACAGCTCGGCGTGGCTGACGCGTTGCTCCTCAATCGCCTGGCCAGCCCCGCGATAAAAGACAAAGGCCGTTTGCAACAATCGCCCTTGCGGCACCCCGTTATCGATCGGTCGCTCGGCAAGTAACGCGGCGTAATCCGACGCCTGCGCAAATGGCGTCGAATCCGACAGGCCACGTTTGTCGAGATAGACCAAGATCCGCACGGCCACCTGCGCCGAACGCAGCCGCAGCATGTCCTCCACGCCTTCGACCAGGACGAAATCCGGTTGCAATGTAGTGAGCCGTTGCACCTGTTCGGCCGCTGCTTCCAGCGGGTCGAACAAGCTCGCCACGCCGCCCAGCCATTGCGCGGCCAATGCGGCAAGCAGCGCCTGGGGCCTGGGTCGGCTGATGATCGTCAGGGTCTCGCCCGCCGCAAAACCGCGAGCTTGCAGGGCACTCGCCAAACGGCGCACCTCGTCGACCACCTGCGCCCAGGTCCTTTCCTGCCAGACACCCAGGTGCTTATGGCGCAGCGCGACATCGGTGCCATGCTCTAGCGCCTGTCGCTGCAACCACTGGGGCAAGCTGGCCGGGACCGCGTCGGGTGTGTCGGTGAACGTGCCCATGCTGCCTCCCGCGCCTAGGCGACCGCCGCCGTTTTGGCCGTCACTTTGCGTTGCTCCAACTCACGCACCAACGGCAGGACCTTACGGCCGAAATACTCGACTTCTTCCTGGAAGTGCAAGAACCCGGCGAGCACCAGATCCACACCCACGGCCTTTAGCGCGACGATGCGTTCGGCGATCTGCTGAGGGGTACCGATCAAGTTGGTCTTGAAGCCATCGTTGTACTGCACCAGGTCTTCGAAACTGGACTTGGCCCAGTTGCCTTCGCCCTCCGGGCTGGACTTGCCGGCCTGTTTCGCCGCGTCGCCAAAGGCATTGACGGCCTCGGGATCGGCCTGGTCGATGATTTGGGCAAGGACCGCCCGCGCCTCTTCTTCCGTGTCACGGGCAATGACAAAGGCATTCACGCCGACCTTGACCTTGTGGTGGTTGGCCGCGGCTTTTGCCTGGAGATCATCGATCTGCGCCTTGACGCCTTCCACGGTATTGCCGTTGGTGAAGTACCAGTCCGATACCCGGGCGGCCATGTCCCGAGCCGCACGTGAGCTGCCGCCCTGGAAAATTTCTGGGTGCTGCTGCAGGGGTTTTGGCTTGAGGGTGTAGTCGTGGAAGCGGTAGAAGTCACCGCGCAGCGTGAAATTATCAGTGGTCCAGATGCCCTTGAGGGCGGTGATGAATTCTTCGGAACGGCGATAGCGCTCGTCGTGCTCCAGCCACGGCTCGCCAATGGCCGTGAACTCGCCCTTGAACCAGCCCGACACGACGTTGACCGCCACTCGGCCACCCGTCAGGTGATCGATGGTTGCGATCTGCTTGGCCAACACCGACGGCGTCCACGGCCCCGGCAACACCGCGGCGATGACTTTCAGGCGCGTGGTGGCGGCCAGCAAGGCATGGCTGAACGCCACGGACTCGTGCTGGTATTCGGCGCCGTAGCCGGCGGTAAAGCGTACCTGGGACAAGGCGTAGTCGAAGCCGGCCGCTTCAGCGATCTGGGCCAGCTTGCGGTTGTAGTCGATGCCCCAGTCGGTGCGTTGTTCGATTTTGCTGACCACCAGTCCGCCGCTGACGTTGGGCACCCAGTAGGCAAATTTGATCGTGTCCTGGCTCATTGCATGTACTCCACGGCTCGTTTTGAAAGGAAAAAGGGATCAGGCGGCACTGGCGTTGCGTCGGACGCTCGGGACCAGGCTCAGCAGCGCCGATTCGACGGCGCGCTCGATACGGTCCAGCACCTGTGGGCTGGAAATGCGGTATTGGCTGAAATCGGTTTCGCTGGCATAGACGCCCACCGGCAAGCTGAGGGCTTGGAAGAAACCGAACAGCGGCCGCAACTGGTGATCGATGATCAAGGCATGGCGATCCGAGCCCCCTGTCGCGGCGAGCAGCACCGGTACGTTCTTGAGGGCTTCGTGATGGACAAAATCGAACAGGTGCTTGAACAAGCCGGTGTACGAGGCTCGATAGACCGGGCTGGCGGCGATCAGCAGATCGGCCGACTCGATGGCGTGCAGGTCGTCCTGTACCGCGGCCGGCAATGCCTCGCGACGTAACACCCCGGCAAACTGCGGACCGACCTTGGCCAGTTCGATCAAGCGCATCTCGACCGGCAGTTGCTGTGCGAGCCTGTCCACTATCGCCTGGAGCAGGACCAGCGTGCGTGACGGGTGTTGCACGCTGCCTGACACCGCCACCACTTTGAATTGCTTGCTCATCACTTACCCCATGCCTGGAGACGCCACCTCAGCGTCTGCACAGGGTGTAGAGCAGCAACCGTGCCACGTTTATATATCTTTAATAATCAAGGTATTAGAAGTACCGCCTAATCACTTCACTGCCGCTCGACGGGCAAGCTGTTGTTCCACTGTTGCCTGGTGAACACCTGCGTTTCGATGCCTGTCGCGACAACTGTTGCCGGGCATACAGTTGCGCAACAGATTGTCCGCAGCCAGGACAGCCCTATCACCGACGAGCGTCGTACAGACCCGTATTCATGGGCGTCGCGGGTCGGGCATGGACCGTGCAATGACTGTTGGCACCGGCAGGTTTCCCCTGCCCGCCTACTCGCCATCAAGAAGGAACATCAACATGACCGCACAGCAACAACACCTGCCGCCAATCCTTTCCACCGGCACCGACTACGAGCCCTTGGCCGAACGTTTCCGGCCGATCTTTGCGCGCATCCAGGCCGGCGCCCTGGAGCGCGAGCAGACCCGCAGCCTGCCCTTTGAACAGGTGAAATGGCTGAAGGAAGCTGGCTTTGGCGCCATCCGTGTACCGCTCGAACATGGCGGTGCCGGGGCCTCGTTGCCGCAGCTGTTGCAACTGCTGATCGAACTGGCCGAAGCCGATTCCAACCTGCCCCAGGCCCTGCGCGGGCACTTTGCATTTGTCGAGGACCGCCTCAATGCCCATGCCAGCAGCCCGCAGGACATATGGTTCAAACGCTTCGTCGAGGGTGAGTTGGTGGGCAACGCCTGGACGGAAGTCGGCGCGGTAAAAATCGGCGAAGTCGTCACCCGGGTTTCCCGCCAGGGTGATCAATGGGTGGTCAATGGCGCCAAGTACTACAGCACCGGCAGTATTTTCGCCGACTGGATCGACGTGTATGCCCAGCGTGACGACAACGGTGCCGACGTGATTGCCGCCGTGCGCGTGCACCAGCCGGGCGTCAAGCAAAGCGATGACTGGGACGGCTTTGGCCAACGCACCACCGGCAGCGGGACATCGCGGTTCGAGAACGCATTGGTCGAGGCGGAAAACCTCATCGACTTCTCCACCCGTTTCAAATACCAGACCGCGTTTTATCAACTGGTCTTGCTCGCCGTGCTGACCGGCGCCGGCCGTGCCGCGGTCCATGACATCACCGAGCAAGTGCGCAAACGCACCCGGGTCTTCAGCACCGGCAATGCCAGCGAAGTGAGCCAGGACGTACAAGTGCAGCAAGTGGTCGGCCGGGCCTCGGCCCAGGTCTATGCCGCCGAAGCCACTGCCCTGCGAGCCGCAAGCGCCTCTCAACGCGCCTATGAAAGCCACTTCAGCCAGAACGCCGAGACCGAACGCACCGCCAACATTGCCGCCGAGTTGGAGTCCGCCCAGGCCCAGGTGGTGATCTCCGACCTGGTGCTACGCGCCACCAGCGACCTGTTCAATGCCCTCGGCGCTTCGGCCACCAGCACCAGCAAGGCCCTCGACCGCCACTGGCGCAACGCCCGTACCGCCGCTTCGCACAATCCGTTGATCTACAAGGAGCGGATTATTGGGGATTGGGAAATCAATGGGACGGAACCGCCGTATGTCTGGCAGATTGGTGGGGGGGCGAAGCAGGTCTGAGTGCTTGGGGTCGGTGTGTAAAACCGTCATGGGGTAACGGCGGCTTAGACCGCGCTCCTCCAGTGGGAGCGGGCTTGCTCGCGAAGGCGGTGTGTCAGTTTGCAGTGATGTTGGATGTGCTGGCCTCTCGCGAGCAGGCTCGCTCCCACAGTGGTTCTGTGTTGTACATGAGTTTCGTGTCTGCTGAAGATCCAGTGTGGGAGCGAGCCTGCTCGCGATGGCGGTGGTTCAGGTGTATCCACCAAGTCCAATTGCCGACTTTTTCACAAAGCCAATAGGAACTCATCCCAGCCGATCAAAACACTGGCATCATGCCTTTTTCCTTGCACTCATGGAGTGACTGTGACGAATCTAAGTGCCGCCCCTGAGTTTGCACCCGCTTCCACTCTATCGCCCTACCGCTTCTTTCCCCGGCTCGGGATGTTTGTGCTGGCCACCGTGGTCGTCTTCCTTGCGGCGATGCCCGAGGTCCTTTTTGTTCCCGCAGACATGCAGGCCTATCTGACGTTCACGACCACCTCCGGTATCACCGCGCTCCTTCTCTTCGCCCTTTTCGCCTTGCAATATCGCGCCGATTTACGTTCACAGTGGCGCGGTCGCTCCATCCGCAAACCCCTGCAATGGGGAGCGATGGGCACCATCGGGGCCTACCTGCTTTTCGGGGTCGCCGTCCTCGTACTCGGGTTGCCGCGTGAAGTGTTCATGGCCGAGCTTCTGGACGGGCTCAACAATTGGCAGGCCACGATCAAGATCGCCTCGCTGATCGTGCTGCCGCCCATCGCCGAAGAATTATTCTTCCGCCACTACATGCTCCGGCTGTTTCCCTACGAGAACAGCCGTGCCTGGACATGGGTCGCGATCATCGTGACGTCGGCCATCTTCGCCGGCATGCACATCCAATACGGAAACTGGCTGACGGTCGTGCTGATCTTCGCCTGTGGCGGCGTATTCGCCGTAGCCAGAGTGGCCAGCGGTGGCCTGCTGGTGCCGGTGCTCCTGCATTCGCTGGCCGAGATTGTCGCACTGACCACGGACAAGTCGTTCTCATTGATGGGGCTTTACGGTTGAGTCAGGCGAAGGCGCCATGCCGCGCTATGATTTTGCGAACACCAGCACTTCAAACAAGGGCAACGATGAACACTCACGCAACATGCCTCGGACTGCTTGCCCTGACGCTTCCCTTGCTGTGCGAGCCCGTCCAGGCCTCCACATGGCAGATCTGTGAGATGGAGCTGCACGTCGTCGAGGTGCTGAAACGACCCTATCCGCAGCTTCAGGCGCAGGTGGTGAAAGTCAGGCCGAAATCCGCCTCGGTGGAGTGTCCTCAGCCAGGCTCGTTGCTCACCTTCACCCCGGAAACCCCGGACTACCAAGCTACGCTCCCCCGCCGCCAATGGCCCGGGAAAGGGCAGTCGGTACGGGTGGACTACCGCTACCTGGACGGTGTCTGTAAAGGCGACGGCAACTCATATGCGTGTCGTATCAAACATTACCCGGTGGTGGGTCGATAAGCGGGCGGGCGGCGACCGGGGCTTTGTTCAATTCGGTGAAATGACAGATGGCCTCATCGCGAGCAGGCTCGCTCCCACAGGGAAGTGTGGATGGTCACAGCATCCCGATTCACCACAAAACCCCTTGTGGGAGCGAGCCTGCTCGCGATGACGTCGGCACATCCAACCCCAAGGCTCAGGCCAACAGCTCAGTGATCCACCGAACCTGCCGGGCGATGTCCTGCTGCTTCTCTTCAGGCACAGCCTGCCGTGCCTTGGCGAAACTGGCCAGGGTCTTGTGCTTCTGGCGCAGCAGGCGCTGCCACTTGGCCAGGAAGACCGGGGTTCGGGTTTGCAACTGCAGCGGGCCGAAATACAGCTCCTCGGCGGTGTACGCCACCGGCCCGGCGCGCTCGGCCACGATGATCTCGTAGTAGAAGCGGTTTTCCCGCAGCAATTCCTCGCAGAGGATGCGGTAGCCGTTTTCCATCAGCCATTGGCGCAGCGGTTGTTCGCCGCCGTTGGGTTGCAGGATCAGGCGCTCCCGACCGCTCAACCGCGCTTTGCCACTGTCCAGGATGTCGCGGATCGTCTCGCCACCCATGCCGCAGAGGCTGATCGCCGTAATTCCGTCCTCCGGCTCGATTGCCGCCAGGCCGTTGGCCAGGCGCACGCTGATCCGCTGCTCCAGGCCATTTTCGACCACCGTGCGTTCGGCGGCGCGCAATGGCGTTGTTGCCACCTCACCGGCCACCGCCGTCGCGATGACGCCACGGCGCAGCAAGGCCACCGGCAGGTAAGCGTGATCCGAGCCGATATCGGCCAGGTGCGCGCCCGCCGGCATGTGCGCCGCCACGCGCTCCAGGCGCATGGACAATGTGTGTTCGTTCAACTGCAATTCCCTGGGTTAATCGTAGAACGGCTCGACCGCCGTCCGACTGCCGACAAAGAAGCTGTCGGCGACCAAGCGCAGTGGCTGCAGGTCCATGTCGATGGCTTTGTCGTTGATCAGTTGTTGAAAATGCCGGTACACCGCCGCGTACTCGCCCTCCTCGGATACCGCCTGGGGCACGCCGTCGATGCTCAACAGGGCACCGCCGTTGTCCAGGCGCAACACGCCTTCGGCGCAGCGAATCTCGATGCTCCAGAGCTCGTCATGACCATGGTCGAAGTCGAACTCCGCACGGATATCGAGGTGACGCGCGTCGGCCATCTTGATGCTGGCGGCAATTGGCGACTGGCAGTTGTCCGGCACGCGCAACTCGGCCGATTCCACGAACAACGGCAGTGCCAGCAGATGGGTCGCGATCGACAAGGCATTGATGCCCGGATCGAACACGCCCAGGCCGCCGGGTTGCCAGATCCACGCCTGGCCCGGGTGCCACTTGCGCACGTCTTCCTTCCAATCGATCTGCACGCTCTGCAAGGTGCGGTTGGCCAGCCAGTCACGGGCGGCTTCGATGCCTGGTGCATAACGGGAATGCCAGGCGAACAGGCCGCTGACGCCTTGCTCGCGAACCTGCTCCACCAAGGCCATGGCTTCACCCAACGTGGCGCACGGCGGCTTTTCCACCAGGACGTGCTTGCCAGCCGCCAGCGCCTGTTGCACCAGGGCGAATCGACCTTGCGGCGGCGTGCAGAACGCAATCGCATCGATCTGCGGACCGTTTTCCAGCAGCTCGCCCAGGGAGCGGAAGTTCTCCACCCCGGCGCAAGGCTGTCCTTGCGTGGCGACCGCCACCAATTGGAACGCGGGGTTGGCGTGGATGGCTGGAACGTGTTGATCCTGGGCAATCTTGCCGTAGCCCACCAGGCCGAGACGAATCGGTTGCATCGATGACTCCTGATTTTTGTACTTGTGATCGGCCAGCAAACTAGACGCAAATCGCCTGGCGGACAATGGGGGTCGTGCAGTATCTATTCGATTGCCCCGCCCAGTTGGGCAAATACTTCAGGCCCGTCGCTGTGCACAGTCCGCCGTCACGACGTTGGTCACCCGGCCGAAGAAGGGTTCGAGTCGCTCACGCGGCGCGTCGTGCTCCACCACCAGGGCGGCGACTTCCTCGCAGGCGGCCACCTGGTAGTGGGCAACGCTGGACAGCTTTTCATTGGTCACTGCCGCGATCACCTGCCCACTGGCCGCGACCACTGCGCGCTTGAATTCCGCGTCATCCAGGCCGAACGCCGTAACGCCATTGTCGGGATCGATGGCGCAGGCGCCGAGGAAACACAGGTCAAAACTGAACTGGCGCAATTGCTGGACAGCCGTCAACCCGATCACACCACCGGCGACTGGGTTCAAGCGGCCGCCCAGCAGGATGACTTCGGCCCGGGGCAGTTTCATCAACTGGACCGCAATCAACGGCGAGTTGGTGGTGAGGGTCAATGGCAGGTACGGATCGATGGCGCAGGCAATCGCCAGGTTGGTCGACCCGGCGTCGATGAACACGTGCTGGCCCGCGCGCAACAGTGCAGCGGCGGCTTGGCCGAGGCTGCCCTTGCGCGCCGGGTCTTTGCGCACGCGCGCCTCCATCGACCCTTCGGCCGCGGGCACGAGGATCGCGCCACCATAAACGCGCTTGCACACCCCCGCCGCTGCCAACGCGCCAAGGTCACGCCGGATCGAGTGCTCGGAGACCTTGAATTCGCTGGCCAAGTCAGCCGCGATCACCCGGCCATACCGGGCGAGACGCTGGCTGATCAATTGCTGGCGTTCACCAGGGAACGCTTCGTGAGGAGTAGTCATGACATTACAACCTGCGTAAACGAGCACTAATGATCACAAACGAGCAAATAGTGCCGGTTATGCGGCGAGGCGTCAAACCCGAGCGCTCACGCGGTAAACGTCAAGCGCCCCCAGGGACATTGGTGCCCATGCCCAATGGCAGGAAGGGCTGAATCTCGTCGATTTCCTCGGCGCTGAGGCGCAGCTGTGAACCGGCAATCAACCCATCGACCTGGCCGGGCCGACGGGCACCGACGATGGCGCCGGTCACCACCGGTTTGCGCAGCACCCAGGCGATGGCGACTGCCGCCGCACTGACGCCGTGCCGTTCGCCGATACCAGCCAAGACCTCCACCAGCGCCAGGTTCGCGCTCAAGCGAGGCTCCTGGAAGTCCGCGCTTCGCGCCTTGCGCCAATCGTCGTCGGGCAATTGGGCGATGCGTTCGCGGGTCATGCTGCCGGAAAGTAGTCCCGATTGAAGGGTGGAATAGGCCAGGACACCCAATCCCGCCTGCTCGCAAAATGGCAGGACGTCGCCCTCGATGTCTCGCATCAAGGCCGAATAAGGCGGCTGGAGCGAGACGATCTCGGTCACCGCCTGGGCCCGCTTGAGTTGCGCGACATCGAAATTGGAGACGCCGATCGCACGAATCTTTCCCTGTTCGCGGGCGGTGGCCAACGCCGAAAGCGCCTCCTCGATCCCTTCACTGCTGCCGTCGGCAGGAAAGGCCGGCCAGTGGATCTGATAAAGGTCGATGGTTTCGACTTGCAGTCGACGCAAACTTGCCTCGACCTCGGCGAGCAGCGATTGAGGCGCCAGCGAGTGCGAGATCTCCTTGGTGGCCGGGTCCCAGACCAGACTGCCCTTGGTGAACACCAACGGACGCCGCGAAGCCGGTACCCGACGCAACAACTGCCCGACCAGTTGCTCGGCATGGCCCAAGCCATAAACCGCCGCCGTGTCGATCCAGTTCACCCCGCGCTCGACGGCATATTCAAGGGCGCCGAGGCTGTCCTCGTCATCCTGCGCGCCCCAACTGTATGCCCAGCCGGTGCCGGCGATGGCCCAGGTTCCCAGGCCAATGGGGGAAATCATGAAATCCGATGATCCAAGACGATTCTTTTGCATAGCGCGCTCTCCACAGATGATGTGGGCCAGTATCCGCGAGGGATCTCATGACGATAAGATGGGTAATCGTATTTGAACTACTGAACATTATTCATGAGTCAGCACCCCGATCTGTCCGAACTGGATGCCTTCGCCGCCGTTGCTCGCCATCGCAGCTTTCGCAAGGCCGCCGACGAGCGTGGCGTTTCGGCTTCTGCATTGAGTCACGCGATGCGTGCACTGGAAGCACGCCTGGGTGTCAGGCTGCTCAACCGCACCACGCGCAGCGTGACCCCGACCGAGGCCGGCCACCAGCTGTTGGCAACGCTGGCCCCTACCCTGCAGCAGGTTGCCGATGCCCTGGCGCAGTTGACCTCGCTGCAGGACGTGCCCGCCGGCAAGCTTCGCCTCAACGTGGCGCGTCCGGCGGCGCGCGCGGTCTTTGCCAAGGTGCTCGGGCCATTCGTGGCCCGGTACCCGCGCATTCAACTGGACCTGGTCACCGATGATGGCCTGGCCGATATCGTCAGCGGCGGGTTTGACGCTGGTGTGCGCTTTGGCGAAAGCCTGGCCGGCGACATGATCGCCGTTCCTGTCGGGCCCCCTCAATCGTTCGTGACTGTAGCCGCGCCAACCTATCTGGCCGCGAAGGGGATCGTCCAGGCGCCACGGGACTTGCTCGACCATGCCTGCATCGCCCGGCGTTTTCCCAGCGGCAAGCTCTACGCCTGGGAGTATCAGGCCGAGGGGCAACCGATCCGGTTGTCCGTCACCGGCCCACTCATCCTTGAAGACGATGCGCTGATGATCCAGGCGGCAAAAGATGGCGCCGGGATTGCCTACGTGTACGAGGAGCTGGCGCGCGATGACCTGCGCAACGGGCATCTCACGGAACTGCTTGCGCAATGGAAAGCGCCGCCAAGCCGGTTTTTTCTCTACTACCCCAGCCGACGCCATGTGCCGCCGGCCCTGAAAGCGCTCATCGAATTCATCCGGGCGCAAGATTGGCTAACCTGAAACCGCCAGGCAAAAAAAAGCCCCGCGACCGAGGACGGTGCGGGGCAAAGGGAATTGGTTGGTTGCGGCCAACCAAAGGAGCACGGTGAAAAACGTTTACGGGCCGGTCAGATGCATTCCTGGGCGGCGCGTTCAAAACTTGAAGGCAAGAGGTTGGAAGCCAGCAGGTGGCGCTCGTAGATGAACACCTTGCCGCCGCTGCCGGCCTTGTAGGCTTCCAGCACGTTGTCCGCCGACACTTTGCTCGGCACCACGATGCGGTAGCTGCGCTGGGTCTGCGAGACCATCGGGTTCAAGGCATTGCCCTGCAACTTCGGTACGACGCACTCGGCGTATTGGGCCGGCGTCTTGCTGGTCTGCAAGGTCAGCGTCGGGTCATTCGGTGCCGAGGCACAACCGGCCAGCAACAACGGGGAGAACGCCAGGGGAAGCAAAAATAAACGGCGCATGGGTTGGGGTCCTGAAAATAAAAATACGGGGCTGCGTGTTCGATGGCGCTGATTTTCCAATGATTGCCGGCAAAGCAGAACTTGCATTTGGTAATGGTCACTATTACTCCTAGCAATAGTTGCAAGCCGAGAAAGATTGATGAGGTCTATCCATGAGAACGTTTGATCTGATCCGCGACGCGGTATTGCCCGACTTTCGTGAGCGGGTGGCGGACTATCTGGTCCAGTACGAAAGCGTGCTGTTGAGCAATACAGAAGCCGACCCGGAGCTCAAGCGGGCCACGGCCCATCAACTGCGCGGTTATCTGCGCGGGTTGAACACGACGCGAGTATTGGGCATGGCGGATTGGGAGGAACTGGATCGGCGGGTGGTGGATACGTGGCTTTAGCGCCCGGCCAATGACAGGCTGGCCTTCGTGGAATGTGCTCGATTCATTGTGGCGAGGGAGCTTGCTCCCGCTGGGCTGCGCAGTAGCCCCCTGCCGGCTGCGGCCCAACACTGGCTTGCGCCCTGTCCACCAGCCGTTGCACCCATGCGGCATCCTGGTCATTGACCACCCCATAGCGGTTCGGCGGTAAAAAATTCCAGTGATGAGCGGCCTCGTCCAGGCGCTTGAGTTCATCGGCAGACAGCCAGTACGGCGTACTCATCAAAGGCATCAACGCACCGTCGAAACGCCGACCCAGCGGCAGGTTCGTACCGGGGGCGAAAGCGATCGCCAGTTCCTGACGGGGTTGCAGCAGCTTGTCCGGCGCCGGCATTTGCCCTACCCGTCCGTAACTGAAGTTGCCCGAAAACTCCTCCTTGAGCACCAGCCAATGCCCCGCCGCGGTCCGGGCCAGGATCCATTGCGACACACCGCTGTCCTGCATGTACTTCACTTTGCCGTCGGACCATTGCATGAGGGTGTTGCAATCCGGGTCATAGTCGTTGGACCACAGGCAGAGGCCGGAAACCAGGGTATGGTGTTCGAGCTCGACCAGCCCTTGATCGGGCATCGACGCCCAATAACGCTTGGTCGGGTCGCGCGTATCACGCCAGACGTTGTGCACGATCCACGCCGCCATGAACAGCAAGGTGACGAACACAAGCCAGCCAAAGGAGGCCCCGATGATCCGGTCAAGGTCAACGCCTGGGGCGGATAACCCCTGATAGACCAGCAGCCCCAGCAGAAACACGATACCCGGCAACACCGGGCCCAGGCACAACGGCGGCACCAGCACCACGACCCAGCTGAAGCGATGCATCGTCGCACGCTCGCGCGCCCAGGCCAGTTCCTGAGCCAGCATCGGTGCCCGCTTCCGTGGGCCGATGCCAGGATCGGGGGTCTGGAAGCGGGTGAACAGGTTGTAGATGTCATCGCTCATGGATCGGATCATGCCTTTGAAATCATCATGGTCGAGTGCCCCTTCGGGACGCCCTTTGACGCTGGAACAGGCGTATTATCCGGGTAACCAAGCGCCGTGTAGACCCCCGATCATGCCCATCTCCCAGACCCGCCCTTCACCCGCGCCCTTGCTCAAGCCAGGCGAGACAGTGGTCCTGTTCGACGGTGTTTGTAAACTTTGCAATGGCTGGGCGAAGTTCCTGATCCGCCATGACCACGCCCGACGCGTGCGGTTGGCCTCCGTCCAGTCGCCTGAAGGACAAGCCTTGCTGGCCTGGGCGGGCTTGCCCTTGCAGCAGTTCGACACCATGGCCGTGGTTCGCGACCAAGATTACTGGGTGCGCTCGGAGGCGATTCTTGAAGTGGTTGCCCTACTGCCCTGGGTTTGGCGTCCGGTGCAACTGCTGCGTTACGTCCCCCGCGTATTTCGGGATTGGGCCTACGATCGCATTGCCCTGAATCGGTATCGGCTGTTTGGCAAGTACGACGTGTGCCTTTTGCCGGATCCGGATCATGAGCGGCGTTTCTTGAAGGCGCCCGCGCCTGGGGCCCGGCCGGTGGAACGGGTTGATAGTTAGCCAGCAATAAGCAGGCTGTCCCTTTGTGGCGAGGGAGCTTGCTCCCGCTGGGCTGCGCAGCAGACCCATGTCGTCAACTCAATTAGTCTGACACACCAGGGTGCCTGGTTTCAGGGCCGCTTCGCGCCCCAGCGGGAGCAAGCTCCCTCGCCACAAGAGCGGTTCGGTGGTGGGTCAGTTCATCAAGAGCGGTTTGGCAGAGGGTCAGTGAGCGGCCGCATTTGCCCCCTGCTGATATTCCCGCGGCGTGCAGCCGAATTCGCGGCGAAACACGGTGTGCAGGTATTGCGCCGATTTGAAGCCGCAGTTTTGGGCAATGTCGGCAATCGGCGCGTCGGTGTTTTCCAGTCCGTTGGCGGCGGCGGCCAGTTTGAAGCGCAGGATTTCGTCGTGGACGCTGCAGGCCCGTTCCTTGCGAAAATGCGCCTCCAGCGATGAGCGCGATATCCCGACATAAGCCGCCACTTGGGCGGTCTTGATGCCCTGGCAGGCGTATTGGCGGATGAAGAGCAGGGCCTGCATGACATAAGGATTGCCCAACGGTTGATGCAGGCTCGACACCTGCACATTGATCGCATCAGGCGGGACCAGGATCTGCGTGCCCGTGGACGGCATGCCGTGCAGCATCTGGTGGAGCAGGCGCGCGGCGGTGCGGCCCATGGTTTCGGTGCCCTGGATCACCGAACTCAGCGGCACCCGTGTCAGGCTGCGGGTAAGCGGGTCGTTGTCGATGCCGATCAACGCCACTTGCTCCGGCACGGCGATGCCGGCGGTCAGGCAGGCTTGCAGCAGTTGTCGGGCGCGGGCGTCGCTGACGGCGATGATACCGATGGGTTTGGGCAGGCTTTGCAGCCAGGCGATCTGCTGTTCGACGGCGCTGTCCCAGAGCGGTGCGCTGGTGCCCATGCCGCGATAGACCTGGGCGTGCAGGCCATCGCGCTGCAGCAGCCGGCGAAAGGCTTTTTCCCTCTCCTGGGCCCAGCGATTGGCTTGTGCCTCGGGCAGGCTGAAACAGGCGAAGCGGGTCAGCCCGGCCTCGATCAGGTGCTCGTAGGCCAACCTCATCAACGCATCATTGTCAGTGGCGACGTAGGGAATGCCCTTCGGGTAGGCGCGCTCATCCTGATAGGAACCGCCCACCGCCACCACCGGCAGCTTGATCCCGGCCAGCGCCTCGCCGATCATCGGGTCGTCGAAGTCGGCAATGATGCCGTCGCCCTGCCAGCGCTCGATGCCTTTCAAGCGGCAGAGAAAATCCTCCTCGAGAAACAAGTCCCAGGACGCGCGCGTGCTGCTCAGGTAGTTGCCGATGCCGCTGATGATGCCGCGGTCGTAGATCTTGCTGCCATTGAACAGCAACGCAATGCGGTGAACGGGCGGGACGGTTTTCATTGGTTTAACCCTGTGCCGATCGACACAGACTAGGCGCGCACACGGCGAATCTCAATACTCAAAATCGAACTGCCCATTGGTGATTTTCATAATCAGCAGCCACGGGGCCGGCGTTAGTATCGGGACACCGCCAAGAATAAAAAGGAAACCTGCACATGCCCTACTTCCCCGGTGTCGACAAGATTCGCTACGAGGGCCCCGCCAGCGATTCGCCGCTGGCCTTCCGTCACTACGACGCCAACAAACTGGTGCTCGGCAAACCCATGCGCGAGCACCTGCGCATGGCGGTCTGCTACTGGCATACCTTCGTCTGGCCTGGGTCGGATGTGTTTGGTGCCGGCACGTTCAAGCGTCCGTGGCAGCACGCTGGGGATCCCATGGAAGTGGCCATCGGCAAGGCCGAAGCGGCTTTCGAATTCTTCTCCAAGCTGGGCATCGACTATTACTGCTTCCACGACACCGATGTCGCCCCGGAAGGCAATTCGCTCAAGGAGTACCGCAACCACTTCGCCCAGATGATCGACCACCTGGAACGCCATCAGGAACAAACCGGGATCAAGCTGCTGTGGGGCACCGCCAACTGCTTCAGTAACCCGCGTTTTGCCGCCGGCGCCGCCAGCAACCCGGATCCGCGAGTGTTCGCCTGCGCCGCCGCCCAAGTGTTCAGCGCCATGAATGCCACCCAGCGCCTCAAAGGCTCCAACTACGTGCTATGGGGCGGTCGTGAAGGCTACGAAACCCTGCTCAATACCGACTTGAAACGCGAGCGCGAACAGCTGGGCCGCTTCATGCGCATGGTGGTCGAGCACAAGCACAAGATCGGCTTCAAGGGCGACCTGCTGATCGAACCCAAGCCCCAGGAGCCGACCAAGCACCAGTACGATTACGACAGCGCCACGGTGTTCGGCTTCCTGCAGCAGTTCGACCTGGAAAACGAGATCAAGGTCAACATCGAAGCCAACCACGCCACCCTGGCCGGTCACAGTTTCCACCACGAGATCGCCACGGCCGTCTCCCTGGGGATTTTCGGGAGCATCGACGCCAACCGCGGCGACCCGCAAAACGGCTGGGACACCGACCAGTTCCCCAACAGCGTCGAGGAAATGACCCTGGCCACCTATGAAATCCTCAAGGCCGGTGGCTTCGGCAATGGCGGGTTCAATTTCGATTCCAAGGTCCGGCGCCAGAGCCTGGACGAAATCGATCTGTTCCACGGCCACGTCGGCGCCATGGACGTGCTCGCCCTCGCCCTGGAACGCGCGGCGGCCATGGTGCAGAACGACCAGTTGCAACAGTTCAAGGACCAGCGCTACGCCGGCTGGCGGCAACCGTTTGGCAAAGCGGTCCTGGCCGGTGACTTCAGCCTGGAATCGCTGGCCGAGCACGCCTTTACCAACGACCTGGATCCCCAGGCCGTCAGCGGCCGGCAGGAGATGCTCGAGAACGTGGTCAACCGGTTTATCTACCCCTGACCAGGGCAAAAGTCGGGGCACAGCGGCTGTTACATTCTCGCGACAAATCTGTGCCCACGACGCCCTGCAACGCTCTACAGTTCTACCCGGTATCACGCTCATCGTCAGGCAGTGTCTTTCAAACAACAATAAAAGGACGCACCACATGAAAAGATTCAAACGTACCCTGCTCGCCGGCGCCCTCGCCCTGCTCTCGCTTCCGGTCATGGCCGATGCGACCCATCCGAAAATCGGTTTCTCCATCGATGACCTGCGCCTGGAACGCTGGTCGCGGGATCGCGACTATTTCGTCGCGGCGGCGGAAAAACTCGACGCCAAGGTCTTCGTCCAGTCCGCCGATGCCAACGAGCAGAAGCAGATCTCGCAGATTGAAAACCTGATCTCCCGTGGCGTCGATGTGATCGTCATCGTGCCGTTCAACGCCACCGTGCTGACTAACGCCGTCGCCGAAGCCAAGAAGGCCGGGATCAAAGTCGTCTCCTACGACCGACTGATCCTCAATGCCGATATCGACGCCTACATTTCCTTCGATAACGAAAAGGTCGGCGAGATGCAGGCCAGCGGCGTGCTGAAAGCCGCGCCCAAGGGCAACTACTTCCTGCTCGGTGGCGCGCCCACGGACAACAACGCCAAGGTCCTGCGCGAAGGCCAGATGAAAGTGCTGCAACCGGCCATCGACAAGGGTGACATCAAGATTGTCGGCCAACAGTGGGTGAAGGAATGGAACCCCACCGAAGCCTTGAGCATCGTGGAAAACGCCCTGACCCGGAACAACAACAAGATCGATGGCATCGTTGCCTCCAACGACGCCACCGCCGGCGGCGCCATCCAGGCCCTGGCCGCGCAGAAAATGGCCGGCAAGGTGCCGATCTCGGGCCAGGACGCCGATCTCGCGGCAGTCAAGCGCGTGATCGATGGCACCCAGACCATGACCGTCTACAAGCCGCTGAAGCTGATCGCCTCCGAAGCCGCCAAGCTCTCGGTGCAACTGGCCCGCAACGAGAAACCGACCTTCAGCTCGCAGTACGACAATGGCAGCAAGAAAGTCGACACCATCCTGCTCACCCCGACGCCGTTGACCAAGGACAACATCGACCTGCTGGAAAAGGACGGGTTCTACACCAAGGCGCAGATCGCCGGGCAGTGACCTGACCAGGCAATCAAGCAAAGACCTGTGGGAGCGAGCTTGCTCGCGATTGACGGTAGCCCATCCAATATCGATGCCAGCTGAACCACCGCTATCGCGAGCAAGCTCGCTCCCACAGGTCACTTGGCTTGACTGCCTGGTCCACTGTCTATGTGTAAGCCCTTTTTCATGAGCCCTTGCCATGTCCGACTACCTGCTGCAAATGAACGGCATCGTCAAAACCTTTGGCGGTGTCAAAGCCCTGAACGGCATCGACATCAAGGTCCGGTCCGGGGAATGCGTTGGCCTGTGCGGTGAAAACGGCGCGGGCAAATCCACCCTGATGAAAGTGCTGTCGGCGGTCTATCCCTACGGCACTTGGGAAGGCGAGATCATTTGGGACGGCCAGCCGCTCAAGGCGCAGTCCATCAGCGAGACCGAAGCCGCCGGGATCGTCATCATTCATCAGGAACTGACCCTGGTCCCCGACCTGTCGGTAGCCGAAAACATCTTCATGGGCCACGAGCTGACACTGCCCGGCGGGCGCATGAACTACCCGGCGATGATCCACCGCGCCGAGGCCCTGATGCGCGAACTCAAGGTGCCGGACATGAACGTCTCGCTACCGGTTTCCCAGTACGGCGGTGGCTACCAGCAGTTGGTGGAAATCGCCAAGGCGCTGAACAAGCAGGCGCGACTGCTGATCCTCGACGAGCCCTCTTCAGCCTTGACTCGCTCGGAAATCGAGGTGCTGCTGGACATCATCCGCGACCTCAAGGCCAAGGGCGTGGCCTGTGTGTACATCTCCCACAAGCTCGATGAAGTGGCCGCCGTGTGCGACACCATCTCGGTGATACGCGACGGCAAACACATCGCCACCACCGCCATGGCGGACATGGACATTCCCAAGATCATCACCCAGATGGTCGGGCGGGAAATGAGCAACCTCTACCCCACTGAACCCCATGAGATCGGCGAGGTGATTTTCGAGGCGCGCCACGTCACCTGCTACGACGTCGATAACCCCAAGCGCAAACGGGTCGACGACATTTCATTCGTCCTCAAGCGCGGGGAGATTCTCGGCATCGCCGGGCTGGTCGGCGCCGGTCGCACGGAACTGGTCTCTGCGCTGTTCGGCGCCTACCCCGGCCGCTACGAAGGCGAAGTCTGGCTGGGCGGCCAACCCATCGACACGCGCACGCCGCTCAAGTCGATCCGCGCCGGCCTGTGCATGGTCCCTGAAGACCGCAAGCGCCAAGGCATCATTCCTGACCTGGGGGTGGGTCAGAACATCACCCTGGCGGTGCTGGACAACTACGCGAAACTGACCCGCATCGACGCCGAAGCCGAACTGGGCAGCATCGACAAGGAAATCGCGCGCATGCACCTCAAGACCGCGAGCCCGTTCCTGCCGATCACCAGCCTCTCCGGCGGTAACCAGCAAAAAGCCGTGCTGGCCAAGATGCTGCTGACCAAACCCCGGGTGCTGATTCTCGATGAGCCCACCCGTGGCGTGGACGTCGGCGCCAAATACGAGATCTACAAATTGATGGGCGCGCTGGCAGCCGAAGGCGTGTCGATCATCATGGTGTCCTCGGAGCTCGCCGAAGTCCTGGGGGTTTCCGACCGCGTCCTGGTGATCGGCGAAGGCCAGTTGCGCGGCGACTTCATCAACCACGAACTCACCCAGGAACAGGTGCTCGCCGCCGCGCTCAGCCACCCCGATGGCCATAACAATAATGATCGGAAGTCCGCGTAGATGAATCAGGTCAAACAGCTGTTTTCCCGCTACAAAATGCTCGCGCTGGTGATCGCCGTGGCGCTGATCTGGCTGTTCTTCAGCTGGCAGACCGACGGTGGGTTCCTGACCCCGCGCAACCTGTCCAACCTGCTGCGGCAGATGTCCATCACCGGGATCCTGGCCTGCGGCATGGTGCTGGTGATCATCAGCGGCGAGATCGATTTGTCGGTGGGCTCGTTGCTTGGGCTATTGGGTGGGCTGGCGGCGATCCTCGATGTGGTCTATCACATCCCGCTGCTGGCGAACCTGAGCCTGGTGGCTTTGTGCGGCTTGGTGATCGGCTTGGGCAACGGCTACATGACCGCCTACCTGCGCATCCCGTCGTTCATTGTCGGGCTGGGTGGCATGCTCGCGTTTCGCGGCATCCTGCTGGGCGTGACGGGCGGCACCACCATTGCCCCGGTGTCACCAGAGCTGGTCTATGTCGGCCAGGGTTATTTGCCGCACACGGTCGGGACCGGGCTCGGCATCCTGCTGTTCGCCCTGACCCTGTTCCTCACCTGGAAACAGCGGCGCAACCGCGCCCTCCATGGCCTGGCGGCCCACTCCTTGATGCGTGATGGGTTGCGCGTGGCATTGATCGGCGCGGTGCTGGCCGGGTTCGTCTACACCCTCAACAGCTACGACGGCATTCCGGTGCCGGTGCTGCTCCTGCTGATCCTGCTGGGGGTGTTCAGCTACGTCACCAGCCAGACCGTGTTCGGCCGCCGCGTCTACTCGGTGGGCAGCAACATGGAAGCCACGCGCCTGTCCGGCATCAACGTGCAAGCGGTGAAGCTGTGGATCTTCGGCATCATGGGCGTGATGTGCGCCCTCGCCGGCGTGGTCAACACCGCCCGCCTGGCCGCCGGCTCACCCTCGGCCGGCAACATGGGCGAACTCGACGCCATCGCCGCCTGCTTCATCGGCGGCACCTCCATGCGCGGCGGTTCCGGCACGGTCTACGGCGCTCTCCTCGGTGCGCTGGTGATCACCAGCCTGGACAATGGCATGTCCATGCTCGACGTCGACAGTTATTGGCAGATGATCGTCAAAGGCAGCATTCTGGTGCTGGCGGTGTGGGTGGATGTGAGTACGCGCACTGGGCGGCGGTGATGGGCTCCGTCATTTGCTGGCAGACGCCATCAACACACCAAAGCCCAGGAACGTGATGCCCGACAATTTGCCGACAACCCTGGCGCCCTGGCTTGTGGAGAGCCAGCCTCTTGCGGCTTGGGCTGTCAGGGCATAACCGGAATGCACCAGTAGGACAAGCACACTGTAAGACGACACCAGCAAGAAGAACTGGCTGTAATAGTCACCCGCCGGCTTGATGAACTGGGGAAAGACCGCCAGGAAGAAGAAACCCGCCTTGGGGTTGAGCAACTGGATCGACAGCGCCTCGACGAATCGCCGCCATGGACGCAGCGACGTGGCGTTGAGTTCGGGAATAAAGCGCTGGGTACGCCACATCTTGATCCCCAGGTACAACAAGTACAGCGCCCCAACGTATTTCAAGAGTGTGAAGGCCGCCGCCGAGGCCGCCAGGATCAACCCCAGGCTACTGGCGCAAATACCCGCCACGATAAAAGCGCCGGACGCGATCCCGACAATGCCCGGCAGCGCACCGCGCCAGCCATGACGCAAGGCATTGGACAGCGTCAGCACCACGCCGGGGCCGGGGCTGAGCACCGTCAGGGTCGCCAGGATCAGAAAAACTCCGTAGTCGGCCATGCATCACTCCACATTGAAGGCGAATTGCTGTGGCCTTCAGGGTGGCGTGGCAGCGGGACGCTGACAAACGCTTTAATTGCGCCGCCTATGTGACTAAATTAGACACATGATCGCCAACCTCCCCCGTTGAACGCCGTCCGCGCCTTCGCCGCTGCCGCTCGCCACCAGAGCTTCAGTCGCGCCGCCGAAGAGCTGCACGTCAGCCACAGCGCCGTCAGCCGTCACGTCAAGTTGCTCGAAGAGCGCCTGGGCGTTTTGCTGTTCGAACGTCGAACCCGGCAATCCTTGCTCACCCCGGCGGGTCGAATTTTCTACGAACAGGTCAGCGAGGCCCTGACGCAAATCGCCAACGCCGCAACCGCGCTGACGCGCAATGCGGCCCAGCGCAAAGTGACCATCAACGTGCGCCCTTCCTTCGCGGTGCGCTGGCTCATCCCTCGGCTGCCGGACTTCATGGCGCGCCACCCGGATATCAAGCCCGAGGTCGTCACCAGCACCCGGTCTCCAGATCCCTCAAGGGAATCGTTCGACGTGGTCATTCGGCGCGGAGATGCTGGCTGGTCGGCCGAGGTGCAGCCCACCCTGTTACTGGAAGACGACCTGCTGCTGGTTGCCGCCCCGTCGTTGCTGCAAAACGTACCGTTGGAAAGCGTCCACGACCTGGCCCGGCACACCTTGTTATCGGGCAGGACACGCAGCAACGATTGGCAGGATTGGGTGGAGCACGTCGGGATCGATCCATTGAACAACCCGCCGACCCTGCAATTCGATCACATGCACCTGGTGCTGCAGGCGGCCGTCGATGGCCTGGGCGTGGCGTTGTGCCCGGCTTCGCTGCTGGGTCGGGATTTGTCCAACGGGCGCTTGGCCTGCCCACTGCCGGCGTTGCGCATGTCGCTGGCTCGTTATTACTACGGTGTTTCCGGGAGTGCGGTGGCTGAGACGCAGGTTTTTGTTGATTGGTTGCTAACCCATTGTGGGAGCGAGCTTGCTCGCGATAGCGCCCTGTCAGCCGACATCGATGTTGACTGATCGAATGCCATCGCGAGCAAGCTCGCTCCCACAGGGGAATTGCGTTAGCCGGGAGACGCCTTATGCGCTTTGGAGCGCGCCCAACGGCGGTCCGAAAATCTCGTAGGAAATTACTTCCCGTGGCGAGGGAGCTTGCTCCCGCTGGGGCGCGAAGCGGCCCCGAACCAGGTGCCTCTTTTCGCCAGGTACACCGCAGGCACCGGTTTTGCGACTGCTGCGCAGTCGAGCGGGAGCAAGCTCCCTCGCCACAGGGGGAGCGGGCGTCCTACAGGTCGGTTGTGGGTGCCGGGATCGGCTTCTATAGTTGGGGCGTCGCTGGCTTTGGCCGGTGGCTGGGTTTCGCAGCCCGATAGATACGCTGGCAACCAGGCATCATAAAAGTAACAATGGGCGCGTTTGGCGTTCAACGTCACTTATGGTGGCTGTGTGTGGGAGATCTTCGGGTCTGCCGAGTTCCTCGTATCCTCGGTCTGCGAACCCACATGCAGCTACCACCCGTTCGTTTCGCAGCGAATTGCAGTAGCTATCTTTCTTGATATGAGGAATGAATAACTATGCGCCAGAATACTTTGGATCAACGCTTCACCCCCCTGACCCAAACCGCCACCACCCACCCCGTCCTGCTGATCGACACCCAAGCCCCACTCCCCGAACTCCATGCCTGTGCCAGCGAGCGCCTGCACGCCACGCTCGACTACCTGACCTTGGTGGCTTGCAGCAGCCTGCGTGATTCAGCGGCCAGCGACCTCAACACCATCACCAATGTCGCGCGGATCCTGGTGCAGGATGTCGCGGATGTGTTCGGCGTGATCGAGCGGCGCGGGCTCGAAGGCTGAGCCATTGTGGGAGCGAGCTTGCTCGCGATGGCGGTGGGTCAGTCCACATCGATACAACTGATCCGACGCTATCGCGAGCAAGCTCGCTCCCACAGGGTATTGCGGTAGCCCGAGCATTTCTCAGGAGTTTACCTCCCGTGGCGAGGGAGCTTGCTCCCGCTGGGTTGCGTAGCGACCCCAAACCGCCTGAATGCGATCGACCTGATGCACCGAGGTGCCGGGTTTTAGGGCTGCTGCGCAGCCCAGCGGGAGCAAGCTCCCTCGCCACAGGATTAGTGTGCTGCTCGGTCCAGCTGCCGGCGCACGGCCAGTTCAACCCCGCGGATTTCCGCCAGGCCTTTAAGGCGGCCGATCAGGGAGTAGCCGGGGTTGCTTTTGCGGTGCTGGTCGTCGAGCAGTTGATGCCCATGGTCCGGGCGCAACGGCAAGCGCGGGCCGCCTTCGCGTTCACGTCGGCGCTCTTCGGCCACCAAGGCACTGATGACCCCGACCATGTCGACGTCGCCGTCCAGGTGATGAGCCTCATGGAAGCTGCGTGGGTCGCTTTCCCGGCGGGTTGAGCGCAGGTGGGTGAAGTAAATGCGCGGCGCAAAGTGCTTGGCCATCGCCACCAAGTCGTTGTCTTCACGCACGCCATAGGAGCCGGTGCAGAACGTCAGGCCATTGGCCGGGCTGGGCGCGGCGTCCAGCAGCCATTGGGCGTCTTCGGCGGTGGACAGGATCCGGGGCAAGCCGAGCAATGCCCGGGGCGGGTCGTCCGGGTGGATCGCCATGCGCACGCCCACCTCCTCGGCAACCGGGATCACCGCGCGCAGGAAACACCCCAGGTGTTCGCGCAACGTGGCCTCGTCGATGTCGGCGTAGGTGCGCAGCAAGTCACGGAAGTTATCCAGGCTGTAGTGTTCCTCGGCGCCAGGCAAGCCTGCAATCAGGGTGTTGACCAGGGTTTCGCGCCGGGCTGGCGTCAGCTGTTCGAAATAGGCCTTGGCCTGCTGGATATCCTCGGCGCTGTATTCGGCCTGCGCCCCCGGGCGCTGGAGGATGTACAGGTCGAAGGCGGCAAACGCGGTCTGATCGAAACGCAAGGCCCAGCCGCCATCCGCCAGCTCAAAGGACAAGTCGGTACGGGTCCAGTCCAGCACCGGCATGAAGTTGTAGCAGACGATATCGATGCCGCAGCTCGCCAGGTTGCGCACGCTTTGCTGGTAGTTGGCGATGTACTCGTCGCGTCGCCCGCAGCCGCGCTTGATGTCTTCGTGCACCGGAATGCTTTCCACCACCGACCAGCTCAAGCCGGCCGTTTCGATCATCTGCTTGCGCGCCGCGATGGCGTCCACCGGCCACACTTGGCCATTGGGGATTTCGTGCAGCGCGGTGACGATTCCGGTCGCACCGGTCTGGCGAATGTCCGCCAGGGAGATCGGGTCCTTGGGGCCAAACCAACGCCATGTCTGTTCCATGTTTCTTCTCCTTTTTATCAGTTGGATGCGGCAAGGGTGTGCAACAGGCTATCCACGCCATCGCGCGTCAAGGCGTCGTAGGCGCGGTGCACGGCGTCGCGAAATGCCGGGCGAGCCGAGAGCGGCGGCGGGAAGACTTCCTGCAGATCGAGAACGGCACTCACCCGCGAGGCGCCCTCGAAGCGTCCCGCAAGATCGGCAAAGGTTGCGCTCAGCGGGTCGTCAACCACGTGGGCCGGACGACCGGGCAACGGCTGCGTGCAGTAGTGGATCCATGCCGCGATGCCCAGGGCGGTGCAGTCGATGCCGCGGCCCTGGTCCAGCAACTGCTGTGCGCCGAGTAGCCAGCGTTGCGGCAGTTTCTGCGAGCCGTCCATGGCGATCTGGCGCAAGCGATGTTGCAGGCTGTCGTTAGCAAAGCGCGCCCGCAGATCTTCGGCATATTTCATGAGGTCAATACCGGCAGGCATGTCCAAAGTGGGCACCGCTTCCTCCATCATGTAGCGCTCGATGAGGCGCGCCAGCCGCCCATCGTTGACGGCCTCGAAGACCAATTCATGACCCGCCAATAAACCCACGTAGGCCAGCAATGAATGGCTGCCATTGAGCATGCGCAGCTTCATCGTTTCAAACGGACGCACATCCTCCACCATCTGCACGCCTTCCACTTCCCAGTCCGGGCGGCCGAGGGGAAAGTGGTCCTCGACCACCCATTGACTGAAGCTTTCGCTGACCACTGCCGCACGGTCGTGACAGTCGAGTTGCTGTTCCAGCCGGCGGAAGGATTCGTCGTCCATGGCCGGTACGATGCGGTCGACCATGCAACTGGGAAAGGCCACCTGTTGCTCGATCCACTGCGCCAGCGCCTCATCCTGCAACGCCGCCAATGCGCTCACCGCCTGGCGGGTGCGCTGGCCGTTGTCGGGCATGTTGTCACAGCACAACACCGTGAAGGCCGGGACGCCTGCGGCGCGACGGCGACGCAGGGCTTCCAGGACAATGCCGGGGGCCGAGCGCGGCGTGTGTGGATGGGCGATGTCATGGGCAATCGTCGGGTCTTCGCGGCGCAACTGCCCGGATGACGGGCTCAGGCAGTAGCCTTTTTCGGTGACGGTGAGCGTGACAATCCGCGTTTGCGGCGCGGCCATGCGTTGCAGCAACTGCTCCAGTTCCTGGCCGCCCTCGCCCACGAACAAGGCCTGGCGCAACACCCCGATCTCGCGCAGCGTCACCTGCTCGCGGTCGCGGTACTCGGCCACGTGGTAGCGACCGTCCTGTGTGCGCAACTGCTCGACCAAAATGCGATTGGAGCGCAGGTTGGCGCTGCACACGCCCCAATCGCTTTCGCCATGGCGATTGAGGTGGCGTTGCAGGTAGACCGCCTGGTGCGCGCGATGAAACGCCCCCAGGCCCAAGTGCACGATACCGATCTGCGTTGCAGTGCCGGTGCTAGGTACACGGTTCACAACAGGCATCGACTCACTCCTTCTGTTCAGGAACGGCCCAAGGCCGAAGCGGCTTGCGGGCTTTGCGCCGCCGCGTGGCCGGTATCCGCCACCGACAGCGGTTTAACGTAGCGCGCCACACACACGGCACCGATCACGGTCAACAGCCCCGCCAGCAGGAAGGCACTGGTGAACGAACCGGTGAACTGCACCAGGAAGCCCGTCAGGGTCGGGCCGACAATGCCCGAAGTGTTCGCCAGGAAGTGCATGAAACCACTGACGCCACCCACTCGCGCCGCCGGGACGGTGTCCTGGATGATCGCCCAGTAGATGGCGCCGGTGAGGTACAGGAAGAACACGGCCAAGGCGACCAGAATCACCGCCGGATACAAGGTACTGACCATCCCGGCACAGGCGATGCAAACGGCGCAGGCCAGCAGGCATGTCACCAGCACCACTTTGCGGGAGAACATCATTTTTCCGGTTTTCTTGAACACGAAGTCGGAGATGAAGCCGCCCAGGGCCAGGCCGAGGAAACCCAGCACCCAGGGAATGACCGTGGCGATGCTCATGTCCTTGACGTTCAGGCCGTGGGCCATGGTCAGGTAGCTGGGGAACCAGGTCAGGAAAAAGAACAAGGTGTAGTTATAGGAAAAGAACGCCAGGGAGGTGAACAGCACCGTGGGCTGCTTGAGGTAGAACCGCAGCGGGAACACCGGTTGTGCCGCCAGCTCGCTTTGGCCCTCGGCCTGGAGAATATCGTCGGCGCCCTCTCCTTCTGGCCGCTCCTTGACGAACTTGTACCACACGGCCGCCCAGATCAGGCCGACGAGCATGATGATAATGAACGACACCTTCCAGCCGTAGGTGACGGCAATGAAACCCACCACCGGGCCGGAAATCGCGCCACCCAGCGGCGTACCGGACATCGATGCGCCGATGGCCCGCGCCCTGCGCTTGGGGGTGTACCAGTTGTTCACCATCTTGCTGGTGGTGACGCTCAACGGTCCTTCGCCCATGCCGAACAAAATCCGGATAAGCACCAGTGAAGCGAAGCCCACCGTCAGCACCGTAAGGCCGCTGAACAGCGACCACAAGACCATGGCCAACAGCAACGTGGTCTTGGCGCCGTAACGGTCGGCGGCCCAGCCACCGATGAAGTTGAAGGCGGCATAGCCGACGAAGAAGCTGCTGAAGATCATGCCCATCTCACCCGTGCTCAGACCGTAGTCCTTCTGGATGAAAGGCGCCGCCACAGACAATGCCGACCGGTCGAGGTAATTGATGACCCCGGCCAGGAACAGCATGATGATGATTAAGCTACGTCCTTGACCAAACATGGTGGAACCTCCCGCTTGTTGTGTTTATTCGGTGAGGGTGCCCATGACAGGCACGGTGAAACCGGTGGTAGCGACGGCTCAGTGATGGGCGTTCGTCAGCTCCACCAGCACTTTTCGGGTTTGCTCGGGGTGCTGTTCGATCAGGTCGATGGCGCCGGGCATTTCGTCGAAGGTGACGCGATGGCTGATCAGGTCCTGGACCTGCAACTTGCCACTGGCGATCAGTTCGATCACCTGCGGGAATTTGCGATTGTTGAGCCGTGAGCCCACCAGGGTCAGTTCCTTCTTGATCATTTCCAACTGCACCAGATCACTGGGCGTGGCATTGAAGCCCAGCAATCCGATACGCCCGGCCGGCGAGGCCAGGCGCACCATCTGCGGCATCAGTGCCGGTATGCAGGCGGCATCGACAATCAACGGCACGCCTTCGCCTTGAGTGTGCTCAAGCATCAGCGCTTCGACATCGACTTGCTGGCCGTTGAGGGTCCGGCTGGCGCCCAGCGCTCGCGCCGTCTCCAGGCGGCTGTCGATGACATCGGTGACGGTGATGTCGGTCAATCCCAACGCCTTGGCCATCTGCACCAGGGTCAGGCCGATCACCCCGGCACCGTAGATCAACACGCTGTCGCCCGGTTGCGGCTGCATCCGATCAAGCACGTTCAGGGCAATGGAATAAGGTTCGACCAAGGCGCCGTGGCTGAGGGACATCGAATCGGGCAGGCGATGGGCGTTCTCGGCCGGTACGCAGACCTGTTCGCTGAAGCCACCGTCGCGGTGCACGCCGATCACTTGCAGCCGCGTGCAGACGTTGGGCCGGCCAATGCGGCAGGGGTAACAGGTGCCGCAACTGATCACCGGATCGATGCACACCCGGTCGCCCACCTGCAGGTGCTCGACGCCTTCACCGACTTGCCGGATCACCCCGGAGAACTCATGACCGGTGACCCGGGGGAAACGCACGAATGCGTTCTGCCCATGAATGATGTGCATGTCCGAGCCACAGATGCCGGCATACGCCACATCGACCTGGACCTCGCCTTGGGCGACCTCGGGTCGGTCGACCTGGGCCAGCCCGAACTCGAAGGGTGCTCTTACCTGGAACGCTTTCATCGGGTCACTCCTGGCGGGACGTTTTCGCCCCGTTTCCTCAAAGGGTTGGAACTGCTTTACCAATGCCAGAGCGTGCCGTCTTCGAGACGGTTGACCGGCAGGCTGGCGCGTTTGTAGGGGTATTGGCGGGCAAGGTCTTCATCGATGTCGACGCCATGCCCCGGTGTTTCGCCCGGAGTGAAGTGGCCGTCCTCGAAGCGATAGGCATGGGGGAACACTTCATCGATACGTTCTTCGTGAGGCATGTGTTCCTGGATGCCGAAGTTGGGCACCCAGGTATCGAAATGCAGGGCCGCGCCCATGCACACCGGCGACAGGTCGGTGGCGCCGTGAAAGCCCGTGCGCACCTGGAACAGCGCGGCGAAATCGGCAATACGCCGCACATGGGTAATGCCGCCGGCATGCACCAGGGTCGTGCGGATGTAGTCGATCAACTGCTCCTGGATCAACTCGCGGCAGTCATGGATGGAATTGAACACCTCGCCCACGGCCAGCGGCGTGGTGGTGTGCTGGCGAATCAGCCGGAAGCTCTGCTGGTTCTCCGCTGGCGTGCAGTCTTCCAGCCAGAACAGGTTGTACGGTTCCACGGCTTTGCCCAGGCGCCCGGCCTCGATGGGGGTCAGGCGGTGGTGCACGTCGTGAAGAATGTGCAGGTCATCACCAAAGCGCTCGCGCACGGCGGCGAACAGCTTGGGCACGTAGTTGAGGTATTTGGCGGTGTCCCACACGTGCTCGGCGGGCAGGTCGCTGTCGGCCGGTTCATAACGCTCGCCGCTGCGCTTGGCGACGCCATAGGTGGTGGCAATGCCGGGCACGCCGCATTGCACACGCACGGCTTTATAGCCCAGCTCGACGTGACGGGCGACTTCGTCCAGGCAGCCTTCGATGTCCTTGCCGGTGGCATGCCCATAGACCATCACCCGCTCGCGGCTCTTGCCGCCGAGCAGTTGGTACAAGGGCATATTCGCGGCCTTGGCCTTGATGTCCCACAGCGCCACGTCGACGGCGGCGATAGCGGTCATGGTCACCGGCCCCCGACGCCAGTAAGCTCCGCGATACAGGTATTGCCAGATGTCCTCGATGCGGTGGGCATCGCGGCCGATCAACGCGGGCAGGACGTGCTCTTCCAGGTAAGCGACCACCGCCAGTTCGCGGCCATTCAAGGTGGCATCGCCAATGCCGTAAATGCCTTCATCGGTGACGATCTTCAAGGTGACCAGGTTGCGGCCCGGACAGGTGACGATGACGCGCGCTTCAACGATTTTCATAAAGTCAGACCTGTGCAACAGAAGGAAGTGAGGACGCGCCCATGTTCGGCATCGCCGCCTGGGGAATCAGCGCACCCCGGTATTGGACGACCTGGGCCGCCAGGCGATGACCCCAGCGAGCGGCCTGCTCCGGATCGCCGCCGCACAGGCGGCAGGCCAGGTAGGCGGCGCTGAACGAATCACCGGCCGCGGTGGTGTCGACGACATGGGAAACGGTTTGCGCGGGCACGTCGAAACGCCCCGTCGGGCATTGGATCAAGCAACTGGCGGCGCCACGCTTGAGGGCGACTTCGCGCACGCCCACCTCTGCATAGGCACTGAACAAGGCCTCCGGGTCGCGATAGCCGAACAGCGCCGCGTCATCTTCCCAGGTGACCAGGGCCAGGTCGGTCAGGTGCAACAGGTCGCGGTAGGCCTGCCGGGCGGTTTCAGGATCGGGCCAAAGGTGGGGACGGTAGTTGTTGTCGAAGACGATGCGCGTGCCTGCCCGGCGCGCACGGTGCAAGGCCTCGATCAAGCGTTGGCGCCCTGCTGGCGTGAGGATCGCCAGGCTGATGCCGCTCAGGTAGGCGTAGTCGTAGTCGGCCAGTGCCTCGAGCATGGCGTCGGCCTCGGGGCCTTCGAACATGCGCCGCGCCGCCGCTTCCCCGCGCCAGTAGTGGAAACGCCGCTCGCCGTGTGGATCGGTCTGGATGAAATACAGCCCGGGCAGCGCGTCTTCGATCACGCGGACATGGGCGTCACCGATCCCTTCGGCCAGCCAGGACCGGCCCATGGCGATGCTGAACGCATCGTTGCCCACGGCCGTCATGTAGTCCACGGCCACAGCGCCACGGGGATTCAATCGGACCAGGTAGACCGCGGTGTTGAGCGTATCGCCACCGAACGTCTGCGTGATCGCGGCGCCCGGCTCACCGCGCATCTCGATCATGCACTCGCCCACCAGCACCACCTTCAGCGGGCGAGTGAAGCGGGTCTCGGAGCCATGGTTATGCGTCAAATCCATCATTACGCGCCTTTTCTTTATTTTTAAAACGGCGTTTCATTTTTATCTCAAGGCCCGAGTCTAGTCAGATTTCCGCCCTCGTCAAGGAAAAATGAAACAGCGTTTTGTTCTGCTAGCGTATATCCTTGGGTTTTACTTTTACGTTGGAGCCTTCATGGACAACAGCGTCATTCCAAACAACGATCTGGTGTCGGCGGTGGGCCGGACCATGGCGGTGCTCGAGGCACTGGCCGAGCATCCGGAAGAGAGCGGCGTGTCGGAAATCGCCACCAAGCTGGACATGTCCAAGGCCACGGTCTATCGCTTCCTGCAGTCGCTCAAGGCCCGTGGGTATGTGGTGCAGGACGCCGAGGATCGCTATCGCCTCAGCGTCCGGCTGTTCGAACTGGGCGCCCAGGCCCTGCCCCACCTGGACATCGTCCGGGAAGCGGAGCCCGGGATGCGCAGGATCAACGAGCTGACGGGCGAGACCGTGCACCTGGGGATTCTCGACGAAGGCAGCATCGTCTACGTGCACAAGATCGACTCCAAGTACAACCTGCGCATGTACTCGCGGATCGGCCGGCGGGCGCCGTTGTACTGCACCGGCATCGGCAAGGTGCTGATGGCCTGGCTCGAAGAAGACGAACTGCTCGCCCACCTGGCGCTGGAAAGCTTCGAGCGCCGCACCGCCAACACCCTGACCAGCGTCGAGGCGTATCTGCTGGAACTGGAGACCGTTCGCCAGCAAGGCTATGCCGAGGACCATGAAGAATTCGAAGACAACATGCGTTGCCTGGCCGCGCCAATCCGCGACCGTTTCGGCCACGTGATCGGCGGGATGAGCGTTTCATTCCCGTGCTTTCGCTTCCGGGAAGAGTTGAAGCAGGACTACGTCAAGCAACTGATGCAAGCCACCCAACAGATTTCACGTCAGTTGGGTTGGCATGCGGGGTAACAGCAAAACCCCATGTGGGAGCGAGCCTGCTCGCGATGACGACGGCCCATCCAATATCTGCCCAGGCTGACCCACCGCTATCGCGAGCAAGCTCGCTCCCACAATGGATCTTCAGCAGGCTCAAAATTCATGTGTACCGCAAAACCTGTGGGAGCGAGCTTGCTCGCGAAGGCGTCAGCACATCCAACATCACTGCAAGCTGACCCTCCGCTATCGCGAGCAGGCTCGCTCCCACAATGGATCTTCAGCAGGCTCAAAATTCATGTGTACCGCAAAACCTGTGGGAGCGGGCTTGCTCGCGAAGGCGTCAGCACATCCAACATCAGTGCAAGCTGGCCCTCCGCTTTCGCGAGCAGGCTCGCTCCCACAGGTCCCAACTGACTGGCCTCAGAACCAGGTTTCCATCTGGATGCCGTACTGCCAGGTGCCGCCGGCGTTGAAGTCGGTCTTGCCGAAGGCGTCCGTGGTGCTGTACCTGTCCAGGTCCGACGACCAGTTCATGACGCTGGCGAACAGGCGCAGCTCAGGGCGGGTGAGCAGATCGCCCAAGTCGGGCTTGAAAGTCGGGGCAACGGTGAATTTCCAGAAGTTGCCGTCGACCGCATTACGTTGCAGGTAGCCCTTGGGGTCGAGCTGCATGGTTTGCCAACTCATCTCGTAGGCCATGTCGAAATTGCTGTTGATCTCGTTGGCCAACCGCACGTTGAGGGTCATCCAGCGGTAGTCGTCGCCCTTGACGTAACGGTCCTTGCTTTGCTCGGCCAGCAGGCTCGGGCCGATGCGCCAGTTGGGCGCCAGCGGCGTCTCGCCGTACAGCGCCAGACGCAGGGCACGGGCGTCGTCGATCAGTTCGCCGTCGGCGCCGACATTCTTGACCTCCGCCCCCAACCCCTGGCCATAGAGCAGCGCCGTCTTGAAGAAGCCTTCGCGGCCGAAGAAGTTTTTCTGGTGATTGGCGACCATGCTGTGCAAGCCGGAATCGGCCGGCGTCAGCCCTGCTTCGTTGACGCGGGTGCCGACGTCGTTTTTCTTCGAGCCGATGGCGTTGAACATCCACTGCCACTGCCCGCCGTCGAAAAACTGATTGGAGGTCAGGATGTAGCTTTCCACATCGGCATTGACGCCGCCCTCGCTGAAATCCCCGTAGTTACGACCGATCAACGAGTAGTTCGAGCGCCAGTCCTTGGTCATCTGTATGTCATAGATGCCGCCGCCAGTGCCGGCCAGATAGACCACGTCCGAGTCCAGCCAGTGAATGTCGAAGTTGTCCCTGTCGAAACGCTTGCCGGCCCACAAGGTGGAGTTTTCGAACATCGAACTGCCCTTGAATGCCGCCAGGTGATCGAGTTCGGTGAACACCTGGCGCACGTTCAGGTTGCTTTCCTCGGCGGTCCAGTCGTTGGAACTCTCCACGCCATCGGCGATGGACACCGTGAATTTGGAGCGGGTGCCGTTCTGCGCATACAGCTCTTTCGACAAGTCGATGCGCATGTAGGTGTCGTCCTCGTTACCGAGTCGCCCGACGGCGCCGCCGACAGAACCGGCCGGGGTGGTGTACGGACCGCCACGACCGCCGCCCAAGCCATCGTTGATCAGCAAGCCGGAACGGGCGTAGCCCTTGAAGCTGAAGCCGTCGGTGAGGTGTGCGCCACTGCCCGGCTTTTCCGTGCCTTGCTGACTGGCCTCGAGTTTTGCCAGGCGGGCATCGACCGTTGGCGTCGCAACGGCGGCGACAACCGGTGGCGTGGCGAGTTTGATTTGCTGCAATTCCCTGGCGAGTGCCTGGGTTTGCTGTTCGGCGGCGGCGGCACGTTTTTCGGCTGCGCTGGCACGGGCCTCGAACGCGGCCATGCGCTCTTCCAGCGTCGCGGCCTGAGAAGTGGTCGCCGAGACGCCGAGCACGCTTGCGAATAGCCAGCTTGATGCTTTCTGCATGTGGATTTTCCCTGTTTTGTTTTTATTGTTCTGTTGCCGCGAACGGCCTTTTTCGCCCAGGTCATGAATTGTCTAACCGAAGGAAAAAAAGGATGCCTCAGCGCAAATACACTGCTACATTTGGCGATGTTAACGTTAACTTTTCTAAAAACAAAAATAAAGAGGGCTTTATGAAACAGCTCAAATCGCTCCTTCCAGCGGCGTTGCTCGGCCTTTGCGTCGGCTTTCCAACCCTGTCGATGGCCGCCAACCTGACGATTTCCTGCGGGGCCGTGGGCGCGGAATTGCAACTGTGCAAGGAGGCTGTCGAGGCCTGGTCGAAGCAGACCGGCAACAGCGTCGAGGTAGTGTCCACGCCTAACTCGGCGACCGAGCGGCTGTCGTTCTACCAGCAGATCCTCAGCGCACAATCCAGCGATATCGACATCATCCAGATCGACATGGTGTGGCCGGGCATGCTGGCCAAACACTTGATGGACCTGCGCGAAGTGCTGCCTGCCGACGCCACCCAAGGGTATTTCCAGGCCCAGGTGGACAACGCCACGGTGAACGGGCGCCTGGTCACCATGCCGTGGTTCACCGATTCGGGGCTGCTGTATTACCGCAAGGACTTGCTCGAGAAATACAACAAGCCCGTGCCCCAGACCTGGGAAGAAATGACCACGACCGCCAGGGCTGTCCAGCAAGCCGAGCGCGATGCCGGGAACGCCAACGCCTGGGGTTATGTGTTCCAGGGACGCGCCTATGAAGGCCTGACGTGCAATGCCTTGGAGTGGATCAGCAGTCAACCGCAAGGCGGACTGGTCAACGCCCAAGGCGACATCGTGGTCAACAGCCAGGCCTCAAGAGCGGCGTTGACCTTGGCCAAAAGCTGGGTCGGCGACATCGCCCCCCGTGGCGTGCTCAATTACACCGAGGAAGAAGGACGCGGTGTGTTCCAGTCGGGCAATGCACTGTTCATGCGTAACTGGCCGTATGTCTGGGCCCTGGTGCAAAGCCAGGACAGCGCCGTGAAGGACAAGGTCGGCGTCGCGCCCCTGCCCCGCGGCGGCGCGACGGGAACCCACGCCTCCACCCTCGGTGGCTGGGGCCTGGCGGTGTCGCGCTACAGCGCCAACCCCAAGCTCGCCGCCGAACTGGTGAGCTACCTGAGCAGCGCCCAACAGCAGAAACACCGCGCCCTGGTAGGCGCCTATAACCCGGTGATCGAATCGCTCTACCAGGATCCCGAGTTGCTCGCGGCCATGCCTTACTACAGCCAACTGCACAGCATTCTCAACGATGGGGTCATGCGCCCCGCCTCGATCACCGCCGACCGCTATCCACGGGTCTCCAACGCGTTCTTCGATCAAGTGCATGGCGTGCTGGCGGGCGAGCGGCCGGTGGATCAGGCCCTGGCCGAGCTGGAAAGCGAACTCACACGAATCAAACGCCGGAACTGGTAAGCCACAAGGAAGGAAATCACCATGTCTGCCTCCACCACACTCGCCCCTGACGACGAGTACCTGCTCACCCGGGAAACGCCGGTACAACGCCGTCGCGTTCGCGCCGCCTGGCTGTTCCTGGCCCCGATGCTGCTTTGCCTGGCCCTGGTGGCCGCCTGGCCGCTGTTGCGCACGTTCTGGTTCAGCCTGACCGACGCCAGCCTGGCCGACGCCGGCGACGCGACCTTTGTCGGCTTGAGCAACTATCTGTTTTATAGCGGTTCCGCCTGGTCAGGCATCCTGGTCGATCCACAGTGGTGGAATGCGGTGCGCAACACCTTGCATTTCACCGTGGTCTCGGTGGGATTGGAAATGGTCCTGGGGTTGCTGGTGGCGCTGCTGCTGAACGTCCAGTTCAACGGACGCGCGTTGGTGCGGGCTTTGATCCTGATTCCCTGGGCGATTCCGACCATCGTCTCGGCGAAAATCTGGTCATGGATGCTCAACGACCAGTTCGGCATCATCAATCACCTGATGCTCGGCCTCGGCCTGATCGACGCGCCCCTGGCCTGGACCGCCGACGCGGACCTGTCGATGTGGGCGGTGATCATCGTCGACGTCTGGAAGACCGTGCCGTTCGTTACCCTGCTGATGTTGGCGGCTTTGCAAATGCTGCCCAACGATTGCTACGAAGCCGCCCGGGTCGATGGCATTCACCCGGTGAAAGTGTTCTGGCGGGTCACCCTGCCGCTGTTGATGCCGGCGTTGTTGGTGGCAGCGATCTTTCGCATCCTCGATTCCCTGCGGGTCTTCGACGTTATCTATGTGTTGACCTCGAACTCGTCGAGCACCATGAGCATGTCGGTGTATGCCCGCCAGCACCTGGTGGAATTCCAGGACGTCGGTTACGGCAGCGCCGCCTCGACCTTGCTGTTCCTGGTCGTCGCGGTGATCGCCATGGCTTATCTATACCTCGGACGCCGTCAGCTGGAGGTGCGCTCATGAGCCTGCGGTTGCTGAAAAAAGCCCTGTTGCGCCTCGGGTTCTGGTGCTTGATCGGAATCTTGCTGGTGTATGCGGTCTTCCCGTTCTACTACGCCATCGTCACGTCCCTGAAGCCGTCCAGTGCCCTGTTCCAGGTGAGCTACTGGATCAACAATCCCGACTTTTCCAACTATGCCGCCGTGCTCAACCAGGCCTCGTTCCTGCGGGCCATCGGCAACTCGCTGGTGGTGGCGCTGTGCGTGGTCACCCTGGCGCTGTTCCTCAGCCTGACCGCCGCTTATGCCTTGGGTCGGGTGAAGTTTCGCGGGCGCGGTCCGGTGTTGATGATGGTCCTCGGGGTTTCGATGTTTCCCCAAGTCGCGGTGCTGTCGGGACTGTTCGAGGTGATCCGTTTCCTGGGCCTGTACAACACTTCTTGGGCGTTGATCCTGAGCTACACGATTTTCACCCTGCCCTTCACCGTCTGGGTGTTGACCACCTTCATGGGGCAACTGCCCCATGAGCTGGAAGAGGCCGCGATCATGGACGGTGCCTCACCCTGGATCACCCTGACCCGCGTGCTGTTGCCGCTGCTCTGGCCGGCACTGGTCACCACTGGCCTCTTGGCCTTCATCGCCGCGTGGAACGAGTTCCTGTTTGCCCTGACCTTCACCCTGACCGACTCGCAACGCACGGTCCCGGTGGCCATCGCGCTGATTTCCGGCGGCAGCCCCCATGAGTTGCCCTGGGGCCTGTTGATGGCGGCGTCGGTGCTGGTCACGGTGCCCTTGGTGATTCTGGTGCTGATCTTCCAGCGCCGCATCGTTTCCGGCCTCACCGCCGGTGCGTTAAAGGGTTGAGCCCAACACAGATAAGAAGGAACAGCATCGTGATCAAGTTGAAGCTGGACAACGTGAACAAACAATTGGGCGGCGCGCGCATTCTTCGTGACGTCAGCCTGGAAATCTCGGCCGGTGAGTTCGTGGTCTTCGTCGGCCCTTCGGGCTGCGGAAAGTCGACCCTGCTGCGCCTGATCGCCGGGCTGGATTCGATCTGTGGCGGCGACCTGCTGATCGACGGTCGCCGGGTCAACGACCTGGAGCCGCGCGAGCGTGGCGTCGGCATGGTGTTCCAGTCCTATGCGCTGTACCCGCACATGAGCGTCTACGACAACATCAGCTTTGGCCTAAAGTTGGCCAAGACGGAAAAGACCAGCCTGCGCGAGCGGGTGTTGAAAACCGCGCAAATCCTGCAGTTGGACAAGCTGCTGCAACGCAAGCCAAGGGAACTGTCGGGCGGCCAGCGCCAGCGCGTGGCCATGGGCCGGGCCATGGCGCGGGAGCCGGACATTCTGTTGTTCGACGAGCCGCTTTCCAATCTCGACGCCTCCCTGCGCGTGCAGATGCGCAACGAAATCGCCCGGCTGCATGGGCGACTGGGTTCGACGATGATCTACGTGACCCACGACCAGGTCGAAGCGATGACCCTGGCCGACAAGATTGTCGTGCTCAATGGCGGTCGCATCGAGCAGGTCGGCTCGCCACGGGAGCTCTACGAGCGTCCGGCCAGCCGTTTTGTCGCGGGATTCCTCGGTTCACCCCGGATGAATTTCATTGCCGCGTTCCTGCATACGCCGGGCGAAACCAGCCAGGTGGAAAGCCTGGTGCTGGGCATGACGTCCCTGCCCGTCGACAGCTCGGGCCTGGCGGCGAATACCCAACTGAGCCTGGGGATTCGCCCGGAACATCTCTCCCTCAAGGCGGCACAGGGAACGACCGGCCTCGTGGTGAGCGCGGTCGAATACCTGGGGAGTGAAACCTATGTGCACCTCGACACTGGCCAGGACGAGCCCATGGTCTGTCGTTGCGAGGTCAACGCCGGATGGCGGGTGGGTGACCGGGTCGAGCTGCAACTGGATATCGACAACCTGCATGTATTCGACGCCCACGGCACGGCGTTGAAGCGCCGCACCATCGACAGCCTGCCTGCTGGCGTCGCTCCACGCCCGGCATCTGCGGGCGCCCTATGACCTTGTCCTTGAAGAACATGAACAACCCAATGCCAGCCTCTCTCGAAAGGGCCCAGCAGGCCCTGATCGATAACCTGCCTCACCTGATCCATGACTATCGACCCGACTATCACCTGGCCCCGCCAACGGGTTGGATGAACGACCCTAACGGGGTGGTGTTCTTTCGTGGCGAGTACCACGTGTTCTACCAACACCACCCCTTCGACGCCAAATGGGGCCCGATGTACTGGGGCCATGCCAAGAGTGCCGACCTGGTCCATTGGCAGCACCTGCCCATCGCCCTGGCACCCGGCGACGACTTCGACCGCGACGGCTGTTTTTCCGGTAGCGCGGTGGTATGTGGCGACACCCTGGCGCTAATCTACACCGGGCACACCTGGTTGGGAGACGTCGGTGACGAACGCTTCATCCGCCAGGTCCAGTGCCTGGCCACCAGTGTCGACGGCGTCCGGTTCGTCAAGCATGGCGCCGTCATCGAGCACGCCCCGCAAGCGGCAATCATGCATTTTCGCGACCCCAAGGTCTGGCAGGAAGACGGCTATTGGTACCTGATTGCTGGCGCACGCCTGGGCGACACGCCGCTGCTGCCGCTGTACCGCTCCGCCGATCTGCACACCTGGGAATTTCTCGCCTACGTGTCCAGCGGCAATGAGGACGATGGCTACATGTGGGAATGCCCGGATCTGTTTCGCCTGGACGGACGGGATGTGCTGCTGTATTCCCCGCAAGGCATGAAGCCCGAAGGTTATGAACGGCTCAACAAGTACCAGACCGGTTATCGCATTGGCCAGCTCGACAGCGACTGGCACTTCAGCGGCGGGCCGTTCATCGAGCTGGATAACGGTCACGACTTCTACGCCGCGCAAACGCTGGTGGCCGCCGACGGTCGGCGCCTGGTGTGGGCCTGGCTGGATATGTGGGAAAGCCCGATGCCGAGCCAGGCCCATCACTGGTGCGGCATGCTCGGTTTGCCCCGCGAGCTGGAATTGCAGGGCGATCGCCTTGGCGTGTTTCCGGCGCGAGAGCTGACGGCGCTGCGCCAGGCGCCGTTGCCGAGCGTCGCGCCATGGGCTGAGTCCGGCAGCCGCTGGGTGCCGCAGGTGACAGGCGACCGGTTGGAAATCCATGTGCACCTGGATCTGCTCGGTTGCAGCGAAGGCCAACTGGGCATCGCCTTGCGCTGCAGTGCCGATGAGCGGGAACAGACGCTGCTTTACTACGACGCGACCCTGCAACGCTTGGTGCTCGATCGCAGCCGCTCGGGTGCGCAAGTGAGCGGCCAGCGCAGCGTGCCGATAGCGCCGACACACACACAACTGCACCTGCGGGTGTTTCTCGATCGCTCGTCCATCGAGGTGTTCGAGGACAATGGCCGTTTCAGCCTCAGCAGTCGCCTCTATCCCCGGCCCGACAGCCTCGGGGTGAAATTGTTGGCCAATGGCACTGGCGGGCGCGTCGCCATTGCCAACGCCTGGCCGCTGGGCTCGGGTTGGCTATGAGTCACGTCATCCGAGTCGCGAGAAGCGCGGGCGCTGTGGCATGATTCGGCGTCAACCTGACTGGCCGCACTTCGCATGACTTCCGTGAAAGACGTTGCACAGCTGGCCGGCGTATCCCTGATGACGGTTTCGCGAGCGCTCAACACGCCGGAAAAACTGAGCCCCGAAACCCTCGAGCGGGTCCGTCGCGCCATCGATGAACTGCAATTCGTACCGAGCCTGTCGGCGCGCCGGATGCGCGGCGACAACCTGCAAGCACGCACCATCGGGGTGTTCGCACTGGACACCGCGACCACGCCGTTCGCCGTCGAGTTGCTGCTGTCCATCGAGCAGACCGCGCAGCAGGCGGGCTGGAATGTGTTCATCCTCAACCTGCTGAGCAACCCGCCCACCGACCAGAACATCGACCTGATGCTGTCGCACCGTCCCGATGGCTTGATCTTCAGCGCCATGGGCTTGCGCCAGGTGAGCATTCCCGAGCGACTCAAGCGCAAACCGCTGGTGCTCGCCAATTGCCTGGCCGATGACCACCAGTTGGTCAGCTATGTGCCGGATGATGAAGCCGGGCAATATCGCGCCGTGCATCATGCGTTGAGCCAAGGCTACCGGCGCCCGCTGTGCATCAATTTGCCCAGGAAAAGTGTGGCCTGGCGCCTGCGTCAGCAAGGCCTGCAACGCGCCTGCCAGGCCTTCGGGCTGGCGCCGGATGCACTCCTGCAATACGATCTTTCCGATCACGATGCCTACGGTGAAACCGCCGCGATTCTCGACCGGCATATCGTCGACGGCCGTCCGCAATTCGACATCCTGGTCTGCGGCAACGACCGCATCGCCTTTTGTGCCTATCAATGGCTGTTGGGCCGCGGTTTGAAAATTCCCGGCGATGTCGCGGTGCTCGGCTATGACAACATGATCGGCATCGCCGAACTGTTCATGCCGCCATTGACCACGGTGCAACTGCCTTACTACGAGATCGGTCGCCAGGCGGCCCGGCACCTGATCGAGACCCTTGAGGTATCGGGCCCTCAAACGGTGGATTGCCCGCTGGTGGTCAGGGCATCGCTATAAGGCCGTCGGCAACCTGTGGCCAGAGATGCACCTTTTTGCTTAAGTGAACAGCATCATGATCACTCCAATCCCTGTGGGAGCTGAGCTTGCTCGCGATAGCGGTGGGTCAGGCTGCATTGAAGTTGTATGTGCCGCCGTCATCGCGAGCAAGCTCGGCTCCCACATTGATCTCGGGTGCTTATGATTCGGTGTCCACGGCAGGCTGCTGCGCGGGTGCTGGCGGCAACGACGCGATGATCCGGGCGCGGCACACCTCGAGGATTTCATCGGCCAGGGCGGAATCGTCCGGGCAGGACCGCGACAACATGATCGCGCCGACGGCATGGGCCAACATGTCGAGCATCTTCGCCCTCACCTCTAGCTGCGGCGCCTCTTGCCCGGTGTCGTACTGGCTTTCGAGCGCCGCCAGCGTGTTTTCGATGCCGTTGGCAAAGGTCGCCTTCAGCTCGGGCGGTTGACGGGCAGCATCCCCGCACAGCGCCGCCATGGTGCAACCGCCGCCGGGGGCGTCACGGTGCTCCCTGGACACATAGACATTGACGAACTCAGGCACGCCGATACCCACATTGTTGGTCAGCGATTGCGCCAGGCCGTTCGCGGCCGCTTCGGCCATCAGGTCGGCCTTGGAACCGAAATGTTTGTAGAAACCGCCATGGGTGAACCCGGCGGCCGCCATCAGATCCGCCACACCCACGCCGTCAAAGCCTCGCTCACGAAACAGGACAGAGGCCGTCTCGACGATGTGCTCCCGATTGGCCTGGGCCTGGGCCTTGGTTACGCGCATTTTTCACTCCCTCGTGCTGCTCGAAATCATGCTCACATCATACATAGATGTCGAGCATAATCAAATTCGTTGACAATTTAGATTTCGGTCATCATCCTAATGAAAAGCCCCGCTCGCGTCGGCAAGCTGCCCACAACGCTTCTCCAAACATACGGAAACAAGACACCATGACCGACCAGAACCTGTTCACGCCCTACACGTTGGGTAATCTCACACTGTCCAATCGAGTGGTCCTGGCACCGCTGACACGTAACCGCGCGGGGCAAGGTTTTGTACCGAGCGAGTTCGCGGCCACTTACTACAGCCAACGTGCGTCCGCCGGCCTGCTGATCTCCGAGGCGTCACAGATTTCCCGGCAAGGCCAGGGCTATCAGGACACGCCTGGGATCTACACGCCGGCGCAGATCGACGGCTGGCGCAAAGTCACCGATGCCGTGCATACCAAAGGTGGGCGGATATTCCTGCAACTGTGGCATGTCGGCCGGGTTTCCCACGTCGACCTGCAAGAAAACGGCGCCGCCCCAGTCGCCCCCTCCGCCTTGCGTCCGGCGACCAAGGTGTTCGTCAACAACCGTTTCGAGGACGTTTCCGAACCGCGAGCGTTGGACATCGATGAGTTACCGGGGATCGTCAACGATTTTCGCCAGGCGGCGGCGAACGCCATCGCGGCGGGATTTGATGGCGTAGAGATCCACGGCGCGAACGGTTATCTGCTGGACCAGTTCCTCAAGGACGGCGCCAACGTGCGCACCGATGCCTATGGCGGCTCGATTGAAAATCGTGCTCGCCTGCTGCTGGAAGTGACCGCAGCCGTCGTGGAAGAAATCGGGGCCGAACGCACCGGCCTGCGCCTCTCGCCCGTCTCGCCGGCCAATGGCGTGTCCAGCAGCGCGCCCCAGGCCCAGTTCGACTACCTGGTCGATCAGCTCAACGCCTTGGACATCGTTTATCTGCACGTGGTTGAAGGCGCGACAGGTGGGCCGCGCGACGTTGCCCCCTTCGACTTCGGCTCATTGCGCCAGCGCTTCAGGAACACCTACATCGCCAACAACGGCTACGACCTGGACCTGGCCACCGCGCGTCTCGTCGGAGACCAGGCTGACCTGATCGCTTTCGGCCGGCCGTTCATCGGCAACCCGGACTTGGTCGAGCGGCTCAAGACCGGCTCGCCATTGTCGGCCTTCAATCCCGCCACGCTCTACGGCGGCGGTGCGGCGGGCTACATCGACTACCCGACGCTCGCTGAATCCAGCGCGCGGTAATCCTGACCAGAACCCATCGGCGCACCTGGAAAACAGCGCGCTAACTTCCCCTGAAAAAGAGAATTACCCATGGACACTCGCACAACCGTTCTCATCACTGGCGCCTCCACCGGCATCGGCGCTGTCTATGCCCAGCGCTTTGCCCAACGCGGACATGACCTGATCCTGGTGGCCCGCGACAGCGCGCGCTTGGAAGCGCTGGCCGCCAAGCTGCGCAGCGAGCACAACGTTGCCGTCGACATTCTCCAGGCCGACCTCACCCAGATCAGCGACCTGACCACCGTCGAAGCTCGCCTACGGGACGACGCCAGCATCGGCATCCTAGTCAATAACGCCGGTGCCGCCCAGTCCGGCAGCTTCATCGAACAGTCGACCGACAGCGTCGCGCACCTCGTGTCGCTCAACACCACCGCGCTGGTCCGGCTGGCCAGCGCCATCGCCCCACGCCTGGTCCAGGCGGGTGACGGTGCGATCATCAACATCGGCTCTGTCGTGGGCCTGGCACCGGAGTTCGGCATGTCCGTCTACGGCGCGACCAAGGCGTTCGTGTTGTTTCTCTCCCAGGGCCTCAGCCTGGAACTCTCCCCGAAAGGCGTCTACGTTCAAGCTGTCCTGCCTGCGGCCACTCGCACCGAGATCTGGGAACGCGCGGGCATCGACATCAACACCTTGAACGAAATCATGGAAGTCGCTGACCTGGTCGATGCCGCGCTGGTCGGCTTCGATCGTCGCGAACCGGTCACCATCCCGCCCTTGCAGGAAGAGGCGCGCTGGGATGCCTTGCAGGCGGCGCGCCAAGGCCTGCTCGGGCAAATCAAGCAGTCCCAGGTCGCCGAGCGCTATCAAGACCTGGCGTGATCGACGTCAAGCGGGCGCCGGCGCGAAGGAACGCGCCGGATGCCTCGATGGCTGGCCAGCCTGCTGACCCTTATGAGAACCAAGCACCATGAAGGCATTTCTAATCGACCGCTACGGCAAGCACAGTGGCCGTATCGGCGAGGTACCGGCCCCTGAAGTGGCTGACCACGACGTTCTGGTCCGCGTCCACGCCGCCAGCGTCAACCTCCTGGATTCGAAGATCCGCAAAGGCGAATTCAAACTGATCTTGCCCTATCCGTTTCCGTTGGCCTTGGGGCATGACGTGGCCGGAGTCGTGGTGCGCGTGGGATCCCGTGTCCATCAGTTCAAGCCGGGCGATGAAGTCTATGCCCGCGCCCCGGATGGGCACATCGGCACCTTTGCCGAGCAAATTGCAGTGAACGAAAATGCCCTGGCCCTGAAACCGGCAAACCTCAACATGGAAGACGCCGCCGCCCTGCCCTTGGTCGCCCTGACGGCCTGGCAGGTATTGGTGGAAACCGCGGGATTGAAGAAAGGGCAAAAGGTCTTTATCCAAGCCGGTTCAGGGGGCGTCGGCACCCTCGCCATCCAGCTTGCCAAACACCTCGGTGCCTTCGTTGCGACCACCACCAGCACCACCAATGTGCCTTGGGTCAAAGCGCTGGGAGCTGACGTTGTCATCGATTACAAGCAGCAGGATTTCTTCAGCGTCCTGCAGGACTATGACGTCGTATTGAACAGCCTGGGCGCCGATGAACTGGAGAAGTCGCTGAAGATCCTCAAGCCCGGCGGCCAGCTCATTTCCATCTCCGGACCACCCTCCCCGCAGTTCGCCCAGGCCCAGGGATTTTCCTGGCCGCTGCGGCTGATCATGGGCCTGTTGAGCAGTGGCATCCGCCGCAAGGCCCGCCGAAAAGGTGTGAATTACGCCTTCGTGTTCATGCGCGCCAGTGGCGCTCAACTGCGCGAGATCAGCACGCTCGTCGAGTCAGGTAGCCTCAAGCCGGTGATTGACCGAGCCTTCCCTTTCGAGGCGACGGCCGATGCCTTGAGCTACGTCGAACAAGGACGCGCCAAGGGCAAGGTCGTCATCAATGTCCACTCAGGAATGGCCGATGAGTGAAACCCGTTTGCCCACGTTCATCACCACACCGCAATATGCGAATCCGCCCGGGGTTCGGTCCCACCGCACAGCACACCGCTGACTGGGTCGCGCAGGATGATCTGGCCGCGACCATAGTCGGTCAGGTCACTGGCGATCTGAACCTCATGCCCCCTGCGCGCCAGGGCATTGGCCAGGTCCCGTGAAGCCCCGTGCTCGATCCCGACCTTCATGTCGCCCAGCCATTGCCAGCGCGGAGCGTCGAGGGCCGCTTGCGGGTTCAGGCCGAAATCCACCAGGTTCATGACCATCTGCACATGTCCCTGGGGCTGCATGTAGCCGCCCATCACGCCGAAGGGGCCAAGGGCCTCGCCATCGCGGGTAAGGAATCCGGGAATGATGGTGTGGAAGGTCTTCTTGCCTGGGGCCAGGCAGTTGGCGTGGCTCGGGTCGAGGCTGAATTCCTGCCCACGGTTCTGCAAGGCGATGCCGCTGTCGGGCAGCACCACGCCGGAGCCGAACCCGTGGTAGTTGCTCTGGATGAACGAGACCATGTTGCCCTCGCCATCCGCGGTCGCCAGGTACACCGTGCCGCTGGCGTGGGGGTCGCCGGGCGCGGGCGGTTGGGCCTGCTCGCCAATCTGCCCTCTGCGATGGGCGCTGTAGTCATCGCTGAGCAGGTCAGTCACCGCCACGCGCATGTGCAGGGGGTCGGTGATGTAGTGCAGGCCGTCGCTGTAGGCCAATTTCATCGCTTCCAATTGACGATGCCAGGTCTGTTGGCTGTCGCGCTGATCAAAGTCGAAGCCTTCCAGAATCTTCAGGGCCATCAAGGCCACCAGGCCCTGCCCGCTCGGCGGGATTTCCCAGACATCCACGCCTCGGTAATTGACGTGTATAGGGTCGACCCACTGGGCGCGATAATCCTTGAGGTCCGAGGCGCGCAGGTAGCCGCCGCCGGCCCGGGAGTGAGCGTCCAGGCGCTCAGCCAAGGCACCGCGATAAAGGCTTTCGCAGGCGGTGTCGGCCAGCTCCTGGAGCGTGCGCGCCTGGGCCGGGTTGCGAAAGATCTCCCCGGCCCGTGGCGCCCGGCCGTCGAACAGGAACGTCTCGAACCAGGCGTCCAGCACGGCGTCCCGATGGGGTGCGAACTCGTTCACAGCGATCTGCCATTGATGGGCAACCACCGGCGACAGCGCAAAGCCGTCCCGGGCCAGGCTGATGGCCGGTTGCAGCAGCTCGGCGAAGGGCAGCTTGCCAAAGCGTCGGGACAGCTCGGCCCAGGCCGATGGGCAGCCCGGGACCGTCACGGGTGTCCAGCCATAGACCGGCATTTTTTCATGGCCAGCGGCCTTGACCGCCTCGATGCTCAAGGCCGCCGGCGCATGGCCGTTGCCGTTGAGGCCATGCAGTTGGCCCTTGCACCAGACCAGCGCGAAGGCGTCACCACCGATCCCGCAGCCCGTGGGCTCCACCACCGTCAGCGCCGCCGCCGTGGCGATGGCGGCGTCGATGGCGTTGCCGCCTTTTTGCATGATCTCGATGCCCGCCTGGGCCGCCAGGGGTTGGGACGCGGCGACCATGCCCCGACGGGCGAAAACGCTCTGGCGCTGCGACGGATAAGGGTACTCGTGGGCTGAAAATTTAAGCATGGCAAAAAACTCTTCAATACAGGAATTCGGTGGCCGGGGAATATCACAACACGCGGCTGAGAAACGCCCGGGTGCGCGGATGAGTCGGATGACAGAAAATCTGCTCCGGCGGCCCTTGCTCGATCAGCTCGCCCTGGTCGAGCACCACCACACGGTCCGCCACTTCCCGGGCAAAGCCCATTTCATGGGTCACCACGACCATGGTCATGCCCTCCTCGGCCAACTCCTTCATCACCTGCAGCACCTCGCCGACGGTTTCCGGGTCGAGGGCGCTGGTGGGTTCATCGAACAGCATGGCCTGGGGTTTCATGGCCAGGGCCCGGGCAATCGCCACCCGCTGTTGCTGGCCGCCGGAGAGCATCGATGGGTAGTGATCGGCCTTGTCCGCCAGGCCGACCCGCTCCAGCAACCCGCGAGCCTGTTCCAGCGCGGCGGCGCGAGTCACTCCAAGCACCTGGATCGGCGCCTCGATGATGTTTTCCAAGGCGGTCATGTGGGGAAACAGGTTGAAGCGCTGGAACACCATGCCGATGTCCCGCCGCTGCCGGGCGATGTTGCGCTCCGACTCGCGCACCAGGCTGCCATCGGCCCGTTCGCGATAGCCCATGGGCTGGCCATTGACGCGGATGCGTCCGCCCTGGATGTCTTCCAGCAGGTTGATGCAACGGATGAACGTGGTCTTGCCCGAGCCCGACGCACCGATCAGCACCACCACTTCGCCGCGCCGCACTTGCAACGAGATGCCCTTGAGAATCTGCAACTCGCCGAAGGACTTGTGAACGTCCAGCGCCTCGATGATCAACTCTTCGCTTTTATGCGCCATGGTCAACGTGCCCTCAGCAGGTTCAAAGTGCTGCGACCGAACATCCGCGTCGACGCCGGCGGTGGCGACGAAGGTCGGTCCGATTGACCGAAACGGGCCTCCAGCCAGCGCTGGAAAAAGCCCCACAACGTGGTCAGCAACAGGAAGTAGATCGCCACCACCAGGTACAACTCGAACACCCGGAACGTCGCCGAGGTGACCATTTGGGTACTGAGCAACAATTCCTGGACGCCGATCACGCTGACCAGCGTGGTGTTCTTGAGCATCACGTTGAACTCGTTGCCCAACGGCGGAACGATGACCCGGAACGCCTGGGGCAGGACAATGCGCCGCATCAGTTTGGCGAAGGTCATGCCCAGGGAACGTCCGGCCTCGTATTGACCCTTGTCCACCGCACCGATGCCGGCGCGGATGATCTCGGCCATGTAGGCGCCCTCGTTGAGCCCCAGGGCGATGATCGCCGCCTGGATATTGCCGGGAATCACCAGCCCAAACAGGTCGATGTCTTCGAAGCGGAAAATCCCGCCGGCAGCCAGCGCGGTGTAGAGAAAGACGATCTGCACCAGCAACGGCGTGCCGCGCATCAGCCACACGTAAAAGCGCACCGGCACATGCAGCAACGGGTTCTTCGACAACCGCAACAGCGCCGCCGCCAGCCCCAGCACGCAGCCCAGCAACATCGCCAGCACACTGATCAGGCAGGTCAGCCAGAGCCCGGTGAGGTACACCCCACTGGGCTGGAGCAGGTACTGCCAGAACACATCCCAATTGAAATTCATCGACGGTTCACCTTAATCAAGGGTGTCACTGGAGACATGCCATTTGCCGAGCAGTTGGCTGTAGCTGCCATCGCTGCGCATATCGCCGATCACCTGCTGCACGGCGGCGGTCAGTTGCGGATCGTCCTTGCGAATACCCAGGCCGGTGAGAATCCGGCTGAAGGCCGGCACGCCTTCCTCAAACAGGTCGGGGGCCATGGTGGCGTAGTAACCGGCGGTTTCCACGGTGGTGCCGTAGGCGTCGACCTGGCTGATGCGCAGGGCCTGGAAGGCATCGGTGTCGGAGTTGTAGACCACCAGTTTCATCGGCGGCTTGCCGGCCTTGGCCAGGGTTGCGTTCTCGGCGTCGAGCAAGGTCTTGATGGTGGAACCGTTGAGCACCGCGACCTTGTGTCCGGAGAGATCCGGCAGCGTCTTGAGGCCCTTGGGATTGCCCTTGGGCACCACCACCGCCTGGCTGGAATACATGTAGTTGACGATGTCGATCACCTCGCGGCGCTCGGGCTTGTCGAACAGCTGGTCGACGATCATGTCGCACTGTTGGGCCAACAGCGCCGGGAGCAATCCGGAAAACGGAATCACCCGCCACTCCACTTTTTTGTCACCCAGGCGCTTGGCGATTTCCAGCCCCAGGTCCACGGTCAATCCCTTGGGTTTCTGCGCCTCATCGAAGGACACCAGCGGCGGCGAATCCATGCCCGAGCAGTAGACGAGTTTATCGGCCTTGAGCAAACGCTCCGGGACAACGGGCGCGGCAACCGCCCATTGCGCACAGAAACCCAAGGATAAAGCGGCAACCAACAGGCGAGGCTTATGCATGACCAGACACTCCAGTTCATTAATGACGGGCAGTACTCAAAGTCAAAACACGGGGCAGGCTCTAAGTGACCCGCTCTCGTTATTTTTTCGATTGCAGGAACTCGATCAATTCAGGGACGGTGCCTTCGATGTGCGCCCGCACCACCGCCTCGGCCTTCTCGGCATCGCCCGCACGCAGGGCATCGAGGATCAGCATGTGCTCCTGGCGCGCGCTCAAGGGCTTTTCCACGTGCTGCAGCCAGAGGCGCATGGGCGCTTCGATCAGGGAATACAGCGCGCTGATCTGCTTGAGCAATCGCGGGCGACCGCTGAGGCTGCACAGGTATTCATGGAACGCGCGATGGCGGCCGACCCACTCGGCGCTTTCCTCGCGGTAATCGTCCATCTCGTCCAGCAAGCGCTCCAGGGCGGCCAACTGACGCTCACCAATCTTCGCCGTCGCGACACGCACCGCCAGGCCTTCGAGGGCGCTGCGCATTTCGAAGACTTCATGCAATTCATTGATGTCGAGGCCGCTGACCACCGCCCCGCGATTGGGCCGCAGCGTCACCAGGCCCTGGGCATCCAGACGGCGAAAGGCTTCGCGCACCGGCATGCGGCTCATGCCGATCTCGTTGGCGATGTCCTCGGCAATCAGCCGGTCGCCCTTGCGTAACCGACCGCCACAAATGGCATCGAGCAGGAAGTTGTAGGCCTCCTCCTCGGCCGTCATGGGCGGGCGTTCAGCGTACGTCGGAGCAAATTGCATGGCAGCACCTTCTGCATTTTTGTATCCAATTATCCATGGATTCATAAAAGCAGAATGCATGCCAACCACACGCGTTATCGTGCAAGGGTTTGATTTGAAGGAAGTTGCCGAGGAGAACGACTGCCCGTCGCTGGCCCAGGGTCGCACGGGTGTGCTACCAAACAGCTCAGCGGCTGCCTTTTATCGGTGCAGGAAGGCGCTTCGGTAACACCACAGGAGGCCACTCATCACGCCGGTGCCCTGGGCGTGTCCGAGGGTGACTCGCCAAACAGCGCCCGGTAATGGACGGCAAAATGGCTCAGGTGGAAAAACCCCATCGCCACCGCAATTTCACTGACGTTCAGCGCGGCCGCACGGGTCGTGATCAATCGGCGGCGCACCGCATTGAGCCGCAGGTTGCGCAGGTACTCCACCGGACGCATGCCGGTGACGGCCTGGAAACTGTTCTGCAGGGTCCTGCGGCTGACCCGCAATTGCTCGCACAAATCGAGGATGCTCAAGGGCACATCGGCGCTGGCCACCACCAGTTCCTGGCAACGCTTGACCAGGTAGGCACTGACGGCAAAATTGCCGCGCCGGCCGCGCACCTCGTCCGAGGCGTGGCTGAACAGGTCGAGGAAGGCGTTGAGCAACACGTCTTCGAGGATTTTCTCCGCGGCGGGATTGACCGCATCGGTCTGTTCCAAAAGGTGACGAAACAGTGGGTGGATCCGCTGTTGCACCCGGCGCAGCACCACCTCATCCACACTGACCTGGGACACGCTTTTCAAGCGCTTGAGCTGTTCGCCCGACAGTTCGTAGGCCGCGAGCTTGGCAAACCGCACCGTGTCGACGTTGGCCGCGAAGAAATGCGTGCCTTCCGGGGCGTGCAGGACAAAATCTTCGCCATCGCGCAACAGCACGACGCTGTGGGCGCCCACCTGGTGCCCCTGCACCACCGGCGCCCCCCCCAGGGACATGGCAATGCACAAGCGTCCTTTTGGCGCGCAACCGCGCTGCACGACGCGTTTATCCAGCACCTCCTGGAAAATCTGGAAACGCTCGGCGCACACCTGCCGCAGCTCGCTGGACAGGCAACCGCGCCCGAGCTGGTCATAGACTTGTTGCCAGCCCAGGATCGAACCGGCGTGTTGCTGAGGATCATTGAAGGTACGGACTTCGGCGAACATGATCATTGTTCCTCGGTGGCGCTGTGCTTACCTGATGCTGATATCCAAAGAAGTCGATAAACCTGTGGCGAGGGAGCTTGCTCCCGCTTGACCGGGCTGGCGCTCCAGGGCGAAGCGCTCACAAAACAGGTCTGCTGCGCAGCCCAGCGGGAGCAAGCTCCCACGCCACGGACTGGTGAACCGTTCTTATTGCCGGAAAACCAAAGCCAGTTCCATGCCAAGCATGTGCAACCGGTACTCGGCAGCCTTGATGTCCAGAGGCGCCAATAAAGCCCCGGACAGCACCACCTGCCCCGCTTCAACGCACTGCCCGTCGGCCAACAAGCGCCGGACCAGCCAGCACAGGTTGGCCTGGGGCGTGTCCTCCCGCGCCTGGGCATTGCCCTCGCCACCGGACACCCCGTCACATTCCAGGCGATAGTTCACGTGGGGCAGTTGCCCCGGATGAAACCTGACCCGCGACCCCAGGCAATACAGCGCCGCGGCAGCATTGTCGGCCAGAAACGCGCCGACGCCGAAACGCCAGCCCTGCCAACGACAGTCGGCGATCTCGAACGCCGGCGCGACCTCGGAAATGGCGGCGAGAATGTCCTCGTCGCTATAGAAACCGGGCACCAGCGTGCGCCCCAGGACAAACGCCAGCTCGATTTCCAACTTCGGCTGGATCAGCCGTGCGAGGGACACCGTCTGTCCAGGTTCCACGACCATGGCATCGGTCAGCGCCCCCAATACCGGCTCATCGATACCGAAACGATCCTGGGCGGCGCGGCCGGCGAAGGCCACTTTCCATCCGCTCAGCCGCTCACCGCCGGCCTGGCGCCGACGCAGTGCCTCGCGCTGCAAGGTGTAGCCCGTCGGCAAATCGACGGCCTCGGGTTCCAACGAAGGCAAGGCGTGTATGGCCTGCCCGGCATCGTGAAGCCGGACCAGCAGATCCTCTTCGCGCCTCATGACAGTTGCTCCGCCAGTTTGTGCAACACGCCTTCGAGTCGCTCGGGGGTGGTGATCGCCGCAACGAACCGATCCGGCCGCACCACCACGACGCAATCTCGCACCTTGGCAAACCATTCCCCCAGGCGGTTATCGACGTCTTCGACGCAAATGGCACCGCTGGCAGACAAGGGTTGATTGCGCCCCACGCCACTGCGCGAGCGATTGATTTGGATGAAACGCGTGTCCCAACGCGCCCAATAAGCAGCAGTCTGCTCGCTGAGTTGTTCGCTCGGATTGACCCGATACCCCAGCACCGCATACGAATGCCCCAGTACCTCGTCCAGGCGCCGACGCTGACCCTGGGCATCTTCGATGGACGGTTGGATGAACAACTGTCCAACCAGATCATCCTCATGCAACTCGGCACGCTCGTGATACACCAGGCCTTTGGTGATGGTCGCCTTGGGTTTGAATTTGAATTCCAGCAAATGCGAACGCAGGTTGTCGACGCTGTTGACGGCCTGGAACAACCAGTCCCGCACCCCGGCCATCAACGGGTTGGTCAGCCCCAGGACCGCGCCCATGTTGTCGGCCAACGCGATGAGATCGGTCGCGTGCCCGCGGCGCTCCTGGTCGTAACTGGCCAGAATCGCCGGCGCCGCCCGCCCCTGGAGAATCGCGGCGAGCTTCCAGCTGACGTTGGCGACATCACGCAGGCCTGAGTTGAGCCCCTGCCCGGCCCAGGGCGGGGAAATATGCGCCGCATCCCCCACCAATGCCACACGGCCCTGGACAAAGCGCGCCGCGACCCGGGAGTTATGGGTGTAGGCGCGGATCCGGATGATTTCAAGTTGATCGACCGCCTCGCCAATATGCCCGCGGATCAAGTCCCGAATCGTCGCCTCTTCGCACATTCTGCCCTCGTCTTCGCCCTCCAGGAGCATGAACTCCCAGCGCCGTTGCTGATACGGCAGGTAGATGCAGACAAACGGCCGCTGAGGGTCGGCATGCAAGGCCGTATAGGGTGCATCGAGGCTGTCGTTGGCCGTGTCGATCACCACCCATTTGCGTGGATGGGTCAGCCCCAGCAGTTCGATGCCGAGTTTCTTGCGCACGCTGGAACGTCCGCCATCGGCGCCGATCACGTACTGCGCCTGCAACTGATACAGCTCCCCTTGGGCATCGCGCACCTGCAAGGTCACGCCCTCGGCGTCCTGCTCCAGATCGAGCATTTCATGGCCCTGGCGCAACTCGATACTGGCGTGTTTGCCCAACTGCTCGCGCAGCGTCGTTTCCAGCAACTGTTGCATGAAGATGTTGCGCATGGGCCAGCCATAGTTCGCCGTGCTCGGCTTGACCTCGGCAAAACACACGCCCCGCGCATTGTAGTAACGCAGGGGCACGTTGCAGATCATGTCGCGCGCGGCCAGTTCAGCGATGCCGATGCCCTGCAACACCCGCAGCGCCTCGTCATCCATGCCCACCGCGCGGGGATACGGCAGGACGCCGTCAGCCAATTCAAGGACGATGCAGTCGATACCGTACAGCCCCATGTAATGAGCGGCCGTGATCCCGTTCGGGCCGCCGCCCACGATGACAACCTGGGTTTTCTCCTGCTTCATCGCTATTCACCGCTTTGTTGTTGTGGTTTTAGGCATTGGTCGTGCAAGTAGTCCATGACGACAAGGTTGAACATTGCGCTCTGGTCATCATGAACGTAATGGCTGGCGTCGGCGATTTCCTCTGTGCTCACCCACTTGTTGGCCTGCTTTATCGACTCGAGGGTCGCCAGGGGCAGGAAGTCGGAACGGGCGCCACGAATGAACAGCGTCGGGCAATCCAGCGCCCGTACCGCCGGCCACAGATCGGTCGGGGTGATGCTCAGGCGCGCCTGGGCAATACCTTGCTGGTCGTGACGCCATTCGATTCCAGCCAGGGTTTCCTTCATCGAATACATCAGCCTGGAGGCCAGTCCCTCCTCAGAGAGACCAGGTCGCGCTTGCAGCCAGAACTGGGCGGCGCTCTCCCAGTCAGGAAACAACAGCGGTGTCTGGCTCATCTCGCGCCGAATCCGCTCGGCGCCGTCACCGCTGACCGAAGAACCCGGGCCGATGTCCTCGATCACCAGTGCTTGCAGTCGTCCCGGATGGAGCCGCGCATACTCCAGTGCATTGGTGCCGCCCAGAGAATGCCCCACCAGGACGAAACGCTGCAGCCCCAGGTGCGCCACCAGGTCTTCAAGATCGTTGACATAGACCTCGGTCCGGTAACTGGAGGCATCCGCCCAGTCACTGTAGCCGCGACCGCGCTGGTCAAGGGCATAGCAGCAGTACCGCTCGCCCAATGCATTGGCCAGGCCATCCCAGGTCTGGGCATAGGAGCGCAGCCCATGGAGCAGCAGCACGGGAATGCCTGACGCATCGCCCCATGACAGATAGTGCAGGCGCATCCCCGAACGATTGGTGAAAAACTGGCTGTTTGCAGACATTCGTTGGCTTCCCACGATCAGCGCCCCTCAATACAGGCCGTCATTGCCCTTGACGTCAGCCGCCTGCAGACCACCCAGGCGCGCATGCAAACGCCCGCGCGTGGCGAAGGCCCAGATAATGATCAACTCATCGGCCGCCGGACCATCGCCAAACGACAGGGAAATGCTGTCGTAGTGCGAACGGACATACAGCGCGTCCTTGTGGGCCAGCGGCACGTCGATGGTCACGCCAGGCCCGCCACGCTTGCCGGTGGAGGGCACCCAGGACTTGCCGCCGCCCAGCGCGACACGGATCGGATCCGCCGCCGGGTTGGTCAGCAACGCATTGCCGTGCTCGTACTCGCCCTGGCTGCCTACCAGGCAGGCCTTGCCATAACTGACGATCTCACGCTGGCCCGCCAGGACCCGAATGCGCCGACCAAACTCCTGGCCCAGCAAGGGCGACGGTTCTATCAACTCCGCCAGGCTTTCACTGAAACGGCCGGCGTAAGGGTTGGCGATCACCGCGCCAATGGCGTACTTGAACAACGGCTCGCCATCGGCCAACTGGCCGGTTTCGTTGGCCAGGGTTTCCTCGACGAAGCTGTACCATTTGCGGATGTGATAACTGGCGAAATTCGCGGTTTTCATAAGAGCAGTCTCATTCAAAGTGGGTCGAGATCGAAATGCCGGCTGGGGGCCCCAGCGGCCTTGAAGCGGGCCTTGCCCCGCGCGTCGTCGTGTTCGGACTCGAGGAAAAATTCCATGCGATTGCCATCGGGGTCGTTGAAATACACGCCGTTGCCGATCTCGTGGTCGGTGATCTTCACCACCTCGACGCCCTTGTTCAGCAACATGCCGTAGAGCTTGCGCAGGGTGGTCATGTCGCCCGCGATCTCCAGCCCGTAGTGCTGCAATCCCAGGCCGCCCTGGTGGGCCCCGGGTTCCGCGCGGAGCAACGCGATGTCGTGATGCTTGGCACCAAACGCCATCATGATCCAGCTTTCCCCCCGGGCGCTTTCATGCATGCCCAGCACGTCGGCGTACCAGCGTGCCGACACTTCCGGGTCGCGCACGAACAACGACAGGTGAGTACGAACGACTTCGACTTTCATCGCACGGTCCCTCAGTTTTTCTTGATGATGGATTGATGCCCGGACTTGATTTGCGCCACGGCGGGCGTCCAGAGCACATCAGCGATTTCACTGAACTCACGCCACTGCTTCTGCCAGCCGTCACCGCCATTCTCGGAGGTGAACAGGTGCCCGTACTTGGTACCGGCGACGATCTGGCGAGGGTCGGCAGGGTTCAAGGCAATCGCCCAGACACAGGAGTTGGGTTGTTGTGGCAGTGGCAGCACTTCCCAACTGACGGCGGCATCCCGGGAGACCAGCACCTTGCTGGTGGTGCCTGGGGTGCCGTCGGAGATGCTCAGGTACAGCGTATCCTCGCTGCCCAACGCCGCATTCATGGCGCGCACGTAGTACAGGCCGAAGGTCTCCCGGGCGACGATGCCGGTCCAGGTCTGCCCTTCGTCGAGGCTGCGGTACACAGCGTTGACGCACACCACGACGATGACCTTTTGCCCGTGATTGGGCAGGACCACGATGTTGTGCACGTCCGAGTTGTAGTCCCACAGCAAGCGATCATCGACGCGGGTCCAGCTGTCGCCACCGTCGCGGCTGTGGAACAGCCCGCCCTCTTCCAGGCCGAACCAGAGCTGGTTGCGATCTGTCGGGTCGTAGGCGAAGGCCAGCAAGCGTGGACGACTGACGCCGTCGCAGAATTCCGGGATTTCCACCGGGGCACGGTCCCAGCTCTGGCCACCGTCGAGGGTGCGCCACAGCACGGCGCGCGACGGCGCGCCGGTGCCAACGAAAATCCGCTGGGCATCCTGGGGATCCACCGCGACCTTCCAGACTGTCTGCCCATTGAACGGCGAATCCACCCGCTGCCAGTGGCCGCCAGTGTCAAGGCTGACGCACAGGCCGACATCGGTGCCGGCGTAGACCACCTCGGGCGTGCCCGGATGAAAACTCAGGGACCGGGTGATCGCATCGAATTCCAGGTCCTGGCCCAGGCCCAGGCGATGCCAGGTGCGACCATCGTCGGCGCTGCGGATCACCGCTTGCCCGACGGTGGCGACCAAAAGGGTTCCGTTACTCATCACTGCTGCTCCTCAAATGAAGATGCCACGGGTCAAGCCGCCGTCGATGCCAATGGATTCCCCGGTCACCGCACCGGCCTTGGGGGACGCGAGGAAACCGATCAGCCAGCCCATTTCGATGGGGGCCAGGGTGCGTCGGATCGGCGTCGCGTCGATGTAGCCCTGCTCCACCTGCTCGGGCGTCTTGCCCTGCTTGACTCCTTCGCGCTCGTACAGCTCCTGGATGTGCGGGGTGTCGACCACGCCGGGGTGGATCAGGTTGACCGTGATGCCGGACGGGCCGAGTTGGTCGGAGAGGGTCTTGGTCATGTGGGCGATGGCCAGGTTGCGCATGCCCGAGAGGACCTTGCTGCCACGCCCGGTCAGGCCACCGATGTTGATGATGCGACCGAAACCGCCGGCCTTCATGTGCGGCGTCACCGCCTTGGCGCAACGGAAATAGCCGATCACCTTGGTGTTGAGGTCCGAGAGCAATTCATCGTCGCCGGCATGTTCGATGTCGTTGCGCACCACGCCGGACGGGGCCGCCGCGCCGTTGACCAGGATATCGATGCGGCCAAAGTGCTTGTGGGCCGCTTCGACCATGTCGGACACCGCCGACATCTGGTTGGTGTCACAGAACAGCGGCAGCACCTCGTTGCCGGTCTCTGCGCTGATTTCCTCGGCGGCCTGCTGGAGATATTCCATGCGCCGCGCGCAGATCACCACCTTGCAACCTTCCTGGGACAGAAAGCGCGCGACTTCCTTGCCGATACCCATACCACCGCCGGTGACGATCGCCACGCGGCCTTGCAATTCCAGATCCATAGCAGTTCCTCTTGTGATTATTCGGCTCAGGCCAGATCGACGAAGACACTTTTGGTTTCGGTGTAGGCATCGATCACGTTCTTACTCATTTCCCGACCCCAGCCGGATTGCTTGTAGCCACCAAAAGGCGAGGCCGGGTCGACGACGTTCCAGCAGTTGATCCACACCGAGCCGGCCTTCAACTGCGCCGCCACGCGGTGGGCGGAGCGCAAGTCACGGGTCCACAGTCCGGCCGCCAGGCCATAAGGCGAGTCGTTGGCACGCAGCACCAGCTCGTCGATTTCGGTCCAGCTCATGACGGTCAGCACCGGGCCGAAGATTTCTTCCCGGGCGACACAGGCGCGCTCGGCGCGGTCGAGAAACACGCTGGGGCGGATGAAGTGGCCGCGCTCCAAATGGTCGGGGCGATCACCGCCGCAGATCAGTTCGGCGCCCTCTTCCTGGCCCCGCTGCAGGTAGCCACGCACCGTGCCCAATTGCCGGGCCGAGACCAGCGGGCCCATGCTGTTGGCCGGATCCAGTCCTGGCCCCAACACATGGGCGGCGGCGTGGCGCTGGAGTTCTTCGAGCACCTGGTCGAGGACGCTGGCGTGCACGTACAGACGCGAACCGGCGGTGCAGACCTGGCCCTGGTTGTAGAAAATCCCATCGGCGGCGCCTTTGGCGGCCCGGACGATGTCGGCGTCCGGCAGGATGATGTTGGGGGACTTGCCACCCAGCTCCAACGAGACCTTCTTCATGTTGCCGGTGGCCGCCTGGGCGATCAGCCGGCCCACTTGGGTCGAACCGGTGAAGGCGATCTTGTCCACGTCCGGGTGCTGGGCCAGCGGTGCGCCAGTGCGCGCGCCGAGGCCGGTGAGCAGGTTGACCACCCCGGCCGGGAAACCGGCGGCCTCGATCAATTGCACCAGGCGAATGGCAACCAGGGGCGTCTGTTCGGCGGGCTTGAGCACCGCGACACAACCGGTCGCCAGCACCGGACCGAGCTTCCACACGCACATGGTCAGCGGGAAATTCCACGGCACGATCAACGCGCAGACGCCCACCGGCTCGCGCAAGGTGTAGTTGAGCATCGGTGCGCCACTGGCGGGCGACACCGGCAGCGTGCTGCCTTCGATCTTGGTCGGCCAACCGGCGAAGTAACGAATGATATTCGCGGCGCTGGCCGCTTCACCCCGGGCCGCGCCGATCGGCTTGCCGTTTTCCAGGGTGATCAGTTGCGCCAGCTCTTCGCGATGCTGGTCGAGCAGTTCCGCCAGGCGAAACAACAGCAAGCCGCGCTGGGCCGGCGACTGCTGCGCCCAAGCTCCGGTGAAGGCCGCACGGGCGGCAGCGACGGCGGCATCCACGTCGCGTTCGCCGCCTTCGGCGACTTCCGCCAGGGTGTGTTCAGTGGCCGGGTTTTCCACGGCAAACCGGCGACCATCGGCGGCGTCCTGCCAGGTGCCGCCGATAAACAGGCGCCCGGGTAACGACAGGAACTTCTCGACCGCGGGTAACAATTGAATCTGGTTCATATCCCCTCCTTCACAGCGCCATTTCAATCAGGCAAGGACCGCCATCGGCCTTGGCGTTGGCCAGGGCGCGCTGCAACTCGCCGTTGGTGTGCACGGTGCTGGCCGGCAAGCCGTAGCCCTTGGCCAGGGCCTTCCAATCGATGCGAGGACGGTCCAGTACCGTCAGGCTCAGGGCCTCGGGGCCCAGCTCGGTCATGCCGAAGCGGCGCAGTTCGTTTTGCAGGATGGCGTAGCGATGGTTGGCCGCGATCAGGATCACCACCGGCAATTGCTCCCGGGCGATGCTCCACAAGGTCTGGATCGTGTACTGGGCACTGCCGTCCGATTGCAGGCAGAACACCTTGTTGCCACGCTCGGCCATGGCGGCGCCAAAGCCCACCGGGATGCCCTGGCCGATGGCCCCACCGGTATTGGTCAAGACCCGATGCCGTGCGGCATGGGCCGAGGCAGTGAAGAACGGATAGCCGCACGTCCCGCCTTCCACCGAAACGATGCAGTCGTCCGGCAGCGACGCGGCCAACACCTGGCCGACGGATTGGGGCGTCAACGTGGCTTCGCTGGGCGGCAGTTCGATACCGCTTGGCGTGGGCACATAAGCCGGTGCTTCAAGGGCATCGGCCAGCGCAGTGAGCGCCCCGGCAACGTCGTCCCCCACCTCAGCCAGGCACAGCAGGCGTTCGCGCTCTGCCAGCCGCGAGGCAATGCCTTCGTAGCCGAAATAGCTGATGGGTTCGGGGACGCCGGCGCAGACCACCGCGTCATATTGATCCAGGATCTCGATGGCCACTTCAGGGAAGTAAGGCAGGCGATCCAGGTCCGGCAGGCCACCACCGCGGTAACTCACGCGGGGAAAGGTTTCGGCGAACAGGCGCACGCCCGGCAGTCGGGCCAGGCGCCCCGCCGCTTCGAGTCCGGCGACGGACAAGCCTTGGTCGCCGACGATAAACACCAGGCGCCGGCCATCGCGCAGTGCCTGGGCGACCGCCTCGATCCGGTCACCGGCAAAACGCCGGACCGGGGCCTGCAATGCTGTGAAGGCCTTCTCGTGCTGCACGGTGTTGGCTTGCAGGTCCATCGGCAGAATCAGGCTGGCGATCTGGCCGTTGGCTTGCCAGGCGGCACGCACCGCCTCCTGGAAGTCTTCACCAACGCCCGATGCCGTGCGCGAGGTACGTACCCACGTGGAAACGCTGCCGGCCAAGGCCTGGATATCACTGGCCAACGGCGGATCGTAATTGACGTGCCAGGACGCGTGATCGCCGATGACGTTGACGATCGGGGTGTTGGCGCGACGGGCGTTGTGCAGGTTGGCAATGCCATTGGCAAAGCCGGGACCGAGGTGCGTCAAGGTCATCGCCGGCTTGCCGGCAATCCGGCCGTAGCCGTCCGCCGCACCGGTGCACACCCCTTCGAACAAGGACAGTACCGGCTTGAGGGCTGGCGCGCTGGCCATGGCTGCCACCAGGGGGATTTCAGTCGTTCCGGGGTTGGCGAAGCAGTATTCGATACCGCTTGCCACCGCCGCCTTCACTATCAGTTGCGCACCATTCATTTCCAGCCCTCTTCATCGAGCGTTTGCAGTGGCTGAGATTTATCACACAGCCAAATCGACAAAACAAGCTATTTTTCTGCATTAAAATCATATTTTGAGATAAATGCATATTTTTGAAGGGTAAACGACTGGAAATAAGTTTGCATTTCTCAAGCATTCGGTTACCGTGGCAACGCGCTCCTGAGGGCATGCGCGGGCTTTTCATCACCGCCGCGGCTACCTATAGTGCTCACCCAACGCCCCCCTACGCGCCATTCCCCCTTTAGGAGCGAAATGAGCAGTCTGAGCAAAATGCTGAGCGTGCTGGACCTTTTCGGCCCGGCCACGCTGAAGATCGACCCCGATACCATCGCCGAGCGCATGGGCCTGTCACGAGCGACCGTGTACCGCTACGTCAAGGATTTGTGCGATGCCGGCCTGCTGGTTCGGGTGGATGCCGGCAGCTACGGCCTGGGGCCACGCATCATTGAGCTGGACTGGATGATGCGGCAGTACGACCCGATCCTCGTGGCCGGCCGCGAGTTGATGCACGAGCTGTCCGATGCCACTGGCCTGGCGGTGTTCGCCAGCGTTTTCTACGACGGCCGCATCATCAACACCTACATCGCCGAACCCAGCGACACCTACCAGTTCTCATTCGGCCGCGGCCAGCCGCTGCCGTTCTTTCGCGGTGCGCAATCCAAGGTGTTGATCGCTTTCCAGAAGGGTCGACGCCTGCAACGCCTGTTCGAAGAGCACCTGGCCAACGACCCCCACGGCAGCTATGACTGGGCAAGCTTTTCCAAGGCCGCGAAAAAGATCCGCAAGGACGGCTATTGCATGACCCACGACGAACTCAACCTGGGGCTCACCGGTATCGCGGCGCCGATCGTCAACCCCGAACTCGACGACGTGGTGGGCAGCCTGTCGGCCGTCGGCAGCACCGACAGCTTCAAGCTGCTGCGCCAGGAAACCGTGATTGAAATGGTGATGGACACGACCCGGCGGATTGCCGAGCGGATGCAGAATCCGCCTGCTGTTGGCTAGAAAGGGATGTTGCGCCATACCGATCACTTAAGAAAAACACCGAACCTGTGGCGAGGGAGCTTGCTCCCGCTGGGCTGCGCAGCAGGCCCAAAAAAAGAGGGGCCGCTGCGCGACCCAGCGGGAGCAAGCTCCCTCGCCACAGGGTTTATCCAACGCCCTTGCTTCAGAACGGCACAGCCACCGTCACCTGGCTGTAGACGTTGGTGCCATTGCCGCTCACTTGATTGCCCCCCGTCGTTGCGTCCCGATCCGGCTTGTAGAGGCCGATCAGCGGCGTGACGATCAAATGCTCGTTCACCGCCCATTCGACGTACAGGTCCAACTCGCGGGCATCCAGGTTCAGCGCGTTGTCTTTACGCACGGTGTTGTAGTCGAAGTACAGCGCACCGAGGGTCAGGTTCTCCAACGGCTTGGCTGTCAGGCCGACATGATGAATGCCCGTGTTGCTGTTGAAGGGCCCGGCATAATTACCCGCGACTTCGCCCTGGAACCAGGTGCCATAACCGGTGCTCTGCCCGGTGAACAGCGAATCCCACTTCTGTGAATAGCGGGTGTAGCGGTACGTCAGCTTGGGGGCCCAGGCGAGATCGGCAAAGGTGTAGCCGGCCTCGGCGTACCAGGCGTTCTGCGGGCCGGCGTCCTTGTCTTGCCAAGCGTATTCGAACGCCAGGCTCGCATTTTCAATGCCGGCGTCGCCTTCACCGCGAATACTGTAGACGTCCATGCCCTTGCGTTGCCGCTGGAAATCGCTGGCCCACCGGTCGTTCACATCCAGGCCGTGGATCCAGGTCAACCCCACGGTCCCAGCCTTGGCGGTGTAGTCCAGCGTGCCGGCGGCCAGTTCGGTTTCGGCCTGGGCGCGGTTGTCGGACTTGAGCCACACCACGCTGCCATGCAGCCCCTCCTGCCCGCCCAGGCGCAACACGGCAGTCTGATCGAACGCGTGCCGGGCCGCCAGGTAATAGGCGCCACCGCGATTCAAGCGACCGTCGGCAGGCCCTTTGCCCAGGTTCGGCCCGTCATCGTTGATCAAAAAGCCCCTGCCCAGCTTGACCACCTGCCGCCCGCCGGAGATATCGACACCGTCCTGCCCCAGCACGGGGAACAGGTCGGCGGAGCGCCAACCCAGGTACGCGTCTTCGATCTTCGTCGTGCGTTCGCTGCCCAGCGAATTGCCGGCCGCGTCGCCATCGCCCCAGGTGGCGGAACTGACCAGGCTGAACGCACCGTAGGCGGTGCCATGGCCGGCCAGGCCTTGGTCGCCGCTGACGCCATACTTGATGAAACCTTCGCGCCAGGTTGAACCGCCGGGCCTGCCGTCGTAGTTCTTGCGACTGTTGAAATGGCCGAACACTGCCAGCAGGTCGGCGTTGAAATGAGTGTCGTCATCGGCATACAACTCATAGGCCTGGACCTGATTCGCGGCGCAAAGCGCCAGCGTACAGGCCAGGCCACTGCCGAAAAATTCCATACGCGATAGGTTCCGCATGGTTGAAGCTCCTTGTGCTGCGCCTTTTGAAGGCTGTTTTTATATTCAGGGAGCCGGCACGGCATACCGCGCCGGCTTACAGGTTAGCGGCAGTCGGCGAGCGCACCGTCCAACGCACCGACCATCAGGGCGGCCTCGTCACTGGTGAGGGTCAGCGGCGGCGACATCACGATCTTGTTGCCAATCGGGCGCACCAATACGCCGGCCCGACGCGCTTGCTCGGCGATGCGCAAGGCCAGGCCGTTGGCGGGGTCAAGCGGCTCGCGGGTGACCTTGTCCGCCACCAGGTCCACGGCGATCATCAAGCCCTTGCCGCGCACTTCGCCCACTACCGCGTAACGTTCGGTCAGCGGCTGCAATTGCTCCAGCAATTGGGCACCGACTTTCCCGGCATTGCCCGGCAAGTCCTCGGCCTCGACGATGTCCAGCACCGCCAGGGCCGCCGCACACGCCGTCGGGTGTCCGCTGTAGGTGTAGCCGTGCATGATCACGTTGCTGAAACCCGGACCGTTTTCGATGGCATCGACGATGCGCTGGTTGAAGACCGTGGCGCCCATGGGGATGTAACCGGCGGTGATGCCCTTGGCCAGGCACAGCACGTCGGGCGCGACGCCCCAGCCCCGGCTGCCGAGCATGCAGCCGGTGCGGCCGAACCCGGTGACCACCTCATCGGCGATCAACAGGATGCCGTGGCGGTCGCAGACTTCCCGCAGCCGCTTCCAGTAATGCGCCGGCGGCACGATCACGCCACCGGCGCCTTGCACTGGCTCGGCGATCAACGCGGCAATGGTCTGCGGGCCGAGCAGCGCGATCTGGTCTTCCAACTGGCGAACGCAGTGAGCGGTCAACTCCTCTGGATCGCGGCAGTCCCAGGGGTTGCGGTACAGCCACGGCGTATCGAGCAGATGACAGCCGGCCAACAGCGGCCCATGGTTGTAGTGATACACGCCGTTGCCACCCACTGAGGTGCCGCCCATGTGCACGCCATGGTAGCCATTGCGCAACGACAGGAAACGCGTGCGCCCTGGCTCGCCGCTGGCGATCCAGTATTGGCGGGCCATTTTCAGGGCCGTCTCGACCGCATCGGAACCGCCGGAACTGAACAGCACCCGCGCCATGTTTTCCTGGGCGAACATCGACGTCAGCCGCTCGGCCAGGTCGAACACCCGTGGATGAGCAATGCCGTCGAAGGTCTGGTAATAAGCCAGTTCGTCCATCTGGGCGGCGATAGCCGCCTTCACCGAAGGCCGGTTATGGCCCACGTTCACGTTCCACAGGCCGCCGACACCGTCGAGCATGCGATGCCCCTCGATATCGGTGATATAGTTGCCGTCGCCACGGGCGATGATCAACGTCTTGGAGCGGTTGGCGGGCGCCGAAGAACTCATCGGGTGCCAGAATTTCTTCTGTGCTGTCTTGTAGTGCTCGTACATGGTTGCAGTCCTCATTCTGTTTCACGCTTGCGTACGTACAGCAGTTGCTGGCCGGTGAACTCCAGCAACCCTTCAAGGCCGAACTCGACGCCGAACCCGGACATCTTGCTGCCGCCAAACGGCGTATTCGGCTGGATCTGCGCATGGCAGTTGACCCAGGCCATGCCGCATTCCAGGCGACTGGCCAGTGCCTGGGCCTGCTCGCTGTCGCTGCCCCAGACCGACCCACCCAGGCCCATGTCGCCGGCATTGGCGCGACGCAGGACGTCCTCGACATCCTGGTAGGCGATCAGCGGCAACACCGGGCCGAACTGTTCCTCGTCCACCAGGCGCTGCCCGTCGGTCACATCGGCGACCAACGTCGGCGGGTAGAAAAAGCCCGGGCGGTCCAGACGGGCACCGCCGCACAACACCCGCGCTCCATGGGCGCGGGCATCGGCCACCAGTTCCTCAACCAGCTTCAACTGTTCGAGGTTCTGCACCGGGCCAAACGTGACCCCAGGCGCCAAGCCGTCACCCACCACCTGACGCTGGGCGATCTGGGCCAGGGCCTGGGCAAAGGCTTCGTACTGGGATTGGTGGATGTACAAACGCTTGAGGGCCGCGCAGGTCTGGCCCATGTTCAGGAAGGCCGCCTGGAAAATCTCTTCGGCCACCGCCTCCACCGGGGTTCCGGGCAGCACGATGGCCGCGTCGTTACCGCCCAGTTCCAAGGTCAGGCGCTTGAGGTTGCCGGCGGCACCGCGCATCACGCTTTGGCCGGTGGCGGTCGAACCGGTGAAGACGATTTTCTGGATACCGGCATGGGTCGTGATCGCGCTGCCAAAACCTTGTTCGCCGGTCACGCTATTGATCACGCCGCGAGGCACATGGCGCGCGATGATCTCCACCAGGCGCAGGGTGCTCAGGGGCGTCAGGCTTGACGGTTTGCTGATCACACAGTTGCCGGCCCGCAACGCTGGCATGATGTGCCAGACGGCGATCATGAACGGCCAGTTCCAGGGCGTGATCGACGCGACGACGCCCAACGGCTTGCGGTGCAGCTCAATGCGCTGGCTCGGGGTTTCTTCCACCAATTCCACAGGGATCTGCTGCTCGGCGGCGTAGCGCGTCCAGGCCACCGCCCCCATCGCTTCAGAAAACGCCAGTTCCAGCGGTTTTCCCTGCTCCAGGACAATCAGCTGGGCCAACGACTCGGCGTCCTGCTCGATGTCCGCCGCGATGTCCAACAGGCGCTGGCGGCGATCTTCATGGGTGCTGTGGCGCCACTCGACAAAGGCCGCTTGCGCCGCCTCGACGGCAAGGTCCAGTTGGGCCAGGGAACCGGCCGGACACCGTGCGAACACCGTGGCGGTGGCTGGATTGAGCACATCGAAGTGGCCGTTCTCGCCGTCGACCCGAGTTCCATCGATGAGCATTTGATAATCGTGCATGACACCTTCCTTTCGCGCGCTGCCGGACCGTCCCGAACGGCAGCGGATTTATTGTCTGGGTAGATTGATGGGGTCGCGCGGTGCCCTAGAGCTTGTGGCTGCCCAACGCCATGAACCGCTCGGGCGAGGCCTTGCGCAATCGGGCGGCGAGGTACACGCCGACGATCAGCGCGACGGGAATCACCGCACAAAGTCCGTAGGACAACAGTTGGCTGGCGCCGGTCAGCACGTCGAAATGAATCACTGCAAGGGCCAGGACCGCCAACAAGGCCAGGCACGAGAAGCCCGGAAGAATCCGACCGCGCCAGAGCCCCAGCTTCAACTCCGGATGCGCGCGGAAATAAACCAATACCGCCGCCGAGGTCAGGGCCATGAGCAGGATCACGCACAGCGTGGCCAGGTTGGAAAACCAGGCGAACAGTTGCAGGATCGGATCCGCATCTAGCGCGGCGAAGATCAGCACCACCACCGCGGCGATCAGGCTTTGCAGGACCGAGCCCATGTGCGGGCTTTGATGCACGCGATGGGTGGTGCCCAAGCGGCTGTGCAGCAAACCGTCACGCCCGATGGCATAGAAATAACGGGCCGCGGCGTTGTGGAACGCCAGCAGCCCGGCGTAGATGCTGACCATGAACAGTACGCGGATGATCTGGGTCAGGTGCGGGCCGACAAAGTGGTCGGACATACCGTAGATGAACGTGGTGGGATCCTGCAGCGCTTGCAAGGTCGGCACGATCTTGTCCGCCCCTACGCCAATCACCATGGCCCAGACCGACAAGGCATAGAAACCACCGATCAACAGCACCGAGCTATAGGTGGCGATGGGAATCGTACGGTGCGGATTCCTGGCCTCCTCGCCGTAGATGGTGGTGGCCTCGAAGCCGATGAACGCCGCGAAGCAGAACAGCAAGCCGATGGATGGCGTACCGCTGAACACATGGCTGCGATCGAACGAATCGAGGTTAATGCCGCTATCGCCACCGGTCTTGAGGATGGCGAAATCCAGCGTCAGGATCGCCAGGTATTCGGCAATCACCACCACCGACAGCACTCGGGCCGACAGGTCGATCTTGCGATAGCCGAGAATCGCGATGCTCGCCATCGCCAGGAGCGAATAGGTCCACCATGGCAAGTCCAGGCCAAAGACGCTGGCCATCGTGCCGCTGACCACGCCGCCGAACATGCCGTACAGGCCGACCTGCAGGATGTTGTAGGCAAACATCGCCAACACACCCGCTGCGCCACCGGCCAAGCCACCCAGGCCGCGGGAGGTGAACGCATAAAAACCACCGGCATTGGTCATGTGCCGGGACATGGCGGTGTAGCCCGCCGAAAATGCCAACAACACCAACAGCGCCAGGATCAGCAACGCCGGTGTGCCGGCGCCGTTGCCCAGCATGATGCCAATGGGGAAGCCACCGGCGATGACACTCAAGGGGCTCGCCGCCGAAATCACGAAGAAGATGATGAAGCCGACACCCAGGGCACCGCGTTTCAACTCCGTCGAGCTGCTGATCGGGAAAGATACGCTCATTGTTCTTGACCTTATTGTATGAGGCAGTTGTTGCTGGATCGCAGACGCCAGCTTCGCCGACTTCCAAAAGCTGATGGCTCTGCTTGCACGCTGGATTCGATGCTAGGCCCTGACCAAAACCCTTCGCTATCCCAAAACGGCAGCATCCGAAGCGCTGCCCCAAAACAGGTCAACTCAATGCCGGAACGCTGGCCATGTCGCTGGACCCAACAACCTGTGGCGGGGGGGGGGGGGGGCGCGGGGGGGGGGGGGGGGCCCCCGGGTTTTGGGCGGGGGGCGGGGGGACGGGGGGGCGGGCGC
>NZ_JBIXJT010000006.1:71577-213891 GCF_052871455.1 Pseudomonas sp. LARHCG127
GTGGCGAGGGAGCTTGCTCCCGCTGGGTCGCGCAGCGGCCCCTCTTTTTTGGGCCTGCTGCGCAGTCCAGCGGGAGCAAGCTCCCTCGCCACAGGTTTTGTGTTTTCTTGGCGGAGCCGCATTGCCCTATGCCGGCGCACAACCGCTGCCGATTCGGGATAACGGGAAAGTGCCCCCTGCCGCAAGATAACCTCGCCCACCGCTCAAACCGTGCTGGGCACAGAACAATAAAAATCCCCACGCGCAGGAAAACCTCAGCATGTCCTTCACTCGTCTCTCTATCCAATGGCGGATCACGCTCCTGAGCGGCCTGTGCCTGCTGGCCGTCGTCGGCGCACTGACCGGTGCCTCGCTGTATCAGAGCCAGCAAAGCGCAACGTTGCTCAAGCAGCAAAGCAGTCAACTGCTGGGGCGCTCGGCCCTGGAAGGTTTGCAGGCACAGGGCTTGGCACACGGTCAGCGGGTGGAACGGTTTTTCAGCGAAACGGCGATCTATGGGGAAGGTTTTGCCCAGCAAGTCCTGCAACTGCGCGCCCAGGCGTGGAACGGGCGACTGACACCGGGGCAACTGCGTCGGGACTTGATCGCCGCGACCCGCCAGGCTCTCCAGAACCGCGAAAAAGTGCTGGGCTTCTACGTGGTGCTGCTTCCCGACGCGCTGATCGGTGAAGATGCCGGCTTCACCGGCCAACGGGATCTGGCCGGCAATGAAATAGGTCGCTTTGCCCTGTACTGGTCGCAAAGCCAACCCGGCCATCTGGTGCAAGAAGTGCTCAGCGAAGCCCAGATCAGTGCCAACACCGCGCCACCGGGCAGCGAGCCGGCCAACGCCTGGTACGTCTGCCCCCAGACCCAAGGGCGCACCTGCGTGACCGAGCCCTACGCGATCGAGGTCGAAGGCCAGAAGACGCTGATGAGCAGCATCTCCATACCGCTGCTGGACCAAGGCAAAGTTATCGGTGTCGTCGGCATGGACATCAGCCTCGATACCCTCCAGCAACTCGCCGCCAGCCTGGCCAACGACCTGTATCCCGGCCACAGCGAAATCAACATCCTTTCCCCATCCGGGCAAATTGCCGGCCACAGCGGCACCGTGGCGGGTACGTCTGTCGATGTGCAGCAAACCGTGCAAACCGCTCCGGCAAACGCCCCTTGGCAATTGCAGATACGCGTGCCGGAAACGCTGGTACAAGCGCCGGCCCTGCACATGCAGGCCCAGTTGGACGACAAGCATCGCCAGGCCAATTGGTTCAATCTCAGCCTGGGCTTGCTGGCTGCCGGCTTGGGCCTGTTACTCATCTGGCTCACCGCCTACGGCGTGACCCGGCCACTGCTGAGGGTGGCGCAAATGCTCGATGCGATTGTCGACGGCGACGGCGATCTCACCCAGCGCCTGCCCGACGACCGCCACGATGAATTGGGCCATCTGGCCCAGGGTTTCAATCGTTTTCTCGATAAACTGCAGCCCATCATCCGCGATATCCAGCAAGCCTCCCTGGACACCCGCAACACCGCCGACACCTCGGCGCAGGTGGCCCGGGAAGTCAGCGCGGGCATGCACACGCAGTACCGGGAAGTCGAACTGGCGGCAACCGCCTTGCATGAAATGAGCACCAGCGCCCAGGAAGTGGCGCGCCATTCCCACCAGGCGGCCGATGCCGCCACCGTCGCCGAAAACGCTAGCCGATCAGGGCGGGAACTATTCGCCAACGCGGTCAACAGCATAGACAGCCTCGACCGCTGCCTGGAAACCACCCTCGAACAAGTGCAGGCACTGGCCGGCAACAGTCAGCACATCGGCCAGGTGTTGGATGTGATTTGTGCGATTGCCCAGCAGACCAACCTGCTGGCATTGAATGCCGCCATCGAGGCCGCCCGCGCTGGCGAACAGGGCCGTGGCTTCGCGGTGGTGGCCGACGAAGTCCGGCATCTGGCGAGCAATACGCAGAATTCGGTCGAACAAATACGCTCGGTGATCGAAGCGTTGCAGCAACTGAGCCAGGACGTCGTGCACAGCACCCAGTCGAGCCGCGAGCTGGCCAGGGACAGCGTCGTTCAAGTCGATAAGACCCAGGCGGCGCTGCAGCGCGTCACCGATGCCGTGGAAGTGATCGAACACATGAACCAGCAGATCGCCAGCGCGGCCTTGGAGCAAAGCGCTGTCGTGGAAGACATCAGCCATCGCGTCAGTGACATTCGCGGCATCAGTGAAACCTTGACCAGCCGCATGGAGGAAGCCTCGCAGGCGAGCCACTCGTTGCATGCCATGGCCAACCACCAGCAGCAGTTGGTGGGGCATTTTCGGATATAAGGGTGCTTGACGATTCACTGTAGTTGCCGGCACCCGCCAAACCCTGAGTGACACTCATTCGTCACTCGTGTCTGGCTTCGTCAGGCAGATCAACAACTTGAGTACCCAGATCGCCACCGCCGCTCTGGAGCAAAGCGCTATCGTGGAAGACATCAGCCATCGCATTAGTGACATTCGCGAAATCAGCGAGATCCTTGACCATTCGGATGGAAGAAGCAGCATCGCAGGCGTGTCACTCGTTGCACGCCATAGCCTCTTGCAATCTGCTTAACCAGCCTACGTGAACCGCCAATCTTAATTGAATCCAAATAAAGCTTGGCGAGCCACGGACGTTTGAAGGCCCGTGGCTTTCCACCTCATCGTGCTGCCGCTTTTCATCAATCGTTGGGTTTTTTACTAATAACGGGCGTGATCATCAGGATTCATTGAAGCATCAAGATGCCTCTGCGCGTCCTCGAGGGTGCGCTGAGGAAGCGTTATTTTGTTACCGTTTTTTGAGAAAACCTGGAATTGATTTGGATACTCCGGATCATCGGCGGAATATGCGCGAATTTCATATCCCCTATAATCGCTCGTTGTGTAGCTCATAACGTTCTCCTTGTCTGACGGTCTATTTCAAACTCAATCACCTTGATGGTGATTGCTGCATATTCTCAGCAAAAAAAAGATTGTCGCTACTGTCAGAACTAACAGGTGACGCCAAAAAATACGCCTACCTATAAAAATCAAATCCTCCTCCCCTGCATTCTGATGGGCCAACCATCATCAGCAAATGGTCGGTCAATTTCGGATCTAGCGGCCTGTGTGGTTACACAATTTCACAGAGCGCCTACAAAGCTTCACCCCTGCCACAGGCCTCGGTCCCTACCATGGGCGGCTCAATCGTGGGGAAGCACCATGTCCAAGACTCCTTTCGTCACACTGGGCCTGTTGGTCGGCGCGCTGCTGCTCAGTGGCTGTGACAGCGCCTCGAACCCGGAAGCCTCCGCCCCGCTGCCCAGCGTGCGTGTCGAAACCGTCCAGGCCCGGCCACTGTCGATCAGCAACGAGCTGAGCGGCCGGATCGCCGCGCCACGGGTCGCCGAAGTCCGGGCGCGGGTGGCCGGCGTGGTCTTGCAGCGGGTGTTCCATGAGGGCCGCGACGTCAAGCAGGGCGAGGTGCTGTTTCGTATCGATCCGGCGCCGTTCAAGGCCGACCTGGACAGTGCCGAGGCGGCGTTGCGCAAGGCCGAGGCCAATGCGTTCCAGGCCCGCTTGCAAGCCCAGCGTTATGCCCAGTTGATCGATGACAAGGCGATCAGTGGCCAGGACTACGACAACGCCCGGGCCAACGTGCGCCAGACGGCCGCTGACGTCGCCGCCAGCAAGGCCGCGGTGGAACGGGCGAAACTGAACCTGGGGTATGCCACGGTGACCGCGCCGATTTCCGGGCGCATCGGCCGCGCCCTGGTGACGGAGGGCGCCTTGGTGGGGCAGAACGAAAGCACGCCGTTGGCGCTGATCCAGCAACTGGACCCGATCCACGCCGACCTCACGCAGTCGACCCGCGAACTCAACGACCTGCGCCGCGCCTTTCGCGCAGGGCAGTTGCAAGCAGTCGGCCAGGGCCAGGCCAAGGCCACCTTGATCCAGGACGACGGCAGCCCTTACCCGTTGCCCGGCAAGTTGCTGTTCACCGACCTCAGCGTCGACCCGAGTACCGGCCAGATCACCCTGCGCAGCGAATTTCCCAACCCCGACCTGGACCTGCTGCCGGGCAGTTTCATCCGCGTGCGCCTCGAACAGGCGGTCAACAGCCAAGGCATCACCGTGCCGCAACGGGCCATCCTGCGTGACAGCGCCGGGGTCGCCCAAGTGTTGCTGCTGGACGCCGAGCAAAAGGTCAGCCAGCAACCGGTACAATTGGGCGCCGCGCAAAACGATCGCTGGGTCGTTACCCACGGCTTGAAACCCGGCGACCGCATCGTCATCGAAGGCCTGCAACACGCCCGTCCCGGCGAGCAAGTCCGGGTCGACGATTCCCCACTTCCCCTCGCCCAGGTTCCCGGGCCACAGGCAGGACACTAAGCCATGCCGCAATTCTTCATCGACCGTCCGGTGTTCGCCTGGGTCGTCGCCTTGTTCATTCTGTTGTCCGGTGTCCTGGCCATTCCACAACTGCCGGTGGCCCAATACCCGGTCGTGGCCCCGCCACAGATCGAGATCTACACGGTGTATCCGGGCGCTTCGGCGCAAACCGTGGACGACAGCGTGGTCAGCCTGATCGAGGAAGAACTCAACGGCGCCGACAACCTGCTGTATTTCGAATCCCAAAGCAGCCTGGGCAGCGCCACCATCACCGCGACCTTCCAGCCCGGGACCAACCCGGAACTGGCCCAGGTCGATGTGCAGAACCGCCTCAAGGCGGTGGAGTCGCGCCTGCCGCAAGCGGTCACGCAGCAGGGCTTGCAGGTGGACAAAGTCTCGGCCGGCTTCCTGCTGCTGATCACCCTCACCTCCAACGACGGCAAGCTCGACGACGTGGCCCTCAGCGACTACCTGGCGCGCAACGTGATGAACGAGATCAAGCGCCTGGACGGTGTCGGCAAGGCCCAGCTGTACGGCGCCGAGCGGGCCATGCGGATCTGGATCGACCCCCGGAAACTGGTGGGGTTCAACTTGACCCCGGCCGACATCAATGCCGCCATCGTGGCGCAGAACGCCCAGGTCTCGGCCGGCAGCCTGGGGGATCTGCCGAGCCGCAGCACCCAGGAAATCACCGCGACCATCGTCGTCAAAGGCCAGCTCAATACGCCGCAGGAGTTCGCCGACATTGTGCTCAAGGCCAACCCCGATGGCTCGACGGTGCGCATCGCCGACGTGGCCCGGGTGGAAATCGGCAGCCAGGAATACCAGTTTTCCACGCGCCTGAACGGCAAGCCATCCACTGCGGTGGCGGTGCAACTGTCACCGGGCGCCAACGCGCTGAACACCGCGACCCTGGTGCGCAGCAAGATGGACGAGCTGTCGCGCTACTTCCCGGCCGGTGTGGAATACAAGATTCCCTACGACACCTCGCCGTTCGTCAAAGTCTCGATCACCAAGGTGATCTATACCCTCGGCGAAGCGATGCTGCTGGTGTTCGCGGTGATGTTCCTGTTCCTGCAGAACATTCGCTACACGCTGATCCCGACATTGGTGGTGCCGGTGGCGTTGATGGGCACCTTCGCGACGATGCTGGCGCTAGGGTTCTCGATCAACGTGCTGACCATGTTCGGCATGGTGCTGGCCATCGGCATCCTGGTGGACGATGCCATCGTGGTGGTGGAGAACGTCGAGCGAATCATGGCCCAGGAAGGCTTGTCGCCCAAGGAAGCCACGCGCAAGGCCATGGGGCAGATCACCGGTGCGATCATCGGCATTACCCTGGTGCTGGTGGCGGTGTTCATTCCGATGGCGTTCATGCAGGGCTCGGTGGGGGTGATTTACCAACAGTTCTCGCTGTCGATGGCGACGTCGATTTTGTTCTCGGCCTTTCTCGCCCTGACCTTGACCCCGGCACTTTGCGCGACCTTGCTCAAACCGGTCGCCCAAGGTGATCACCACGGCAAAAACGGTTTCTTCGGCTGGTTCAACCGTGGTTTCGACCGATTCGGCGACCGCTACCAAGGATGGGTGGCCTACGCGCTGAAACGCAGCGGCCGATACCTGCTGATCTACGGCGTGCTGCTGGTGGGCATGGGCCTGCTGTTCAGTCGCTTGCCCTCCTCGTTCCTGCCGGTGGAAGACCAGGGCTACACCATCACCGACATCCAGTTGCCACCGGGCGCGAGCAAAAACCGGACGGTGCAGGTGGTGGAGCAGATCGAGGCGCACAACGCCGGTGAGCCGGGGGTCGGCGACAGCACGGTCATCCTCGGCTTCAGTTTCTCCGGCAGCGGGCAGAACGCGGCCCTGGCGTTCACCACCCTCAAGGACTGGTCGCAACGCGGCGCCGAGGACTCGGCGGCATCCATCGCCGACCGCGCGAACCTGGCACTGAGTCAGATCAAGGACGCCATGGCGTTCTCGGTGTTGCCGCCGCCCGTGGACGGCCTGGGCACCTCCAGCGGTTTCGAGTTCCGCTTGCAGGACCGTGGCGGCCTCGGCCACGCCACGCTGATGCAGGCCCGCAGCGAATTGCTCGCCGCCGCCGAAAAAAGCCCGATGCTGATCAATGTCCGCGAAAGCGCCCTGGCGGAGGCGCCGCAGGTGCAACTTGAAGTCGACCGCAAGCAAGCCAATGCCCTGGGCATTTCCTTTGCCGACGTCGGCAGTGTGTTGTCCACGGCGGTGGGTTCGGCCTACATCAACGACTTCCCCAACCAGGGGCGGATGCAGCGGGTGGTGGTGCAGGCCGAGGGTGACCAGCGCAGCCAGGTCGAGGACTTGTTGAAGATTCACGTGCGTAACAGCAGCGGGAAAATGGTGCCGTTGTCGGCCTTCGTCCAGGCCCGCTGGACCCAGGGGCCGGCGCAATTGACCCGCTACAACGGCTATCCGGCGGTGAGCATTTCCGGCGAACCGGCCCCGGGCTACAGCACCGGGCAAGCCATGGCTGAAATCGAACGGTTGGTGGCCCAAGGGCCGACGGGCCTGGGCCAGGAATGGACCGGGTTGTCCTTGCAGGAACGCCTGTCCGGCAGCCAGGCGCCGATCCTGCTGGGCCTGTCGCTGCTGGTGGTGTTCCTGTGCCTGGCGGCGCTGTACGAGAGTTGGTCGATCCCGACCTCGGTGTTGCTGGTGGTGCCGCTGGGTGTGCTCGGCGCGGTGCTGGCCGTGTCGTTGCGCGGCATGCCCAACGATGTGTTCTTCAAGATCGGGCTGATCACCATCATCGGCCTGTCGGCAAAGAACGCGATCCTGATCATCGAGTTCGCCAAGAGCCTGTACGACGATGGGCATGACCTGATCGACGCTACGCTCCAGGCCGCCCGCCTGCGCCTGCGACCGATCATCATGACGTCCCTGGCGTTCATTCTCGGCGTGGTACCGCTGGCAATCGCCACCGGTGCCAGTTCGGCGAGCCAGCAGGCCATTGGCACCGGGGTGATCGGCGGCATGATCACCGCCACCCTGGCGGTGGTGTTCGTGCCGGTGTTTTTCGTGGTGGTGATGAAGCGTGTCAGGCGTGTTGATTCAAAATGAGGCCAGGCCGGGCCACCGCTATCGCGAGCAAGCTTTGCTCCCACAGGGATTTGAGTTGAACGCCTATCCGGCGATCACCTGGGACAAACTGTGGGAGCGAGCTTGCTCGCGAAGAGGCCGGCACATTCAACATTTTTATTGACTAGGACGCCGCCTTCGCGAGCAGGCTCGCTCCCACAGTGGATCTTCAGCAGGCACAATATCTGCGTGCATCGGAAGTCCTTCTGTGGGAGCGAGCCAGCTCGCGAAGACGGCAGCGAGCCTAGCCCTCAGTCCGCCTGCACAGTCACCTGACACTGTTCGCCCAAGCCCTCAATACCCAAGCGCATGGTCTGGCCCGGGCGCAGGAATATCGGGTTGGGCTTGATGCCCAGCCCAACACCCGGTGGTGTGCCGGTGGAAATCACATCCCCCGGTTGCAGGCTCATGCAGCGGCTCAGGTAGGCGATCAGTTGCGGCACGCTGAAGATCAGCGTCCGGGTATTGCCGTTTTGATAGCGATGCCCGTCGACTTCCAGCCACAGATCCAGCGTATGGGGGTCGGCGATTTCGTCCCGGGTCACCAGCCAGGGTCCTAGAGGGCCGAAGGTGTCGAAGCCCTTGCCCTTGTCCCAGGTGCCGCCGCGCTCCAGTTGCCACTCGCGCTCGGACACGTCATTGATGACGCAATAACCGGCGACATGCTCCATGGCATTGGCTTCGTCGATGTAGCGCCCGCCCTTGCCAATGATCACGCCCAGCTCGACTTCCCAATCGGTCTTGAGCGAGCCACGGGGAATCTGGACGTCGTCGTTCGGCCCGCAAATGGCACTGGTCCATTTGTTGAAGATAATCGGCTCTTTCGGCACGTCCATGTTCGACTCGGCGGCATGGTCGGCGTAGTTCAGGCCGATGCAGATGAATTTGCCGACCTGGCCGACACAGGCCCCGATGCGCGGCTGCCCCTCCACGAGCGGCAGGCTGCGGGGGTCGAGGGCGGCGAGTCGCGCCAGGCTTTCCGGGCCCAAGGCCTGCCCGGCGATGTCCGCGACGTGGCCCGACAGGTCGCGGATCTGCTTGTCTTCATCCAACAGTCCGGGTTTTTCCGAACCTTTTTCGCCGTAACGCAACAGTTTCATGAAGTGCTCCTGCTCAAGTGAAAATTCAGAGGCTCATGCCGCCATCGATCACATGCACCGTCCCGGTGGTGTAGGCGGACGCGTCGCTGCCCAGGTACAACGCCAATTGCGCGATTTCCTCGGTGTGGCCAATACGACCCATGGGCTGGCGGTCGAGAAACTGCCGATAGACCTCTGCTTCTTCGACACCTTGTCGCGCAGCCTGGTCGGCGATGCGCTGGCGTAGCGAAGGCGAGTCCACCGTGCCGGGGCAGATGGCGTTGCAACGAATGCCCTGGCCGACAAAGTCGATGGCGACGGATTTGGTCAGCCCCACCACCGCCGCCTTGCTGGCAGCATAGGCGAAACGATTGGGCACGCCCTTGATGCTGGACGCGACCGACGACATGTTGATGATCGAGCCGCCGCCACGGGCGAGCATGCCCGGCAGGAACGCGCGGATCATGCGGTACATGGCCGTGACATTGAGGCCCATCGAACGTGCCCAGGACGCTTCATCGCATTCCAGGATGTTGCCGCTGTGCACATAACCGGCGCAGTTGAACAGCACGTCCAGCCCGCCGATGTGGTCGCGAGCAGCGTCGATGGCATCGGCCGAGGTGACATCGAGGATCATCGGCGTGATGCCTTCGATACCCGCCAATGCGCCAATATCAATGTCGCTGGCGAACACTTCGGCGCCCGCCTGGACGAAGGCAATGGCGCTGGCCAAGCCGATGCCTTGCCCGGCCGCCGTCACCAGGACTCGCTTGTTTTGCAGACTCATGCGGTCTCCAGTTGCGCTGCCGTGGGCGCGGTCTTGGGCGTCCTGCCGAGCATCGAGGCAGGGATCGCGAGGATCAATCCACCGCTGACCAACAGACACAAGGCCAACACGTAAGTACCGTTATTGATATTACCCGTCAGCGTTTCCGCCACGGCGGTAATCATCGAACCGGTGAAGCCCGACAGATTGCCGATGGCGTTGATCATGCCGATCCCGGCTGCGGCGGCGACGCCCGACAGCACGGTGCCCGGCAGCGTCCAGAAAATCGGCATCAGGCTGAGGATCCCCGAGGCGGAGACACTGAGGAACAGGACCGACAGCACCAGGTTATCGGCGAAAAACGCGCTGAGGATCAGCCCGACACCGCCAATGAAGGCCGGGATCGCCGCATGCAGGCGCCGCTCGCCGGTACGGTTGGAATGACGGGCGTTGAGCAGCATCGCCACCACCGCCACCGAGTAAGGAATGGCAGTGAGCAAACCGATATGCAGGCTATTGGTGATGCCGGTGCTCTTGATGATCGACGGCATCCAGAACGCCAGGCCATAGAAACCGGTGTTGAAGGTCAGCAGGATCAACACCAGCAACCACACCCGAGGGTTGAAAAACACTTCGCTCAAGCGCGTGGCCTTGCCCTGGTTGTCGGTTTGCAGATTGGCCTTGAGCAAGGCTTTTTCCGCGACGGAGAGCCATTTGGCCTTGTCTATGTTGTCGGCCAGGCAGACGATCACCACGAACGCCATGATGATCGACGGAATGCCTTCGATGATCAGCATCCATTGCCAACCGGACATCCCGTGGACGCCCTGCATGCTGTTCATCAGCCAGCCGGAGAGGATGCCGCCCAGGGTCAGGCTGACCGGCAGCGCCAGCAGGAACCCGGACATCACCCGGCTCTGCCGGTGGGTCGGGAACCAGTAGTTGAGGTAGAGGATCACGCCAGGGAAAAAGCCCGCTTCGCAGATCCCCAGCAGGAAACGCAGCACGTAGAACATCGTGCTCGATTCGAGATGGAAAAACGCCGCCAGCGGCACGGTGTAGGCCACGGCCATGGAGATCACCGCCCAGCTGAGCATGATCCGGGCGATCCAGAACCGCGCGCCAAAGCGATGCAGCAACAGGTTGCTGGGGACTTCGAAGAGGAAATAGCCCCAGAAAAACATACTGGCGCCCAAGGCATACACGGTGTTGCTGAATTGCAGCTCGTTGAGCATGTCGAGCTTGGCGAACCCGATGTTCACCCGATCGAGGTACGCCGCCATGTAGCACAGGAGCAGGACGGGAAGGATGCGCCAGATGACCTTGCGGTAGGTCCGTTCTTCGAAGTCGAGCTCGCCAGCTTGCGCCTGGGCGGGCAACTGCTCGGAGATGGTTTGCATAAGTAACCCCTGATTGTTTTTATTGGGTCACGTCGAATGAGCGAGTCATCCGGCGATTGAACGAGGACTCTACTGTCGGGGATCGATTCTTTCCCAATGGCATTTTTGGATTAGTTGATAACCATCTGTTATCGGAATCCAAAGGGGCTACTGCGTAGCCCAGCGGGAGCAAGCTCCCTCGCCACGGGGATTGCAGCAAGCCGCCCCACCGCTATCGCGAGCAAGCTCGCTCCCACACTGGATCTTGAGCAATTGCAGAATTCAGCTGAACCGCAGCCACCGGTGGGGGCGAGCGTGCTCGCGTTATCGGTGGGACAGTCCACCCCTCTGGCGGGCGTTGTCCTTGAGGATCTCGGCGAACTCCAGCGCCGCGCCCACCAATGGCTCATCCTTTCGCGTCAGGATCCCGTAATCCTGCGGCACCAGGTGCAGCGGCGTATCGAGGGTCTTGAGCTGGCCGCTTTCGAGCAGCGGATCGACCATGGCATTGGGCAGCATGCCGATCATGGGGCCGCGTTGCAGGACCTGGAGGAAGGTCTGCATGGAAATGGTGTCGATGGTGTTGCGCGGCATCCCCACCCCGGCTTCGGCGAAGGCCAGTTCCATGCGGGCGCGGATCGGCGTGCCGACCGGGTAGAGAATCCACGGCTGGTCCACCAGTTGCTGCAAGGAGGTCGGCCCGGCGTTCGCCAGGGGGTGGCGGTCGTTGACCACGATGCAGAACGGCTCCGGGGCCAGGGGCTGGAAATCGTAGCGCTGTTGCTGGCTTTGCTCGGTAAACCGCGCCACGGCCAGGTCAAGTTTCTTTTCTTCAAGCATCTTCATCAGATGGTTGCTGGTCTGCTCCACCACCTCGATGGACAGCAAGGGCCAGCGTTGCTTGATCTGCAGGATCGCCTCGGGCAAGGCCACCGCCGTCGCGGCAAAGATACCACCGACCTTGAGGTAGCCATGGCCGCCTTCGCGCAGGCTGCTGATTTGCTCGACGAACGAACGGGCGTCGTTCAAGGCGATCTGCGCGTAACGCAGCACATGTTCGCCCAGTGCGGTGGGCGGCATGCTCCGGGGTCGGCGTTCGAACAGGGCAAAGCCGAGCAGGCTTTCGATTTCCTTGAGCATCTTGCTCACGGCCGGCTGGCTGAGGTTCATCTGCTCGGCCGCCAGATGCATGTTGCAGGTGCGCCCCAAGGTATCGATCAGCAGCAGATGGCGAAATTTGAGCCAGCCGCAGAAGCTGGAGAAAGACAGGTCGGACATGGGCAATCCTCGACGATGCAATAACCGGACGTTATCAGATACTGAATATATCTCATTGGAGTTCATCAACAGCGCGCCCTAGCTTGAACGCTTTACTCACCAGGAAGACTGCCCATGTCGCTGATGCTGACTCCCGAGAACACCCTGCCCGTCGATGGCGTTGCCGGCACCCTGATTGGTCGTGCCTGGGTACCTGGCCGTATCGCTGGGCCTTCACCCGTGGTGCTGCGCAGCGACGGGGTGTTCGATCTGTCGGAGCGTTTTGCGACATTGAGCGACTTGCTGGAAACAGAATCCCCCCTGGCCGCTGTCAGGCAAACGCCCGGTACCTTCATCGCCAGCGTCGAAGCGTTGCTGGCCAATACCGGCATTGATGCCGACCCGACCAAGCCGTTCCTCTTGCCGCCCCTGGACTTGCAAGTGATCAAGGCCGCCGGCGTGACCTTCGCCGCCAGCATGATCGAGCGGGTGATCGAGGAACAAGCCGGCGGTGACGCGGCAAAGGCCGAGGCCGTCCGTGCCACCGTGCACAGCGTGATCGGCGACAACCTGCGGGCCATCGTGCCGGGGTCCGAGCAAGCCATGCGCCTGAAAGCCTTGCTCATTGAACAGGGCATGTGGTCGCAGTACCTGGAAGTCGGCATCGGCCCGGATGCGGAAATCTTCACCAAGGCACCGGTCCTGGCCGCCGTGGGCAGCGGCAGCCGCATCGGCATTCATCCGATCTCGCAATGGAACAACCCGGAACCGGAAGTGGTGCTGGCGGTGAACAGCCGTGGCCAGATCCACGGCGCCACCCTGGGCAACGACGTCAACCTGCGGGACATCGAAGGCCGCAGTGCGCTGTTGCTGAGCAAGGCCAAGGACAACAACGCGTCTTGCGCCATCGGCCCGTTCATTCGCCTGTTCGACGAACACTTCAGCCTGGATGACGTCCGCGCCTGCGTGGTCGATCTCAAGGTACAAGGCGAAGATGGCTACCGCCTGCACGGTTCGAGTTCCATGAGCCAGATCAGCCGTGACCCGCAGGACCTGGCGGGCCAGACACTCAACGCCAACCACCAATATCCGGACGGGTTTGTGCTGTTTCTCGGTACCCTGTTCGCCCCCACCGAAGACCGCGACCATCCCGGCAGCGGTTTCACCCACAAGCGCGGGGACGTGGTCAGCATCAGCAGCCCGTTGCTTGGCAGCCTGCATAACCAGGTCACCCACAGCTGCGACGCCGCCCCCTGGACCTTTGGTGTCGGTGCCCTGATCCGTAACCTCGCCGCCCGAGGACTGCTGGGCCGCTGACGCCACCACCGTGACCGATTCATCCAATTACAAGAGAGACATGAATCATGAGTGACACGCCTAAACGCCGCCTGCGCAGCGAGCAATGGTTCAATGACCCGGCCCACGCGGACATGACCGCGCTGTATGTCGAACGCTACATGAACTACGGCATGACCCGCGAAGAGCTGCAATCGGGACGCCCGATCATCGGCATCGCCCAGACCGGCAGCGACCTGACGCCCTGCAACCGTCATCACCTGGAACTGGCCCAACGGGTCAAGGCCGGCATCCGCGATGCCGGCGGCATCCCCATGGAATTCCCGGTGCACCCGATCGCCGAACAGTCGCGCCGGCCCACGGCGGCGCTGGACCGCAACCTGGCCTACCTGGGGCTGGTGGAAATCCTTCACGGCTACCCGTTGGATGGCGTGGTGCTCACCACCGGTTGCGACAAGACCACGCCCGCCTGCCTGATGGCGGCGGCGACCACCGACCTGCCCGCCATTGTCCTGTCCGGCGGGCCGATGCTCGACGGCCATCACAAGGGCGAACTGATCGGCTCCGGCACGGTGCTCTGGCATGCGCGCAACCTGATGGCCGCCGGCGAAATCGACTACGAAGGCTTCATGGAAATGACCACCGCGGCCTCGCCCTCGGTGGGTCACTGCAACACCATGGGCACCGCCTTGTCGATGAACGCCCTGGCCGAAGCCTTGGGCATGTCGCTGCCCGGTTGCGCGAGCATCCCGGCGCCCTATCGCGAGCGCGGACAAATGGCCTACGCCACTGGCAAGCGTATCTGCGAATTGGTGCTCCAGGACGTGCGCCCTTCCCAGATCATGACCCGCCAGGCCTTCGAGAACGCCATCGCCGTCGCCTCTGCCCTCGGCGCTTCGAGCAATTGCCCACCGCACTTGATCGCCATCGCCCGGCACATGGGCGTCGAACTGAGCCTGGATGACTGGCAACGAATTGGCGAAGACGTGCCGCTGCTGGTCAATTGCATGCCGGCGGGCAAGTACCTGGGCGAAGGGTTCCATCGGGCCGGCGGCGTGCCCTCGGTCATGCATGAACTGCAAAAAGCCGGACGCCTGCACGAAGACTGCGCCACGGTCAGCGGCAGGACCATCGGCGAAATCGTCAGCAGCAGCCTGACCAGCAACGCCGATGTGATCCATCCCTTCGAGACGCCGCTCAAGCACCGTGCCGGTTTCATCGTGCTCAGCGGCAATTTCTTCGACAGCGCGATCATGAAGATGTCAGTGGTGGGCGAGGCGTTTCGCAAGACCTACCTATCCGAGCCCGGCGCCGAGAACAGTTTCGAAGCCCGGGCCATCGTCTTCGAAGGACCGGAGGATTACCACGCCCGCATCGACGACCCGGCGCTGGACATCGATGAGCGCTGCATCCTGGTCATTCGCGGTGTCGGCACGGTGGGCTACCCCGGCAGCGCGGAGGTGGTGAACATGGCCCCGCCAGCCGCATTGATCAAGCAAGGCATCGACTCCCTGCCCTGCCTGGGCGATGGTCGCCAGAGCGGCACCTCGGCGAGCCCATCGATCCTCAACATGTCCCCTGAAGCGGCTGTGGGTGGCGGCCTGGCGTTGCTGAAAACCAACGACCGGCTGAAAGTGGACCTGAACACTCGCACGGTGAACCTGCTGATCGACGACGAAGAAATGGCCCGGCGCCGACTCGCGTGGACGCCGAACATCCCGCCTTCGCAAACGCCCTGGCAGGAGTTGTACCGGCAACTGGTGGGGCAACTCTCCACCGGGGGCTGCCTGGAGCCGGCGACGTTGCACCTGCGGGTGATTGCTCGTAGTGGTGAGCCGCGTCATTCGCACTGAGTGCGCGATTGTTCACGCACGTTGAATGCAGATGCCAACCCAGAGGGATTTATTCCACGGACCTAAAGGAGAAAGATGCGCGCCAGGGGCCCTCGCCCCTGCCGAATCTTTCACACCCACGGAGTCGATCCATGCCATTTGCCAACTACAAATTTCCCGAAGGAATCCTGGACCACGCGCGCAAGGAAGAGATCATCCACCGCACCACGGAGATGTTCGTCGAATACTTCGGCGAGGGGGTGCGTCCGTTCACCATGGTCCTGGTGGAAGAAGTGTCGGACGGTGGTTGGGGGCGCGCCGATGAAACGCTGACGCTGGAAAAGATGGGGCTGCCGGCCAAAGGGCAATAGCGCTGTTCACTTAAGACCTGTTTGAACCCCTGTGGCCAGAGATTGCTCCCTCGCCACAGGGCGGGTGTTTGGCTGGAACAGTCAGTTCTATGAGCCTCAGAAAAACCTGTGGGAGCGAGCTTGCTCGCGATGCCGGCCATATATTCAATGCCTTCATCGACTGTCATACCGCTATCGCGAGCAAGCTCGCTCCCACAATTGGATTTGCGGCGAAACGCAGGCAACAGGTTCATCGTTTTTCTTAAGCGAATAGTTTTTACAGGGTGGCCCTTGGCTTGAGCCACCCCTCGCCCTGCCTCAGAAATCGACCGTGGCCGACAACTGCAAGGTACGTGGAGAGCCTGGCGAGAAGGCACCATACGAGGCGACGCCCGACCAGTATTCACGGTCAAAGACGTTCTGGACCGTGGCCCTGAATGTCGTCGGTCGACCTTCGATCTTGGTGGCGTAGCGAGCCCCCGCGTCAAAGCGCGTCCAGGCATCCAGCTCCTGGGTGTTGGCCTGGTTCACGTATTGGCTGCTGGTGTAGATCGCACCGCTGGTGAGGGTAAAGCCTTCCACCCACGGGGTGTCCCATTCCGCCCACAGGTTGGCTTGGACGTCTGGCACGCCGACCGGTTTATTGCCACGGTTGGCCACCGTGGCGGAATCCGTCAGTTCGCCGTCGAGCAGTGTCACGCCGCCCATCAGGCGGGTGCCGGGGGCCACTTCGCCGAACACGCTCAACTCCACGCCACGGTTGCGTTGTTCGGCTTGCACCGAGAAGACATTGCCCGCGCCGATTTCGCCACTGGGCTTCTCGATCTGGAACAGCGCCAGGGTGGTCATGAAGGTGCCGTGCTCATACTTGACCCCAACCTCATGCTGCTTGGATTCATAAGGTGCGAACGTTTCGCCGGCATTGCTCGCGGTGCCTGGCGCGACGTCACCTTTACTCAGCCCCTCGACATAGTTGTAGTAGAGCGACACATCTTCCCAAGGCTTGACCACCACGCCGACCATCGGGGTCGTGGCGCTGTCGTCATAACGGGAACTGACCGAACCGGCGGCATTGTAATTACGCGACTCGATGTTCTGCCGGCGCAACCCCAAGGTCAGTTGGACCCGGTCATCCAAGGCCGATAACGTGTCACTCAAGGCAAAACCGGACAACTGCGACTCGGAGACGCGCAACACCTTGGGTGCGTTGATGGCTGGCTTGGCCACGTCCACCGGGTGATAAATGTTCGAAAGGACCGTTGGCCCGTTGGTGATCCCCCGAGACAATTCATCCTGATAAGTGCTCGCCATCAGCGTGGTGGTGTGGGTGACAGGACCGGTGTCGAACACGCCGCGCACGCCCACATCAGCCGTCGAGCGATCCACGTTGAACTTGTAATAGCCCGGTGTGTTGCTGATATCACCGGCATTGTTAAGAATCCTCGGCACCTGGTCCGACATCCGCTTGACGTCCGACCGACCGCCACCGGCATGGGCAAACACCGTGACCGCGTCCGTCAGGTCATATTCGCCACCGAGCAAGGCCGACTGCTCCTTGGTGTCCGACCAACCCCATTTCTGCGACGCGTTGGTTCGGCCGTTGGGGGCCGATGGAATCTCCACGCCAGGCGCGACGGTGAAGGGCCGCGAAGCACCTTCGAAGCTTTCTTTCTGGCTGATGAAGTCGAGGTTCAAGCGCAGGCGCTCACCCCGATAATCGAAGGCGATGGCGCCGATATCGAGCTCGCGCTCCTGATCATCGACGGCCGTGTCGCCCCCCTGGAGGCTGCCGTTGAAGCGCACGCCGAACTGGTTTTCCGCGCCGAATCGGCGGCTGACGTCCAGGTGCCCGCCCACGTAGGAATCAGACGCATAGCTGCCGGTAAAGCGCGTCAGGTCTTCTTCCAGCGGCCGCTTGGGGACGATATTGATCACCCCGCCCACGCCGCTGTTGGGCGACATGCCGTACATCAGCGCACCCGGTCCCTTGAGCACTTCGATCCGTTCGGCATAGTCGGTGAACACCCGATAGTTGGGCGCCACACCGTAGACACCGTCGTAGGCCAGTTCGCCAAGGTTGCCCTCGCCGATGGGAAAACCACGGATAAAAAACGAATCGACGATGCCGCCCACCTGGCCCGTCGATCGCACCGAAGGGTCGCGTTGCAAGGCATCGGCCGCGGTCACGGTTTGCAGGTCGGCCAGGGTCTTGGCGGTGTAGCTGGTCACGCTGAATGGCGTGTCCATCACGTCCTTGTTGCCCATCATCCCCAGGCGCGCGCCACGCGCCACTTGACCACCGGCCAGCTCGGCCGGCAGGGCGCTCGGGTTGTCGTGGGTGCCGGTGATGTTGGTGGCGTCAAGGGTCAAGCCTGGGCCGTTGTCGACCGCAGGGACGTCCGAGGTTTGCTCGGCGGCGGGCTTTTGGCCGGGGGTTGCCGCCCAGGCGGTGGCGCTTCCTGCGACCAGCATGAAACTCAGGGTGGCGGTACGAATCGCGAGGGATAACGCAGACTCACCACAAGGTCGACGTGCAACAGACATGGCTTAAGGATCCTTTCCGACGAGAGAAAATGGTAATCACTCCTATTGCCAGTCGACCTGCGGAAAAGTATCACCCCCCGGCGGTTATTTTTTTCAGCCGGCCCCCGAACGCTCGGGCACACAGCCGCTGTTGCGCTATCGACGCCTTGCAACCTTTCGTGCAGCCGGGCATCTTGCCGACCGAGTCATCGCCCGCAGCACACCCACCCGCTTGCCAGCGATTAACCACCGAGGTCGAGTCATGTCCCACGCAGGTGCCCTCCAGGGTTCGAACGTCAGAGTCCTGGTTTCCCTTCTGTTCGCGATCCAGCTCATTTCCATGGGCGCGATGGAAATGAGCGGGCCGTTCTGGCCGGTGCACCTGCGCGGGCTGACGTCATCGGAGTCGGTTTTCAGCTTCGCCAGCATCGCCGTGTATGTCGGGCCGATGCTGGGCATTATCCTGACCAGCGCGTTCTGGGGCCGTATCGGCGATCGCTACGGCCATAAGCTGATGATGATCCGCGCCCTGGCGGGCTTGTCGCTGACCCAGCTCGGGCTGGCGCTGAGCAGTGACATCTGGGTCATCCTGATCCTGCGTTTCCTGCAAGGCGCCTTTGCCGGTTACATCGCCCCGGCGCAGGCCTACGGCGTCAGCATCGAAGCCCCGTCACGTCGAGCGCGGCTGTTCGCGATCCTGCAAATATCCACCAACGTCGGCTCATTGCTCGGCGCGGTGGTCGGGGGGCTGATCCTCGACTACGCCACGTTCTTCTGGATCAACATCATCGCCTCGGCCTTGTGCGCGGTGTGCACGGTGGTCGCCGCGATGACCTTGCCGGACGTGCCACCGGTGACGAAATCCGCGACCGGCCAACCCCCGGCGGCGACCCGTCGTACCGACAGCGTCAGGCAAGGCACACCGTTACTGTCGTTGCTGTGCGTCATGGGCATCCTGCTGTTGGCGCGGATGCTGCCGCAGACGTCCTTCTCCTTGTACGTAAGCTCGGTATTCGACGTCAGCCACTCGGTGGTCGGCCTCTGCTACGGCTTGCTGGCGCTGGGTTTCATCCTCTCGGCCACGGCCTGGTCGCGCTATTTCGAGCACCGTACCCAGCAGGACACCTTGCACCGCATTCTCTACGTCGTGCTCGGTTGCATCGCCCTGACCGCCCTGGCAGGGACTACGCGCAACGCCATCGTTTTTGTCGTCGCCTACTTCATCTGGGGGGTGCTGCTGGGCGCCACCACGCCGGTGCTGATGGCGCTGATCTCGAAATCCGCCGCCAGCTCGCGACAAGGCCAGGTGCTGGGCATTGCCCAGGGCACCGCCCAATTCGCGTCGATCGCGGGCATTTCCGCCGGTGGGTTGCTCAGCCAGGTCTACGGCTTGCAGTACACCTACCTGTTCGTTTGCCTGGCTTATGGGTTGGCACTGATTCCCGTCGTCGCGTTGCGATACTGGCCGATAAACCCGTCGCCTACCTGAAACAGGGTTGTCGAATGCCGCTTGCGTCCCGGACAAGTTGTCCTTTAGCATTGGGAATACTTCTCAATTGCAAAAAAACGCAGCCATGAGCGAAACCCTGCCCGCGAACAACGACCATCATCTGCGCGTGATCGAAGCGCTGTACGCCGGCCATCATGGCTGGCTGTACGCCACGTTGAAGAAGAAACTGGGCAACGCCATGGATGCTGCCGACCTGGCCCAAGACACCTTCACGCGCATTCTCGCCTCCCAAGTCACCGTCATTGACCAGCCCCGGGCCTACCTGAGCTGCGTCGCCAAGGGCATTCTCATCAACTGGTATCAGCGCAAGGCCCTGGAACGCGCCTACCTGGAAGCGCTCGCGCATTTGCCGGCCCAGGAAGTGCCGTCTCCTGAATTGCGCTTCCTGGTGCTGGAAACCCTGCACGAAATCGACGCCATGCTCGACACGCTGCCGGCGCCGGTCAAACGGGCCTTCCTGCTGTCGCAGATCGGCGGCCTGAAATACGACGACATCGCCCAACAGCTGGACGTCTCGCTGATCACGGTCAAGCGCTACATGAAGCAGGCGTTCGTGCAGTGCCTGATGCTGGTGGAATGAATGCTCACCCGACGTCATGAGCCGCCGCTCGATCCCAAGGTCCTCGAAGAAGCCGCTGAGTGGCTGATGCGCTTGAGTGAGCGCGACCTCAGCGACAGCGAGCGCGCCGAGTGGGAATGCTGGAGAGCCAGCAGCCCCGAGCGCGGCCGGGCCTGGTCCCGTGCGCAAGTGCTGCAAGGCAAGCTCGGCGGTTTGCCACGCTCGCTGGCGATGTCGGCGCTGGATCGCCCGAGCAGCCCCGAACGGCGCACGGCCCTTGGCAAACTGGCGTTGCTGCTGGCCGTGGTGCCTGCCGGTTGGGGCAGTTGGAAACTGGCGCAATCGCAGCAATGGTCCGCCGACTATCGCACCGCCGTGGGCGAGCGTCGCGAGCTGACCCTGGCCGACGGTTCCCACATCACCCTCAATACCGACACGGCCATCGACGTGCTGTTCGACACCCGGCAGCGGCTCATCCAGGTGCGCGAAGGGGAAATCCTGGTGCAGACCGCACCGGATGCTTCACCCCAGGCGCGACCGTTCCTGGTCAGTACCCGTGAGGGGCGGATGCAGGCCCTGGGCACGCGGTTCACCGTGCGCCAATTGCCATCGACCACCCATCTGGCGGTACTCGAGGGCGCTGTGCGGATTGAATTGGCCGAGGCTCGCCAGGCCGCGCCGCTCGTTGTCAACGCCGGGCAGCGCACTGACTTCTCGGCACAGGCCTTCGGCCCGTTGAGCCCGGCAGACCGCAACGTCGGCGCCTGGACCCAAGGCATGCTGATGGCCGACAAGATGCGCCTGGCGGACTTCGTCGCCGAGCTGGCCCGCTATCGCCGGGGCTTCGTGCGTTGCGACCCGGCCATTGCCGAACTGCGAGTTTCCGGCGCCTTTCCCATCAGCGATACCCAGCGCACGCTCAATATGCTGGCGCAAACCTACCCGATCCTGGTCAGCGGCCATTTGAGCGGTTATTGGGTGACGCTCTCCCCCGCCTGACCCCGCAAAAAAAATTGCTGCCCTTGGTGATACTTTTTTCGATCTCAACTGGCAAAGAAAGGAATAACCATTTCATCTCGTCCATAGGGTCATCCATCCATGCTCGTTGCACGGCCCCTGCATTCGGATCGTCCGTCCAAGCTCGTCATGCGCAGTGTGCTGTTGAGCCTTGCCTTGGGCACGGTCACCGGGTCGTTCGCCTTGGCCGCCGTGCCCGCGCAACTGGAAGCCATCGCCCCGCGGGCCTATGACATCGCCCCCGGGCCGCTCGGCGCCGCCCTGTCGAGCTTTGCGATCACCGCTGGCATTGCCTTGTCGTTCCAGCCGTCGATCACCGAGGGGCTGCTCAGTCCGGGACTGTCCGGCACTTATCCGGCAGCGCAAGCGCTCACACGCCTGCTGGGTGACAGCGGTGTGGAGATGATTGCCCGCGACGATGGCAGCTACACCCTGGTGCTGCGCCAAGTGTCCCTGCCGGAGATCAACGTCGGTGCCGCCGGCAGACCCAGTACCGACTTGCCACCCACCGACGCCAGCGGCCAGGTCGCCCGCGGAGCACGCCTCGGCCTGCTGGGCAACGCCGATGTGATGGATGCGCCGTTCAGCGTCAGCAGCTACACCTCGACGATGATCAACGATCAACAGGCGGTCACCGTGGGCGATTTGCTGGAGCGTGATGCTTCGGTGCGCGCCACTGGCCAGGCGGGCGGCATTGTCGACTCGTTCTTCATCCGCGGTTTTCCGCTGGGGGAAGGCAATCTCGGTGAGTTGGCGTTCGACGGTGTGTATGGCGTGGCGTCCAACTACCGGGTGTTCACCGATTACGCCGAGCGTATCGAACTGGTCAAGGGCCCCGCCGCCCTGCTGTATGGCATGTCACCCAACAGCGCCGTGGGCGGCGTGATCAACGTGGTCCCCAAGCGCGCCCTCGATGAGGACCTGACCCGATTCACCAGCCGCTACGCCACGGATTCGCAACTGGGCGGCCACCTCGACGTCAGCCGGCGTTTTGGTGAAGAGCGCCGGTTCGGGATCAGGTTCAACGGCAGCCTGCAGCAGGGCGACACGGCCATCGACAAGCAGTCCCGAGAGGTCGGTACCGGCGCCATCTCCCTGGATTACCAAGGGGATCGCCTGCGCACGAGCCTGGACCTGATCAATCAAAAGGAAGCCTTCGACGCCGCATCGCGGCCCTTCAGGATTGCCCCCGGCGTGCAGATTCCCTCGGCCGCCAACGGCCGGACCAGTGTCAGCCAGGATTGGGGCCGCTCCCAAGCCCGGGACAAGTCGGCGTTGCTGAGTGGCGAATATGACCTCAGCGACCAACTGACGCTGTTTGCCCACGCCGGTGGCGGAAAATCCGAGGTCGAGCGCATGTCCGACCAGACCCCGACCATCATCAACGCGGCCGGCGACACGTCATCAGATCCCGGCTATTACCAATTCAAGGTCCGGCGCTACACCGTCGACGCCGGCGCACGCCTGGGCTTCGACACCGGGCCGGTCAGTCACCGCGCGGTGCTGCAAGTCAGCCGTTATCGCGACGAGTTGTCCCGGGGCATTATTTCCGGCCCCGCCATCCTCTCGAACATCTATCACCCGATCGACCGGCCCCGGCCCAACCTCGCCGAACCCAACACCCCGAAAGTCTACGAGAGCCAATTGTCCGGCGTCGCCCTGGCCGACACCCTGTCGGTGCTCGATGAACGCCTGCAAGTCACCCTCGGGCTGCGCAGGCAGAACGTCCAGTCGGAAAACTTCAGCACCACCGTTGCCATCCCGTCCTACGACAAAAGCAAAACCACGCCGCTGCTCGGTATCGTTGCCAAGCCCTGGGAGCATGTCGCGCTGTACTACAACTACATCGAAGGCCTGAGCAAGGGCGACATTGCGCCGTCCGCTGCAACCAACGCGGATGAGGTTTTCTCACCCTACATCTCCCGCCAGCAGGAGATCGGTATCAAGCTCGACTACGACCGTTTCATGGCCACGCTGGCGCTGTTCCAGATCAAGAAACCCAGCGGTGAATTGTCGAACAGGGTGTTTTCGGTCCAGGCCCAGCAACGCAACCGTGGCGTGGAACTGAACCTGTCCGGCGAGGTGGCCCGAGGCACGCGCCTGCTCGGTGGCGTGACGCTGCTCGATGGGGAGCTGACCCGCACTGTCGTGGCCGCCAACCGCGGCAACACCCCGGTGGGCGTGCCCAAGGTCCAGGCCAACCTCTGGGCCGAATGGGACACCCCGGGCATCGACGGGCTGACGTTGACCAGCGGCGCGATCTACACCGCCAGCCAGTACGTCGACCAGGCCAACACCCAGGCACTGGATGCCTGGACCCGCTTCGATGTCGGCGCCCGCTATGCCACGCGCATCGCCGAGCGGCCCACGACTTTTCGCGCCACGGTGCAGAACGTGTTTGATCGCGCCTACTGGTCGGGGGTTGCCTCCTATGGTGCGTTTTCCCAAGGCGCACCGCGCACGCTGCTGTTGTCCGCCACCGTTGATTTCTGAAACCCGCAGGCCGGGACGGCGGTTTGCGCCGTTGTCCCGGTCGGCTTCCGTAAAGGCCTGAACCATGGTTACCGTTTTGCGTCATCACACGCTCGCCATCCTGCTGTTCGCCGGGTGGCTCGGCTTGTCGTTGTTTTCCCTGGCGCCACGCAACGCTGTCGCCGCCGAGACGGATCCGGCCCTGGGCAGCGTGACCGATCTGCTCGGGCGCCAGGTCAAGGTGCACCTCCCGGTCCGGCGGGTGATCCTCGGCGAAGGTCGCCAGTTGTACCTGGTGGCGGCGCTGGACACGCAAAACCCCATCGAACGCATCGTTGGTTGGCGCAAGGACCTGATCCAGTCCGATCCGGACACCTACGGCGCCTACCTGCGCAAATATCCCGACATCGCCAAGATCCCGACCTTCGGTGGCTTCGAGGACGGCACCTTCGACATCGAGCAGGCGATTTCCCAGCGTCCGGATGTGATCATCCTCAATATCGAAGCCCAGCACGCCACCGAGGATGCGCGCTACATCGAAAAGCTCGACGCCTTGGGCATCCCGGTGGTCTACGTCGACTTTCGCAACAACCCGATGCAGAACACCGAGCCGACCATGCGCCTGTTCGGCCAATTGTTCGGCAAGCAAGCCCGGGCCGAGGCGTTCATCGACTTTCGCAACCAGCAGATTCGACGCGTCACCGACGTCATCGAGGCGCGCCACCCGGCCCGGCCAAAGGTCTTCATCGAGCGCATCGGCGGCTACACCGATGATTGCTGCCTGAGCTTCGGCAACGAGAACTTCGGCCTGTTCGTCGAAATGGCCGGTGGCGACAACATTGCCAAAGGCATCATCCCCACCACGTTCGGCCAGTTGAACGCCGAGCAAGTGGTGGTCGCCAACCCGGCGCAGGTGGTGGTCACCAGTGCCAACTGGGAAGCCTTTGCCCCTGGCGGCCATTGGGTCGGCGTCGGCCCGGGGGCGGACCTGGCCCAAGCCAGGCAAAAACTGGCGTGGTACACCCAGCGGCCGGCCTATGCCGGCATCAAGGCTCAGGACGACCAGGCGTTCCACGCCATCTGGCACCAGTTCTACAACAGCCCCTATCAGTTCGTCGCCATCCAGCAATTGGCCAAATGGTTTCACCCCACGTTGTTTGCCGACCTGGACCCGGACGCCTCGTTCCGCCAATTGCACGAGCAGTTCCTGCCGGTCCCTTATGAACCGGGCTACGCCGTCAGCCTGCGCCAGGCCGAGGACAAGCCATGACCACGCTGAACGAAACCCTGGTGATGCAACGTGACACCTACCGACGCCTGGTGCTGCGCAAGCGGCTTATCCTTGGCGGGCTCGCGCTGCTGCTGATCTGCAGCGTGCTGCTTGACCTGGCCCTCGGGCCGGCGCGCTACAGCCTCGACGAAGTGCTCGGCGCGCTGTTTTCACCGGACAGCGCATCGCCCCAGGTCCGCGTGGTGATGTGGGATATCCGCCTGCCCGTGGCGCTGATGGCCGTTGCGGTCGGTGCGGCGTTGTCCCTGGCCGGCGCGCAGATGCAGACGATCCTCAACAACCCGCTGGCCAGTCCGTTCACCCTGGGCATTTCCGCCGCCGCCAGTTTCGGTGCTGCCATGGGCCTGGCATTTGGCGTGGCCTTGTTCCCGTTGGCGGCGCAGTACATGGTGCCGCTGAACGCGTTCATCATGGCCATGCTGTCGGCCTTGCTGATCCACTTCCTGAGCCTGCGCCGTGGTGTCACTGCCGAGACCATCGTGCTGCTCGGCATCGCCCTGGTGTTCACCTTCAACGCGCTGCTGGCACTGGTGCAATTCTTTGCCACCGAGCAAGCCGTGGCCGCCGTGGTGTTCTGGACAATGGGCAGCCTGACCAAAGCCACCTGGCCCAAGCTCGGGGTGATCTGCCTGGTGATCCTGGTCACCCTGCCGATTTTCGCCCGGCGTGCCTGGGCCTTGACCGCGCTACGCCTGGGAGACGACAAGGCCGCGAGTTTCGGCATCAACGTGCGCAGCCTGCGCTTTCAAACGCTGATCATGGTCAGCCTGCTCGCCTCGTTCCCGGTGGCCTTTGTCGGCACCATCGGCTTCATCGGCCTGGTCGGACCGCACATCGCACGAATGCTGATCGGTGAAGACCAGCGGTTCTTCCTGCCGGCGTCCCTGCTGACCGGCGCACTGATTCTGTCCGCCAGTTCGGTGATCAGCAAAACCCTGATTCCCGGGGCGATTTTCCCCATCGGCGTGGTGACGTCGCTGATCGGCGTGCCCTTCTTCATATCCTTGATTCTCGGCGGAAAGAAAAACTCATGGTAACGATCCGGCTGGAGAATCTCGGCGCACGCTACGGCCAGCGCACGGTCATTCACGGCGTGACCACGGCAGCCTTTGTCGGCGGCCAGGTGGTGGCGGTGGTCGGCCCCAACGCAGCGGGCAAATCCACTTTGTTCAAGCGCATGGCCGGCTTGATCGACGGCCCCGGGCAAGTGGTTCTGGAAGACTCGAAAAAGGGACCGCAGGGCATCAGCTACATGCCCCAAGGCTTGAACGCCAGCGCCCGGTTGACGGTGTACGAGTCGGTGTTGCTGGCGCGAAAGCAGCTTACGCCGGGCTGGGTCGTCCACGATGATGAACTGAAGTTGGTGGATGACATTCTCGCCGCGCTGGGCATCACCGAACTGTCGTTCCGTAATCTCGGCGAGCTCAGCGGCGGACAGCAGCAACTGGTGTCGATCGCCCAGACCCTGGTGCGCGAACCGGAAATCCTGCTGATGGATGAACCGACCAGCGCCCTGGACATGCACCGGCAAGTCCAGGTGCTGAACTTCATGCGGGCCCTGGCGCGCAAACGCCAGGTCATTGTGTTCATCGCCATCCATGACCTGAACCAGGCGCTGCGCTTTGCCGACCAGGTGCTGGTCATCGCCGACGGCACCGCCCAGGGCAGCGGCCCAAGCGCCGAGGTGATCAGCGAATCGATGCTGCGCAAGGTCTACAAGGTCGAGGCGCGGATCGAGCAATGCAGCCGCGGCGAGCTCCATATCCTGATCGACGACATCGTCTGAGCGCACACCCGGGCCTTGCGTCGAAGGCCCGAGGTTGCAAGAGCTAGGCGACTTTGAAGCGATTGACCAACTGTTGCTGGTGCTCGGCCAGGCGCGCCAGTTCCTGGCTGGTGATGGCCGTCTGCTCGGCGCCGGCACTCACTTGGATCACCAGGTCGTTGATCTCGTTCACGTTGCGATTGATGTCTTCGGACACCGCGCTCTGCTCTTCGGCCGCGGAGGCGATCTGGATGTTACGGTCGCTGATCGTCGCCACCCCCTCGGCGATCTCCACCAGCAACTCCCCCGCGCGCTCGACTTTGCTCGCCCCGTCCTGGGCCTTGTCCAGGGTCTGCTGCATGGACAGCGCCGCACGATCCGAACCGGCCTGCAGGTTGCTGATCATCTGTTGAATGTTGCCCGTGGACTCCTGGGTCTTTTGTGCCAGGGTGCGCACTTCGGAGGCGACCACCGCAAAACCGCGGCCATGGTCACCGGCCCGCGCCGCTTCAATCGCCGCATTGAGCGCCAACAGATTGGTCTGTTCGGCAATGCCGCGAATCACATCGAGCACCGAGGAAATGGCATCGCTTTCCAGCTTGAGATCATCAATGATTTGCGCGGTCTCCTCGGCCTGCCCGGACAATTGGCGGATCAGCCCGATGGTGCTTTCGATTTCCACGCGCCCTTGGGCCGTGCTGAGGTTGACCTGTTGCGACATGTGCGCCGCATCGTTGGTACTTTGCGCCACCTCGCGCACCGTGGCGCTCATCTGATTGATCGCCGTGGCCACCAGCTCGGTGCCTTGGCGCTGTTGCTCGACACTCATGCTGGTCTGGACCGTCACCGTGGAAGACTCTTGCGCGGCGGTGGCCACTTGCGCCGTGGCGTTGCCGATTTCCTGCACGATCTCGCTGATCTCCTGCGCCATGCGATTGAGGTTGCGCGAGATCTGGCCGAACTCATCGCGGCCTTCATAGGTGGCCCTGGCGGTGAGGTCACGCTGTGCCAGGCCGTTCAGGGCCTGGTTCACATCGCGCACCGCCAGATCAATCAGGCGGATGATCACATACGACAACACCGTCACCGCCAGCAGCGCCACGACGACCGCAGCGACGGTCAGCCACAACGCACGACTTGCTTCATCGCGGCCGTGAATCGCCAAGCGGCTGATGCTTTGACCGAGGGCGTCTTCCACCTGGCTCATCATATCGATGCGCTGAGTGGAGAGTTCAAACCAGGCCTCTGGCTTGATGCCCAGCGACTGGCCCAATGGCACTTCGAAAGCCAGGCGCTGCAACTTACCGACTTCGACCGCAGCGGGCTTGAGCATCTGCTCGGTGAACTGTTGAAGCAAGACGGGTTGGGCCTGGCGGCGGAACGCGTCGGAATACGCAGAGAACTCACCAAGATTGCGGCTAAAGCGCGACAACAAGGTCTCATCGAAACGATCCTGGCTGAATACCAGGCCCAGCACGACCCGTTCGCGTCCGGCCCGCTCTTTCATCTCGATAAACTGATTGAGGGCATTGAGCGCATGAACAATGGTGGCGTTGTTGATCGTCGCTTCCAAAGAGTGGGTATAGCCCATGAGCGCTTGAATGATCTCGGTATAACGAACACCGGATTCGGTGCTGCTGATACCCAACTTATCCACTTGCCCACGAATGACGGGCAACTGGTCCAGTGCTTGGAGAACATTGTCCAATTGCGCACTGTCCGACCCAGACAACCCACGCACCACCTTGGCCGAGGCATTGGAATCCTGGCGCGCCTGGGCCATCCGTTCACCCATGGACTTGCCGCCGCTGCCCAGGAAAACCCCGCTGGCGCCGCGCTCGCGCTGCAATACCGTGATCAGTTGACTCAACTTCTGTGCCGTGGCGCTGGCGGCGACCGTGGCGTCCATATCGCGCAGGGTCTTGTAGTTGTCCACGATAAAGACGCCGGCCAAGGACAAGAATCCCAACAGGGGAAGTAGCAGGATCAATAAAAGTTTCAGACGCAGCGGTGCATTCCTGAGCATTTCCGTTCAAGCCTCATTTCATATTGAATTAATGACGCGTGAACTTGTTGTATGAGGGTTGTTATACACGCTGACGTGGGGCGATCTTAACGCAATACCAAATAGCCATCACCCCTGTTATTGCTCCGCTTGGCACTTATAACGGTCATGAAGCGGGAATGTTTATTTGCCTTGATCAGGATCAAGTTTTCGACAGATAACGGTAAGCATCCAAACATGGAACTACCAGCCGAGCTGCTTGTTGAAACCCAGGGCGTCATAGTAGTCGTGCTGCGTGAGAATCTTGCCCTCCTTGAGCCGGATGAAACTCACCCCCTTGAAGCTGAGGGGGCGCTGGGTGGCTGGGGTCTCGGTGCTCCAAGGCCCGGTATTGTGCCCTTTGAATTCCCATTCGAAGGCAATGCTGTCACCGTTGATGATCGGCTCGCCCAGCATCGTCCATTGCAGATCCGGCACTGCGCGCATGAACACTTCGATCACCTGGGTCTTGGCATTTTCCCGGCCGACCTGGGGTGTTCCCACCGAGGCGTCGAGAAACTCACCGTCCTCGGCGAAGTACTTCGCCGCAGCCTCCGCATCACGAGCGCTCCAAGCCTTCATGTAGTCATGGATCACGCCCAGGGTATCGTTTTGACTGGCCGCCAAAACCCCATGGCTGGCCAGAATCAGGAGCAACCCCAACAGCATCGAATGGATTCGAGACGTCATAAAATGTTCACCTTTTCTCATCAGAGGAATTTGCCTGCCGCGCCCGGCGGCAGGCCGTCATGTTCCTAGGCTTTTTTCCAGGCATCGGACGCCGGAGCGGTACCCTTCTCGTAGGGACGAAACACGACCATGTAGACGAGGCCGACGAGAATCACGATGGCGCCGACCAACACGATGCCGTAGTTCACGTACCAAGGCGCATCTGGCGTACGCGGCCAGGACATATTGACGATGGCGAACAAGCCATAGCAGAGCGCAGCGATGTTCACCGGCCAGCCCCAACGTCCCAAGGTGAACTGGCCCTTGGGTGTCCAGCCCCGGAGACGGGCATACATCACTCCCCCGACGATCATCTGGAACGCCAGGTAGATACCGATGGCGGCAAAACTCACCACCAGCGCGATGGCGTTCTGAAGATAAAAGCCGACACACACGATGATTGCCGGCAGCACCCCGCAGACCATCAGGGCGGCAGTCGGCACATGGGTCGTCGGGGAGAGTTTCTTCAGCACACCACTGCCCATGAGCATTTCGTCTCGAGCGTAGGCATACAACAAGCGGCTGGCGGATGCCTGCAAGCTCAGCACACAGGAAACGAACGAGACCGTGATCACCGCCATGACCACACGGGACATGACCGGACCGAACGCCGCGCCAAATATCGTGGCCATGGGATCCTTGTCCTGCCCGGAGACAACGGCGGCAATATCAGGCACGGCCAGGATCAAGGCCAGGGCGGCGAAGATCGAAGCAGCACCGCCGATCCAGATCGTCATTCGCATGGCCTTGGGGACCTGACGGCTAGGATTGGGCGTTTCCTCGGCGACATCGCCGCAGGCTTCAAAACCATAATAGAGGAACATCCCCGCCAGTGACGCGGCCAGGAAGGCCGGCCAGTACTCCCCATCGATGGAAATATCGAACGTGTCGAACAACACGCTCAAGGGCTGGTGGCGCTCGAAAATCAGCAAATAGCCGCCGATCAGCAAAGCCCCGACCAGCTCACACAGAAAACCGAACATCGCCACCCGCGCCAGCAGCTTGGTGCCGCTAAGGTTCAGGACCGTCGCGGCGGCGGTCAGGACCAGCGCAACCAAGGTATTAGTGACCGGCGACGACTCGAAACCCAGCAGGTTGGCAATGTAGGGACCAGCGCCCAGGGCTACGGCAGCAATGGTCACGCACAAAGAAATGGCGTAGATCCAGCCGACCATCCAGGCCCATTTTTTCCCCACCAGGCGGCGAGCCCACGGATAGACACCGCCGGAAATGGGGTACTGGGACACCACTTCGCAAAAAATCAGGCACACCAGCATTTGCCCGAACCCCACCAGCAGGTAGGACCAGAACATCGGCGGCCCGCCCGCTGCCAGGCACAGGCCGAACAACGTATAGACGCCGACCACTGGCGATAAGTAAGTGAAACCGAGGGCAAAGTTCTGCCAGAGGCTCATGCTACGTTCGAAATTCGAGGTGTACCCCAGGGCACGGAGTTGCTCCGCGTCCTGGTCCACGGCTGCCGTGGAGCTTATCGAGCTGTTCATTGCGCCATCCTTCAAAAAGGAATTCGTTTGAGTAAGCGTCAAGCAGGCAGAGCCATCCCGCCCGTAACGTGGTTCACCGGAAATGCCTCAGAGCTGAATCCAGGTGGCCTTGATCTCGGTGTATTTATCAAAAGCATGCAGGGATTTGTCGCGGCCATTGCCGGACTGTTTGTAGCCACCGAACGGCGCCATCATGTCGCCGCCGTCATACAGGTTGACCCAGACACTTCCGGCGCGAAGAGCCCGGGCCATGGTGTGGGCGCGCGACAGGTTGGCCGTCCAGACGGCTGCCGCCAGCCCATAAGGCGTGTCGTTGGCGATGCGCACCGCATCCTCGGCTTCGTCGAACTCGATCACCGACAGCACCGGGCCAAAAATCTCTTCCCGGGCAATGTTCATCGAATTGCTGACGTTATCGAATAGCGTCGGCTCCACGTAGCTGCCACCGCTGTCCGCCAGCGCCACGTGTCCTCCCAGCAACAACTGGGCGCCTTGATCCTGTCCTTGCCGAATGTGGTGCAACACGCCTTCCAGGTGACGCGCATCCACCAGTGCACCGACATTGGTGTCGGGGTCCAATGGATGGCCTGGCTTCCAGCTTTTCATGGCCTCGACCACCATCGGCACGAAACGCGCCTTGATGGAAGCCTGGACGAGCAAACGTGAACCGGCGGTGCACACCTCGCCCTGATTGAAAGCTATGGCGGCCGCTGCCGCTTCGGCGGCTACCTGTAGATCAGGGGCATCGGCGAAGACAATGTTCGGACTCTTCCCCCCCGCCTCCAGCCAGACCCGCTTCATGTTCGACTCGCCTGCATACACGAGAAGTTGCTTGGCCACTCGGGTGGAACCGGTAAACGCCAGCACATCAACGTCACCGTGCAAGGCCAGGGCCTTGCCCACCGTGTGCCCATAGCCTGGCAGCACATTGAGCACACCGGCCGGCAACCCTGCTTCCAGGGCAAGCTGTGCGATACGAATGGCCGTCAGCGGCGAACGCTCCGAAGGTTTGAGAATCACCGAATTACCGCTCGCCAATGCCGGCCCCAATTTCCAGGACGCCATCATCAACGGGAAATTCCACGGCACGATGGCAGCGACCACCCCGACCGGCTCCCGCGTTACCAGCCCTAGCTGATCCACAGCCGTCGCGGCCACTTCATCGTAGATCTTGTCGATGGCTTCACCGCACCAGCGAATGCTGTCGATGGCGCCGGGCAGGTCGACCGCCAGCGAGTCGGCGATCGGTTTGCCCATGTCCAGCGTTTCCAGCAGTGCCAGCTCTTCGACATGGGACTGCAAGAGGTCGGAAAAACGCAACATGACTGCCTTGCGCGCTTCCGGTGCCTGACGCGACCAAACGCCAGACTCGAATGCCGCCCGGGCGCTGGTCACGGCCAGCTCGGCGTCCGCGGCATCGCAACTTGCAACCAGGCCCAACAATCGCCCATCCACAGGACTCACGCATTCGAAGGTAGCGCCTGAACTGGCAGGCCTGTATTGCCCGTCGATAAAGGCACGGCCCTCGATGTCCAGCGCCTTGGCTCTGGCTTCCCACTCTGCTCGGGTCAAGTGACTCATGATTGAAGTGCTCCTGGGTTCGGATGAATGCGATCTCGGCTCGCTTAAACATATGGAACCATATCTTTTAACCCATGAGAACCCCAGGAAAACCAAATTCAACCAGGTTGTTTTGACTTCAACGCCTTTTCATCCCTAGAATTCCGCGCCAATGGCCCCTGAAAATGCCTTTGAACTATGAAATAGAATTTTTGAATCCAGGCGTCGACGGCGCCGCCAATGAATGAAACGACCATGAGTCCTACATCGAGCCTCATACGCCTCAATCAGGAAGGGAAAACGGAATCGGTCACCCGCCGCCTGGTTGAAATGATTGACCTGGGGTTGCTGGTCGAAGGTGAACAGCTCCCCAGCGAAAGTATCCTGGCCACCCAACTCGGCGTCGCCACGGTCACTCTGCGCGATGCGTTGGCTGCCTTGCGAGAACGCGGGGTCATCGAAACCCGCCGTGGGCGCAACGGCGGCAGCTTTATCTGCGCCGCCCCACAAACCACCGATCAAGCCTTGTTCGATCAATTGCGTGAAATGAGCACGCTTGAATTGCGTGACCTGGCCGACGAGCACGCAGCCATTTCCGGCGCTGCCGCCCGCTTGGCAGCCCAACGTGCCGGCCCTGAGCAACATGCGCGGCTGGGTGGCTACATCGATGCGCTGGCCAAGGCACAAGAACGGCTGGAGCGCCGACGTGCCGACGCCAGGTTCCACATCGAAATTGCCGTGGCGTCGCAGTCGGTGCGGCTGACCCACAGCGAGGCCCGCTTGCAGGCGGAACTGGGGGAGTTGTTATGGTTGCCATTTGATGAGCAACCGGATCCCCAAGTGATCGAGCGGGAACACCGGGGGATTCTGGAGGCCATTATTGCGAACGATGCCAATCTGGCCGGGGCCCTGGCCGAAGCCCATGTCGCTCGCGGCGTCCGGCGCTTGACCGCCATACGCTTGCAGCAGATGGCGCAGGATGCCTGATGACTGGAACAGAACTTGCTGAACAACTGACTCCAAACACCGCCCGACAGCCTGTTCGTGTCGCCAGCAAACACCGCACTGTCCCTTCCGAGGCATGAGTTAGAGCCATGGATAACGAAATGTCAGCAAATGGGTTATCCCAATGCGCAACGTTGATCAACGCTTCCATTGGTAACGTCTTCAAGGGTCTCAACGACCTGGGCGCCCAGGTATCGAGCATTTGGGAACGGCAACGGTGCAAGACCAAGCGACCCAATCAACGCGACCTCAAGCCATTGCTGGCTGGCGTCCGGCAGATTCTCGATTCCGAAAGCCTCAAGTTTCATGGCGCCGGCGTGGTCTTCGCCCCCGGTGAACTGGAAGATTGCGAGATGCACCTGCAGTGGTGGTGCCGGACCCAGAACGAACACATCCAGCCTTTGCAGCTGAATCTCGATAGCCGTAGCGATCGTTTCTACGATTACTTGCACATGCCGTGGTACACCCGTCCGCAGCAGACTCGCCAGCCTTCCATAGACGGTCCTTTCGTCGACTTGTACGGCACCGAGCAGTACATCGTCGCCTTTTCCGTGCCGATTTTTTTCGATGATCGCTTCATTGGCGTCGCCGCCGCCGACATCTCCCTGCACTCGTTGGAGCCTTTGCTCGTTCGCAGCCTGATGAGAGTCAGCAATGAAGCACTGTTGCTCAATGCCGAGGGCCGAGTGTTGGCCGCCAATACGGCGAGTTGGTTGGCCGGCGATCTGACCCGGGGCGTGCTGAACCAGGACATGGAACAAGGGCGCGTTTTGAGCCTCATCGACACGTCGTCCTATTGGAGCGTGGTGGAACGGCCGATACCCAGGCTCTGATTGCCGGGCGTTTCGATTTCCTCTGTGGTAAGCAAGTCCTCCTGTGGGAGCGGACTTGCTCGCGAAAGCGGTGGGTCAGCTTGCATCCACTTTGACTGGGCCAAGCTCGCTCCCACAGGGGTGATACGCGGCCTCATGCAATCCCGCCGTCAGGCACTGCAAGCGTGCCGGGCTGTGGAGCGCGGCTTGGCCGGAAAGTCTCGGGCATCGCCAGCAACAGGCCGAACGCCAAGACGGCAATCGCTGCCAGGGTCAGGAATGCAGCGCTGTAGCCAGCCCCCTGCACGACGAAGCCGGCCAGGCTGTTGCTCAACGCGGCGCCCAGCCCGAACACCGTCGACAACACCCCGAGGCTGACGTTGAAACGCCCGGTGCCCTGGGTCAGGTCCTTGACCACCAGGGGAAACAGCGCGCCAAACAGTCCGGCACCGATACCGTCCAGCAGTTGCACCGCCACCAACCAGTAGGGGTCGTCCGAAAGCACATACAGCACACCGCGGATGGGCAGGATCAGGAAGCCGGCCAGCAGCAACGGCTTGCGGCCCCAGGCATCGGCCTTGACCCCCACCAGCCACGCCATGGGCACCATGACCAGCTGCGCCGCAACGATACAGGCCGACGTCAGCGGCGTGGCCAGGTGCACGTTGGCCTGGGCCAGCTTCTGGCTGACCAGCGGGAGCATCGCCGCGTTCGCCAGGTGGAACAGCCCGCAGCACATGGCGAACAACAGCAGCGTGCGGTTATCCAGCAACACCCGCAGCGCCGAGGGTACCGGGCCGTGGCCCACCTGCCCCGCCTCCAGCCCTCGGGCCACGTCATGGTCGATGGCCTCGGCGGACACGCAACTGACCGCCACGATGCTGGCCAATGCCATCGCGGCCATCAGGTAGAACACCGCAATGGGACCGAACAGCCAGGCGAACCCACCCGCCAGCAGCGCTGCGCAGGCATTGCCCGCGTGGTTGAATGTCTCGTTGCGCCCAGTGCGCCGCGTAAAGGCCTTGGCGCCAGTAATGCCCAGGGAGATGGCGGCAATAGCTGGCGCAAAGACCGAGGCCGCCACAGCGCCAAGCGCCTGGGTCAACGCCACCAGGCCGAAGGACGACGTGAACGGCAGCACCAGGCAACCGAGCGTCACCATCAAGGCCGCCACGGCCACCACGGCACGTTTGCTGTGTACCCGGTCGATCAACGCGCCAGCCGGCGCTTGGGCAACGAGCCCGGCCATCGCCGCCACCGTCATGACCACGCCAATGCTGGCCGGGTCCCAGCGATGCACCGCCAACAGGTAGATCGCCAGGTACGGGCCCAAACCATCGCGGACATCCGCGAGGAAAAAATTCAGGCCATCCAGGGAAAGGTTGTTGCGTCGGTCTTGGTTTCGATCCACAGCGGCCTCGACGAGGGCTTTGCCCAAAGATGATTGGCGCCAAGGTGTACGGTCACACGAGACGACGGTTTGCGCCCTGCGTCACCAACGCTGCGTGACGGGGCGCGCAAAGCATCCTACCAAAAGGGTGTACTGTTCACTTAAGAGCGCTGATAAATCCGTGGCGAGGGAGCTTGCTCCCGCTGGGTCGCGAAGCGGCCCCAAAACCTGCCAAACGCGTAACACAGACACACCTCACCCGCCGGCTCACGACCGCTTCGCAGCCGAGCGGGAGCAAGCTCCCTCGCCACAAGTCCGTCGTTGTTTCTTAAATAAACTGCACGCCCTACCAAAGCGCGATGTCGTAGGTGAAGTAGATCCGATTACTGTCACGCCCCCGTGAAAAGTCCGAGCGATAGACGTAGTTTCGCACCTTCACCCCCAGCCCCTTGAACGTGCCCTGCTGCACCACGTACGCGATCTCCGCGTCACGTTCCCACTCTTTGACCGCGGTGTTGGACTTGCCATCGTTACCGCTCAGGTAGCGGGTGGAGAATGTCAGGCCAGGCACACCGAGGCGCGCGAAGTCGTAGCCGTAACCGAGCATCCAGGTCTTCTCATCTTCCTCGATGAACTTGCCGATCCCGACGTTGCTGAAGGAGTACACCGTGGCGCCACTGATGTAAGGCAGGCCCGCCTCGCCGCTGAGGGTCTGGTAACCGGCACTCAACGTATGGCCGACAACGGCGTAGGACAGCGACCCGCTGAGCATGTCGTTGTCGATCTTGCCGCCGTAGGCCGAACCCGAATCGACGCTGTTGAAATAGCGCAGGTCGCTGGTCAGTACCCCGGCACCCAAGGGCAGATCATGCTGGATGCCAGCAAAATTCTGCCGATAGAAATTCTCCAGCTCGCCATAGAAGTAGCTCAGGCGGACGTTCTTACCCAACTTGTAGTCGGCGCCGGCATAGCTGAAGTCACCGGACTCATCGCCGCCGTAGCCATCGGGCACGATGGGCATGCTGTCGCTCGAATCCCGCAGTTTGAAACGCTCCAGACGCCCGCCGGTGAGGGTGAGGTTATCGATGTCACTGCTGCTGACCTGGGTGCCTTGGTAGGTCTGGGGCAACAGCCGCGCATCGTTGTAGATCAGCACTGGGGTCTTGGGCAGCAAGGTGCCGTACTTGAGCGTGGTCTTGGCGAACCGGGCCTTGGCGGTCATGCCCGCGCTGGCGAACTCGTCGGCGGCGCGACCGTCGTCATGCACTGGCAGCAGGCCGGTGCCGCTGCGGCCACGCCCGGAGTCGAGCTTGACCCCGAGCAGGCCCAGGGCGTCGACGCCGAAACCGATCGTGCCCGGCGTAAAGCCCGACTGGTAATCCAGCAGGAAACCCTGGGCCCATTCGGTGCGCTCACTCTTGGCCGTCCTCGCCGCCCGTGCGCTCATGCCGTGCTCATCGCGGAAATTTTCGTTGAAATAGACGTTGCGCAATTGCAGCTTGAGCTTGCTGTCGTCGATGAAACCTTCGGCGCTGGCCGAGGCCAGGGGCAACAGGCCAAGGAGTGGAAACAAAGCCCCGCGGGTAAGCAAAGTGGTCATGTCGAGCTACTCGTTGTTGTTATTGGGCGTGCAGGCCGGCGCACACCCCCTTGCGGGGCGTGTCAGGCAGGCAGCTAAAAGTGCGGAGGATGAATCAGGAGAACAGCGTCAGCGCCCCGGTCAGCAGGGCCAATGCAGTAATGACCAGGGAGGTGAGCACCGCCCATTTGATGGTGGCTTTCTGAAAGTCGCCCAGGTCGCGGTCGACCATGCCCACCAGCAACAGGGTCGAGGCCACCAGCGGACTCATCAGGTGCACCGGCTGGCCAAGAATGGACGCCCGGGCAATTTCCACCGGATCGATCCCGTAGGCCGCCGCGGCGTTAGCCAGGATCGGCACGACACCGAAGTAGTAGGCATCGTTGGACAAGACGAAGGTCAGCGGCATGCTGGTAATCGCCACCACCAACGGGAACAGATGGCCCCAGGACGGCGGAATCCAGTCCACCAGGGTTTGCGCCAATGCATCGACCATCTTCGTCCCAGAGAAAATCCCGGCGAAGATGCCCGCGGCAAACACCAGCAGGACCACGGTCATGGCATTGCCCGAATGGGCGAGAATGCGTTCCTTCTGAATATCCAGTTGCGGATAGTTGATCATCAGCGCCAGGACAAAACCGATCAGGAACAGGATCGCCGAGTGCATGAGCCCCATCACCAGCGCGACCATCACCGCGACCACCAACAGCAGGTTGACGTAGGCCAGTTTCGGACGTTTGTGTGGCGTGTCTTCCATGATCGCGTTGATGTAGCAATTACCACCGCCGCTTTGCAGCTGGACATTGCCGATGCGCTTGCGCTCGGCACGGCCCAACAGGAACGCCGTGAACACCACCCATGCGGCCCCACCGATCATGGTCGGCAGCAACGGCACGAAGTACTCACCGGCATCCAGGCCCAGGGCTGCGATGGCACGGGTCGCCGGGCCGCCCCAAGGGGTCATGCCGCTCATGATGCTCAAGGAGAGCATGGAAACGGTCGCCAGGATCATCGGGTTCATGCCGATGCGCTTATACAGCGGCAGCATCGCGGCACAGGTGATCATGTACGTCGTCGTGCCGTCACCGTCCAGCGCCACCAACAGCGACAACAGCGCAGTGCCCACGGCGATTTTCATCGGGTCGCCATTGACCCGCTTGAGGATCTTGCGGATCAGCGGGTCGAACAGGCCGGCGTCGATCATCAGGCCGAAAAACAGGATCGCGAACAACAGCAGTGCCGCTGACGGCGCGACCATCTTCAGGCCATCCAGCATCATCTTGCCGGTGGTGCCGCCAAAGCCGCCAAGCACGGCAAAGACGATCGGCACCACCGTCAGGGCGACGATGGGCGACAGCCGTTTGGTCATTATCAGGAAGGTGAAGACCACCACCATGGCCAAGCCAAGTAAAGCGAGCATATGTCAGATCTCTTGTTGTTATTGAGTCGCTGATGCAATGACGAGGTCTGCCTGGCTAACCGGCCAGGCGCCGGGAAACCGTGGCGTATACAAAACCTGAAAAAAGTCGGCGGGCGGTGCGTACTACCGAGGCTCGAATGGTCTCACCCTTTTCGCCGGTGTAGGACAACACGACATCGATACCGCCGCTGGGGTGCTCGATGCGAACCTGCTCCAAACGAGGCTCGCCGCCGCCACCGATCAGGTTGGCCGCGACACTGCCGTGGGTCACGCAAGCCGTCGCCAGGCCGATGGAGCCGGTGATCGCCAAGGCGCGGTGACAGCTGTGGGGCATGAAGTAGCGCACCTGGAGGGTCCCGCCAGACTTGGCCGGCGACACCAGGACCGGCTTGGGGATCACCATGTCGCTGACGTCACCCAGGCCCATCGCCCGGCCGGCTTTGAGCCGCAAGGATTCCAGGCGCCGCATGAATGCCTTGTCGGCGTCCAGTTCAGCGGGGCTTTCGTCACCGCGCTTGCCCAGTTGGCTGGCCTCGACGATCAGCATCGGCATCGCCATGTCAATGCAGGTCACCGCAATGCCGTCGATCATGTCCAGGGGTTGCCCGGTCGGGAAGAGCTTCCCCGTCTTGCTGCCCGCGGCATCGAGGAAGGTCAGTTGCACCGGGGCGGCCGTACCGGGCACGCCATCGATGGCGGTGTCGCCTTCATAGCTGACCTTGCCTTTCGGGGTTTGCACGTCGGAATTCACGAAAGTCCCGGTATTGAGGTTGCGAATGCGCACCCGGGTCAGCTCGCCGGTAGCCTTGACCAGCCCCTGCTCGATGGCGAACGGGCCGACGGCGCAGAGCATGTTGCCGCAGTTGGGCGCGGTGTCGACCCGACGCTGGGAAACCATGACTTGGACGAACAGATAATCGACGTCGGCTTCCGGGTGCAGCGATGGGCTGACGATCGCCACCTTGCTGGTCTGTGGGCTGCCGCCGCCGATGCCGTCGATTTCCAGTTCGTGGCCGGAGCCCATCAGGTTGATCAGCAACTCGTCACGTTCGGCGATGGCGACCGGCAGATCCCAGGCGAGAAACACCGGGCCTTTTGACGTACCGCCGCGCATCAGCACACAAGGGATTCGTTTCATGAACATTAACTCTTGTTGATCAATCTGGATAATTGATGTTCTGGACACAAGAGTGGCAGGGTTTAAAAAGTGTTTCCAATGCAAAGATCGTCGCCATTATTGCGTTTCACAAAAGAATTATTCTAGGATTCGCCCGGGGCTCACCGCCCTTCCCAGCGAGAGAAAAACATGGAATATGAACTGCAGGACATACGATCTTTCGTGAAAATCGCCGAACTTGGCAGTTTCCACGAAGCCGCCGATGCGTTGCACCTGTCCCAACCCGCCTTGAGCCGGCGGATGAAAAAACTTGAGGAAGGCTTGGGGACCGCTTTGCTCGATCGCACCACCCGCAAGGTCAGTCTGACGAGCGTCGGCCGTGACTTCCTGCCCAAGGCGCGGCGCCTGCTGGATGATTTCGACGACTCGATCCTTAATATCCGCGAGCTGGCGGAGCGACAGATCGGCCGGGTGACCTTGGCCTGCATCCCCACGGCGGCGTTCTATTTCCTGCCTTCGGTGATCCGCCTCTACAACGAGCGCTACCCGAAAATCCGCATCCGCCTGCTTGACCTCAGCGCCAATGAAGGGCTCGAAGCGGTGTTGCGCGGCGAAGCCGATTTCGGCATCAACATGATGAGCGGCCAGCACCCGGACATCGAGTTCGTGCCCCTGGTCAACGAACCCTTTGTGCTGGCCTGCCGGCGCGACCATGAGTTGGCCGAACGCAGCGCGGTCACCTGGTCGGAACTCAGCGATTACCGGTTGATCGGCGTTGGCCGCCTGAGCGGCAACCGCATGCTCCTGGACCACGCGCTGTCGGGCCTGAGCTGGCGCCCGCAGTGGTTCTACGAAGTGCAGCACCTGTCCACGTCGTTAGGACTAGTGGAGGCTGGCCTGGGCGTGTCGGCGATGCCCAGCCTGGCGATGCCGGCCGGGGACCATCCAACGCTGGTCAGCGTGCCGCTGATCGAGCCGGTGGTAAACCGCTCGCTGGGCCTGGTCTACCGCCGGGGCGCATCGCTCTCCCCGGCCGCGGAGAAATTCGTCTCGATCCTGCTTGAACAGTGGCCGCAATGAAGCGAGAGCCGCCACACCACCAGCGCAGCGAGGCTGATCGAGACGCCCAGCAGGCTGACCGCCATCCAGCCCCATAGCGCGAAGACCTGGGTTGCGGCCATCGCGCCCAGTGCACTGCCCACCGAGTAGAAACACATGTAGGCGCCGACCATGCGGCTTTGGGCGTCAGGCCGTGCAGCGAAAATCAGGCTCTGGTTGGTGACGTGCACGGCTTGCACCGCGAAGTCGAGCAACACCACACCGCAGACCAGCGCAATCAGGGAGGTCTCGGTCAAGGCGATGGGCAGCCAGGAAAGCGTCAGGAGCCCCAGGGACCAGCCGGTTACCCGTTGTCCAAAGCCTCGGTCAGCCCAACGTCCGGCGCTTCTGGCCGCCAGGGCTCCTGCGACGCCGGCCAGGCCAAACAGGCCGATGGTGGTATGGGAAAGCGCCAGCGGCGCGGCGCTCAACGGCAGCACCATGGCCGTCCATAACACCGAAAAAGCGGCAAAGACCAGCAAGGCCAGCAACCCCCTGGTCCGTAGCATCGGCTCGGTCACGAACAGCATGAACAGCGAGCGGATGAGCGCCAGGTAGGGCTCCCGGTTGCGGGGCGACACGGTGGCAGGCACCACGGCCCAGAACACCACCGCGATGATCAGCATCAAGCCCGAGGAAACGAAATAAACCCCGCGCCAGCCCGCCAGATCGGCGATCACTCCAGAGATGAACCGCGCCAGGAGAATCCCCAGGACGACGCCACTGGTGACGGTTCCCACGGCCTGTCCGCGTTGGGAGGGCGAGGACAGCGCGGCGGCATAGGCCACCACCACCTGGACGACCACCGCCAGCAGCCCCATCACGATCAGGGCGCCCAGCAACGCCAACCAATGCTGGGCTGCGCCGACGGCCGCCAGCGCAATCGCAGACAACACCAATTGGGCGAACACCAACCGTTTACGGTCGACCTTGTCCCCCAGCGGGACGATGAACAGCAACCCCAGCGCGTAACCCACCTGGGTGGCCGTCACCACAACCCCGATCAACCCTGAAGCGACACCCAGACTCTCGGCCATCGACGCGAGCAAGGGCTGGGCAAAGTAGACGTTGGCGACGGCCAGTGCGCAGGTCACGGAGAACAATAATGTGAGCGACGGCGAAAGGCCCGGGCAATGGTCGCCATGTTGTTCACCCAAGGAACACGAGGACCCCGTGGCGAGGGAGCTTGCTCCCGCTGGGCTGCGAAGCGGCCCCTCTTGTGAGCACTTCGCACTCAAGCGGGAGCAAGCGCCTTCGCCACACTGATTTTCCGAAGGCTGCGGGGTGAAACAGTCGGCCTCTGCTGTCATGCACGTCTCCTTGGCGCTAAACTGGTTTCAATTAAAAACCTAACTGAATTGTTGCTCGATCAGGTTTCAATTTGCAACCACAAGATTCCGGCCAACTTGGCAATGCTTTTCCAGAGGGTCAATGAAATGGAAACGGCTCCATCGCAAAACAACGAATGCCCGGTCGCCAGGACACTCGGCGTGATAGGCGATCGTTGGTCGCTGATGATCATCCGCGACGCCTTCGACGACATCCGCCGCTTCAGTGAATTTCAAAAAAGCCTGGGCGTGGCCAAGAACATCCTGGCATCGAGGCTCAAAGCCTTGGTCGAGGTCGGCGTGTTCGATGTTCGCCCCGCCTCGGATGGAAGCGCCTACAAGGAATACGTCCTGACAGAGAAAGGACGGGAGATCTTTCCGGTGGTGGTCAGCCTGCGGCAATGGGGCGAACGCTTCCTGTTCGAGCCGGGAGAAACGCGCTCCGTGCTGCTGGACAACGCCTCCGGCCAGGCGCTCATGCCGATGGAGGTTCGCTCGGCAAGCGGGGCAAAACTTGGACCGTTTGATTGCCACAGATTGAGACGGATTGTTGGCGAATCGTAAAGCGACGGTAGAATCCCCCCTTGCCAGGACGATTTCGAGGTCATTACTTCACGGCCTTTTGACTCGACCCGGCCAGGTTTTCCAGCAACGCCAAGGCCTGGTCGAAATCGAAACGCTCGGCGTGCTGGACGACCCGGCGCAACTGCTCGGCCAGCCTGGGGTCGGAGGTCAGCCTCGGCAGCGGGTGCAGGACCGTCAGCGCCTGCGTATCACTCTCGACCAGCAAGTCCCTGGCTTGGGCCAGCCGCGCCTGTAACTCGGCGTCGGAATGTGACACAGGCAGCGACTCGGTGGCTGGCCCCGGCTCCGTTAGCCCCGCCAGCCCTTCCAGCACTAGATTTAGGCAGCGCTCCACCTCCACCAGCCGATCAGCCACGACCTCCTCCTGGGAGCCGGTCAGGCAGGCCTGCTCCAAGTCGGCGGCAGCGCTCGCGACGTCATTGGCGCCGATGTTGCCCGCTGTGCCGCGCAGGGTATGGGCCAGGCGTGTCGACACTGAACAATCATCATCGCTACGGGCGGCCAGGAACTCGGTGCTGAAGGCACGGTGACTGGAGATGAACTTGCGCAGCAGGCGCAGGTAAAGGTCGACCTTGCCCATGCAAGTGGCCAGGCCGGCTCTCTGGTCGATGCCCGGAAGTTCAGCGGACAAGTGCTTGCCAGCCGGTATGGGCAACGCTGAAGTTTCCTGCGCCTGGGCGTTACGACCGGGCGCAGGATGTATCCACTTGGCCAGTGTGACGAACATGCCCTCGACGTTCAGCGGCTTGGAGATATGGTCGTTCATACCGCTGGCCAAGGCCCGCTCCCGGTCTCCCGCCATGGCGTCGGCGGTCATGGCGATCACCGGCAACTCAGCCCAGCGCGACTGCTCGCGAATCTTGCGAGTAGCGGTATAACCATCCATGACTGGCATCTGGCAGTCCATCAGTACGCCGTCGAAATCATCATCGTGCGCCAACAGGTCGAGTGCTTCTTCACCATGGATGGCCACGCACAGTTCGATGCCAGCGCTGCCCAGCAGCTCGCAGGCCAACTCGCGGTTCAGTTCATTATCTTCAACAAGCAGCAGGCGCGCGCCACGCAGGCTAGCCATCGCATTGGCATTCTGCCCGGATCGCTCACCGGCCCGAGTGTCGGCCTGAGGGACCTTGCCGAGCACCGTGCCGATCGCCTCGAGCAGCGTGGACGGCGTCACCGGTTTGGTCAGCACCACCGGCAACTGGATGCCGTGCCGGCTGGCCTCTTCGCGCGCCTCCTCGCGCCCGAATGCGGTGACCATAATGACCGAAGGTGTTTGCGCCAGGTCGGTGGCATGCATCTGTCGCACCGTTTCCACACCGTCCATGCCGGGCATGCGCCAATCCATCAACACCAAGTCATAGGGCAGTGTCTTGCGCTCCGCCTCCACCAGCATCCCCAACGCCGCGCGACCACTCTGTGCCACGTCCACCTCGACACCAAAACTGCGCGCCATGCTGGAGAGAATCTCGCGCGCGCTGGCGTTGTCGTCAACCACCAGCACGCGAACGCCGAGTAGCTCATCGGCCGTAAACATTCGCCGCGGCACAGCGTCGCGCTGCACGCCGAGGCTCACCTCGAAATGGAAGACCGAGCCCTGGCCGAGTTCGCTTTCTCCCCAGATTCGTCCGCCCATCAGCTCCACCAAGTGCTTGGAAATGGCCAGACCCAGACCGGTGCCACCGTACTTGCGCGTGGTGGAGCTATCGGCCTGGCTGAAGGGTTGGAACAGCCGACTGCATTGCTCGGGGCTCATGCCTATGCCACTGTCGCGCACCCAGAAATGCAACTGTGCCTGTTCCTCGCCGCCACCCAGTCGCTCCACACCCACCACGACCTCGCCTTGCTCAGTGAACTTTGCCGCATTGTTGCCCAGGTTGATCAACACCTGGCCCAGGCGCAACGGATCGCCGATCAGCGCCGTCGGCAGCCCTGCCGGGGTATTGAACAGCAGCTCCAGGCCTTTGTCCTCGACCTTCAGGCCAATCATGCTGACGAAGCCGTCGAACACGTCTTCCAAGTGGAAGGGAATAGCCTCGATGTGCATCCTCCCGGCCTCGATCTTGGAGAAGTCCAGGATGTCGTTGATGATCCCCAGCAGATTCTCCGCCGAGCGGTGCACCTTCTCGATGTAGTTGCGCTGCCGATGGTCCAGCTCGGTGCGCAGGGCCAGGTGGCTCATGCCAATAATCGCGTTCATCGGCGTGCGGATCTCGTGGCTCATGGTGGCCAGGAATTCGCTCTTGGCCCGGGTCGCTTCCTCGGCGATCTCCCGCGCCAGGTGCACCTCGGCCTCGGCGGCCTTGCGATCGGTAATGTCGAAGTACCAGTTGGCGCGAATGACTCGCTCGCGCTGCTCCAGCGTCGCCGCCGAAACCAGTACCTCGAAGCGCTCACCCTCGCGACGCTGCAAAGTGGCTTCGAAGTTCAGCACCGCGCCCTGCTCTGCTGCTGCGACAAAGCGCTGGTGTGCCTGCTGATCAACCCAGAAACGCCCCGGATCGGTGCCTTCGAGTTGAATGATATCGACACCGAACAGGTTTTCGAACTGCGGGTTGCAGTAGGTCGGACGACCTTCAATGTCCCTGATCAACATGGCCACCGGGCTGCTGTCGAGTACCGCGCGCAGTTGTTCCTCGCTGACTTTGAGCGCCGCCTGCAACTGGCGACGCTCGGTGACGTCACGCACCGAGGCACACACGCATACCCCACGGCCCTCCAGGCTCGGCAGGCGCGACAGGCCGATCTCCACCGAAAACAGACTGCCATCCTTGCGTACCCCCTGCAGGTCGTCCAGGCCGGCACCCATCTGCCGAGTATCGCCGTGGGCAATGAAGCCGTTGCGCAACTCGACGTGGCGCCCGCGACTCGCCACCGGCACCAGACGCTCGATAGCCTCGCCCACCAACTCGCCAGCGCTGTAGCCGAACAACCGGTCCAATTGCTGGTTGGTCCGCAGGATGCGCCCGTCAGCCCCCACGACCAGCATGCCGTCCGGTGCCGCCTCGATGATCCCGCGATACCAGGCCTCGGTGGCGCGCAGTGCCGATTGCTGGGCTTCGAGCTCCTGGGCCTGACGCTCCAACTGCAGCGCCTGTTCCGCCATTTCATCGGCTTGCCGACGGGTTTCCGCCAGCAGTACCTGGACGGCCTGATTACGTTCCAGGATGGCCATCGCCGCAGCCAAGCGAGGGGTCGCCTCCTGAAGCAGCAGTGACTGATCATCATCCAAGGGTTTTAATCCAGCGAGTTCGAGCACGCCGAGCAGCCGCTCTCCACGCTGAATCGGTTGCAGCACCAGGCACGTGGCGGGGATCTCACCGAGCTGCGAATGCAGGCGCCAATAGTGCTCAGGCAACGCGTGCATCTGGCGTGCCTGACGATCAACCGCGCATTGGCCCAGCAAACCATCGCCGAATATGACCTGCGCCTGCGGTGGCCGCTCGGAATCGGTGGCATAGCCGCCCATCAGCACCAGTCGGGTAGCGTCCTGATGAGCGCTGTAGAGAACGCCCTGGCAAATGCCGAGCAGGTTCGCCATATGCTGTAGGAACACCTGCGCCAGTTCGTCGGGAGCCTCAGCTTGCTGCAGGTCAATCTGTAACTGAGCGATCTGCGCCTTGACCGACCGCTGGCGTTCCAACTGTTGAGACTCGATTTGCAGTTTGGCGATGGCCCGCGCAAGGTCGCCGGTCTCGTTATTCAAGTCCGTATGCGGAATCGGCTGATCGAGCTTTCCTGCGGCCAACTGGTCCACGGCGACTCGCACTCGGTTCAGCGGGTGGCGGATCGACTGGCTGACCAGCCAGCAAAGCAGCAGCGCCAGCGTCAATCCGCCGAGCAACAGGGTGTAGGTCAGCGTGGTGCTGCGCTCGGCAAAGTCGGCAATCTCCTTGGCCGTGTCGCGGATCGAAGCCTCCTTGACCTCAGCGATTGCATGCAACAGGGCATCGGCCTGCTGATCGAGGCGTTGGAACTCGCTGCTGTTGAGCAGTAACATTGCTTGGCTCTGGCGGCCCAGATCGATCAATGCAAAGGCCCGCTCCCCCTCTCGCTGCAACTGTTGCAGCAGCACATCGAACTCGGCGAGACGTGCCAGGTTCTCCGCGCGCCTCAAGGTTGACTTGGCCTCGGCCAGCGACCGGTGCAGCCGGGTTTGAGTGTTACGCAAATGTTGCAGCGACTCGACGCGCACGTCCGCGCTGTCCGTCCCCACGGCACGCTGCAGCGCCTGCACCAGATGCGGCAATTGCACCCGGGCTTCGTGCAGGTGTTCCATGCCCACCAGTTCCTGGGTATAGAGATTCTGCATGTCCCGCTTCAGCGACTCCTGAGTACGTAGACTCTGCACGCCGAGAACCAACACCAGGAGTAATAACGTGGCAAAACCGAGGATCAACTTGTGGCGAAGCGGGAGACGTTCAAGCAGGGTGCGTAATCTGACCATGACATACCCCGGTGACCACGATTAGGAAGTTGGAAAAACGGCTCGCAGTCGTTCGCTCAAGGTTTCTGGGCGATACACTCCAGAGCAGCCACCTGTTTGGCCATGTCCTGATCGCTGTCGGCAAAACGCTGCGCAATCGCCTGGAACTGTTCGACATGGGCCAGGAAGGCATCGCAGATGTCCGGATCGAAATGTGAGCCGCGCCCCTGCCGGATGATCTCGACGGCCTCCTCATGGGGCATGCCCAATTTGTACACCCGTCGGCTGATCAGGGCGTCATAGACATCCGCCACCGCCATCAGCCGGGCGCTGATAGGAATATCGTCGCCTGCCAATGCTTGGGGATATCCGCTGCCGTCCCATTTCTCCTGGTGGCTGTAGGCAATCTCTTTGGCCAGGCAGAGGAAATCCACTTGGACGCCGAGCTGATCCTCGGCGCGCTGGATGGCATCGCGCCCCAACGTGGTGTGGGTTTTCATGATCTCGAATTCCTCCGGGGTGAAGCGTCCCGGCTTGAGGAGGATATGGTCAGGAATGCCGATCTTGCCGATGTCGTGCAACGGCGCCGACTTGAACAACAGGCGGATCGTTTCGTCGTTGAGGAAATGCCTGAAGCGAGGATGGTCGCGCAGCTGCTCGGCCAGGACCCTTACGTAGTGCTGGGTCCGTCGAATATGGTTGCCGGTCTCGTTATCGCGGGTCTCTGCCAGTGAGGCCATGGCCTGGATGGTCACGTCCTGGATGGCCACGACCTCGCGGGTACGCCGCTCCACCTCCTTCTCCAGGTAGTCATTCTGATCACGCAAAAAATCTGCCGCCGCCTTGAGCTTGAGCTGCGTATCCACCCGCGCCAACACCAACGGTGGGCTGATCGGCTTGGTGATGTAGTCGACCGCGCCCAGTTCCAAGCCATGGATTTCGTCCTCGATCGCCGCCATAGCAGTGAGGAAGATGATGGGAATGTCACAGGTCCGCGGATCATGCTTGAGCTGGTCCGCCACTTCATGACCAGACAGCCCGGGCATCATCACATCCAGCAGGATCAAGTCCGGTAGCGAATCGCCCTGGAGCACTCGCAGGGCTTTCTCGCCACTGTTCGCGGCCTTGACCCGATAGCGGTCCTTGAGCAGGTCCGTCATCAACATCAAATTATCCGGCGTGTCGTCGACCACCAGAATGGTGGCGTGGGGATAGTGGCTATGTTCGGCGCTCATGGCTCGCGGCTCCCTTGCCAGAGATGTGGCGTCCCTAGGGAAACTTATTTTTGTCCCCTCAATGGCCGTGAGCTTAGCTGCACTTCTGCGAGGCTGCCGCCGATTCATCGGCCCAGCGCCCACCGCCTGCCGGTTGCAGAGGACGCTATCCGTTCAGTATCAGCGACAGGTCCGGATACCTGGCGCACATGAAATCGACAAAGGCCCGCACCTTCGGCGCAGCCAGCCGCCGGGACGTGTGCAGGACCCAGAGTTCGGCTTCCTTGCCCGTTACCGTGCCCCACTGGACCAACTCGCCACTGGCCAACGGGTTCCAGGCGATCGACTGTGGGAGAAGGGCCGCCCCACCACCGGCGATGGCCGCATCGCGGATCATCAGGAACGAAGAGAAGCGCAGCCTGGGGATCGGCTCCAGGACCAGGTGACCGCCATCGAGTGTCCAATGGGTAGGCTCGAAACTCGACACCACAATGCCGGGAACCGAACGGAGGGCGCCGGGCGCAGGCTTCGGTACTTCAGGCGCAGCCACGACAACCAGCCGGTCCTTGGCGAAGCAGCGGCCGACCAGATCGCTGTCCGGGCTCGGGTTGATCCGGATCGCCACGTCAAATTGTTCCTCGACGAGATCAACCACACGGTCCTCGGCAATGGCCTCGATCGTGACGTCAGGATAGGCCGCGCAAAACTCGGCGCCGATGCGTCCCATCGCGAGCTGCGAGAACAGGACCGGGGCAGCGACACGCAAGCGTCCGCGCGGCGTCGATACGCCCTCCTTCGCCGCCGCCATGGCTTCCGCCACCTCGGCCAATGGCCCCTCGGCCCGGGCCAACAGCAGTGCGCCGGCCTCGGTGAGCTTCAGGCCGCGGGCGCTGCGCTCGATCAGCCGGACACCCAATTGCTCCTCAAGGTCGGCGATACGACGCGACAAGGTGGCCTTGGATATGCCGCTGGCACGGCTGGCCTTGCCCAACCCTTCGTTGGTGGCCACGAGGGTGAAATCGGTCAACGCGTTCAGGTTCATGGTGTTCCACTTATGCAACGGAGTGTCTACATCCTGGCGTCTTCGTTTTACTCCTGCAACACAATATCGTTTGCCCATCGCCACGGGCCGACAAGGTCGTAGCGGACTTTTCTGACCCCACCCTACCCTTTTGCAGGAGATTCAAAATGAGCATTCTCGTTACCGGCGCCACGGGCACCCTCGGTTCACTCATCATTCAACGCCTCGCCGGCGCAGGCGCCGAGGTCAACGCCCTCGTGCGCCAGCCCGGCAAAGGCACGTTCCCGGCGGGCGTCGCTGAAGTCGTTGCCGACCTCACGGACGTCCCTTCGATGCGCAATGCGCTGGCGTCGGCACGGACGCTGTTCCTGCTCAACGCCGTGACCCCCGACGAGGTGACGCAAGCCCTCATCACCTTGAACCTCGCTCGCGAAGCCGGCATCGAGCGCATCGTCTACCTGTCGGTGATCCATGCCGACACGTTCACCCAGGTACCGCACTTCACCGGCAAGCACACGGTCGAGCGCATGATCGAAAGCCTCGACATCCCGGCAACCATCCTGCGGCCGGCTTACTTCATGCAGAACGAATCGATGGTCCAGCAGACGATCCGGGACTATTCGGTGTACCCGATGCCGATCGGCTCGGTGGGCGTGTCGATGATCGATGCCCGCGACATCGCCGACATTGCCGTCGCCGAGCTGCTGCGCCGCGACAGGGCGCCTTCGGCCCTGGATCGGGTCACCCTGGACCTGGTCGGCCCGCAAGTACTGACCGGTGCCGCCGTGGCGAAAATCTGGAGTGCCGCCCTGGGTCGCGAGGTCGGCTATGGCGGTGACGATGTGGCCGCCTTCGAAGCGCAATTGGCGGCGTACGGTCCCGCGTGGCTGGCTTATGACATGCGCCTGATGATGACTGGCATCCAGACGTTTGGCATGCAGGCGGCCGAAGGAACCGTGGAACGGTTACAGGCGATCCTTGGACGCCCGTTGCGCACCTATGAAGACTTCGTTCGCGAGGCCGTCGCCGGGGTTTGATCCCCTGGCGCGAGGGAGTGGGTCCGAATCATTTGGAGAGACCTACTCCTCGGCAGGCCTCATATGAAAAATCGTATAGGGCAGGATCAACGTATCGGCGACGATACTGAAAGGCAGGTCAATGATTGCAAACGGCGCCAGCGCGCGTGAGTAAACGTCGTTGTCGTTCGTCGCGCCCTTGATGATCTCGATATCGGTGGCCGCACCGCAGTATGGCTGGCGGCCGCAGAGTTGCCCCATGCCAAAGGTTTCGTTGGCCGTCGCACAGCCTGCCAGCAGCGCCATGATCAAAGTCATTATTACGATCCGCATGACGCTCGCTCTCCCTGAAAGGCTGGACTGTAGCACCGATGGCGGACGACCTATAGGGCATGTTGGAAGACTGAAGCGGCGACGCCAGGTTCTCCTGTAGGATGCTCACCCTGTCAATCAGTCGCGAATGTGAACAATGGAACTGCACTCGATTCTCGCCTTTACCCTGGTCGCGGCCATCGCTATCGCCAGTCCTGGACCTGCCACCTTGATGGCGATCAATAACAGCCTGGCCTACGGCCCGCGCTACGCGGTGTGGTCATCGGTGGGCAACGCCAGCGGGCTGTTCTGCCTGTCGGCCGCCGCCATGCTGGGCCTCGGCGCGTTGCTCGCCAGTTCCGAATGGCTGTTCAATGCGGTGAAAGTCCTGGGGGCCGGTTATCTGTTCTACCTGGGTGCCAAGCAGTTGTTCAAGAAGAGCCCGATACTTACGCCGGATGTGCAAGTGGATGGCACGACCCGCAAGCCATCGCGTTCAAAACTGTACAAGTCGGCGTTCCTGACGGCCATCACCAACCCAAAGGCGACGATGTTCTTCACCGCCCTGTTCCCGCAATTCATCGACCAGAGCGCCGCGCTGCTGCCGCAGTTCCTGATTCTGACATCGATATTCGCCGGCTTGTCGCTGGTGTCCTTGAGCCTGTATGCAGCCATTGCCGCCCAGGCCAAAGGCGTGTTGAAACGGCCCGAATTTTCCGTGTGGATCAGCCGGCTCGTCGGCTCGACCTTCATCGGCTTCGGTGCGGCCATCCTGGCGATGCGTCGGCCAGCCGCTTAGGAGGGGGGCTTGCTGCGTGAAATCCAGGTGACTGAACCACCGTCATCGCGAGCAAGCTCGCTCCCACAGGGGATTTGGGGCCGGGCACAAGATTTATGTGCACTGAGTATCCAATGTGGGAGCGAGCTTGCTCGCGATGAGGCCGGCCCATCCAACATCACCGCAAACTGACACGCCGCCTTCGCGAGCGGGCTCGCTCCCACAGGGATTGGGGGCCGGATATAAGATTTGTGTTCACTGAGTATCCAATGTGGGAGCGAGCTTGAACTCGCGATGAGGCCATCCCATCCAACATTACCGCAAACTGACACACCGCCTTCGCGAGCAGGCTCGCTCCCACAGGGGATTTGGGGCCGGGCACAAGATTTGTGTTCACTGAGTATCCAATGTGGGAGCGAGCTTGCTCGCGATGAGGCCATCCCATCCAACATCACCGCAAACTGACACACCGCCTTCGCGAGTTCAGGCTCGCTCCCACAGGGATTTGGGGCCGGGCACAAGATTTGTGTTCACTGAGTATCCAATGTGGGAGCGAGCTTGCTCGCGATGAGGCCGGCCCATCCAACATCACCGCAAACTGACACACCGCCTTCGTTGCGCCGAGGGATCTAAACCTCAAGCACCAACGGCTCGCTCCCTTGGGCCGGCACGGCGCAGCAGATCAGCACTTCACCTTCGCCCACCGGTTCGGCCGGCTGGCTCAGGTAATGCACCTGGCCGCGGCTCAAGCGGGTTTTGCAGGTGCCGCAGGAACCGCCGCGGCAACTGAATTCCGGCGTCAGGCCGCGCGCTTCGGCCAGCTCCAGCAGCGTTCCACTGCCAGGCTCCCAACGAGCTTCCTTGCCGGAACTGGCGAACAAGACCTTCACCGCCTCGCTCGCGGCCGGTACTTGCTGGGGCGCCGGGACACTGACTTCGATATCCCGCACGAGGGTGGAAGGCCCGAAGGTTTCCGCATGGATGCGGTCGTCAGGAATGCGCAATTTACGCAGCCCGTCATACAGCGCCTGGGTAAAGCTGCCTGGCCCGCACAGGTAGAAATCGTAGTCATTGAGCGGCAGCAGCCGCTTGAGCAGTTCCACATCGATCCGTCCTGCCAGATCGTAGCCTTCACCTGCCCCCGCCTCGGTGGGCGGTTGGCTGACCATGCGCAGCACCTGCAGCTTGTCGCCGGCACGGGCGGCCAGCTCGTCGATCTCTTCACGGAACGCCAGGTCGGCCACCGAGCGGGCGCTTTGCACCAGCCAGACCGGGCGCATGCGGCTGATACGCTGCCCCTGGTAAACCACCTCGCGCAACATCGACAACAGCGGCGTGATGCCCACCCCCGCGGCCAGCAATACCAACGGACGGCGCTCGGTGGGCTGGACCGTGAAGTGCCCCTGGGGCGCCCGCGCTTCGATCTCATGCAGCGCCCGCACTTGTTCATGCAGATGGGAAGACACCGATCCATCGCGCTTGACGCTGATGCGCAGGAAATCATCCGACGGTGCGCTTGAGACGCTATAGGTCCGGATCGACGGGGCTTTGTGCCCCTCCAACAGAATTCGCACCGGCACATGTTGCCCGGCTTCAAACCGGGGCAACCCCAAGCCATCGCTCGCCTGTAGGTAGAACGAACGAATGTCTGGGCTCTCGTCCACCACCCGCTCAACCTGCAACGAACGCCAACGGCTGCGCAGCGCCTCGGCCTGCAAGCGCTCGGCGGCCTGCTCCCAACTGCCGGTCATCAATGAATTGGGCGAGTCGCCCTCGTCCTGGTCCTTCCAACGCAGCGCGATGGCGGCCGGGCGATGGACGATGCGCTGCGGCGTGAAGCGCAGCAGCCGCTCGGCGCCCTGGAAGGCACTGATCTCGGGATCGTCCAGCAGCACTTGCGCCGAACCGCTCATTTGCAGCAGATCGCCGGTCTGGAAATCGACGAACACCAGCCCGGCCCGAGGGTTGAGCAGGATATTGCCCAAGGTGTTGAAGAACAGATTGCCGGAAAAGTCCGGGATGGTCAGCGATCCGTCTTCGTCCATGCGCACGAAACCCGGCTTGCCGCCGCGATGAGAGGCATCGACCTGCCGCTCGCCGTCACGCACCACATAGGTGGCGATATAAAACGAATCGGCCGCCGTCACCAGGCGCCGCACCAGCGGGTCCGAGACGGTCAATTGACGCGGCGCAACAGCCTGCGCATCGACAAAATGGTACTGGCGCAGATTGATGTAGCGAGGGCAGTTGCCGTAGGCCTGGCTCACGGCAACCTCCAACCCTGGGGCAAGCTGACGGCGCACGACGCCGTTCATGCGATTACGTCGCCGAGTGTGCAATTCGATCCCCAGCATGCCGATGGCATCGCCCTCGCCCATGCCTTCCTGGGCCGGGTCGTTCGGCTCGGGCTCGAGGTTGATGTGCAGGGTCTGCGGATCGGGCGAGTTCATGAAGCCCGGTTGTCCTGCGCGCAGGGTTGCCCAGACGTCGCCTTGTCGATCCACCGCACCCAGCACCACGAAAGGCAACTGGGCGTAGAACGCCCGGTGCTGGTCCGGCATCCATGTGCGGGCCAGTTGCCGTTGGCCGACACTGGCCATCATGTCGACGGCCCCGACGGCGCGCTGCAGGGTCAGCTCGCCTTCGTGCCAGGGCGAGGTTTTGGCTTTCACGACTTCGTCCATCTGCGACTCCTCGCACCCGCAGCATGAATGCCTGCGCCAGTGCGCTATGGTTAAGGACTCTCCGCCAGCTTCTGCACGGGCGTGCAAGTGGCTGGCGTCATCTTCTGCCCAAAGCGGCTGCGCAGGAATACGCACAAACTGCAATCCACCGTTTCATAAAATGGAAGGGTGGGCTCAGGTCCTGACACGGGCGAAATGCTTGGTCAATTCGAGCAGGGTCACCCGCAACTCCGGAGGTCGCACGGGCTTGGCCAGGATTGAAATGTTCATGTGGTGCAGCGAATGACGAATTCTTTCGATGTCATGGCCGGTCATGATCATGGCGGGGACTTCCCAGCCCCGTTGTTCGCGAATCGCGGCGATGCATTCGGAACCGGAGACCTTCGTACCCAGGTCGAAGTCGGCAATGATGATGTCGCAGTTACTGGTCACCCCGACCCCATCGCTGTGGATTTCCACTTCGCAGCCCCATTTTTCCAGTAGCGCTGACGTTGCCATCAGCACGTTGGCGTCGTCCTCCACCAGGCACACCCGCAAACCTTGCAAACGCCCTTGCGTGGGCACCGGCCTGTGCGCCACAACCCTTGGCGCGACCCTTTCCAGCCCCTGGATCATCGCGCGTGTCCCCTTGCCCAGGCGGGAGTCCAACCGGATCTCCAGGTTGATCAACTGGCTGATTCGCTTGACGATGGACAACCCCAGGCCCAGTCCTTCGACGTCCTTGTCCCGGACGTGGCGTACCCGATAAAACTCCTTGAACACCTCGGGCAGATGCTCGGCGGCAATGCCCCGGCCCTTGTCGTAAATGACAATGGCCAAGCCACGGCCTTTCGGACGCACGCCGATCAACACCGGTTGGCCGGGGGCGTATTTGAGCGTATTGGAGATCAGGTTCTGCACCATGGTCGCCAACAGCCCGGCGTTGACATTGACCCAGTGCCGACAAGGTCGCAGGCGCAATTCGACCCCGGCCCAGCGGGCGGCTTCGGTGTTTTGCTTGACCACGTCCTGGAGCAACGTGCCCAGGTGCACGGGTTCGGCCTGCGGTTCAAGTTGGCCGTTATCGAGGGTGTAGATGTCCAGGATCGAACGAAACAGCTGCGACACGATGTGCAACGAACGGTCGATATTGTCCACCAGTCGCAACTCTTCCTGCCCCAGCCGGGCATCGCGCAGGCAAGCGGTAAACAAACCGATCGAGTGAATCGGCTGGCGCAAGTCATGGCTGGCCTGGGCCAGGAAGCGGGACTTTTCCTGGTTCGCGGCAATCGCCTCTTCCGAAGCGATGCGGGTACGGGTCAACAGGATATGCGCGTAGGCAGGCACCACGATGGTGGTGACGATCAGCATCAGGAACAGGTAGGGCTGGCCACGCCAGAACGGCGTGAGCAGGAAAATCACCACCAGGGTCGACAGCGCGATAGCGGTCGCCAGCGCCAGGTAGCGCGAGCCGAAACGCATGCCATTGCCCAACGTGACCCAGAGCAATGCCGCGTACACCGGTAGCAGTCCCTCCCCACCCACGATCAAGGCGAAGGCGAGGCTTGCATAATCCAGGGTCATCGCAAAAAGACGACGCAGGAAGAAGTGCCCGGGCCAACGCTTGATCGCCATCCGCAGCGGGACCGCGGCGCCAAAGAAAAAGGCCATGTACCACAGGATCGGTACATACGTTTCGAAATCACTGGCCAGACAGGCCACCACAATGATGTAGAGCGCCGTACAGGCACCGACCGTCAATCTCAGCGTCGCTTGATCAAGCTCGCTATTCTTTTCCGTCATAACCACAGGATTATTCCACACGAAAGGTTGTTTCAAACTTGAAACCCGAGGGAGCAGTTTAGGTTACGATGCGCGAACTTGAACTCAGAAGGATCTGAAGCATGACCTGCCGAGTTATTGTGGCCGATGACCATCCTTTGTTTCGTGAAGGTATGTTGAGAACCATCGAACGGCTTCTGCCGACGGCCACCATAGAACAAGCTGGTAATCTGGACGAAGTGCTGGCTCTGGCGCGGTCCGGCGTGGAAGTGGACTCCTTGGTGCTGGATTTGCGCTTCCCCGGTATTAAATCGCTGCAGGTCATAAGCCAGTTGCGGCATGAGTTCAAACGCACCTCGATCATTGTGGTTTCGATGGTGGATGACAGGGATGTTATTTCCCAGGTAATGGCGCTGGGTGCCGACGGTTTCATCGGTAAGAATATCGACCCCGCCGATATCGCCGACGCCATCATGGCAATTCGCGAAGGCGAAGTAGTGGTCAAGTATCAGGCGGAAAACGCCATCTTGGATGATGCACTTTCGCAACTGACCGCTCGTCAGCGACAAGTGCTTGGTTTGATCGCCGCCGGCAAGACCAACAAGGAAATAGCCCGGGCGCTGGGCATTTCCCCCTTCACGGTACGCATCCATGTCTCAAGCCTGCTCAAATCCCTGGGTGTTCCCACACGTTCAGCGGCTGCGGCGCAATTTCCCAACGTTCCAGGCGATGGCGGATGGTTGGGCAAACCGCAGACGTGAAGGTATGACGTCGTGAATAATCATTGAGCGTTATCCCCCCTGCCCGCCGCCAAGGCCATAGCACACTTGTACTATAGCTTCGCTCCGTACTCTCCCCCTAAGCTGAAGACGCTCTGAAGAAAAGCGGCTCGAACAGCCAAACATAAAACAAAACCAACGCGCCCTACCTACGCCGTGCCGTATCACTGTGCCTATTGAAAAGTTACGGCGTGCCAAGCCCGTGGATTAAATAAATCGCTCGGCGGCGCAATGCTGGATCAACTTCACCGTCTGCCCGGTTGAAGTGGAAGGGTCCTGACATCAACTCAAGGAAAGTCATTATGTCCTTCAACTATGGAAAAACACTTGGAAATGGATTGGCACTGTGCGTGCTGGCGGGCGTACTCAACGGCTGTGCGAACACCGGTGACTTGGGTAAGTTGATGAACACCCTGAACCAGGGAACCCAGAAGTACGACGTCACCTACCTCAAGCAAACGATCATTCCGGGCAAGACGACAAAAGGCCAGATCACGCAGATGTTCGGTGCGCCGACCAATGAGGAACTCAATTCGACCAGCACCAGCAACGAGTCGAACTGGACCTATGAAAAGAATGATGAGGGCCTCGATAAGTACATGAAGTTGGCTCACAAGTACGTGTCGACCGAAACGAGCCTGAAGATGTATGAAACCTCGGCGCAACTGGCCAAGGCACAAACCGTGGCCAATGACGTCAGCAGCGTGACCGGCACGAAAACTGGCCAAAGCCAGACCCAAGGTTCGGTATTGACCATCTATTTCATCGACGATGTCGTGAAGTACTACAGGGTCTACTGACGCAATGGCGCCATCCGTTGGGGACAGCGCCAGCCTGTCCCCAGCCTTCACCGAGGCTAGCGGCTACGCTTGGAGGCATCAAAAGTCATGAGATGCCAAAGCCGGTGGAAAAGAACAGTGAACTCGACCAGGCCACGTTACGCCTGACCGTCAGCGCCTGTGCGCTCTTGTATATCGTCATCCTGGCCGGCCTGTATCCAGAAGACGCCGCCAGCTACGTGCCCATCATTATTTACATCGGCACGTTCATTTTCGTCTCGGTGTTCCTGCGCATGATCATCAAGCGCTGGCCAGGACACTTCTTCTGGCGACGCCTTTTCACGATGCTGCATGACTACACAGGCATCGCTTTCGCCATGGTGCTGGGAGGTGAAAGTGCACTGCCGATCTACGCAGCACTGCTCTGGGTAACCTTGGGTAATGGCATGCGCTTCGGCTCGCGCTACCTGGCGCTGGCCACCGTTATCGCGCTGTCGACCCTGGTGCTGATTTTCTGCCTTCAACCCTTCTGGCGCACCCAGCCCTACATGTTCCTCATGCTGATCGTCACCACCATCGTGGTGCCAGCCTATGCGCACATTCTGCTCAAGCGCACACGCATTGCCTCCGAGGAAGCGCTTTTGGCCAACCAGGAGAAGTCGCGGTTCCTCGCCCAGGCCAGCCACGACCTGCGCCAACCGATCCACTCCATCGGCCTGTTCACCGCCTGCCTGCGTGACGCCAGGCTGGGCATGGAAGAACTGCGGCTGGTGGACAATATCGACCGCTCGCTGCACACCGTCTCGCAGTTGTTCCGTTCGATCCTCGATATCTACACCCTGGATCACGGCAAGCTGGTACCCCAGGCCGACACCATTCACTTGGGGGCCTTATTGCAGGACGTGGTCAAGCAGAACACCGAGGCGGCTCGCTGGGCCGGGGTCGAGCTGCGCCTGCGCGCCTGCCCTTATTGGGTCAACGTCAATCCGGGCATGCTGACCACAATGATCCAGAACCTGTTGTCCAACGCCCTCAAATACGCGCCCGGCCAACCGGTACTCATTGGCGTGCGTCGCCAGGGCAAGCGCCTGGCGGTGGTGATCTACGACAAGGGCCGCGGCATCGCCGCCGAGCATCTGCCGCAAGTGTTCAAGGAGTTCTACCGCGTGCGCCATGTACGCGATAAAGATGTCGAGGGTCTAGGCCTGGGCCTGTCCATCGTCAAGCGCATCAGCCAGATCCTCGGTGTCGATATACACATCCGCTCCAAGGTCGGCCAAGGCACCCAGGTGGCAATCAGCGGCCTGGAACTGGCGGCTCCAAGGTTCATGGAACCCAAGGTAGCGCCCGTCCAGAATCGCCTGGACGGATTGCGCGTGTGCTTGGTAGAAGACGACGCCAACGTGCTGATGGCGACGTCGGCGCTCCTGGAAAAATGGGGTTGCGAGGTTGAAACCCACAGCGACGGCGAGGGGTTGACCAGCGATTGCGACATTGTCATCGCCGATTTCGACCTGGGCACGAAAGTCTCGGGCGCCGAGTGCATTGCCGCGATACGCGAGCAGCGCGGCTGGCAAGTCCCTGCGTTGGTCATCACCGGGCATGAGATCGAGCGGATACGCCAATCGCTGCACAGCCTGAACATCTCGGTGCTGGCCAAGCCCGTGCGACCGCCGGAGCTGCGAGCGGTATTGCTCGAGCTCGTCAAACGCATGGATCGCAGGGGCGCGGACTCAGCTCACCTCAACCCACCCAGCCGATAGCCGTCTTGGGAATCACCTCGGACTCGTCGAGCTTGGACGCAAACATGCTCACCGCATCGAGGGCATCGGTGGTCCCGTTCCGGATCTGCACGATGACCGATCCGGCCTGGTCTGCCAGGGTGACGCCACGCAAGGCGCCCTCATGGGTCACGTTCATGCTCGCGACGGCATCGCGGGTTTCGGAGAGGATCATGCCGATCATTTCGGCGATCTCCGACGTGGAGCGACTGGTGCGCCCGGCCAGTTGCCGGACCTCGTCGGCCACCACCGCGAACCCCCTCCCCTGATCGCCAGCCCGCGCCGCCTCGATGGCCGCGTTGAGGGCCAGCAGGTTGGTCTGGTCGGCAATGCCGCGAATGGTGTTGACGATGGCGGTGATCTCTTCCGAACGCGCCCCCAGTTGCCCAACCAGGCGCGCGGAGGCGCCGATGTTGTCGGCGATCTCGCGCATTTCCTTGGCGGTCTGATGGATCACCTGGGCGCCCTGTTCGGCCACCCGCTCGGTCTCGGCGGAGATGTGGTACGCCCGGGACGCGCCGCGGGAATCCTCTTCGAATTTCTCCACCCGCTCGGTGATGTCGCTGGCGAACTTCGCGATTTTGCACAACTTGCCTTCGGCGTCGTAGACCGGGTTGTAGCTGGCTTCCAGCCAGACGACTCTGCCGTTCTTGCCGAGGCGCTTGAATTGCCCGCTGAAAAACTCACCGGCGTTGAGACGACGCCAGAAATCGCTGTACTCCGAGCTGCCCACCAGGCTCGGTTCGCAAAACATCCGGTGGTGCTTGCCCTTGAGTTCAGCCAATGAGTAATTCATGACATTCATGAAGTTGTCGTTGGCGGTCAGGATGTTGCCGCCCAGGTCGAACTCGATGACTGCCATGGCCCGGTCGAGGGCCGCCAGCCGGCCACGGGTTTCGGCCTCAGCGGTCACTTTGGCAGTGACATCGAGTGCGTACTTGACTACTTTTACGACGCGGCCCTGTTCGTCCACCACCGGGTTATAGCTGGCTTCCAGCCACACGTTCTGGCCTGACGCGCTGCGGCGCTGAAACGTGCCGGAAACGAATTGCCCGGCGCGCAACTGGTTCCAGAATTCGCGGTATTCGGCGCTGCCCGCCAGCGCCGGGGTGCAGAAATCCCGATGGGACAGGCTGGTCACTTGCTCCGCACGGTAGCCCATCGTTTTCAGAAAGTTCTCGTTCGCCCGCAGCACCTTGCCGTCGGGACTGAATTCGATAACCGCCATCGATCGCTCAAGGGCGCCGACCAATCCCTTGTAGGTTGCCAATTCGGCCGTCCTAGCCGTCAGTTCGTTTTTTAGTGTTTTATTAAACATGACGTACCCTCGGTGAACCCTGAAAGTAACCGGACCTTCTATTCATATCGGCGGGTTGGCTGGGGGCTGAACGGTACGGCGTAATTATGTTTCGGCGCCAAAACCCACCGAATCCATCAACCAGCTTCTAAAGGCCTGCACTTTTGGCGAATCGGCCAGTTCATGGGGGGTGACGAAATAGAAGCCCAGGTCGGACCTCAATCGCAGGTCAAAGGGTGCAACCAGTCGTCCAGCCCTCAGGTCATCCTCGACATAGGTTGAGCGACCGATGCACACACCCAGGCCGTCCACCGCCGCCTGAACAGCCATCATGGCCAGGTCGAATGTCAGCCGGCTGCCTTCGGCCAGTTTTGTGGGTTGGCCGGCGGCGCTCAGCCACGCACTCCAGTCGCCGCTGGTCACCCCGCTGACCTGCAACAACGTGTGTTGGGCCAGGTCGCCTGGGGTCCGCAAGGCGGTCGGACCGTGCAGCAACCTGGGGCTGCACACCGGGAAGATGTCGTCGGCCATCAGCCAGTCGGCCCGCACGCCCTTCCAGTCGCCGACACCGTAACGAATGGCCGCATCGACACCGCCCTTGCGCAAATCCACCCGCTCCGTGGACGCCGTGACGTGCACATCGATAGTGGGAAACGCCTGCTGGAACGACGCCAGCCGCGGCAGCAGCCATTTGGAGGCAAATGAAACCAGCGTACTGATCGTCAAGACACTGTTGTTGCGGCTCTCCAGCAACATCCCAGTGCAATAGCGCAACTCATGGAAGGCCGAACGAACGCCGGGGAAATAGGCCTGGCCTTCGCTTGTCAGGGCCAAACCGTCCTTGAGCCGCAAGAACAAGCGCACACCCAGCTCCTCTTCGAGCCGGCGAATTTGATGACTGATCGCTGTCTGGGTGACGTTCAGCTCTTCGGCAGCCTTGGTAAAGCTCATGTGTCGAGCTGCCGATTCGAAGGCTTTCAGGCCGTTCAAGGATGGGATTCTGTCGGCCATGATGGGGGGGCATGCTCATGAGATTTTGTCATACGCTAGCACCGAAGATGTCCTTTGAAAATGTTCCGGCTCTCACGGATTCTGGCGGCATGTCCCCCATCCTTGAGGAAACCATGGAACTGTACTTCGCACCCCTGACCTGCTCATTGTCCCCGCACATCGTGTTGCGGGAATTGGGCTTGCCCTTTGAATTGATCCGGGTCGACAACAAGACCAAGCGCACCGCCGACGGACGCGACTTCCTTGGCATCAACCCCAAGGGTTATGTGGCAGCCCTGGTGCTGGATAACGGTGAGGTCCTGACCGAGGGGCCCGCCATCGTCCAGTACCTGGCCGATCGGGTCCCCGGGAATACACTTGCACCGGCCAATGGCACTTGGGAGCGAGTTCGTCTGCAGGAATGGTTGAACTTCATCAGCACCGAGATCCATAGCGGCTGTGCCCCGCTGTTCAATGCCGATATCGCCGAGTCAACCAAGGCAATCTTCAGGGCAAGACTGTTCAAGCGCCTGGACTACCTCAGCCAGGCCCTTGAGCAACAGGATTACCTGATGGGCCGCTTCGGCCTGGCCGACGCGTATCTATTCACCGTTTTGACCTGGTTGCCGTTGTTCAATATCGCGATCGGCGACTGGCCGGTACTGGCGTCGTTCATGGCCCGAATCGCGGCACGTCCCAGCGTCCGGGCGGCGATGGCGGCAGAAGCGGCATGATCCATCCCAGTGCAAACTGACCCACCGCTATCGCGAGCAAGCTCGCTCCCACAAAGGTCGGCGGTGGATTCCGATTTCTTCAACGCCTCAAAACCACTGTGGGAGCGAGCTTGCTCGCGATGACGGCGGCACATCTAACATCCTGCAAGCTGACCTACCGCTATCGCGAGCAGGCTCGCTCCCACAGAGGCCTGCGGGCGACTCAAAAATTGAAGGGCTTATTCGCCCAAGGCCTGGCTGAAGGACGTGTCGATAATTCCGGCGGTGACCAACGGGGCCGGCAGCGCCTTGACCTTGAACAGGAAGTCCGCCGTGCTTTGCAGGTCGGCGGCGGCCTGTCGGTCCACCGGGCCGATGCTCATGTGAGCCTGGCGCAACCAATGGCGCGAGACGTTCTGGTCGAGGTTGGCCTTTTTCGCCCACAGGTCCGCGTATGCGTCGGTGTGGGTGTCGACCCAGCCACGGGCCTGCTTCACCCGCCCCAGGAAGTCGGCGATGGCTTCGCGCTTGCTGTCGATGGCCGGTGTCGAAGCGGCAATGGCGCTGAGGCCGGGCATGAGGTTTTTCGCCGTCAGGATCGGCCGGGCGCCGGAGAACAGGATCTGCTGCGAGATGTAAGGCTCCCATACCGGAAAGGCATCAATGCTGCCCTGGGGCAAGGCCGCCGCCGCGTCGATCGGCATCAGCTTGATGAAGTCCACATGGTTCTCCGGCAGGCCGGCCTGTTCCAGGGCTCGCAGGGTCAGTTGCTGGCTCCAGGCGCCCGGCCAATAGGCGACCTTCTTGCCCTTGAGGTCGGCGATGGTCTTGACCGGCGAGTCCTTGGGCACCAGTAGCGCGATGGTGTCCGGGTTTTGCCGCGAGACTCCGATCAGTTTCACCGGAGCCTGTTTGGCAGCCAGGAACAGGAACCCCGAATCGCCGAGGAAACCCAGGTCCAGGTCGCCGGTATTCAGTGCCTCGGCCAGAGGCGCGGCGGCCTGGAAATGTTTCCAGTCGACGCGGTAGGGAGCGCCCTCAAGCACACCCGCAGCCTCCACCGAGGCCCGCACGTTGTAATAGTTCTGGTCGCCGACGTGCAGGACCAACGGCTCGCTGGCCTGGGACAACGGTGCGGCGAACAATGTGCTGAGGAGCAGAGAACGGAAGAACTTCATGAAGGCATTCCTGAATGGATTTCATAGAACATAACGCTCTTGTAATTCCATCCGAAATTCTTTTAACGCATAAGCTCATAGTCACAAAGCAGCGAGTGTCCAGGGTGCAACAGTGCCGCAACAAAACGATTTCATTGCAGATATTTCCCAGGCGACAGCTTCGATTCTTCGGTCATGGATATACCCTACAAAGCTATACCCATAACCGTAAGAAATAATCGATCTAAACTGAGGTCCTCAAATGCCCCCACCGCGCGGGCTCAGCCGATCAACCTCGCATACACCGGCCGGTCGATATTCCCCCCGGTCAGAATCACCGCCACCTTTTTCCCCCGCATCGCTTCACGCTCCTGCATGAGCGCCGCCAAGGCCGCGGCGCCCGCACCTTCGGCGAGGTTGTGGGTGTCGGTGTAATACACCCGCATGGCCTCGGCAATTTCAGCGTCGCTGACCGCTACGATCCGCGCCGCAGCGGCACCGTAGATGGCCAAGGCCTCGGGAATGGGTTTGCGCACGGCCAGTCCGTCGGCAAAGGTGTTGGCCGAAGGGGTCTCGCAAAGTCTTCCCGTTTCAAAGGACGACTTCGCCGCGTCGGCCTCGGTGGACACGACGCCCACCACGCGGGTTTTCAGGCCCAAGGCATCGCGGGCGGCGATGACTGCGCAAATCCCCGATCCGCAGCCTATCGGCACGTAGACCGTATCCAGGTCCGGCACGGCCTGGAACAGCTCAAGCCCGTAGGTCGCCACGCCCTTGACCAATTCGGGATGAAACGGCGGCACCAGGTAGAGTCCCTGGGCGTGGGCCAAGCGTAAGGCCTCTTCGCGGGCCTCATCGAAATCGCGGCCAAACTCGACCACCTCGCCGCCAAAGCCACGCATGGCGTTGTTCTTCTCCACGGAGTTACCTTGCGGCACGACAATCAGCGCTTTCAAACCCAAGGCAGTAGCCGCCAGCGCCAGGCTCTGGCCGTGATTGCCGCGCGTCGCCGTGACGATGCCTTTTGCTTCCGGGTGTTCGCGCTTGAGCCAATGCACGAAGGTCAGGCCACCGCGCGCCTTGAAGGCCCCGGTCGGGGTGTGATTCTCATGCTTGACCCACACTGTGCAACCCAACCGTTCAGCCAGCAACGGCCAAGCGTATTGGGCAGTGGCGGGCATGAATTGATAGAGATGGCGGGCAGCCTGTTCGATGTCGTCGCGGGTCAGTGTGTGCATGATGGGCCTCCAGGTTTTTGCCCAGTCTAATCAGCGCGCCATCGGCGGGCTTTCAGAAAACTGACCTGACTTTCGGGCTTGCTCTTCATTACTATGCGGTTCATGAGCCCGCGAAACCGCCAGTCGCCGCCCCCACCTGAACCGGTCCGTCGTATCGAGGCCGGACCCTGGGCGATCGAATTGCTGCCCGGCTGCGCCTACGCCACTCGCTATGTCGCGACCCAGTCAGCCATCGGCTTTGCCTTCGACAGCCAGCGCGGCCTGCATGCCATCGGCAGCGACCGCGTGCGGCCCTTCGAGGCGCTGCCCAACGGCCTGGCATTCGTTCCCGCCGGGTGCGACGTGTTCTCCGAATCTCCCGCCGGCGGTGAATACCTGCGAGTCGTGCGTACCGACGGTATGGCGTTACCGGGGACGCATGCATTCAACAATCGCATTGACCCGCAGGCCATCACCCTCGCGTTGAGAATGCGCAGCGCGCTGTTGCGTGCCACCGCAGAGGACGATTGGGAAGCCTGGGCGCTCGGTTTGGCTGAACGCGTGATCGACCACAAAGCGTTTTCACCACGCCCTCAAGGCTCCATCACGGACGGCCGGATGCGCCTGCTCGACGACTTCATCGACGCCAGTCTCGACAGCCCGGTGGGGGTCCAGGCCATGGCGGGGCTGCTTGGCTTGTCCGAGGGTTATTTCATCCGAGCCTTCAAGCAGGCGACTGGCAAAAGCCCGCACAGCTACCTGATCGACCGGCGCCTCGCCAAGGCACGGGCGCTGATGCGTGATTCAACCGCCCGGCTGACCGACATCGCACACACCTGTGGCTTCAACTCCCAGGCGCACATGACCACGCTGTTCAAGCAACGCCTTGGCATCAGTCCGGCGCAGTTGCGCAGGTAGTTGTTCGGGCCTGATACACCGTTATCGCGAGCAGGCTCGCTCCCACATTCGACCGCCAGCAGACAGAACAGCCGTGGGCAGCACTGCCCCCTGTGGGAGCGAGCTTGCTCGCGATGAGGTCTTGCCAGTCGGCATGGATACTGAATGAAAGACCGCCATCGCGAGCAAGCTCGCTCCCACAAGGCCCCCAGGCTAGCCGGCGGTGACGGTCATGCCGCCGTCCGCCATGACCACCGCACCGACCACAAAACTCGCACGGTCCGAGGCCAGGAACGCCACCACTTCGGCAATCTCTTGCGGCTGTGCAGCCCGGCCGATGGGCGCAGCTTCACCGTGTTGGGCGAGGAATGCCGGACCGTCCTCGACCACGTCATTGAGGATGTTGGTGACCACATCGCCAACACCGATGGCATTGACACGAATACCGTGCTCGATGGCTTCCAGCGCCAAGGTGCGCGTCAGTTGCGCCAGGGCCCCTTTGGAGGCGGTGTAGGCGGCAATGGTCGGGAAGGCAAAATAGGACGCGTAGGAGGCGATGTTGACGATGGCTCCCGACTGGTTGGGCATCATCGCCTTGACCGCTTCGCGCGAGTGCAGGAAGGCAGCGGTGGCGTTGACCGCCTGGATGCGCTCCCAGTCCTGGCGCGTCATGTCGATCACTAACTTGTTGATGATGATCCCGGCATTGTTGACCAGGATGTCCAGCCGACCGAACTGCTCGACGGCCAGGCCGACGGCGCGCTCGGCGGCGCCATCCGCGGTGATGTCGGCCTCCAGCGGCACCAGCCCCGGACGGGCCAGCTCATGGACGGCGGGGTTGATGTCTTCAGCCACCACCTTGGCGCCGCGGGCATGCAACAGCAATGCGACAGCCCTGCCGATGCCACTGGCAGCGCCGGTGACCAGCGCAACCTTGCCTTCGACTTCGTGGGGAATAGTGGGTTGGATATCGGTCATGATCGCTCTCCTGCGTGAGCGGGCAGACGAGACATTCGCCGGCCCGGCGCCCATGGGCGCTGTCGTTATCGACGGCTTCACTGTCTCCCATCGGCGACTGCCGGGCTTTCGCAGGCTTGCTGGGACTGTCGGGGTCTTGCGCGAATCTGTCCGTGAGGGCCAAAGCCGTGCTCTAGCTGAACCATCGCCATCGCGAGCAAGCTCGCTCCCACAGGGGAGTGGCGGTGGATGAGCCTCTCGCAGGCGCCCCAAAAAATGTGGGAGCGAGCTTGCTCGCGATGACGGTCGCACCGTCAACATCATTTCATGAGCAGTTGATCCAGGCAGCGGCATCAGCGAACCAGATGCTGGACGCCAATCGCTGGCCTGTCGGGGATAATAGCGGCGGACTACAAAGGCTCTGCAGTCTGGATGAGCGAATTGAGCACCAGCTTTATTTCAATCGCCGGATCTTTATGCCCTTGCAATATCAAGCCTTCGGCCAAGGCCGTGAAGGTCTTCGCAAGCGCGGCATGTTCCAGCGGTGGTTTCTTGCCAGCATGGTTGAATATGACAGTAATCAACTTGCCCAAGGCCTCGCTGTTTTCCTCATGCAAGTCGTAGTAATGCTGCGAGAACTCTTCATCACGCAGGGCAATCAATTGCAACTCGGCATCGAGGATCGCACAGCGGGTATTATTCTTCAGGGTGTCGATATAGGCATTCAAGCCATGGCTCAACTGCTCTGACGAATACCCCGACGTCAGGGTCGTACTCAATCGATCGATTTCAACGCGCTTGAAGCGTTGAGTCAGTTGCAGGAGCAAGTCCGATTTACTGGAAAAATTGGAAAAGAAGGCGCCTTTGGAAAAGCCGGCCTCCTCGGCAATGACGTTGACGCTGGCGGCATGAAAACCTTTGCTGATCATCAGCTCAGTAGCGGTGTCGAATAATTTGTCTCTTGTTATTTGCTGGCTCTCTTCTCGACCTAGTCTCTTTTTAATCACGCCCTCGGCTCCTTTGGCCAGTCAAAATATGCACCTGTATCTGAATGCGACGAAGCGATTACTCACTGTAGTGAACCGGTGTCCGCCATCATATCTTATACGCGCCTCATTCAATCATTTACATTTTAACTTTCAAAAAGTGCCATGTATGTGCCATGTAACCGGGACAGCCTGCCGTGATGCAAGATGGACTATGCAGTCACGTTTTTCACGCCGGGAACAGGTAAATCCAAACCATCGAGGCTCGTTGCTGGCGAGCGGGTTGGCCCCTCTTTGACCTTCCTCAACGCCGCATTTTCCGCACCTCCATGCCACGCTATCGGATGAAAAAATCCGCGTAACGGCCGGTTCAGAGCCATCGATTCGCTAGCCTTACGAAATACCGCTTGATTTCCAGATACCGAATGGTTTTTACTTGCGCCGTTGGTGGAGCCCAACGCCTGATCAGGGCATCGAGTCAGTGACACCGATCTCGATGCAATGACAGGTCACCTCACAGGAGCGGGATTTTAATGGAATATGCCTTCGTTACAGGCGCTACTGGCCTGCTCGGGAATAATGTCGTTCGTGCGCTGTTAAAACGAAACATCAAAGTAAAAGCCCTGGTTCGTTGCGCCGAGAAAGCCAGGAAACAGTTCAGCGGCCTGCCCGTGGAATGGGTCGAAGGCGACATGCTCAATGTCGACGCCTTCAGTCATGCACTGCAAGGGTGCGATGCCTTGTTCCATACGGCGGCTTATTTCCGCGACAGTTACAAAGGCGGGAAACACTGGCAAAAACTCTATGACACGAATGTGACCGGCACCGAGCGCTTGTTGCAAGCCGCTTATGACGCCGGCATCCGTCGTGCCGTGCACACCTCTTCCATTGCCGTATTGAAGGGCAATAAAGATCAAGTCATCGATGAAACCATGTCTCGCAGTGAACAGGAGGCTGACGATTATTACTTGAGCAAAATATTGTCCGAACAAAAGGTCCAGCAATTTTTGGCGCAGCACCCGGACATGTTCATTGCCATGGTATTGCCAGGGTGGATGTTCGGCCCGGGGGATATCGGCCCGACTTCCTCAGGCCAGTTCCTGCTGGACTTTGTCGGACAAAAATTGCCCGGTGTACTTCCTGGCAGCTTTTCCGTCGTCGATGCCCGGGACGTGGCCGAACATCAAATCGCGGCCATCACCCGCGGCAGGTCCGGAGAGCGTTACCTCGCCGCCGGCAATCACATGGACATGAAGAGCATCTTCCAGGCGCTGGCCAGCGTCAGCGGCGTAAAAGCCCCTGAACGAAAAGTGCCTTTGTTCATGCTGCGACTGATCGCACTGATCTATGAAGGCTATTACCGGATTACCAAGAAGCCGGTACTGATCAGTACGTCTACGGTCAAGCTCATGGCGCAAGAACAAGACCGCACGCATTTCAGCCACAACAAAAGTTCAAGGGAGTTGCAATGCCAATTCCGCCCTGTCGCTGAAACCCTGACCGATACCCTGGACTGGTATCGGAATAACAACTACACAGATGCTTAATTGAGACCATTCATATAAAGCCTGCCTCTGTAGTACTTTTTTGACACGCCCTATATCCAAGGATTGAAAGAGGTTGGTAAATGAAAAGCCTTTCATATAAAGAAGGTTTTCTGCATCGTTTTGTCGGTTTTTCGGAATCTTTTCCCGAGCAAGTTGCTATCCGGCACTTAGACACGGAAGAAGACACCGTTACTTATCGCGAGCTGCGCATCAAGGCCGAAGCCTGCAACGGCGCCCTGACGGCACTCGGTGTATTGCCAGGCGATAAAGTCGCGCTGGTGCTGCCCAACGGGGTGGCATTCATCGCTTATTACCTGGCGATTATCGGGCGGGGTGCCATTCCGGTCATCCTCAACCACAAGTTGACCGTTTTTGAAATGAACAGTGTGGTTAGCCTCGCCAGGCCAACCCTGGTGGTCACGACCGAAGCGTTATGGATGCAACACGACGAGATATTCCAGCCCAACAACGGCGTCAGACACGCCCTGGTGCTGGACGACGGGAGCGAACCTTCATCGCCCCTGCCCGCCAATGCAACGGCCGCCTCTCAATTGCCTCAACAGCTCGAACCCTTGTTGCTGCCCGAAGGCAATCCGATCGTCTCGGTGCAGTTCACTTATCGAGGCATCGGCAGGCCCCTGGCGGTTTCTCACCGCTACCTCGACCTGACGCAATCGAGCGATGGGCTGCACGAGCATTTTCACCTGCAGGGCGTCGGCTCCGTGCACCTGGTGACACTGCCGCTGTATGCCATCTTCGGCCTGTCGGTGATGATGGTGTTTCCCTTGAGCGTGGGCGCCACCCTGCTCATGACCAACACCCTGCTCAACCGGGACCTGGCAGAAGTCCTGTCCGAGCACCAGGTCAGCTTTGCCTGCCTGGTGCCCGATGTCATTCGCTACTTCAATACGCGGCTGGCCAAACGCAAAGGCCCGCGGTTGCCGTTGCACCCGCAACTGATGATCTACTCGGGCGGCAGCCACCTGCCGGCCGATGAAGCCGAAAAGCTGGGCACGCTACTGGGCTGCAATCCGGTACTCCAGGGCTACGGTTTGACCGAAAGCATGCCGGTGATCGTCCAGAGTTCGATTGGCCCGGTCCACCGCGGCGCCATGGGCCAGCCGATCAGCGGCGTGGAACTGCGCGTCGTCGATGCCGAGGGCCAAGACGTGGCACCCGGGCGCATCGGCGAGTTACTGATCCGCGGCGCGATGGTGATCGGCGGCTACAACGATGCCGAGGACACCAATGCCCGATTCTTCCGCGACGGCTGGTTCCACAGCGGCGACCTGGTCTGGCGCGACGACGATGGGCATGTATTTTTCTTTTGCCAACGCCTGCGCATCTCGAAGATCAAGGCGCAGATGGTCGATCTGGTGGAAATCGAATCCATCGCCCTCAAGCACCCCGACGTGGTGCGCGCCAGGGCCTATATCGTCCCGGATCACAAGGAAGTCAACGTGCTGCACCTGTGCGTCGAAGGGACCGGCGAGCTGACCCAGAACGCGCTGGGCACCCTGCTTTCCCGCGATCTGTCGGGCTTCAAGCTGCCCAAGACCATCGAGATCATCCCGCTCAAGGAAGAGGCACATGCACACTAACAGCACCCAACCGGTACTGGCCGTTTTTGACTTCGACGGCACGTTGACCGACCGGCACACCTTCTGGCGCTACATGCGCTACATCGTCGGCACCCGTTCGTTCTGGCTGCGGATCATTCCCCTGCTGCCCAAGATGCTCAGCGTGATCCTGGGCATCACCCCACTGATGCAAGCGCGCCTGGCCTTCATTGCCTGTTACCTGGGCGGGCTGTCGGTGGAGCAAGAACGCGAGCACGCCAAATACTTCATCAGCGAACAGCTGCCGCTCTGGCTCAGGCCCGAGGCGTTGCGGCGACTGCAATGGCATCAGTCCATGGGGCATATCACCGCGCTGGTCAGCAACTCGCCGGAAAACTACCTGATCCCTTGGGGCCAGGCCGCGGGGTTTGACTATGTGTGCGGCACGCGCCTGGCCACGGCAAAAAACAAACTCACCGGCGGGATCGCCGGTACCAACTGTGTAGAGCGAGAGAAAGTCACGCGCCTCAAAGGCTGCCTGAGCAATCTGGATGATTTTTATATTTATGCCTACGGCGACTCATCAGGCGACGCTGACCTGCTTGGCATTGCCAACTCTCCCTTCTACAGAAACTGGTACTGATCGATGAACACGCTGAGCAACTTGGCCCCCAAGCATTTCAAGCGCCCTGACAGCGCCCCGACCGTCATGATCGTCGGCGCCGGCCCCATCGGCCTGTCCTTGGCAATCATGCTGAAAAAATGGGGCGTGGCGTTTCGCATCATTGAAAAGAACGCCGGCCCCTCGACCGCGACCAAGGCGATGGCGATCCACTCCCGCACCCTGGAAATCTTTCGAGACCTGGGCGTTGCCGAGCAAGCCATTCACGACGGTTTCACGATCAACCAGTTTTCCGTGCAGTCGAATGCCAAGCGAGTGCTGAACTACAACTTCTCCTACCTGGACGCGACCTATCCCCTGCTCTTGAGCCTGCCACAGCCGCAAACCGAGAAGATTCTCCTGGAGCGGCTGAAGGAACTGGGCGCGGAGGTGGAGTGGGACACCGAACTGGTGGACATCGAAAACCTGCCGGGTTCGGTGCGTATGACGCTCAAGCATGCCGACGGCACCGAAGAAACCTTCGCCAGTCGCTGGGTGGCCGCCTGTGACGGTGCTCGCAGCAACATCCGAAAACGCCTGGACATGACCTTCGAAGGTTCGTCCTATGACCGCTTCTTCATGCTCGCCGATGCCGATATCCAATGGTCCGGCAGCCAGGATGAGGGCGCGTTTTTCCTCGGTGCACAAGACGGTTACGTGGCGGTTGCGCCGATCAGCGCCCAGTCCCGTTATCGGCTGTTCATCGAAATGCCCTACAACCTGCCGCCAGAAGGCGAGCGTCCGTCACTTAGCCTGGAGAACTTCCAGCGCCTGTGCGAAGGACGTGGGCAAAAGATGACGCTGTCCAATATTTCCTCGACGACCATCGCCTCGTTCCAGCATCGCCGCGTGCAAACGATGCAACAAGGCTCGGTGTTCCTGCTGGGGGACTCGGCGCATATCGGCAGCCCCATCGGTGGCCAATGGATGAACCTGGGGGTTTCCGAGGCCTATAACCTGGCCTGGAAAATCGCCTATGTCGATCAAGGCCTGGCGGATCCGTCCTTGCTCGACAGCTACAACGAAGAGCGTTATCCGGTTGCCCTGGAAGTCGAGAACACCGCCCACCGGTTGACGGGGTTGATTACCGTCCGGCGGCGCGCCCTGGTCTGGCTGCGTGACAACGTCCTGCCGTTGTTGAGCAACCGGAAAAAGGTCCAGCGCAAGTTGCCGTCCATGATTTCCGGTCATCAGTATCACTACGAAAAGAGTGACTACATCCAGGAATCGCTGACGAAGAAACAGCGCTACAACTGGAACAAGAAAGGCAAAAAAACCGAGTTCCCGAGCGCAGCGCCTCGCGCCGGGCAACTGGCACCTGATGTCGAGTTGTGGCAACTGCAAGGGCTGCCCACAAAGCACTTGATCGACCTGTTCCACGGAACGTTCACGCTGTTGATCTTCAGCGCGGCCGATCAGTTTTCACCTTTATTGCCGGGCCATTACGCCTTGGCCGAGTCGGTGGAAAAGGACTACCCCGGCATCAAGGCTTATTGCGTGATCGATGCCCTGAGCAGCGCCGGGCTGCCATCCTGGCACTCGACACTGCTGGACCCGGACTGGCGACTGCACAAGCGCTACCACGCCAAGGCAGGCACGTTGATGCTGATTCGTCCTGACGGCTACATCGCTTTCCAAGGTGCCGATGCAATAACACTGGCGACCTATCTGAACGTAAGGTCCGGGTTGCTCAAGGGCGCCAGAAAAACAACTTCGTGTGAGATCGACGCAGTGGAACTCCAACTTTAAGTCGCGCCATGGCTACAGCCAATTTGCTTCATTGATATAAACAAGGCCCAGTCCTGGGCCATGATTTTTGATTTTTCTTTTGTATAGAAATATCGACCGACTTGGTTAGGAGAACCTGATGCGTTTGCAACTTAACGATGTGGTGCAGGAATTCATCGTGTCCAACGGGAGAATAGCCCACAGCTATTTCTCTCTGTCCGAAAAGATCATTGAGTCATTGTGCGAATCCAATGTCGCCAAGGAAGCGATATTGCTGCGCGTGTTGGAACAAGCCGAAACCGTTACTGCCCATTACTTCAATGCTCATCAACAAGTTCTCGAGGGCGTTTATGCCCATGGGATCGAAACCTCCGTCAGCCAGAATGTTGCAGTGCTGGAGCCTGTTCAGGCTAAACCGACCATCTTGGCCCCGATGCCCGTCGCCGAAACCGTCGCAGAGACATCGGCACTCAACTACGGGCAATGGTTGCGCGGAGAAATCAGCGCCGTCACCGGCTTCCAGGCACAACAGATCGACTTCGATCAAAGCTTCGAGAGCCTGGGGATCGACTCGCTGGGACTGGTGGATATTTTCGAGTCCCTGGCCCAGCACTTCCCGGAAAAGAAAGCGCTCACCGCTCAGCTCTTCGATGCCCCTACCCCGACCGCCTTGCTGGCCCGACTTGAAGCCGATCCACAGGCGCCGGCGGTGGATGTCCAGGGTTGGGTACTCGATCAACTCGCGGCGATCACCGGCTTTACGGTTGAGCAGATCGACCCGACACAAAGCTATGAAAGCCTGGGCCTGGATTCGCTCGTGCAGCTGGATTTCCTCGAATCGGTCGTCGCCCTCTGGCCACAGCTCAAGGCTCACAGTTCCGAGCTGGCCAATGCCAAGTTCCCGCAGGCAACCATTGCCCTGATCCAAGCCACCCTGGCCGATCCCCAACCGCAAGCGGCGCCCTCACCTGCCGCGACCGCCACTCAAGGGCAGGCGGAAAACCTGCTGTTCAACGCCCTGTCGCCGTTGATCCCGGACGCCGCGCAGTCCATCGATATCCAGACGCCGTTCGCCCAACTGGGTCTCAACGGCTTCGCCCGAGAAGCGCTCTGCCATTCCATGGCGCAACAGTGCTCGGCCAGCGAGTTTGCCGGTGAAGCGCTGATGTCCCGTCGCACGCCTCAGGATGCCTTGTCGCTGCTGGCCAGACTGAGCTGAGCCCAGCAACGAGCGACAGGAATGGAATCCGGGTGACGAACCCGTCACCCAGCAGTTTGGCGATCAGGAGACAGGGTATGAGTGGCGCAGCAACAACAGCGGACGATTTTTGCTTCAGCGCGATGGCGGGCGAGTTTCCAGGAGCACCGTCAACGGAAGCGCTTTGGCAGTTGCTTTCCCAAGGGCAGGTCGCACCGATCGAATCGATGCCGACACGCTGGGACGTGGACAAGGCGTCGATCTATTCAACCAAGGCCGGCGAGAAAGATCGCACCTACCTGGACAGCGCTTTTTGCCTGACCGACGACGCTTCGACTCCGTCACGGCACGAAGGACGACAGGTCGCCATTGGCAAGAAAGTGCTCCAGACGCTGTTCAGCCAACTGGCCGCACAGGGCTCGCTACTGAGTAGCGAACGCACGGCATTGGTGGTCGCGACATCTTGGAGTGACGAGAGCTATTTCGTCACCGGCATGTCCGGAAAACCCGATGCACCGCCGGGCTTTACCCCGGGTGAACAAGTCGCGGCGCTGGCCGCGGCCTTTGCCTTGGGTGGGCCGGCGCTATCGGTGGACACCGCGTGCAGCTCGTTCCCCTATGCCTTGGACATGGCCCAGGCGCTGGTCAACAGCGGCCAGGCGGACAACGCGATTGTCATGGCCCTCAACACCGTGCTGCCACCGGCGCTGTTCCTGGGCTTCTCGCAGTTGACGGCGTTTTCCGCGCGGGCGCGGATGGAAGCCTTCGGCCAGGACGCCGACGGCATTGTACCGGGCGAATGTGCCGTTGCGTTCCTGGTCGAACCGGTCGTCCAGGCCCTGACCGCGCAGCGCCGTCCAATGGGTGTCTTGCGCGCCTTGGGCATGTCCGCCGACGGCGCCGAAGGCTCGGTGTTTGCCCCCGGCAAACAGGCCCAATACTCGGCTTACCAACGTGCTTATCGCGGCCTTGACCCAAGGGACGTGGACTACATCGAGACCCACGGCACCGGCACACCGCTGGGGGATGCGACGGAGCTGGCCTCGCTGGACAGCTTCTTCGCCCCCCATCGCCCGCACGGCGAGAAAATCACCATCGGTTCGATCAAGTCGGTCATCGGCCATCCCCTGGCCGCTGCCGGCGGCGCTTCGCTCGCCAAGGCCCTGATGATATTGCGCCACAAAGGCATCCCCCCGCAGCCGGGCTACCGCCCCAGCGCAAAAGTCGACGCCACCTGCCTGCGACTCGCCACCCAGCAGGTACATCCTCTGGAGGCGCGTCAGTCGGCGATCCGGATTGGCATCTCCAGTTTCGGCTTTGGCGGCGCCAACGCTCACCTGGTGGTGGATGAATACGTTCCCAACGAGCGGCCTGCCGCAGCCCCCGCCAACACCTGCGGCGTGGTGATGCTGGACCTTGCCATCGTCGAGGCTGAGGCCGCGCTGGGCAGCCACCGTTCGTTGCAGGCATTCCAGCAGCAGCTCGACCAACCCGCGGCGCCTTCGGTCGTGTTCCCTTATGGGCGCTTCGTCGATTACACCCCGGCGCCCGGTCAGCCTTTGCTGGGCAAATTCCTCGCCCAGGACCACGTCATCGATATCGATGGCTTCGGCATGGGGCCCAAGCCGCTGGCCCACGTCGACCCGTTCAAACTGTTGATCACCGATCGCGTCAACCACTTGCTGCGACGCTTGCCGGGCGTGGCCGGTTCGCCCGGCACCGCGATGGTCATGTGCTGCAACATGGGCGGCGAGCGCTTCAGCAACGCCTATAGCAGCGCCCACAACTTCTTTTCCCGGACACAAGGCGCGGCGCCGGGCGTCGAAGTGACTGACGTGGCAACCATGCTGCCGAACATGTTGTCCGGCTACCCGGCACAGATTTTTGACTTCAAGGGTTTCCATCAGACCCTGGTCGGCACCGCGGGCCTGTTCTGGCAAACCTTGCTGGCTTCGCCGCAATGGTTCGACAACGGTATCACCACGCTCCTGCTCGGTGCCGGGCGTTTTCTCAGTGGTGAAATCGAGGTCGAGCGTGCCCGGCGTACCGCGACCCAGCAGGGTGAAGGACTGGGGCTGCTGGCGGTGCGTCGCTATCAGCCGCAGGCCTCAGACAAACCGTTGCTGGTGATCCGCGCCGCAGTCCTCGCCCACGCCGCCGACTCGTTGGAAGCGGCTTGCCGGTTGGTGGGCAAAGCGCCGAACCACTATGCGAACGTTGAAATCTGCGAGTTGCAGCCGGTTGCGACACCTGCCAGCGGATCGCTGCGGGAAATCACCGGTTTCCTCGCCGAAGCCAGCGGCATCGAAACCCTGCTGGCGGTGATGTTGCGCAGCGCGACCCATAGCGTGATCGAGGTGCGTGAGGCCGGCAAGACGGTGATGTGGCTGTTTACCGAACGGCTTCGCCAGTGGACTCCGACCACGGTCGAGGCCAGCTCGCCCATCAAGCATCCGTTCATGCTGCGCTTTGCCCATTCGTCATCCCAGGAACTGCAGCAGGTCATCACGCCTGTCAGCCTGGTCCACGAGCCGCAGAACGATGGCGTCGATGTGCAGCAGCTCAGCGACATGCTCACCAGCACCCTGCTCTCCGGGCTGCGGGTGCGGGTGCGCGCCATGGAAAGCCTGTTCGCCCTGCACCGTGGCGATACCACCCAGCGCCCGACACCCTGGCAGCGCAGCGCGGAACATAGCGTGATCACCAACGCCCGGCGCAGCCCTCAGTCGCTGCACGCCCAACTGGTGGTGAATGAAGCGCACCCCTACTTCTTCGACCACCCCTTGGATCACATTCCGGGCATCTTGCTGCTGGAGGGCGTGCTGCAATTGCTCGAACTGGCCATGCCGCCACTGAGCGGACGGGTCGCCTACATCAAGACCCTGACGATCAAGTTCCAGCACTACGTACAGAAGCACGGCACGGTCGATCTGCATGTGGAGCAAGGCGAAGATTCCCAGGTGTTCCATGGGAAGGTCATGCAGGCCGGGAAAGTGATGTGCACCTGCATCCTCGAAATGGCCTACAGCTCGGCGTTCGAGACCTCGCCGGCCAGCGACTTCACCGCCACGCCCTGCCGCGACAAGGCCCTGTTGCACAAGGCCCGGGCGGAAAACGTCATCGTCAGTGACATGAGCGGTGTCGCCCAGGGCCTGAGCGTGGACACGGTGAAACTGCCGCCGGAGCACTTCTTCCAGGCAGGCGATCCCCAGCACTATTCCATGGTGTATTTCCTCGAGGTGGCTCGCCAGTGCTACATGCAGATCGCCCACAGCCATCTGCGCATCCCCCTCAACACCCCGATGAACCTGCTGGCCTTGAGCTTCACCCTGGATCGGCCCATCCCCAGGAACAGCCCGCTGTCATTGGCGCCGCAGGCCGGTTTTGACGCGGCGCTCCAGGCCTTCAAGACCAACCGCATCTACATCGACCTGTTCAACCGGGGCGAAAAAATCGGACAAGCCAGCATTACCGCCCAGGTGCTGAGTCAATCCGCACCGGCAGCCTGAGCATTGAATGGATCTGCCACCCCGCATGACCGTGCCCCCCACAACCAAGGTGTCACCGTGAACGACGTCAACGTGCAAGTCATAGTCAAATCGCCGCCTTCTGAAATCTGGAAGCTCTGGAGCAACTTTCCCGAAGCACCGCTATGGGATACCGACGTTCGCCAGTGCCAGCTCGACGGTCCGTTCCAGGCGGGAACGCGCGGCAGATGTGTCCTCAAGAATGGCTTGAACATGCCCCTGAAGCTGGAAGCCGTGAGCCCGCACGAAAGTTATCGCAACAGCGCACGGCTGCTCTGGATCGACCTGGAATTCGACCATCGGATGCGCCGGCTCTCTGCCGATGAAACCCATGTCATCCATAGCGCGAGGATTTCGGGGCCGTTGAGTTTCCTGTACCGCGCACTGCTGCGCAAAGCACTGGCCAGGGCGATGACCACCGCCCTGGACAACCTCTGCAAGCTGGCTGAACAACGGGCCGCCACCTCGGCGCGGGGGAAAACCGCGACGCCCTTGCACCTCGTGTGAGCGCCCTCGGACGTGTTTCGCCTACCTATCGATAACAGCAACATTTCGGATCTAGCATGAACCTACAGAAAAACACCCGCTATCTCGTCATGGGCATCGTTGGCCTGGGTGTGATCGCCCCAACGTCGAGTTTCGCCGACACGCTCGGCCCCTATGTCAGTGGCATGGGCGGCGTGAACTGGGTCGCTGAACAGGACCTTAACCAGAACGATCTTGATTTCGTCGAAATGGAATACAACCAGCCGTTGCATTCCGGCTTCGCCACCGGCCTCGCACTGGGCTGGCGCTTCCCGACCGGGCTACGGCCCGAAGTGGAACTGAGCTACCGCCGCAACACCCTGACCCAGTTCAATCAGCGGGTCTACGAGGGCGGCGGCAGCATCGACGGCAAAGGCGAACAGGAAGCCACCAGCCTCATGGCCAACCTCTGGTATGACATCTCGAACCTGCCGGCCCCCTTGAGCCGCTTCACCCCGTATGTCGGCGGTGGCCTGGGCTACGCCGTGCTGACCATCACCGGCCTGGAAGCCGGTGGCGTCGAGTTCGGCGACACCCATCGCGACACCGTCTCGGCCTGGCAACTCGGCGCCGGGGTCGCTTATGAACTCAGCGAACATTGGTCCATGTCCTTGGACTATCGCTACTTCAAGACCGGCGAAGCGCACTTCGGCGACATCCAGGGCCTGCCCCAGGGCGATGTGCAAACGGAGTACAACGCTCAGTCCTTGATGGTCGGTTTGCGGTACTGGCTGTAGGCGGTAGATGGATCGGCGCCTCAGGTGCCGATTCGTCTCTCACGGCTTCGCTGTCCAAGCCTGGGGCCATTTACTACGGGTGAAACGCATTGCTAGATCGAAAGCACAAAGCGGCTTCCACTCTCGATGTCCTCGCCATCCGACAACGCTCCAGGTACAAACCCGCACCGCTCAAGAACCTTCCTTGAGCCGACGTTGCTCTCATAAACATAAGCCACCAGCTGTGTAAGCTTCCAACGCATCCGCGCCGCCTCGATCAGATGTTTCAGAGCCAGCGTTGCCAGCCCTTGCCCGCAAGCGCGTTGATCAATGCGATAGCCCACCTCGGCGCATCCGTGTGGTGAATGGATGCTTTTCAAATTCGCCCGCCCCACGATTCTCCCGCTGGAATCCTCGATGACAAACGGGTGCCAGGCACCCTCAGCGAAATCGGCCAGATAGCTTTCGATGTGATCGGCGACGCCCGTCAATGAATAAAAGGCCGGGTCGCGTGGGTCGATCTGCGACTCGAACCATTCACGGTTGTGGATTTCGAAGGCCAGCAGCGCTTGCGCATCGGTGCTCTCCAACTCGCGAATTCTGAATGGTTTCACTGATTGTTTCTCCGGGGCCTGGAAGCGCAATCGTAAGGTCGGGTGATAGTTCATGGCCAGGGCTTCTGCTTGAGTCGTCTGGCGCTGGGGGCTGCTGCGCCCGAAGCGTCGGACCGGCCCAGCGGGAGCAAGCTCCCTCGCCACAAAAGCGGCGCAGGTGCGTCCGTGAGAACAGATAGATGGAAAAATCCGAAAGGCCTTTGTGGCTATGCAGATGGATGACTCACGACTCCCCCAAGCCAAACACAACTCCGTGGCGAGGGAGCTTGCTCCCGCTGGGCTGCGCAGCAGCCCCAAAAAGCCGAATGCGATCTGCCTGAAACACCACTGGGTCTGGCTTGAGGTCGCTTCGCGCCCCAGCGGGAGCAAGCTCCCTCGCCACAAAAGCGGCGCAGGTGCGTTCGAGAGAACAGATAGATGGAGAAATCCGAAAGGCCTTTGTGGTTATACCGGTGGATGACTCACGACTCCCCCAAGCCAAACACAACTCCGTGGCGAGGGAGCTTGCTCCCGCTGGGCCGGTCCGACGCTTCGGGCGCAGCAGCCCCAAAAAGCTCAATGCGGTCTGCCTGAAACGCCACAGGGTCGGGCTTCAGGGCCGCTTCGCGCCCCAGCGGGAGCAAGCTCCCTCGCCACGGGTTCATTTTGATGGGGACCCTAAACGAAAAATGCTCCGTACCTTTCGATACGGAGCATTTCTTCAAGACTCCCACTGATTGCCAGGTATTCACGCCTGGTTCAATCGCCTGCAGAATCCGGAGCGATTCTGCAGTTTCTATCGGGGAAGCCAAAGTGGAACCTGCCTGGCGTCCTTCAGGCGTTCTGGTTCCAGGGACGGTCTCCATGCTCGTCCTTGATACGCGTCGGCAAGCCCATCGCATCCAGCGCCTCGAGGAACGCCTCGGCAGGCAGCTCCTCGACGTTGACCATGCGCTGCACGTCCCACTCACCACGAGCCACCAGCAAGGCTGCGGCCACGGGTGGCACGCCGGCGGTGTAGGAAATGCCCTGGCTGTCGGTTTCGGCGTAGGCGTCCTCGTGGTCGGCTACGTTGTAGATGAACATCTCGCGCGGCTGGCCATCCTTGGTGCCCTTGACCAGGTCGCCGATGCAGGTCTTGCCGGTGTAGCCCGGCGCCAGCGAGCTCGGGTCAGGCAGCACGGCCTTGACCACTTTCAGCGGCACGACTTCCAGGCCTTCGGCGGTCTTGACCGGTTGCTCGGAGAGCAGGCCAAGGTTCTTGAGCACGGTGAACACATTGATGTAGTGCTCGCCGAAGCTCATCCAGAAACGCACGTTGGGCACGTCGAGGTTCTTCGACAGCGAGTGCACTTCGTCGTGACCGGTCAGGTACAGGTTCTGCGAGCCTACGACTGGCAGGTCGTCGGTGCGCTTGACTTCGAACATGGTGTTGCTGGTCCACTGGCTGTCCTGCCAGCTCCACACCTGTCCGGTGAATTCGCGGAAATTGATTTCCGGGTCGAAATTGGTGGCGAAATATTTGCCATGGGAGCCGGCATTGACGTCGAGAATGTCGATCGAATCAATGCGGTCGAAATGCTGTTGTTGCGCCAGTGCCGCATAGGCATTGACCACACCCGGGTCGAAGCCCACGCCGAGAATGGCGGTGATGTTCTTCTCCTGGCACTCCTGGAGATGGTTCCACTCGTAGTTGCCGTACCAGGGCGGCGTCTCGCAGACCTTGCCCGGTTCTTCGTGGATGGCGGTGTCCAGGTAGGCCACGCCGGTATCGATGCAGGCACGCAGCACCGACATGTTGAGAAAGGCAGAGCCGACGTTGATGACGATCTGCGACTCGGTTTCGCGAATCAGCGCCTTGGTCGCTTCGACATCCAGAGCGTTCAGTGCAAAGGCCTTGATGTCGGCGGGTTGCTTGAGGCTACCCTTGGCCTTGACGCTGTCGATGATGGCCTGGCATTTGGAGATGTTGCGCGACGCGATAGCAATACGACCGAGTTCGTCGTTGTGCTGCGCGCACTTGTGGGCCACCACCTTGGCGACACCTCCTGCACCAATGATAAGTACGTTCTTCTTCAATTTCTTTATTTCTCCTTCCGCCAGCTCAAGAGAGGCTGGACAAGTAGTCGTCGTAAACAAACTCGCGAACCACCTCGACGCTGCCGTCGAGTTGCTTCACAACGATGGACGGCATCTTCAGGCCGTTGAACCAGTTTTTCTTGACCATGGTGTAGCCCGCTGCGTCGATGAACGACAGCCGATCGCCGATGGACAACGGACGATCAAATTTGTACTCGCCAAAGATGTCTCCGGCCAGACAGGATTTGCCACAAACCATGTAGGTGTGTTCGCCCTCGCTCGGTGCCAGCTTGGCGTCCAGGCGATAGATCAGCAGATCGAGCATGTGCGCCTCAATGGAACTGTCCACCACGGCGAGGTGCTTGCCGTTGTAGAGCGTGTCGAGCACGGTGACTTCCAGCGACGCGCTCTGGGTGATCGCGGCCTCGCCCGGCTCCAGGTAGACCTGCACGCCATACTTTTGCGAGAAGGCCTTGAGCCGTGCGCAAAAGGCGTCCAGGGCGTAGCCCTCGCCGGTGAAATGGATGCCGCCACCGAGGCTGACCCACTCGACCTTATGCAGCAAGTGACCAAAGCGTTCTTCGATAGTGCCCAGCATCTCGTCGAACAGGCCGAAATCGCCGTTCTCGCAGTTGTTGTGGAACATGAAGCCGGAGATGTGCTCGATGACCTGCTCGATCTTCACCGGATCCCACTCGCCCAGGCGGCTGAACGGTCGCGCCGGGTCGGCCAGCAGGTAATCGGAGCTGCTCACCTGCGGATTGACCCGCAAGCCACGGACCTTGCCGGCGGACGCTTCGGTGTAGCGCTGCAACTGGCCGATGGAGTTGAAGATGATCTTGTCGCAGTTGGCGAGCATCTCCTCGATCTCTTCGTCGGCCCAGGCCACGCTGTAGGCATGGGTCTCGCCGGCGAACTTCTGCCGGCCGAGCTTGAGCTCGTAAAGCGACGACGAGGTGGTGCCGTCCATGTACTGCTGCATCAGGTCGAACACCGACCAGGTGGCGAAGCACTTGAGCGCCAGCAAGGCCTTGGCCCCGGACTGCTCACGCACATAGGCGATCTTCTGCATGTTCGCCAGCAGCTTTTGTTTGTCGATGAGGTAGTACGGCGTTTTGATCATTTTCGAGGCCTCCGGGCAAGGCGAGCCAAAAAAGGATGCGCATTGTGCCTTCACTGACTGCAGATCGAAAGAGCGAAAAGCCCCGTTCGCGCAATCATCCCGATCCAGGCCGACGCTTTGCGATAACCGGACGTACCGGCCGCACAGGCGACAAGAGGCTGGATCTGGCAACGGAGGGATAACCAAAAAGCGCTGACGCTCGACCTTGAGCCGTCATCGATAAGCGTCACGGCGGGCAACCGTTCGTGATCAGCTTTTATGCATCAGGCCATGAAGCACACCGAACCTGAGGCCCGCTTCGCTAGCGAGCATGTCTGTAATACCGAAGACCTTGAACGCCGCCAGCATGATCGCCAGGCCACCGGGCAAGATGCCCAGGCGATGACGCTGCAAGCCGGCCAACCTGAGTTGCTCGACATGCCCGACTTCCAGCAGCCGCAGCGACAGGCGCAGCAACCCGCCGTAGGTGATGCCGCCTTGTCCGAAGTCATTGAGACCATTGGCCTTGAGCACCTTGGCCAACATCCGCGCTGTACCGGATGAGCCGATCACCTGCTGCCAGCCCTGCGCGCGATAATGCGCCGCCACTGCTTCAAACTGCAGGACGGCCACGCGTTCAGCCTCCAGCAGCGCCTGAGCGGTGATGCGTCCGCCCGGAAAGTAACGCGCGCCAAAGGTGCCACTGCCAATGGCAATGCTTTCCGTCAACAACGGTTGGGCGCCCTGCCCCAGGATCAGTTCGGTCGAGCCACCGCCGATGTCCACCACCAATCGCGTCTGTTCGACGCCGGGCACCGTATGGGCCACGCCGGCATACACCAGCCGGGCTTCTTCATGCCCCGACAGCACGTCGATCCGAAACCCCAGGTGCCGTTCGGCACTGGCCAGGAACAACTGGGCATTGGCCGCTTCGCGCACGGCACTGGTCGCCACCGCCCGCACCCGTCCGGCTTCAAAGCCGCGCAGTTTCTTGCCGAATCGGGCCAGGGCCTGCCAGCCTCGATCCAGCGCCAGCTCGTCCAGCGCCCCGGCCTGCAGGCCCTCGGCCAATCGGACCGGCTCGCGCAAGGTTTTCACTTCCTGGATCATCATCTGTCGATTGCGCCTGACCGACTGGCCAATCATCAGGCGAAAGGCGTTGGAACCCAGGTCAATGGCCGCGAACAGGGGGGCGTCGCCTTTCATAGCGGTATTCCTTGATTCATCAGCCAGCAGGCACAAGCGCTGCCGAGCATCCCACGATGATTTGCGAGGATCCTGCCACGGGTTCGATGACACCTGGATGACACTCCCTGTTTTAGCCAACGACAAACTCATGAAGCGTAGATGACGTCACTACTATGTAACAAACTGCAGATAGCGTGGATCGCGCCTCCACGACCGAGTTTTCCACCATGCTTTCAACCCAGGACACCTTGGTACAGCGCATCCACCGCGAATTGCTCGATCACAGTGACGAAGAACTGGAGCTGGAATTGTCCGAAGACGGGCATGACCTGAACGCCCTGTTCGATGAACACGCTCCGCAAAGCAGCGAAAAGGAAAACCGCCGACTGTATTTCAGCGAACTGTTCCGCCTCCAGGGCGAACTGGTGAAGCTGCAAAGCTGGGTGGTCAAGACTGGGCACAAGGTCGTGATCCTGTTCGAAGGACGGGACGCCGCCGGCAAGGGTGGCGTGATCAAGCGCATTACCCAGCGGCTCAATCCCCGGGTGTGTCGCGTTGCCGCCCTGCCCGCCCCCAACGACCGTGAACGGACTCAATGGTATTTCCAGCGCTACGTTTCGCACCTGCCGGCGGCGGGTGAGATCGTGCTGTTCGACCGCAGCTGGTACAACCGCGCCGGGGTCGAACAGGTCATGGGCTTCTGCACCGACGACCAGTACGAAGAGTTCTTCCGTACCGTGCCGGAATTCGAGCGGATGCTCGCCCGCTCCGGCATCCAGTTGATCAAGTACTGGTTCTCCATTTCCGACCAGGAACAGCACCTGCGCTTTCTCAGCCGTATTCATGACCCGCTCAAGCAATGGAAGCTCAGCCCCATGGACCTGGAGTCCCGTCGGCGCTGGGAGGCCTATACCAAGGCCAAGGAAATCATGCTTGAGCGCACGCACATCGCCGAGGCCCCCTGGTGGGTGGTGCACGCCGACGACAAGAAAAAGGCCCGGCTCAACTGCATTCATCACCTGCTGGGGCAAATGCCCTATGAAGAAGTGGAACTGCCGACCATCGAACTGCCGCAGCGGGTACGGCAGGAAGATTATTCCCGCAGCCCGACGCCCCCGGAGCTGATCGTGCCCCCGGTCTATTGAGACCCGCCAGGCAGGGACGCCCACCAGGGTTGTCCCAAACGGCTCTGACCTCGTGCATCTCCTGCCCGCTACATACCCATGTGGGAGCGAGCTTGCTCGCGATGGCGGAGGATCAGTTGCCAAGTTTGTGACTGATACCCCGCCATCGCGAGCAGGCTCGCTCCCACAGGACTCTTCGCCATCAAGCCCCCACAAGGGGTTTGGGTGAGTTCATAGCCAGAAACGGTTAACATCCCTTTCCTTCGTCTACCCTCACAGAACGGCGTACCGCCCCTGTGGGCTGACGCTTCAATATTTCCTTGCCTTCCTGTATCGGAGATCCTTCATGCTCAAGCCGTCCTTGGCATTGGCCGCTGGTGTTGCCCTGTCGTTTTGCAGTTGGCTGGCGCAGGCCGCCGACACCCTGAAAGTCAGCGCGATTCCCGACGAAGCCCCGACCGAGCTGCTGCGCAAGTTCAAGCCACTGGGGGCTTACCTGGAACAGCAAACCGGCATGAAGGTCGAGTTCGTCCCCGTGAGCGACTACCCGGCCGTGGTCGAGGCGCTGGCCACCGACCGGATCGACATGGCCTGGCTGGGGGGCTTCACCTTCGTGCAGGCGCGCCTGAAAACCGGCAACGCCATCCCCTTGGTCCAGCGCGAACAGGATGCCCAGTTCACCAGTAAATTCATCACCGCCGACCCTGCCGTCAAATCCCTGGCCGACCTCAAGGGCAAGAGTTTCGCCTTTGGTTCGGTGTCGTCGACGTCCGGCAGCCTCATGCCGCGCTATTTCATGCTCCAGGACGGCATCAAGCCGGAAACCTACTTCAGCCGCGTGGGTTATTCGGGCGCCCATGACGCCACCGTCGCCTGGGTCCAGGCCGGCAAGGTCGACGCCGGGGTGCTGAACGCCAGCGTCTGGGAAAAACTGGTCGCGGCCGGCAAGGTCGACACGGCCAAGGTCAAGGTCTTCGCCACCACCCCCACCTACTTCGACTACAACTGGACCGTGCGCGGAACCCTCGACCCGGCGTTGGCGGCCAAGATCAAGGCGGCCTTCCTGGCCCTCGATCCGGCCAACCCGAAGGACAAGGAAATCCTCGACCTGCAAGCCGCCAGCCGCTTCATCGAAACCAAGCCTGAGAACTACAAGGGCATCGAGGAAGCCGCGCGCGCCGCCGAACTGCTCAAATGACCCTGCAACTGACCCAGGTCAGCGTGACCCATGCCAACGGCGTCCAGGCGTTGCGGGGCATCGACTTGCACATCGGCGCCGGCGAACAGGTCGCGGTCATCGGCCCGTCCGGTGCCGGCAAGTCGAGCCTGCTCAACCTGCTGGCCACCGCCCTGCGCCCGGGCAGCGGCGAGGTGCAGCTGCTCGGCGAGCGTGCCTGGCAGCTGCCTGCCCGTCAGCGGCAGCGCTTGCGCGCGCGCATCGGCCTGATCCACCAAGCGCCGCCCCTGCCGCCACGCCAACGGGTGGTCACGGCGGTCCTGGCCGGGAAGCTCGGTCAGTGGGGCATTGGTAAAAGCTTGTTGAATCTGCTGCACCCGCTGGACATTCCCGGCGCCAGGGCGGCATTGGCCCGGCTGGACCTGGGCGACAAACTGTTCGCGCAATGCCAGCAGCTGTCCGGCGGTCAACTGCAACGCGTGGGCATCGCCCGGGTGTTGTACCAGGCGCCGGAGGTATTGCTGGCCGACGAGCCGGTTTCGGCCATGGACCCGGTATTGGCCGAACATACGCTTTCGGTGCTTTGCCAGCATGCCCGGGAACACAACGTGACCCTGGTCGCCAGCCTGCACGCGGTGGAACTGGCCTTGGCGCACTTTTCCAGGGTCATTGGCCTGCGTGAGGGGCAGGTCCTGTTCGACCTGCCCACCGAGGCGGTCGACCGTCCGCTGCTCGACACGCTCTACGCCAACGATCAACTGCAGCCTTCACCAACGCCCCCTACTACCTTGAGCGTGCAGATCCCCCGATGCTGACACGCGATACCCGAGACCCCGCCACCCGCCCTCGCCTGCTGCTCAGCCTGCTGGCCCTTGTGCTGCTGTGGCCGGGCATCCGGTTCAGCGAATTGGACCTCAGCGTATTGGTGGCGAGTGACAGCCAAAGCGAGATGGGCCGCTTTGTCGCGGCGTTCTGGCCGCCCGCCCATGGCGACGAATTCGTTGAACTGCTGTGGCAGGCCACCCTGCAGACGCTGGCCATCGCCACAGCGGGCATGGCCCTGGCGTTACTGCTGGCGGTGCCCGCGAGCCTGCTGGCCAGCCGCGCCCTGTCACTGTCGGCGGCCTCCCGCGCCGGCCACCCGGGCTATTGGGGCCAATTGCTGCGCTGGCCGGTACGCGGCCTGTTGATCTTCTTGCGCAGCGTCCCGGAAATCGTCTGGGCACTGCTCTTCGTCCGCGCCGTCGGCCTCGGCCCAACGGCCGGCGTACTGGCGATCGCGATTACCTACAGCGGCATGCTGGGCAAGGTCTACGCGGAAATCTACGAATCGGTCGACCAGCGTCCGGCCCACGCACTCTTGCAGTCCGGCAGCAGCCGGCTCGCCGCCTTCTGCTACGGGATCCTGCCCAATGTCGCGGCGGAACTGTTGTCGTACACGGTGTATCGCTGGGAGTGTGCGATCCGCGCTTCGGTGGTGATGGGTTTCGTCGGTGCCGGGGGCCTGGGCCAGCAGATGGACCTGTCGCTGCGCATGTTCGCTGGCGGAGAAGTGGCGAGCCTGCTGCTGACGTTCCTGGCACTGGTGCTGCTCGCCGATCAACTCAGCCGCCTGCTGCGCTGGAGGCTGGCATGAATCGCCTGATCAACGCGGCCATTGTCCTGTGCCTCGGCGCGGCGGTCATCGCCTCGTTCGTTTACCTCGGCATCGACCTGGGCGAGCTCGGCGACAGTCGCAATCTGCACCAGATGGGCGCTTATGCGCAGCGTTTCTTCAGTCCAGACCTGAGCCCGGCCCATTTGAAGGCGATCGGTCACGGCGCCCTGGAAACCCTGGCCATGTCGGCCCTGGGCACCCTGCTCGCGGCGGTGTTCGGCCTGCTGTTGGCCTTGCCGGCAGCCGGGCGCTTTGGCTGGCCCCTGCAGAGCGCATCGCGCCTGGTGCTCAACGCCTTGCGTGCCGTTCCAGAACTGGTGTGGGCCGCGCTGATGGTCCTCGCCGCCGGGCTTGGCCCGAATGCCGGTACCCTGGCCTTGGCCCTGCACACCACCGGCGTGCTCGGCCGGCTGTTCGCCGAAGCCCTGGAAAATACCCCCTCGGAACCTGCCGACGCCATCCGCCTGCAGGGTGGCAACGCCGTGTTGGCGTTCTGTTACGGCACGCTGCCCAATCTCCTGCCGCAACTGCTGGCCTATGTCCTGTATCGCTGGGAAAACAATATCCGCATGGCCAGCGTGCTCGGCTTCGTCGGTGCCGGGGGCTTGGGGCAAATGCTCTACGTCAGCCTCAGCCTGTTCCAGGAAGCCCAAGGCAGCACGGTGATCCTGGCGATGCTGTTGCTGGTGTTGGCCGTCGACACGTTGAGCGGTTGGAGTCGCCAGCGTTGGGTCAAGGCTTGAGGGCTGTTGTGCGGCGATGAGCCGGGAGGTTGGTCATAAAGACCGCGACATGACGTAGGCCATCGACCAGGCCAGGCTGACACAACTGGCCGCCTCCACCGGCCCGGTGGAATGCCTGGTATCCAATGCGGGAATCGCGCCACTGGCCGACGGTCTGGACCTGGCCCCAAAAAAGACTGCGCAACCCTGTGGGAGCGAGCTTGCTCGCGATAGCGGCAGCCCAGCCGACATCGACGCTGGCTGACCTGGCCTATCGCGAGCAACCTCGCGCCCCCAGGGTTACAGGCTCAGCCAAACCTACTCATCGTCTCGCCCACAAAACCGTGGCGAGGGAGCTTGCTCCCGCTGGGCTGCGCAGCAGCCCCAACAAGCAACATGCAATTGACCTGAAACACCCCGCTGCTTGATTTCGGGGCCGCTTCGCGCCCCAGCGGGAGCAAGCTCCCTCGCCACCTTGGTGACAACTGTCGATGGGGCGGATACGCCGCTGGCGGTTTCGACGGGCCGGATTCAAGCCGGCGCCAGCCCAGCCGATAACCCTATCAATGATAGCCCCTGGCCTTGCCGGGCTCTGCCAGTTGCATAGGGTAATGATCAATGGGTTTGCCGCTGAATCGCCTGCTGATGTGGGGCGTCCTGATGTTCCTCGCTGCAAGCGCTTGCGCGGCAGAGACACCGCTGCGCATCGTGACGGAGGAGTTGCCGCCCTACAACATGACGCAGGACGGGCGCGTGACCGGCATGAGCACCGAGGTGGTCCAGGCCGTGCTCAAGGAAGTCGGCATGGACGCACCCATCCAGCCCATGCCCTGGGCCCGGGCCTACGAAATGGCGCTCAATGAAAGCAATGTGCTGATCTATTCGATCGTCCGCACGCCTGCACGGCAATCGCTTTTCCAGTGGGTGGGCACCATTGGCCCGACCCAGTGGTACATCTATTCCCTGGCAGACCGGCCGGTCAAACTCAACTCGCTGGCCGATGCCCATGGCCACCAGATCGCCACGGTCAATCAGGACGTGGGCGAGCAGTACCTGGTCTCGAAAGGCTTTCGCATCGGCGAAGACTTGCAGTCGAGCACCAAGTACGAACACAACTACCGCAAGCTCAAGGTCGACCACGTGGAGCTGTGGATTTCCAATGAGCTCAACGCGCTGTACCTGACGCGCCAGAATGGCGAAGACCCGGACAAGGTGCTGATCCGCTCCTTGGCGCTGCCCGAACTGAGCAGCCCGGACGGCCTGAGCATGGCGTTCAGCCGCAAGACGCCGGCCGAAACCGTGGAGAAGTTCCGCGTTGGCCTTGAGACCATCCGGCGCAACGGGGTCTACGACGCCATCCTGCGCAAATGGTTATGACATGGATAACCCTTTCCGCACGACGTCCTCCCTGCCACCAGAGACCAAGGCGTTCAGCTCCCTGGGCCGGCGCCTGGTGCTGGCAACGCTGTTGTTCTGCCTGGTCTTTACCCTGGCCATGGTCACCTGGCGCACCTGGCAGGCCTGGGAAAACAACCTGGCGGACATGAATTCGGAATTGGCCCTGATCGATCAGGTGTTCCAGAACACCCTGGCCTACGCCATTTGGGAACTGGACCGTGAATCCCTCGACCAGCAAATCACCAGCGTCGCCGCGGCCGCTCCCGTGGGTCGCGTGGTGTTGAACATCTTGCGCCCGGGACAAGCGCCGGAAGTCATCGAACTCAAGCGCTACGCCGTCGATCAATCGGGCGTGGTGCCGGTGCTGCATCGCCAGCTCATCGCCCACCCCTACGCCGGGGCCCATGAAAAAGTCGGTGAGCTGACCATTGAAGGCGACAACAACCTGCTGTGGGAGCGCCTCTGGAGCGAAGCACGCGGCATCGTCATCACCCAGCTCATCCAGTCCTTGCTGCTGGCTGGGTTGGTCATGACCATGTTCAACCGCCTGGTGACCGTGCATGTGGTGCATATCGCCCGTCACCTGGGTGAACTCGCGCCGCACACCCTCAAGCATCATCTCAAGCTGCAACGAGCGGTGCAGCGCCAGGACGAACTGAGCCTGCTCGAGTTCCAGGTCAATGAACTCCAGGACAATCTGCGCGCCCACCTCGAACGCCAACACTCGGACGAACTGGCCTTGGCCGCCAGCCGCGATCAAATGGCCGAACTGGTCGAGGCCCGCACCGCGGAACTGAAGGCGGCGAACCAGTCGCTTGAAGCGCTGTCCCGTCACGATGCCTTGACGGGCCTGGCCAACCGTCGCTATTTCGACGAATTGAAGGAGATCGAGTTTCGCCGGGCGATCCGCCACAACACCCCGCTGGCCGTGCTCATGTGTGACGTCGATTTCTTCAAGATCTACAACGACACCTACGGCCACATGCAGGGCGACCTGTGCCTGAAAGAGATCGCCGAAACCCTGCGCACTGTGTTCGGCCGCTCAGGCGAACTGACCGCCCGCGTAGGCGGCGAAGAGTTCGTCGTGGTCCTGCCCAACGTCGACGCGGCCCAAGCCTGCGAAGCCGCCCAACGCTTGCGCGCCAGCCTGGCGGAACGTGAGCTGCCCCACAGCGGTTCCAAGGTTTCGCCTTTCGTCACCGTGAGCATCGGCGTCGCCGAGCTGGACCCGCAGACCATGGACCATTTCGATCAACTGCTGCAACGCGCCGACCAGGCGCTGTACCGGGCCAAACACCAGGGACGCGACCGCGTCGCCCTGTAATTACTCTCGCGCGCCATGAGGTCTATCTATGCACTATCGCCTGATACTCTGCTCGTGCTTGCTACTCGCCTCGATCAGCCTGCACAGCCACGCCGACACAATCGAAGTGGTGACCGAAGACTCCCTGTACGCCCATCAGCGTGACGACAAGGTCATCGGGCCGGGCATTCGCATCGCCGAAGAAACGCTGAAAAGCGCGCAGCTCACCGATTACAGCCTGTCGCTGTACCCGTGGGCCCGGGCCTACGAAAAGGCGCTGCACGAGCCCAACGTGCTGATCTTCCCGCTGGACCGCACCCCGGCCCGCGAACAATTATTCAAATGGGTAGGTGAAATACATCGCGTGGCGAGCCGGCTCTATAAATTGCGCGACAATAAAGACATCGCCGTCAACAGCCTCGAAGAAGCCAAGCAGTACAGCATCGGCGTGGTGCGAAACGACGCCAAGCAGATCTACCTGCAACAACGTGGATTCACCCGGCTGGTCATCTCGGCCAACAACCACGACAACTTTGAAAAACTGCTGAATCGCCAGATCCAGTTACTGCCGATGCCGGAGAATACCGCGCGCCTGATGAGCAAGGATGCCCAGGTGGATTTCACTTCGCTGGAAGAGGTCTATACCCTCGACGAACAACCCCACAGGGTCCACTTGGCCTTCAGCCTGAGCACGCCGGATGACGTGGTCGCCAAGGCCCAACTCGCTTTCGAAAAACTCAAGGCGTCCGGTGAAGTCGCACGAATCATGAACGAACAGCGGTAGACTCTGGGGGATCACACCGCAAGCAACGATGAGGTATGTCCCGATGAGTAAAGCGTCCTACGTTCCGCCCAAGGTCTGGAAAAACGACGCCCCGTCTGGCGGCCAGTTCGCCAGCATCAACCGCCCAGTCGCCGGGCCGACCCACGAAAAAACCTTGCCCGTTGGCAAGCACCCGCTGCAGCTCTACTCCCTGGCCACGCCCAACGGCGTGAAGGTGACCATCCTGCTGGAGGAGCTGCTGGCGCTGGGTCATGCGGGCGCGGAGTACGACGCCTGGCTGATCCGCATCAACGAGGGCGACCAGTTCTCCAGCGGCTTTGTCGAGATCAACCCCAACTCCAAGATCCCGGCCCTGCTGGACCGCAGCGTGGAACCCGCTATCCGTGTCTTCGAGTCCGGGTCGATCCTGCTTTACCTGGCGGAAAAATTCGGCGCCCTCCTGCCCACCGATCCGGCAGGTCGCACCGAAACCCTGAACTGGCTGTTCTGGCAGATGGGCTCCGCCCCGTACCTGGGCGGTGGCTTCGGGCATTTCTACGCCTACGCGCCGGAGAAACTCGAATACCCGATCAATCGCTTCACCATGGAAGCCAAGCGCCAACTCGACGTCCTGGACCGCCGCCTTGGCGAAAGCCACTACCTGGCCGGCGATGACTACACCATCGCCGACATCGCGGTTTGGCCCTGGTATGGGCAACTGGTGCGCAACAACGTGTACGGCGCCGCCGAATTCTTGAGTGCTCACGAATACACCCATGTGCAGCGCTGGGCTGAAGAGATCGCCAAGCGCCCCGCCGTACAGCGTGGGCAGCGGGTCAACCGCACGTGGGGCGATGAAGCGAGCCAGGTGCCGGAACGGCATGAGGCTGGGGATTTGGGCTGAGGCCAGGTCCCATGTCGGATCGCTGGTAAACCCCGGTTTCTCGACTGGCACAAATCTCCTTGTGGGAGCGAGCCTGCTCGCGAAAGCGGTGGATCAGTTAGCCTCGATGCTGAATGTGCCGACGCCATCGCGAGCAGGCTCGCTCCCACATTGGAGGGGTGGTGCAACGCGGTTTCTCGACTGGCACCGCCCCCCTGTGGGAGCGAGCTTGCTCGCGATGGCGGTGGATCAGCTTGCATCAATACTGAATGTGCCGACGTCATCGCGAGCAAGCTCGCTCCCACATTGGATGGGTGGTGAACCTCGGTTTCTCGACTGGCACCGCCCCCCTGTGGGAGCGAGCTTGCTCGCGATGGCGGTGGATCAGTTGGCCTCGATGCTGAATTTGCCGCCGTCATCGCGAGCAAAGCTCGCTAATTCCCGCTCTGCAAAAAAATCTGTTTGACAGCTTACGAGGCCCATTGAGTTTTCTCAGGATATACGCCCTCCTTCCAGAGCCTCGCTAATTTGATGCTTGCCCTCTGCATCCATTCTCCGTCTTGGTCTAATGGGCACGCAGCAAGTACCGTTAGCGTTCCCCGCACTTTGTTTAGCCTAAGAACACCAACATCCGCACCCCGCCCAAAAGAGTAGTCAACGTACTCCTCGGTATCAGCAATCTTGTCCATTTCAATGTAAAAGGCCATATTTTTCAGTCCTACCTTCGTTACTTCGTTAACGGGACACCGCCGTTAACGCGGAACAGCGGACGATCGGAGCAATAATGAAATGGGGTGTGGCCGACGGTTTTTGCTTCTGATCGTTCGGTCATTTGCGACCTCCACTGACTGAGATGCAGCAGGACCGCGATACAGAGCTGCGGAGCAGATGAGGCTGTTTGCTTGATCTATTGATATGCATTGTTCAACTCCCTTGATTCGAAGAGCTGCCGCATCCGTTACCAAGCGAATGGGTGGCAGCTGTGCGCAGGTTGGTAAACCGGGGAATCAAGGAAACCGGCACGTCAGAAGACGTCCCACGCACAGCTGCCATAAAACAAAATCGCAGGCCTGAAAGCCTGCAATCCTGTCCGTGCACTGTTACGCCTTATTCCACCGGGTTACCAAGCCCGGTCGCTGAATGTGCAGCGACATCCAGAGCGTAACGCGACAGAAAACCTCCGGCGAGAGGCTTAGGGCTAGAATAGTGCTTTTGGTGGGATTTTCAGAAGCTTCCTACACGAGCCCCAATGCTCGCAGTCCATCAGGGACAGACACGTTTTGCGGACGCGGCTCAAATTCTCGAAGCACCTTTGAAAGGCTTGAGCACGCGTTGCGAGCAGGGGTACATCAAGAGGCACAGGTATTGGAGCAGATTTATGGGGATCCCTCAGGATTTGTCCCCCGTTATCCTGATACCTCCGACTGGCAAAACGTATCGCTCACCGAAGTGTCGATGATGATCTCGAAATGATCTTTGTCATGCTTGACTATCGGTGAAACTGAGCTGATTAGCATGAGTTCAACGAGCTTCCCACAGATCTTGATCTTTTGGCGATTGAATGACCTTAGCTTCTCTTCATCAGTGCGATTTTCGACGTACGAACTGAAAATTTCTCGCTCGTTCCCTCCGCTCTGGACAACGTTAGGACAAGACGTAGCTTCGAAGTCTTCACAGTAAGCTATTGGCACTGCGAGTTTATTTACAATGCGCAGCTCGTATAAAAAAACTTGCTCTTCCAGATTCTGTGCCAGAAAACAACCAGATAGCACCAGCGGCAGACCCAACGCTTTAAGGACGTTTAGAGATATAAATAAAATTTTTGACATCGTTCTCACTCGCAATAGATCGGTCAGATTTTGTGCCGCCAGACAAATTTTTGTAAAGGAAACCGGGAATAAACCACGATTACCGAAAAACGTGTTCTGTTCCTAAGGCCCACCCAGAACCTACGATGCTGAAGCTCTGCGCCGCTACTGTGACCGTTACCGGATGCAGCCAATAGTCCCTCTGCGACCCATGAAATGCAAAACCAAGCCCGGTCTGCCTAGCTTGTTTTATCGGCCAAAATGCCGGCAGCGAAACATCATCGAACGCTTGTTCGGCTGGCTTAAAGAAAGCCGCCGCATCGCCACACGCTTCGACAACCTCGCGAAAAGCTATGCAGCGATGGTCTCGTCAGTTTGTGCTATGCGGTGTTTGCGACATTCTCTTTTCGTACAGAGCCTAACTCTTCAGGAAGACCTCGACGTTTACCACCCCAGTCTTGCGATCAACTCGGGTTCGACTAATCACCTTTGCGTCTAACGGCTGCTCGGAAGGTATGTATATTTCAAACACGCCCTCGCCCTCAGTTTCGAATTTCCCCAGCGTCCAATTGAACTGATCCGCTTTCGAGGGCTCCGGATACTCATTTAACGCTAGACGCGTAGCCTCCTTAGCGATTGGCTCCATTTCATCCAAGCTCATCAACCTCTTAATCACCATGGCTTCCACCCATTCAAGCTATCACCGTTCGGCACAAATATGCCTCGTTGCCCCATAGCACGAAAACGGGACAGACCACGTTTTCTAAACTAAGACAGCAATCGCTGCCCCGGTCGATCTCGCTGAGTTCCGCGTCCGAAAATTGCTTAAACTTCATCAGAGAACGTGGTCTGCCCCGCTTCTCCCAAGCAAAAACCGTTCTTTCAATGCAGCCACAACATCACGCATTGCTAAAAGCGGAGGAATCTCATCTTGAGAATATACGCTGCAAGAAGACATATCCTTTGGGTAGTCAAAATCTGTATAAGCTTCCTGAAGGAAATTTATCTTCTCTTCGTAAGAGCCATCTAATGCTTCGATCCATAATAAGAATCCCAGTCGCCACTTATCTACGTCGGAAGCACTATTTGTACTCTCTAGCGTTGAAATTAGACCAATAAGCTCATCGTCACTTAAATCCTCGCCCCCGGCAATGATAGCGACATTCTCATTACTAGCATGACTGCCACTCACAAGCTGATTGACAGCGTAATCAAAAATGTCCTCTCTCTTTACCCACCCCCTTCTAAACCCAACAACAAGTGTCGACCAACTCATCAAACCCAACCCAATCAGTATCTTGAACGGAGACATTTTTTCCATCCTATTTTTGGGACTCTGGTTAGGCAGCCGGGGGAAACGGAGATAGACCACGTTTTCTAAATTAAGACAGTAATCGCTTTCCCAGGCGCCCCGGACGGCCTCGTTGAGCTCGCCGTCCAATCTTTGCTTCAATTTCATCAGAAAATGCGGCCTACTTCCATTTTTCCTGCCTGGCGGGAACGAATGGTGGTGGTTCCTTGGTTTACCGTAGAGAGGCCCCATTCCCAGCCGAGGGGTCTTCAGGCTTTCCCCATAGGAGTATCCTTGGCTCATCATGCACGATCTCTCCTTCATCCGCGGCGCCCTCATAAAAAGCCCCTTCAAACCGATGACTTACAGCGAGGAAAAAACAATGTATCAAACCGCTCTCCAACAAATCCGCGCTGTTTATGACGATAAAACCATTCGTGTTTATCAAGCCTATTCCGATGCTATTGCCGACAGTGCGTTAACACGCGGAACGTTTGTTTCGCCTCCCTTTAAAATGGAGCGCATGACGTGGATTAAGCCATCATTTCTGTGGATGATGTATCGCGCCGGTTGGGGATTCAAGGACGAAGGCCAAAAACGCATCCTTGCCATCGACATAACCCGCGAAGGTTTCGAGTGGGCACTGGCACATAGCTGCTCTAGCCATTCTGAACCTAACATGAGCCACGAGGAATGGAAACAACTCAAAAGCCGCTCCCCGGTACGTGTTCAGTGGGACCCAGAGCGCAATCTACTACTGCAACCACTGCCGTATCGCGCCATCCAGATAGGCCTCAGCCAAGAGGCCGCCCGTTTATATACCGAAGAATGGATTCAGCGGATTACTGACGTAACACCACTGGCCCACAAGATCAATTCACTTGTAATGAATCAGCAGATGGATGAAGCAAAAAAACTACTACCTCCAGAAGCTCCACTGCTAGGAATATGAACCAAAAGGCCCATATACCACTTTGTTGTTCTGCATCGCCTCTTCAAACTCAAGCTGCGTTGGCATAGACTCAAAGTGATCTACCCACTGCTCTTTTATGTGTTCGTACCAGTCTCCAGAGTTCATCTCATGGATTGGCTCCAAAATTTCAATTGGATACAGACCATCATCAGAGAGCCGCTTTAGCGCTTTCTGAGTAGCATCAACATAATCAATTCCAGACGCATAGCAACTTACATATGCCCCAGAAAAATCGGACGGCATGATTGACGACTCAAGCGGCCGAACATGAAAAGGAATAATAAAAACTATCGCCACCTTTACGCCTCTACTTAAGGAAAAAACGGAGACAGACTACGTTTCCAAACCAAGACAGCATCGCTTTCCGGGTGCCCCGGTCGGCCTCACTGAGCTCCCCGCCCGATCATTGCTTCAATTTCATCAGAAAGCGTGGTCTGTCCCCGTTTCTACTTTTTTATCGGGAACAAACAGTTCCCATGCCCCGGCCAATTTTAGATCCCTGATTACACTTAGAGTGCTAGGCCATCCATTGCCATAAACTTTTATATGAACAAGCTCAATTTGCTGATCAACATCGTAGAAAAAAGAAACCTCCAACTCAAAACCTGAATAAATTTCGATCTCAAGTTTTTCACTCAGAAAGCTCAACCCCAGGCTATCAATCAGGCATTCTTTAAACTCTAACGGCAAACGATTGCTCGTCTCAAACTCCCATCCATCCTCACCCAACTTTTTTCTTGCCCCTTCAGGAAGAATGAAAGCGGCCTGATATTTCCCCTTCATGACATCACTCCCATACAAGAACCGAAATTTTATTCAAACCTGCTTTCTTAGCGTCTGCGGTACGATGGTGCTCATCTTGGATCTCCAATCGACCAGCGGAAACCGGGGACACTAAGCCCTCAGGGTTTATCCCCATGCGCTCCCCTATTGACAAAATTTATCGCTTACCGCTCTGTTAATGATGATCTCTGAATGGTCTTTGTCATGCTTGACCACTGGGGACACGGTGCGAATCATCTTGATATCCAGGACCTTTCCACAGACCTTAATTTTTTGACGGTCGAATGCCTCTGAGTTTTCTTCGTCATTATCGACATGCGAATAGAACATTACACTCTCGGTTCCGCCACTCTGGATCACCTTAAAACAGCTCGCAGCATCAAACTCATCGCAATAAATTATTGGCGTTTCCAGATTATTCTTAATACGTAGCTCGTCTAAAAAAACCTGTTCCAAGTCCGGCATCAGAAAACAGCCAGACAACGCCAGCGGCAGACCAGACATCTTAATAACGTTTAGAAATATAGATAAGATTTTTGACATCGCTCTCACTCGCAATAGATCGTTCATATTTTGTGCCGCTAGACAAATTTCTGTAAAGGAAGCCGGGGATAGACCACGATTACCGAAAAACGTGGTCTGTTCCTAAGGGATCCCCAGAACCTACAATGCTGAAGCTCTGAGTCGCTACTCTGACCGTTACCGGATGCAGCCGATAATCCCTCTGCGGCCCATGAAATGCAAAACCAAGCCCGGCCTGCCTAGCTTGTTGTATCGGCAAAAATACCGGCCGCGAAACATCATCGAACACATGTTCGGCTGGCTGAAAGAAAGCCGCTGCATCGTCACACGCCTCGACAAGCTCGCGAAAAGTTATGCTGCGATGGTCTCGTTAGCTTGTGCTATGCCGTGTTTGCAACATTCCTTTTCGTACAGAGCCTAACTCTTCAGGAAGACCTCGACGTTGACCGCCCCAGTCTTGCGATCAACTCGGGATCGACTAATCACCTTTGCGTCCAACGGCTGCTCAGAAGGTATGTATATTTCAAACACGCCCTCGCCCTCAGTTTCGAATTTCCCCAGCGTCCAATTGGACTGATCCTCTTTCGACGGTTCCGGATACTCACTTAACGCCAGACGCGTAGCTTCCTTAGCCATTGGCTCCATTTCATCCAAATTCATCAACCTCTCCATCACCATGGCTCTCACCTATTCAAGCTATCACCGTTCGGAACAAATATGCCTCGTTGCCCCATAGAATTGAACGCAAGAATACGCCAGGTATCGAGACGCATGCGTGGCATATGGAGAGTCCTTTCGTACAAGCCGGACCAAAAACTTAGTCAACTCCAGAAGAGACAGCACCCTTTTCTATTCCCCTACTGTTTCAGTCAATCAAAATACATCAGAAAACTTGATCTGCCCGCACTACCCCAAAGCTGCCAACTGGTTTTCACCATATAACAGACTGCAACGAAACCGCCATCTCTAATGCAACCTTCGAATAATTCACACTACCATCAGAAGCTGGCTGCTGTTTCAATTCATCTAGCGCATACACAACACTAACTTTGTAACCAGGCCGAAATAATCGAACGTCCTCCCTGTCGTTGACATAAATACCAACAGCTCGCACCGAGCCGTCTTTTAGCTTTAAATCAAGCATATTATTCGCTTGATGCTTATCTTGCCCCGCAACATAAGCCCGCAAAATGACGCCAGAAACGAATAACAGCGGCATTTGTCCTTGGCGGATGCTATCCCACCAATCTACTGATCCAAAAAGCCCATAGGTTCCTTTAAGCCCTATAAGCGGGCGAGTTTTATCCATTGTTAAAGCTTGAGTCAACGATACTCTTTCGTGATCTCTTTCCAAGTCATGTTCAAGACGATAAATCAACCTCATTGAATCATCATCCTCGCCCAAGCCAAAAATAATTGGAGAACTCATCCATCCAACCCTCAAAATAAGATCCCTCAGTGACAGACCACGTTTTCTAAACTAAGACAGCAATCGCTTCTCCGAGCCCCCTGGTCGACCTCGCGGAGCTCCCCGTCCGATTGCTGCTTCAGTTTCATCAGAAACGTGTCTGTCCCCGTTTCTCTGTCTCCGTTCCTCCCAGGCAGCGAACTACTTTCCCATACACAAAAAATCATAGGGGAACTATTTTCATGAAATAAGCTCGAGTTTCAACAAGACGTTTTCGCACTTGATTCACATTAAAAATAAAATCTCCGCCTTCAGGGCGATAGCACGCTAGGACTTCCACCGTCTCTTGCAGAAAATCATCGTCCGGATAAGCGCTATCAATCAACACCTCTAAACGATTTGCAGCCTCAATACTTGTATCGCCCCCATCAATAAAATTACCTAATAACATCACAACATCTGTCACTTCCATATTAGCTCCCCGTTGATAAATTAAAGCGGAATTCATTCCCCACTTCCGGTTCAGGAAAAAAATCTTGCCGTAACGGTCAGCAAGCACAACGGGACAGACCACATTTTCTAAACTAAGACAGCAATCGCTTTCTAGGGTGCCGCTGAGCGGCCTCGCTGAGCTCCTGGCCCGATCATTGCTTCAATTTCATCAGAAAAACGTGGCCTGCCCCCATTTCTCTTCATCCAAAAAGCCCATAGGTTCCTTTAAGCCCTATAAGTGGGCGAGTTTTATCCAATGTTAAAGCTTGAGCCAATGATACTCTTTCGCGATCTCTTTCCAAGTCATGCTCAAGACGACAAATCAACCTCATTGAATTATCATCTTCGCTCAAGCCAAAAATAATTGGAGAACTCACCCAGCCAACCCTCAAAACAGATAATTTTTATCGCCAAACTCAGAATCTACTTGTGCGCAATGCTTTTACCCGACAATCGCTAGCATTCTACTTAGCCTTTAAAGAGCGTAACAAAGCGTTAATAGCACTACTTCAAGCGAGCCAGAATTTTGCCCCCCGTCAAGCGCTCTTGATCTTATTCTACGACCAACTGCCAACCTCCACTCCTTGCCTCTTCTTGCGTCAGATCCACAACATCTCTTATTTCAAAAGCCTTTTGATCAAGATTCGACTGTTGATTTAGCATCTTACGCTCACAAACTATCGTCAGAGGCTGTCGAACCTTATCACCAGAAACCGGATAAAATCGTTTTCCGACAACATCAACATTTGAGTTACAGCCTTTACAAGCGAGGATCGTAACTCCATCTGACAACTCAAATTTTTCGACTATGCTCATTGTAAACTTCATTTATTAGAGCCTTATCTTTCTGTTGCCTTCTGATTTCTCAAGGGCGTTGGTCGCCGTGATCCAATCTGAAAATCTCGCCATTGGCAAAATCCGTCATCACAACGCTACCAATAACAATATTATCTTTATCACGCTTGACATGTCAGTAGTCAATTCGCAGCTCACCTCGCTTACCGAAGTTAACAATACGGTCCAACTGAAACCCCAGTGGAAGTACCTTATCTCGAATCAACTGAGAAACCGCATCTTCCAGAGCGTCAGGTGTGACCAAGTCCGCTGAAATGTGAATCCAGTACGGTACGTTTTCATGCGCATCTTCGTCTGAAATAGCGACGGAGAAAGTCATGCCACCAAGGGAACCCTTAAAGTAATAACCATCAATGTAATTACTGCTCTCACGCTCTTCCCTATCATTAACACCTAGGGCGTCAAAGAATTTTTTCGCAAATGGTCGCAGTTCCACGCAACCAGGGTGCACACCAAGCAGGTTTACATATTGCATTGAATTCAACCTCTAGGAACGATTGGTTTCACAACAATTGACAGCTGAAACCCTCAGGGACAGACCACGTGTTCTACATAACTGGTGGATTTTAGGCACCTAGTGGTTTGTTGAACAAGGCCAGCAACAATAGCCGTTGACGGGCATTTCCGCCAGGATCTGGGTAGCACTCACACATTCTTTACAGGCCTAAACATTTTTACTACATGGGCTGATTGAAGCTTAAACCAGTTTCGAAATGCGACCCATCTGTCCAGACAAGTCGGTTATACCTGAACTTGAAATGACGTAATATTCCCCGGTAGTTTCGTACCCTGAGATCTGCCGCCTAATCTCCTCCATCACACCGTTTGACAGGCAGGCAAAGACGCCTACAATCTCCTTATCGGAGTATTTTTCTGTGGCGCGAATTATTGCGAGTGCCAATTTTGACTCTGAAAAATTTAACACTTTGCAGTCTTCAATTATCTGGCGAACTTCGTTGAGCAGTTCGGATCCCATAGTTAAAGCCCTCTATCTTTGCGCAACTGCCATACAGCCTGATCGCCAATATCGACTACAAAAAGGCGAAAACCCTGTTTTCTATAGAAAAACACCACAAAACAATAGAGCTCCTTTGGGCTTCACTATAGAAGCACTCATCACCCTACTTACTATCCTGTCATCTAGGAATGAATTTAGGATTCAAAATAAATTCACCCACAATGAGTCCTTCCTCATTAACTTTCCAGGCACCCACAATAGCTTCAGGCGGGACTGCATCGCTTACTCCATAGTGGCCATATATTCTATATACCCAGCCATTGGGATTGCGCTTCGCCTCTTCGACTTCTCGAGACTCAGGTAATATTTTTTCATTATTCATTTCGCAATAACCTCAGCCACTCGCTATAAAATTCGAATCGATTGTTCAACAGCAAAAAACGTGAACAATACGGAACAACGGGGACAGACCACAGAGACATAAGAAATGGAGACAGATCCCGAGAATCCGCTACCCCGCGTAAACAGTAGCAGCAATTAACATTTCCGCAGCAATCCGCCAAGTTATTTTATCAACATCAACAACCTCCCCCATATTTTTGTAATATCCACCCATGTCATTTGCAAAACCTGAGAGCCCCAAAAGAAACTGATCCAGAGTTTCATTCTGCCACTCACCACGATTGCTTACATAATCCCAGCTTAACATCCGAACAAAATCGACAAACCCCTCTCTAGTTGAAACAGCCTTTGCGTAATCACATAACTCATCACTAGTCATCATTTCTCCCCCCAGATCAAATGTAATACGGAGACAGATCACGATTATGAAACGGACCAATCAAAGGTGAGCTAAAATCGTGCCCGTTCCTCTCAACAAGCTCATCAGAAGAATATACGACCACACCACTTTTTCAATGAAAACCCGTTGGCTGACCTAAGCATTTGCACATAGAACCCTGGCAGTTCCATATGCAATTTTCTTTGTAACTCAGCCAGCTGAATACCAAATACAGCTTCGTTAGCTACAACACACCCTTGAACATTCAAGACACTCATTTCAACACCCAAAGCATCACGGCTTTTATATCTAAACTACTCCGAGCAAATCCCGATACAGCTTTGTGTTTGTTCAAGAGTTGTCTCTGCAAAAAGGGCGATAACGAACCAGCCCTCCTCTCACGCCAAGGATTGCTTCTTTCGGCCATAAAAAGTAGCAAGAGGCCATCACCGAAGCATAGCGGCTACCATTTTTTCGTCTAGAGGTCAGAGACTGTTTTTTCATCGCCCTCCCCTGGCCCCCCTACGAAAGTCGCTAACCAACAGACCCAACAAACCCCAACCAAAAGCCCCTATGGACCACCCCCGCAACTAGCACAAGCTCACGCTCACAAGCCCCCCAGCCGTGACCGCTACAGCGAAAGGACTCCCCACGCATCCCTCGTACGCATCACGTCGCGCTCAACCGAGTCCAGCCATGAACCTACCGAACCTCTTCAACAAAGCCCGAACCCGCACTCAAGGGACGGTCAGCGTGGCCTGCATTTCGGGTGAACTTGACCAAACGCTGGCCAACCTACGTATCACCCCAGTACTGATCACCGGTTTCGTCTCCCCTCACCTGGACATCGACCAGGTCGCCGCCAAGATCAAGAAGCGCTTCGCCCACAGCACCATCAGCCTGTGCACGACCTCGGGTGAATTGTGCAACGCTGCGAACACGCTGTACTGCCAGACCGGCGAAACCTGGGATCGGGTGGTGCTGCAGTTGTTTGACGCCAGTGTGATTGTGTCGGCCGAGGTGGTGATGGTGCCGCTGGAGTGCGAGGACATTCGCGGTGGCGGCAAGCGTTTGGCCATGCGTGAGCGAATCACGCGGTTGGTGAATAACATCAAGCAGGCGCAGGTGAGCACGCCCATCGATCATCGCGACACGTTGGCCTACGTGGTGTTCGATGGTCTTTCGGCTTCCGAGTCGTTCTTTATGGAAGCGCTGTATGAATCTGGCCGCTTCCCCTGCCTGTTCGTTGGCGGCTCGGCCGGTGGCAAGGCTGATTTCAAGAAGACCCTGATCAGTGATGGGCAGCGCAGTTATCAGAACCATGCGCAGATTGTCTTCCTGAAAACCGCGGCGGATGTGCGCTTCGGGGTGTTCAAGAGCCAGAACTTCCAACCGGCGGGACTGACGTTCAGCGTGCTGACCGCGTCGGTCGAAGACCGTACCATCGACCAGGTCATCGACAGCCGTGGCAATATCAAGAGCATGGTCCAGGCGCTGTGTGATGCATTCGAGTGCAGCGCCCAGGCGTTGGAGAAGAAGCTGGCCGATTATTCATTTGCCATTCGCGTGGGCGAAGAATTGTTCGTGCGTTCCATTGCCCGCATCGACCATCAACAGCAGATCATCCAGCTGTTCTGCGACGTTGCGCCTGGCGAAGAGTTGGTGATGGTCAAGCGCACGCCCCTGCGCGAGGCGACTCGGCTCGACTACGAGAAATTCCTCAAGGGCAAAGGCGGCCAGCCGGTGGCCGCTATTCTCAATGACTGCATCCTGCGTCGGCTTAACAACAGCAGCGACCTGGGCAGCATGGCCGGTATTTTCGGGGACGTGCCTTTGGCTGGTTTCTCGACATTTGGGGAAATTCTCGGCCTGAACCTGAACCAGACGCTCACGGCGATTTTCTTCTTCAGGGTCACCAAGGGCGCCTGTTTTGTTGACGAGTACGTCGATAACTTCATCGCCCACTATGGCGAGTTCAAGGCGTTTTTCCTGCGCCGCCAGATCAAGAAGTTGGCGGGGCTGAACCATGTGGTGGTCAAGCAGATCAAGGCGTTCAAGCTGAATGATTTCAGCAGCGCCTTGGACACTCGCGGCCTGGACCCGACGATCCTGCCGGTGTTCGACGGCCTGACGGACCTGGGCCAGGTATTGGCGCAGGCCAGCCAGCAACAGGCGCAGATGGCGACGCAGGTCAAGCATTACTCCGGCGAGCTGCACCTGTCGATGGATGACCTGACAGGCACGATCGACCGGCAACATAGCGTCGCCGAGCAGGCCGGCACGACCGTCGAGCAGCTGGCCACGCAAGCGGGTGAAGCGGTGGTCGGCGCCCGTGCGCTCGCCAGTTCGAGTTTGCGCATTCAGTCGATTGTCCAGGTCATCCAGCAAATCGCCGGTCAGACCAACCTGTTGGCCCTCAACGCCGCCATCGAGGCCGCGCGGGCCGGTGAAATGGGCAGAGGGTTTGCGGTGGTGGCCGATGAGGTCCGCAAGCTGGCGGAGATCACACGTAAGAATGCGGCGGAAATCGGTGTGGACATTGATCTGCTCTCGACAGAGATCCAAGGGGTCGCCCAGCAGATCGAAGACCAGTCCGTCGCTGTGAGCGCCTTGCGGGCGATGCTCGATGCCCTGGAAGACTCGAGCCGGACCACCGAAGGCACGGCGCAACGCACGAAAGCCATTGCGGATACCTTGACCGGGCTGACCCATGCCAATGCTTGAGATCGAATCGCCCAGACAATGAATCAAGGTTAGCGCCCGCCACAGTTCCCCTTGTGGAAGATTCCTTTGTGGGAGCGAGCTTGCTCGCGTTAGCGGTGGATCAGCTGGCATCAATGCTGACTGTGCCGCCGTCATCGCGAGCAAGCTCGCTCCCACAGTTTTTTGAGTCGCTCGCAGACATCACCATCCCCCTGAATCCCTTGTGGGATCTGGGGTGCTGCGGGTGTTACCGTCAGGGAATCAACATCTGCACCTGCCCCGGCACGACGATCTTGATCACCCCGGCCCAGCTGCACATCAAGGTGCTGTTGGCGTCGATGGCTGGCATGTTGCCCAGCAACAGGGTCGGGGCGCCGCCGGGGATCCACGGGGCGGCGGTGGCCGGGATGCAGGGCATGGGGGTCAGCACGCCCAGGGCCGCTGCGGTGGCGGCGGCCACGGTGGGGTTTGCCAGGCTCATGCACATGCCGAAGGTAGTGATGTTCACCAGCGGGATGTGATCCATGATGTTCGCCGCCGGCATCCCGCCGGTCAGCAGGCGATTGACCGGCAGCACATTGAGCACCGCCGGGGCTGCGCCGAAGCTGCATTGAAGGGTCGCGGTGCCACAGACTTGCGGGCATCCCATCGCGGTTGCTCCTTTGAAAGCGACAGACCCCAAAACCTTAGCTCGCCCCTATCCAACGCGCACGCCGCCATGCATCAAGCCCGCTGATTATCCGGCAACACGCTAACCTATAAGACCCTGGCGTGCTTGTGACGCCTCCCACGCGCCATTAGATTAGCCAATGATCGATGGCCTCCAAAATAAGCAGAAGGGATAAGCATGGCGTTTACTGATCAGTCCACCCGCGTGCGCGACGGTGAAGAACTCGATGCCAACCTGATCGACCCGTACCTCAAGGCCCACATCCCCGGCCTGACCGGCCTGCCGAAGATCAGCCAGTTCCCCGGTGGCGCGTCGAACCTGACCTACCTGCTGGAGTACCCCGAACAGGAATTCGTCCTGCGCCGGCCGCCGTTCGGCCAAAAGGCCAAGTCCGCCCATGACATGGGCCGTGAGTTCCGCATCCTCAACCAATTGCGCGATGCTTTCCCGTACTGCCCCAAAGCCTATGTGCACTGCACCGACGAGTCGGTGATGGGCGCGGAGTTCTACGTAATGGAGCGGGTCAAGGGCATCATCCTGCGCGCCGAGCTGCCGCCGGAGCTGGGTTTTGACGCCGAGCGCACCGAAGCGCTGTGCAAGAGCTTCATCGACCGCCTCGTCGAACTGCACCGCGTCGACTACAACGCTTGCGGCCTGGCCGACCTGGGCAAGCCCGAAGGCTACGTGGCCCGGCAGATCCGTGGCTGGAGCGATCGTTATGAAAAAGCCCTGACCCCTGACGCGCCGAAGTGGGAAGCGGTCAAGGCCTGGCTCAACGACAAGATGCCCGCCGACCACCCGACGTCGAGCATCGTCCACAACGACTACCGCTTCGACAACGTGATCCTCGACCCGGAAAATCCGATGCGGATCATCGGCGTGCTGGACTGGGAGCTGACCACCCTTGGCGACCCGTTGATGGATTTGGGCAACAGCCTCGCCTACTGGATCGAGGCGGACGACCCGGCGCCGGTACAACTGTTGCGCCGCCAGCCCAGCCACGCGCCGGGCATGTTGACCCGCCGTGAGTTCGTTGATTACTACGCCGAGCGCGCAGGGATCCGCATCGACAACTTCGACTTCTACTACACCTACGGCCTGTTCCGCCTGGCCGGTATCGTCCAGCAGATCTACTACCGCTTCTTCCACGGCCAGACCCAGGACAAACGCTTCGCGCAGTTCGTTCAGATGAACAAATTGCTGGAGCAGATGAGCCTGCAGGTCATCGCTAAATCCACGCTCTGAGCGCCCTCATAACAAGGAAACAGCATGTCCAAGACCCAGTTGTTCGACCTCGACGGTAAAATCGCCTTCGTTTCCGGCGCCAGCCGCGGCATCGGCGAGGCCATCGCCAAACTGCTGGCCCAGCAAGGCGCCCATGTGATCGTGTCCAGCCGCAAGCTCGACGGTTGCCAGCACGTGGCCGATGCGATCATCGCCGCCGGCGGCAAGGCCACCGCCATCGCCTGCCACATCGGTGAAATGGAGCAGATCAGCCAGGTGTTCGCCGGCATCCGCGAACAGTTCGGGCGCCTGGACATCCTGGTGAACAACGCCGCCACCAACCCGCAGTTCTGCAACGTCCTGGACACCGACCTGGGTGCGTTCCAGAAAACCGTGGACGTGAACATCCGCGGCTATTTCTTCATGTCCGTGGAAGCCGGCAAGCTGATGCGCGAGAACGGCGGCGGCAGCATCATCAACGTGGCGTCGATCAACGGTATTTCGCCAGGGATCTTCCAGGGCATCTACTCGGTGACCAAGGCTGCGGTGATCAACATGACCAAGGTCTTCGCCAAGGAATGCGCGCAGTTCGGCATCCGCTGCAACGCCCTGTTGCCGGGCCTGACCGACACCAAGTTCGCCTCGGCACTGGTCAAGAACGACGCCATCCTGAAGACCGCCTTGGCGCAGATCCCCCTCAAGCGCGTGGCCGACCCGAGCGAAATGGCCGGCGCGGTGCTGTACCTGGCCAGCGATGCGTCGAGCTACACCACGGGCGTGGCGTTGAATGTGGATGGAGGGTTTCTTTCCTGAGGATATAACCTTGTGGGAGCGAGCCTGCTCGCGAAGGCGTCAGGTCAGTCGGCCTCGATGTTGACTGGACTATCGTCTTCGCGAGCAGGCTCGCTCCCACAGGAATGTTTGCCAGCAACGAAATGAATATTTATTCCAATATTTGCAATTAGAGAATATTTATTCCATAAAGAACCCTTCTGAAAATAAAAACTCAAAAGGGCTCTTTCTCATGCGTGAACTCGGCATCGGTCTGATTGGCACCGGCTTCATGGGCCGTGCCCATGCCTTGGCGTTCCACAATGCCAAGGCGGTGTTCGACCTTCCCTTGAACCTGAAACTGGCGGCCCTGGCCGACGCCGATCCGCAGCGTGCCCGGCAATGTGCCCAGAGCTGGGGGTTCGAGACGGCCCACAGCGACTGGCAGCAGTTGATCGACGACCCGAAGGTTCACCTGGTCGCCATCACCACCCCCAACCACCTGCACTTCCCGATGGCCATGGCCGCGTTGGCGGCGGGCAAGCCGGTCTATTGTGAAAAGCCGTTGGCGGTGTCCCTGGAACAGGCCGGGCAGATGCGCCAGGCGGCCAAGGCCGCCGGGGTGGTGACGCGAGTCGGCTACAACTACCAGCACAACCCGATGATTCAATGGGCGCGGGACATGATCCAACGCGGCGAACTGGGGCGGATCATCAGTTTCCAGGGCGAATTCAGCGAAGACTTCATGGCCGATCCGACCTCACCGTGGTCATGGCGCTGCGAAGCGAGCCATGCCGGTGGCGCGCTGGCGGACCTGGGCAGCCATTTGCTCGCCATGGCCCGGCACTTGTTGGGCGATGTCGAGGCCGTCTGTGCCGACAGCCAGACCGTGCACCACCAACGCCCTGCCAGCGCCAGCAACGCCGAACAGCGGGTCATCGCCGTGGATGATCAAGTCCATGGGCTGCTGCGTTTCGCCAATGGCGCCCGGGGCACGGTGAGCAGCAGTTGGCTCAAGCACGGCTACAAGAATCACCTGAATTTCGAGATCAGCGGCACCCTTGGCACCCTGGCGTTCGATCAGGAGCGGTTGAATGAACTTCGCCTGTGCCGCGCCGGCCAGCCCGGCTTCCAGCGTTTGCTGGCCGGCCCGGATCTGCCCGGCTATGCCGCGTTCAGCCCGGCTGCCGGGCACCAGTTGGGCTACAACGAATTGAAGACGTTGGAAGTGCAGGAGCTGATCATGGCGCTGGCCGGCAAAGGCTCCGGCGGGACGGACTTCGACGAGGCCTGGGAAGTGGAACGGCTGGCGGCGGCGATTCGCGTTGCGGCGCGGGAAGAACGTTGGGTGAGGGTGAGTGAGCTATAACCGCTCACCTCAGCGAACACCGTGGCGAGGGAGCTTGCTCCCGCTGGGCTACGCAGTAGCCCCAAAACCATTCACCCCGGTGTGTCAGGTTGATTGCATTTGGCTTCTTTGGGGTTGCTGCGCAACCCAGCGGGAGCAAGCTCCCTCGCCACAGGGTTCAACGCAGGGTTTGCAATTCAACTAGCCTTACTGCCAACGCCTTGGCCTGGCTCGCCACATCAGTCACCGCCGTGCTTTCCCACCACATCCCCCGCAGCGGCGGGCCCATGGCGAACAGGCGGCTGGCCGGTTCGCCTTGGGCATCCAGCACCGCACCATCAGCACGCGCGGCGATGCCCAAAGCCAGCGGCCCCGGTTGGATCAATCCTCGAGCCAGCAACTGTTGCGGCAACGGTCGCGCAACACGACGCCAGTCATATTCAATGCCACTGGAGTTGATCAACGCGGCGCCCTGCACCACTTCCAATCCAGCCTCGCCCCGTCGACGAATATTGATCGCTACCGATCCTTCGCCAGACGCGGCCAGCCCCTTGAACGACGCCGCCTGAATCCGCAACCGCCCTTCCCCATGCAGGCGCGCCACCAGCTCCGCGCTCAACGGTGGCGAGCGATGATGATGACTCTCCCACCACGGCCGCACATGCCGCACGAATTGCCGGCGCTGCACATCGCTGGCCTGGTTCCACAAGCGCCCGATGTGCGCGCGCACCGTGTCCAGCGGCGCCTGCCAGTCGATGCCCTGGGCTTGGGCCTGGCGGCATTGCTCGCGTAGAGCGCGCATCAACTGGCGTGGCGAACGCAGGCTGTGATCTTCGGCGAGGAAATCCACCCAGGCGGGTGGCTGGCGGCGCACATGGGGCAGCAGGCCATGGCGGGAAAACACTTCAATCGGCCCGCGATGCCCGGCCTGTTCCAAGGACACGACGGCATCGACCATCGTCAGACCCGAGCCGATGATCAGCACCGTGGACTGCGGATCGAGCTGGCGCATCGCAGCGACGTCCCAAGGATCGAGGGCTGCGGCGTTCAAGCCGCTGGATTCGGTCTGCGGGGTGCGGGCCGCCGGGAACATGCCAGTGGCCAGCACTGCAAAACGGCCGTGCAAGATTTGACCGTTGTCCAGCGTCACCCTCACGCCATCGTCGGCAAGCCGAAGGTCCACGGCTTCCCCGCGCACATGCTCGGCGGTCGAACCGTTCTGCGCGCCCAGTTCGCGAGCTTCGGCCAGGCGTTGCTGCACATAAAGGCCAAACATCCCCCGGGGTGGAAACAACTCGCTGATGGGCACGTGCTGCTGATCCGACTCGGGCCAGCCGCCGGCCTCGATGAAAGCGGTGAGCCATTGGGTCAGGTCATCGGCGTTGTCCGGGTCGACGCTCATGCGCGCCGCGTTGCCGTTCAAGGTGTGACCCAGTTCCACGGCACTGTAGGCCTCGCCCCGGCCCAGTTCGCTGCGCGGCTCGACAATCAGCACTTCGCGCCGGCCCGGCAGGCGCAGCAGTTGCGCGGCGAGCATGGCGCCGCTCAAGCCGCCACCGATGATCAGGATGTCGGCTTCGCGGATGAGGCCGCTCCCCTGTCGCTCCAGCGCTGTGTCCATACCGCTCTCCCCAGGCATCAAATCACCACGTTGCGTACGAATCTCACCGCCACCGAGCCATCGTTGCGATAGGCATGGGGCTGGTTGCTGGCGAACATGAAAAACTCACCAACGCCTATGCGGCGCTCTTCGCTGCCCAGCAGCAACGTCAGGCAGCCTTCGAATACATAAAGTTGTTCGCTCCATCCATCTGCGTCGCACTCGGAATGGTAGTGCTCGCCCGGCTCCAGCCGCCATTCCCAGAGTTCTACCTCACGGCTGGCGGTGGCCTTGGCGAGCAACACAGCTTTGCTGCCCGGGATCACACCGGCCCAGACCAGTTCGTTGATGCGGCTCGAGTCGCGGGCTTCGGGGGCTTGGATCAAGTCGCTGAAGGCGACATCGAGGGCTTCGGCGACCCGGTCCAGGGTCGTCAGGCTGACGTTCTTTTCGCCGGCCTCGATGGCCACCAGCATCCGCCGACTGACCCCCGACAGCTCGGCCAGCGCCGCCTGGCTGAGCTCGGCGGAATGCCGCAGACGACGGACGTTCTGGCTGACGTGTTGCAGGACGGAGGCCCGCTGGCCGGATTCTTTGTGCACTATATTGCTCACATGGCAGGGTTGCGCATTATACTGCCCAACTTCGGGCGCATTGTGCGTCCGCCTCAAGTGGCGCGCAAGGTCATGGCATCGGTGAATTCCCCCCAAGCTTCCTCCCGTTTCTCAAGGTTCAGCAAGGCCGAATGCGTGCTGGTCCTGATTACCATGATCTGGGGCGGGACTTTCCTGTTGGTGCAGCACGCCATGACGGTCAGCGGGCCGATGTTTTTCGTCGGCCTGCGCTTCGCTGCCGCGGCCGCGTTTGTCGCGCTGTTCTCCTGGCGGCATCTGCGTGAACTGACGCTGTTCGAACTCAAGGCGGGGTGCTTCATCGGCGTGGCGATCATGCTCGGCTACGGTTTGCAGACCGTCGGCCTGCAAACCATTCCCAGCAGCCAGTCGGCGTTCATCACCGCCCTCTACGTGCCGTTCGTGCCCCTGTTGCAATGGCTGGTGCTAGGCCGGCGGCCAGGCTTGATGCCGAGCATCGGCATCATGCTGGCGTTCACTGGGCTGATGCTGGTGTCCGGTCCGGCCGGGGCCTCGCTGAACTTCAGCCCCGGTGAAATCGCTACGCTGATCAGCGCCATCGCGATTGCCGCCGAAATCATCCTGATCAGCGCCTATGCCGGCCAGGTCGATGTGCGCCGAGTGACCGTGGTGCAACTGGCGAGCACGGCGGTGCTGGCGTTCCTGATGGTGGTGCCGACCCAGGAAGCGATCCCGGATTTTTCCATGTTGCTGCTGGTCAGCGCCGTGGGCCTGGGGGCCGCCAGCGCAGCGATCCAGGTGGCGATGAACTGGGCACAGAAAAGCGTCTCGCCGACCCGCGCCACGCTGATCTATGCCGGTGAGCCGGTATGGGCCGGCATCGCCGGGCGCCTGGCGGGCGAGCGGCTGCCGGCGATTGCATTGTTCGGCGCGGCGCTGATCGTGGCGGCGGTGATTGTCAGTGAGCTGAAGACCCGCAGCAAAGGTGTTGTCGAAGTAGATGAGGGGCTTGAGCGCGAGCAGTGAGGCCGGTTACCGGCAACGGTGATTGAACCTGTGGCGAGGGAGCTTGCTCCCGCTGGGTTGCGCAGCGACCCCAAGGAAGCCGAATGCAATCAACCTGACACACCCGGGTGACTGGTCTCGGGGCTACTGCGTAGCCCAGCGGGAGCAAGCTCCCTCGCCACAGGGATAAGCGCGACATTGCGCAAGACCTCGCCCCAGCGGCTCCAATACGCGTGCTGATTCCTGAGCGGTGTCCGCTGACCCAAACACGCAAAGTCAGAAAACTCCACCTACCTTGTAGGATTCTGCGACACCCTTGCGGTTGGTGATCGGGAATACGCCACGTATGATCCCTCACAACCTTCCGCCGAATAGAAGCCTATGTCACTGATAGTTCTATTGCTTTTGCCCTTCATCGGCAGCTGTGTCGCGGCGCTGCTGCCGCATAACGCCCGTAACGCCGAATCACTGCTGGCCGGCCTCGTCGCCCTGGCCGGCACGGTTCAGGTGGCCTTGCTGTACCCGCAGATCGCCGACGGTGGCGTGATCACCGAGCGCTACACATGGCTGCCCAGCCTGGGCCTGGATTTCGTGCTGCGCCTGGACGGTTTCGCTTGGCTGTTTTCGTTGCTGGTGCTGGGCATCGGCACGCTGGTGTCGCTGTACGCCCGCTACTACATGTCGCCGGACGATCCAGTACCACGCTTCTTTGCCTTTTTCCTGGCGTTCATGGGCGCCATGCTCGGGTTGGTGATCTCCGGCAATCTGATCCAGATGGTGTTTTTCTGGGAACTGACCAGCCTGTTCTCGTTCCTGCTGATCGGCTACTGGCATCACCGCGCCGACGCTCGACGCGGTGCCTACATGGCCTTGATGGTGACCGGCGCCGGCGGGCTTTGCCTGTTGGCCGGGGTGATGCTGCTCGGCCATGTGGTGGGCAGTTATGAACTGGACAAGGTCCTGGCCGCCGGCGACCTGATTCGTGACCACGCCCTCTATCCGATCCTGCTGCCGCTGATCCTGATCGGCGCATTGAGCAAAAGCGCTCAGTTCCCTTTTCATTTCTGGCTCCCCCACGCCATGGCCGCCCCCACGCCGGTGTCGGCGTACCTGCACTCGGCAACCATGGTCAAGGCCGGGGTGTTCCTGCTGGCGCGGTTATGGCCGTCGCTGTCGGGCAGTGAAGAATGGTTCTACATCGTCAGCGGCGCGGGGGCCTGTACGTTGCTGCTGGGCGCCTACTGCGCGATGTTCCAGAATGACCTCAAGGGTCTTTTGGCCTACTCCACCATCAGCCACCTCGGGCTGATCACCCTGCTGCTGGGCCTGAACAGTCCGCTGGCGGCCGTGGCGGCGGTGTTCCATATCCTCAACCACGCCACGTTCAAGGCGTCGCTGTTCATGGCCGCCGGGATCATCGACCACGAAAGCGGCACCCGGGACATTCGCAAGCTCAGCGGCCTGGTGCGGCTGATTCCGTTCACCGCGACCCTGGCGATGGTCGCCAGCGCGGCGATGGCCGGGGTGCCGCTGCTCAATGGCTTCCTGTCCAAGGAAATGTTTTTCGCCGAGACCGTATTTATTTCCGCCACGGCCTGGGTCGAGCTGGCGCTGCCGATCATCGCCACCATCGCCGGGACGTTCAGCGTCGCCTACTCCCTGCGCTTCACCGTGGACGTGTTCTTCGGTCCCACCGCCAGCGACCTGCCCCATACCCCCCACGAACCGCCACGCTGGATGCGCGCGCCAGTGGAGTTGCTGGTGTTCACCTGCCTGTTGGTGGGGATTTTTCCGGCCCAGGTGGTCGGCTCGTTGCTCGCCGCCGCCGCGTTGCCGGTGGTGGGCGGCACGCTGCCTGAATACAGCCTGGCGATCTGGCACGGCCTGAACGCGCCGATGATCATGAGCCTGGTGGCGATGTCCGGCGGCATCGTCCTGTACCTGCTGCTGCGCAAGCAATTGCGCCAAGGCCACATCAAGCACCCGCCGTTCATTGGCCGGCTCAGCGGCAAGCGCCTGTTCGAGCGCTGCCTGGTGTTGATGATGCGCCAGGGCCGGCGACTGGAGCGCAGGATCAGCACCCGGCGCCTGCAAGCCCAACTGTTTTTCCTGGTGCTGGCGGCAGTATTGGCCGGGCTGATCCCGATGTTGCACAGCACGCTGGTCTGGGGCGACCGGCCGAAGATTCCCGGTTCCATCGTCTTCGTGACCCTGTGGCTGCTGGCGATCGCCTGCGCCCTGGGCGCGGCCTGGCAGGCCAAGTATCACCGGCTCGCGGCCCTGACCATGGTCAGCGTCTGCGGCCTGATGACCTGCGTGACCTTCGTCTGGTTCTCCGCCCCTGACCTGGCCTTGACGCAACTGGTGGTGGAGGTGGTCACCACGGTGCTGATCCTGCTGGGCCTGCGCTGGCTGCCACGGCGGATCGAGGACGTCTCGCCGCTGCCCAACAGCGAGCGGCGGGCGCGTATCCGGCGCGTGCGGGACTTGCTGCTGTCCATCGCCGTCGGCGGCGGCATGGCGCTGCTGTCCTATGCGATGCTCACGCGGCAGACACCCAACGACATTTCGTCGTTCTACTTGAGCCGGGCCTTGCCCGAAGGCGGCGGAAGCAACGTGGTCAACGTGATGCTGGTGGATTTCCGGGGCTTCGACACCCTGGGGGAAATCACCGTGCTGGTGGCGGTGGCCCTCGCGGTGTTCGCCCTGTTGCGACGTTTCCGCCCACCGAAGGAAAGCATGCAGCTACCGGCGCAACAGCGCCTGCTGGCGCCGGACGTGGTCACCGACCTGGTCAACCCGCGCCATGCCAGCGATACCGCCCTGGGTTTCATGATGGTGCCGTCGGTGCTGGTGCGCCTGCTGCTGCCGATCGCCCTGGTGGTGTCGTTCTACCTGTTCATGCGCGGCCACAATCAACCCGGTGGCGGCTTCGTGGCCGGGCTGGTGATGTCCGTGGCGTTCATCCTCCAATACATGGTCGCTGGCACCCAATGGGTCGAGGCGCAAATGAGCCTGCGACCGCTGCGCTGGATGGGCACCGGGCTGTTGTTCGCCACCGCCACCGGCCTGGGCGCGATGGCCGTGGGGTATCCGTTCCTGACCACCCACACCTGGCATCTCGAACTGCCGCTGCTGGGGAATATCCACCTGGCCAGCGCGCTGTTCTTCGATATCGGCGTGTACGCGGTGGTGGTCGGTTCCACCCTGCTGATCCTCACAGCCCTGGCGCACCAGTCGGTCCGGGCCCATAAACCGGGCCTGCAACCCAAACCCGTCGCCGCCGTCAAAGGAGCCACCGCCTGATGGAAGAAGTCATCGCAATCGCAATCGGCGTACTGGCCGCCTCCGGTGTCTGGCTGGTGTTGCGGCCACGGACCTTCCAGGTGGTCATGGGCCTGTGCCTGCTGTCCTACGGCGTCAACCTGTTCATCTTCAGCATGGGCAGCCTGTTCATCGGCAAGGAGCCGATCATCAAGGACGGCGTGCCCCAGGACCTGCTGCACTACACCGACCCGCTGCCCCAGGCACTGGTGCTGACCGCCATCGTGATCAGCTTCGCCATGACCGCGCTGTTCCTGGTGGTGCTGCTGGCCTCCCGGGGCCTGACCGGTACCGACCACGTGGACGGTCGGGAGCCCAAGGAATGATGTTGACGCCTCATCTGATCGCCGCGCCCATCCTGCTGCCGCTGCTGACCGCCGCGTTGATGCTGATGCTGGGGGAGAAGCACCGCCCGCTCAAGGCCCGGATCAATCTGTTGTCCAGCCTGCTGGGCCTGGGCATCGCCGTGCTGTTGCTGCGCTGGACCCAGGACCAGGCCCTGCCCGCGTCCATTGGTGTGTACCTGCCGGGCAACTGGCAGGCGCCGTTCGGCATCGTCCTGGTGGTCGATCGCCTGTCGGCGCTGATGCTGGTCCTGACCGGCATCATCGGCGTCAGCGCCCTGCTCTTCGCCATGGCCCGCTGGGACCGCGCCGGTGCCAGTTTCCATGCGTTGTTCCAGATCCAGCTGATGGGCCTCTACGGCGCCTTCCTGACCGCGGACCTGTTCAACCTGTTCGTGTTCTTCGAAGTGCTGCTGGCGGCTTCCTATGGCTTGATGCTGCACGGTTCGGGCCGGGCGCGGGTGTCCTCGGGCCTGCATTACATTTCCATCAACCTTTTGGCGTCGTCGTTATTCCTGATCGGCGCGGCGCTGATCTACGGTGTCACCGGCACATTGAACATGGCCGACCTGGCCCTGAAGATCCCGCTGGTGCCGGAGGCCGACCGCGGCCTGTTGCACGCCGGCGCCGGCATCCTCGCGGTGGCGTTCCTGGCCAAGGCCGGCATGTGGCCGCTGAACTTCTGGCTGGTGCCGGCCTACAGCGCCGCCAGCGCACCGGTGGCGGCGCTGTTTGCGATCATGACCAAGGTCGGCGTCTACACGATCCTGCGCCTGTGGACGCTGCTGTTCTCCGGCCAGGCCGGCGCCTCGGCGTATTTCGGCGCCGACTGGCTGGTCTACGGCGGCATGGCGACCATCGTCTGCGCCGCCATCGCGATTCTGGCGGCCCAACGCCTGGAGCGCATGGCCAGCCTGAGCATCCTGGTTTCGGCGGGGATCCTGTTGTCGGCCATCGGCTTCGCCCAACCGAATCTGGTGGGCGCGGCGCTGTTCTACCTGGTGAGCTCGACCCTGGCGCTCTGCGCGCTGTTCTTGCTGGCAGAGCTGATCGAACGTTCGCGCTCGGCCAATGAACTGTCCTTGGACGACGACTTCGACACTTTGCCGCGGCCGTTGGAATCCTTGCAGCCACCCAAGGGCATCAACCTGGACGACGAGCAGAAAGCCGTGGTCGGCCAAGTGATTCCCTGGACCATGGCCTTCCTCGGCTTGAGCTTTATCTTTTGCGCGCTGTTGATCATCGGCATGCCGCCGCTCTCGGGGTTCATCGGCAAGCTGAGCCTGCTGAGCGCCTTGCTCAATCCCCAAGGATTCGGCGCCAGTGCCGGGACGCCGATGTCGAACCAGGCGTGGGGCTTGTTGGCGCTGCTGATCCTGTCGGGGCTGGCCTCATTGATCGCCTTCTCGCGCCTGGGCATCCAACGCTTCTGGACACCTCAGGAACGCCCGTCACCGTTGCTGCGGCCGTTCGAATGCCTGCCGATCGTCGTACTGCTGGGCCTGGGCATCGCCCTGACCTTCAAGGCCGAGCCGTTGCTGCGCTATACCCAGTCGGCCGCCGACGCGCTGAACACCCCGGAACATTACGTGATGTCGGTACTCGCCACCCGCGCCGTGCCCAACCCCGAAGCCCGTGCCGCGTTGCGGGAGGTGCAGCCATGAAGCGCCTGTTTCCCGCCCCGTGGTTGTCCCTGGCGTTGTGGCTGCTGTGGCTGGTACTGAACGTGTCGGTCAGCGCCGGCCATCTGCTGCTGGGCGCTGCATTGGGGTTCCTGGCCCCGTTGCTGATGCGCCCGTTGCGACCGCGGCCCATCCGTATCCGCCGGCCGTGGGTGGTGTTGCGCCTGTTCCTGCTGGTGGGCCGCGACGTGCTGGTGTCCAACCTGGCGGTGGCCTGGGGGGTGCTGAACGCCGGGCGCCGGCCGCCTCGCTCGCGATTCATCAAGGTGCCGCTGGACCTGCGCGATGCCAACGGCCTGGCCGCGCTGTCGATGATCACCACGGTGGTTCCCGGGACCGTCTGGTCGGAACTGGCCCTGGATCGCAGCATCCTGTTGCTGCACGTGTTCGACCTGCCGGACGAGGCGTCATTCATCGCGCACTTCAAGGCCACCTACGAGCGCCCCTTGATGGAGATTTTCGAATGAGCCCGTTGCTGTCCAATGCGATCCTGTTGAGCCTGTTCCTGCTCTCCCTGGCGATGGTGTTGACCCTGTGGCGACTGTTCAAGGGCCCCTCGGCCCAGGATCGGGTACTGGCCCTGGATTACCTGTACATCGTGGCAATGCTGATGATGCTGGTGCTGGGCATCCGATATGCCAGTGACACCTATTTCGAGGCGGCGCTGCTGATCGCCCTGTTCGGCTTTGTCGGCTCGTTTGCCCTGGCCAAGTTCCTGTTGCGTGGCGAGGTGATCGAATGACCGGCGAACTGTCGATGTGGGTGGAAATCCCGGTGGCGATCCTGCTGGTGCTCAGCAGCTTCTTCGCCCTGGCCGGGGCGATCGGCCTGGTGCGCTTGAAGGATTATTTCCAGCGCATGCATCCACCAGCCCTGGCCTCCACATTGGGCGCCTGGTGCGTGGCATTGGCCTCGATCATCTACTTTTCGGCACTCAAGTCCGGGCCGGTGTTGCACGCCTGGCTGATCCCGATCCTGCTGTCGATCACGGTACCGGTGACCACCCTGCTGCTGGCCCGGGCGGCACTGTTCCGCAAGCGCATGGCGGGGGATGATGTGCCGGCCGAAGTGAGCAGCCGCCGTACCGACTGACAGACATCTCGAGCCGTTACAGCTTTTGTGGCGAGGGAGCTTGCTCCCGCTGGGGTGCGCAGCAGCCCCAAGACCTGTCACCTCGGTGTGTCAGGCTGACTTGTGTTCAGCTTTTTAGGAGGGCTGCGCCCTCCAGCGGGAGCAAGCTCCCTCGCCACAACGGCGTTCGCCGTTAGAGGCTCAGGCCCACGCCACCGTCAACAACCCGGCCCCAAGCACCACGCACAACGGCGAATAGATCCAGGTGTCGAGCCTGGCGAAGGTCGAGCCCTTGACCTCCTTGAAGAAACCCACCAGGTTCGACTCGCCAATGGCTCGGGCGAACATCATCAAGGCAATCGCGCTGATCAGCCACTGCAACGCCCGATGGGTGACCGGCTGGGCCAGCAGGCCGACCCGCAGGCACACCAACAGCGCAATCATCAGCAGCGCCAGGGCCACCAGCAATGTCAGCCAGCCCGAGGGGTCGAACGCCGGTCGTAACGCGTCCCCCTGCTTCACCGGCACCTGGGGCACCACCGCCAGGGCCGCCCACCGCCCACCCAGGGCCCAATACAAATGAATCAAGCTGATGGTCGCAAACACTGCGACCAGCGACCGAGCCAATAAAAGCGTCATTCGCCAGCCTCCTGAAAAAGGTTGAACAATCATCCTAGCTCGAATTTGGCATTTCGCTGGACGGGCGCAGGTTGCCAGGTTTCAGCGAATGACGACTTGCCCAGGATCAACTGTTCAATTGACTGACGCACTCGCTACAGACCGGCAGACACCTTGTCGGCGACGTCCTTGGGCAACCAGGCCTGCCAGACCTCAGGATGGGCCTTGAGGAACGCCTCGGCCGCTTCACGGGGTGGCGTGCGTTTCTCGCTCATGTCGGCCAGGGCCTTGTTCAACGGCTCGATGGGTAAGTCGACCTTGCTGAAGAACTCGGCAATGTCCGGGTATTGCTTCTGGAACGGTGCGGAGACGCCAATCGACAATTTCGAGGCCAGCGAGCGGGTCGGCTTCGGGTTGGGGTTGTCGGCGTCGGTCAGGGTTTTCCAGGCCTCGGCATCGAAAGGCGGCTCTTGCAACTGCACCAGCTTGAAGCGCCCGAGCAGCGGCGTGGGCGACCAGTAATAAAACAGGATCGGCTTGCCCCGGCGGATCGTCGAGCTGATTTCCGCATCCAGCGCCGCCCCCGAGCCGCTGCGAAAATTCACGTAGCTGTCGGACAGGCCATAGGCCTTGAGCTTCTGCTTGTTGACCACCTCGGAGGTCCAACCGATGGGGCTGTTGAGAAAGCGGCCCTTGTCGGGGCTTTCCGGGTCCTTGAACACATGTTTGTAGCGCGCCAGGTCTTCGACGCTGCGCAGGTCCGGCGCCAGGGGCTTGATACCCTTGGCCGGGTCGCCCTTGATGACATACTCGGGCACCCACCAGCCTTCGGTCGCGCCTTTGACCGTATCGCCCAAGGCGACCACCTTGCCTTCGGCCTCGGCCTTGACCCATACCGGGCTGCGGCCGGCCCATTCCTCGCCGATCACCTGGATATCGTTATTGGCCAGGGCGGTTTCCAGGGTGATGGTGGTGCCGGGCAAGGTGTCGGTCTGCAATCCATAGCCCTTTTCGACGATGACCCGCAGGATATCGGTGATCAGGCTGCCGCTTTCCCAGTTCAAGTCGGCAAAGTGGATCGGCGCTGTGGCGGCCGACACCGGAACGGGTGAAACCAACACAGCGAAGGTGGCCCAGGCAGCCAGCCACTGTCGAACTCGTCTCATGCTTTGCACCTCGTGCCAGATAAACAGCAATCCCTGAACGGCCCTGCGTAACGAAACGCAAGCCCCTGAATAGTTCAGTCAATTGACTGTAGCCGAGGTTCCAGCGAGATCTTGCAAAACTGTCAGCGGTTTGGGTGCACAGGCGCCGAAACGGTCACTCACTGGCCTTGAAAGTGACCAGTTCGCCCTTGCGCCACTTGGCGGCCTTGGCGGTTACCCCTTTCAAGGTCTTGGTCAAGCCTTCCTGCAGCTGTTCGTTGGCCGCGAACACGGTCACTACGCTGTGGCCTTCCTTGAACAGGATGGCCTGGCCCCCAGGAGTCGTGACGAAGGCGTAATCGCCAAGGCCATAGACCGTCAGCTTGATTTCGCGAAAGCGGATTTCAAACTTGCCGCCTTCGCGGCTAGGCAATACCGCCGCGCGAAAATGATCACCGACCTTGAGCTCAAGCCTGGGTTTGTCATCGACTACCAGGGCCGATTCGGTGTCGATTTCGGCAACATAAATACCTTCGGCGGTCTGCTCGGTGATGTAGACGAAACGTGACTGGAATTGTTTGACCAGTTTTGCCCGCAGGTCACCAAGTACAAATAACGCATGCATGTCGAGATTACTTACTGCCAAGGAAACATCCCCATCTTTGAAAAAGACCCGCCCCGCGCAAAGGACGGACCACGAGAACCCGTACCGACTGTAATGTCGTAATGGACCTGTCACTGAAATTCGAAATGAACGGCGCGCCCTGTCCCGGGCCGAGAGCAGACTAAAGGTTGCCGCTCTCGCCGTCTTTCCCGGGGAGTCGCCAGAGGCTGAAGGAAAACGCCACTCTGAGCTTCGGAAAAGATGGGACTACTAACTTTAGGGAAATTTCTCACTTAAAAAAGCATTTTTCTGACATCGAGCCCAAAAAAAATTGCTTTAGATAGGCGCAACCGTCCACACGGCACTGCTGATTCTAGAGCAGCCCAAGGCGTGGAGACTACTCGAAGTCGCCGGCAATTCGTCGGTAAATCATGAAAAGGAATTCATAATGATCGCTTTCCCTCCCCTGCCCCACCCCTTCGCCCCTTGCATCGCTGAAGCAGCCAACAGCTTTGACGGCGTCGATCGCCTGCCAATTTCGTTGATTCAACCGCGTTACCGGGTGGTCTTGGCCGGCAAGTGTTTTTTTCATATAGAAGAAACATCGACTGGACGTGTAAGAGGATTCCGAACCGATCATAACGAGGCCTGTCACCTGGCCAGGCGTCTCGAACAGAGCGCCTGAATGCCTCGGTCAATGACTTAACTCAGCCGCCGACGGGCAACTGCTGCCATACTGCCCGTCCAGCGAAGATCGTCGTCCAATGGCGGATCGCGCACCCATAATGATTTTGAGGAGCAGGCGCGACGTGACGGAATTTGATATTGGCGAATTTTTTATCCGGGGCGAGGCCAGGGAAGTCGAAGGCGAGTTCCAGGCGGTCATCGTAATGCGTGCCAAGCCGCCGTTGACCACCGTCACTTGCCACCAGGTGGAAAAGGATCGCTGGTTCAAGACTTCGCAAATCGCTGCCGAGGCTGCCAGGGAAGCGGCCAGGGCGCTGAAGGCCGCCGTGGACGAAGGCGCCTTGAAAGCCTGATTCCAATCGAACTCCTGATAAGCGCTTGCCTCAGATAAAGGAAGCACAGACGCGCCATGACGGCGCCGACCAGAGGAGACTTCCATGGAACAGCCTTCCCACGACCTCAAGACCCTGTTCGACCAACTCGGCCTGCCCTCCGATGGCAAGGCCATTGACGATTTTATCGTGGCTCACCCACTGCCCCCGGAAATCAAGCTGGTGGAGGCTGATTTCTGGTCGGACCAGCAGAAAGAGCTGCTCCAGGAATGGCTGCTCGCCGATGGCGAAGAAGCCGTGCTGGTGGACCAACTGAACGTGCGCCTGCACGACGGCAAGTAGCGGCAAGGCCCATTAATAGCATTCACCACCGCTCTTGTGGCGAGGGAGCTTGCTCCCGCTGGGGTGCGCAGCAGCCCTTGGACCTGCCGCCTCGGTGGGTCAGGTTGAGGGGGGTCAGCCTTTGGGGCTGCTGCGCAGCCCAGCGGGAGCAAGCTCCCTCGCCACAAAAGCTTCCTTGTCACATCCGTGGTGCTGAGGTCTAGCGCGGCTTCTCGGGTTTGTAGCCCAAGCGCAAGCCGCCCCAATGACGCCCCTTGAGCATGATCGGCACGGACAGGTCATGCATCAACTCCCCCGTGTCCCGGGTGTAGGTCTGCAACAGCACCGGTTGCTGGTGGCTGCCGCAGCGGATCCCGGTGCGATCGGAGAACTTGCGCTTGGTGCGGTTATTCAGCGTGTCCACCTGGGGATCGCCGGTCAGCGGTTGGCTGAAGACCTTGTTGTGGGTCGGCACATAACCCTGCTGAGTGCAGGCAATCGCAAACACCAGGCCCTCGTGACGGGCCAGCAGCGGTTCCTGGATGGCGGGCAGGACCTGGTCGGTGTAGCGGTCGAAGCGGGTCTGGTATTTGGCCGGCTGGGTATTGGGGATCGGTTGATAGTTACGGTCGAACAAGTCCTCGAGGCTGACACGGCCCTGGTCGATGTCGGCCTCGAACTGCGCGGCGATCTGGCTCGCCCCTTCCCGCGCGAGGTCGTAGACCCGTTGGTGATAATCGTCGAGGCCCACCTCGGCCAGGCGTTCGCTGATGGTTTCGGCCTGGCCTTCCATCTGCACCGCCGCCTCGGCCAGGCGCTGGGTCTGCTGGTCGCTGATGGACAGGTCGCTGCGCATCTGCTCGATGGCGTGAAACAGGCTGTCGAGTTGTTCGCGATTGGTGTCAGTGCCTTGGGCAATGGCACCGACCTGGGTTTCAACGCCTTCTGCAAGCCGAGCGATGTTCTCCAGGTGCTGGCCGGTGTGCTCGACCTGCTGCACGCCACTGTCCAGGTCGGCGGCCAGTTGGCGGATCTGCTCCACCACCTGGGCGGTGCGCTGCTGGATGTCGGCCACCATCACCCCGACTTCGCCGGTTGCCGCGGCGGTACGCCCGGCCAGGCCGCGAACTTCATCGGCCACCACCGCGAACCCACGGCCATGCTCACCGGCCCGGGCCGCCTCGATGGCCGCGTTCAGCGCCAGCAGGTTGGTCTGGCTGGCGATCGATTGGATCACCAGGCTGACCCGCTGGATTTCATCGCTGCGTACGCTCAGGGCTTCGATCAATTCACGGCTGTCATTCGCCCGCTGGCTGAGCTGGTGCATGCGGCTGATGGACTCCACCAGTTCGCTGCGCCCGGCCACGCTGCTGCGATGGGCCTCGCTGGCGGCGCCCAGGGCTTGCTGGCTGAGTTGTGAAGTAGCCTGTTCAGTGGCGATCATCGATTCGGCATTGCTGACGATCTGCGCCGCCGCATCGAGTTGGGACTGGACCTTGCCGGCCAGTTGCTTGACCGAATAGGCAACACCGGCGGCCGACAGGGCGTTATGGCTGGTGGTGTAGGACAAGTCGCGGGTCAACTCGGCCAGGGTGTCGGTGCTGGGTGCGGCTGCCGCGGCCACGCGTGAACGCAGGCGCGGCAACCAGACGATCAGCATCACCAGCGGCAGGCCCAGGTACAGCGACCAGCCGCCCAAGGCCATGCCGCACAGCAGCAAGGCCAGGGCCAGGCTCTGCAAGGTCGGCGTCAGCCAGCGCGCCGCGCCGTTTGTTTCGGCTACCGAGGCCGGCACCGCACCCGCCAGCGTTCCGTCTGTCGCCATGTTCGTCACCCACATTCTCGTTGTTATGACCGCATTAAACGCCACTACCGAGCCATTATCCATGGTCCATTAGTCGTGTTCTTGCAGCAGGTCAACGGGGAGTAGACGAACAGGTACAGGCGAAAGCAAAAGATCGCGGCCTTCGTCAAAAGGTCGCGATCTTTTTGAACAACGCGAATCAGGCCTGACGCTGGTGCTTGTCGATCTGTTCGTGACGTTCCTGGGCTTCGATGCAGTACTTGGTGGTCGGGCTGATCAGCAGGCGCTTGAGGCCGATCGGCTCGCCGCTGTCGTCGCACCAGCCGAAGCTGTCGTCGTTGATGCGGTCCAGGGCCTGCTCCAGTTGAGGCAGCATGCGCTGGTCGCGATCGATGGCGTTGACCAGCCAGGTACGCTCTTCTTCTACGGAAGCAGCGTCCGCCGGGTCGGCCGGGGTGTCCAGGCTCTCAATGGCGATTCGGTTCTGTTCGATGCGCTCGTGGGTTTCGACTTTCATGTTCTGCAACAGCTTGGTGAAGAAAGCCAGCTGCTCGGCATTCATGTAGTCATCCGCCGGCATGGCCAGCAACTTTTCCTTTGTCATTGATTTCTCTATAAAAAAACGTGCATTAAGGCGAATTATGGAGCGTCCCGCAGCGCAGCTGCCACGCTCATCGGGAAAGGCGCCGTCTATTCCAAGCGCCACCCGGCACTCAATTTACGAGGGGCGGCAGTCTAAGGCCGAGTCGAGGCCTCAGCAACTGAAAACATAGGGAAAATGTCCGACAACCCCCTCAAATGTTCTCTGACAGGCTTTTGGCAGTCATCGGAGTGCGTTTATAACAAGAAATTCGGTGCAATTGCTGTATTAAGAAGACAAATGGCTACGCCACGCGGGTCAGGCGTGGCGCTTTGTCGCAACTTTCGGCTATCAGCGCTTGAGTTTGCGCTTGTTGCGGTACTGGTCGATGACCACCGCCACCACGATGATCAAGCCCTTGATGATGTCCTGAATGTAGGCATCGACCCCGACGAAGGTAAAGCCGCTGGCCATCACGCCGAGGATCAGCGCCCCGATCACCGTCCCGGTGATGCGCCCCACCCCACCCGCCAGGCTGGTGCCGCCGATCACCGCCGCCGCAATCGCGTCCAGCTCATAGGACATGCCCATGCCCGCCTGCCCGGTCGCCGCCCGCGCCGAGGCCACCACGCCGGCCAACCCCGCGAGCAACCCGGCAATGCTGTAGACGATCACCAAGTGGCGCTTGACGTTGATGCCCGATGTGCGCGCCGCCTGCATGTTGCCGCCAATGGCGTAGGTGTACTTGCCGTACTTGGTGTAGCGCAGGGCAATGTGGAAGATCACCGCCACCACCAGGAAGATGATCACCGGCATCGCGCCATGGCCAATGGCAGTATAGGAATCGGACAGCATGCTCACCGGCTGGCCTTCGGTGTAGTAGCGTGCCAGGCCTCGGGCCGAGACCATCATGCCGAGGGTGGCGATGAACGGCGGGATGCCGGTGATGGCGATGATGCTGCCATTGATCGCCCCGGCCAGCAGCCCGACCCCAAGCCCCGCCACCACGGGTATCCACACCGGCAAGTCCGTCAGCGAGGGAAACACCGCCCGGGCGAAGTCCGAGGTCTGGGCCAGGCTGGCGGCGATCATCGCCGACAGCGCCAGCACCGAGCCGGACGACAGGTCGATGCCGGTGGTGATGATTACCTGGGTCACGCCGATGGCCAGCAGGCCGATGATCGACACTTGCAGGATCATCAGCACCAGGCGCTGGGAGTTCATCAGGAAGCTCTGGTCGCGCATGATCCAGCCGAACATTTCGAACACCAGGCCGATGCCGATCAGCACCAGGAAGATGCTCAGTTCCGTCGGCAACCGCCGCCGGGTCCTGTTCGGTGCTGCCGCGGGTTTGTTTTCCAGTATCGCGTTCATAGCCAATCACCTTTTTTGATCCGTGGCCAGGGAGCGTGCTCCGCTGGGCCGCATAGCGAGCCGACACAGGGCCGCTTCGCGCCCCAGCGGGAGCAAGCTCCCTCGCCACATTCGCTCGACTTTATTTACCTGAGCCGAAAGGCATCAGGACAGGCCCGAGGCCAGTTGCATCACGCGTTCCTGGGTCGCTTCGCTGCGGTCGAGGGTGCCCATCAGGTCGCCTTCGTGCATCACCATGACCCGGTCGCTCATGCCCAATACTTCCGGCAGTTCCGAGGAAATCATGATCACCGCCATGCCTTCGCTGGCGAGATAGGCGATGAGCCGGTAGATCTCGGCCTTGGCGCCGACATCGATGCCGCGGGTCGGCTCGTCGAGGATCAGGATGCGTGGATTGGTCATCAACCAGCGCGCCAGCAAGGCTTTCTGCTGGTTGCCGCCGGACAAGGTGTCGATGCACTGTTCCAGCGACGGGGTCTTGACCCGCAGTTTCTTGCACATGTCCTCGCACAAGGCGCGCAGGGCTTTCTGTTGGATGAAGCCGTTGCCGACGTAATGGGGCAGCACGGCCATCTCCATGTTTTCCAGCACCGACAGGCACGGGAACAGGCCACTGAGCTTGCGGTCCTCGGTCAACAGCGCGAAGCCTTTTTCGATGGCCATGTGCGGGTCGGTGATGCGCACCGGTTGGCCGTCCAGGAGGATTTCGCCGCCGGTGCTCGGGGTCACGCCGAAAATCGCTTCGGCCACGTTGGTCCGGCCCGAGCCCATCAATCCGGCGATCCCCAGGATCTCCCCGGCATGCAGGTCGAAGGACACGCCTTTGAAGATGCCGTCCAGGCTCAGGTCGCGCACCGACAGCACCAACTCACCGATGGGTTGCTCGCGCACTGGGAACAACTGGCTCAGCTCGCGCCCGACCATCATCGAGATCAGGCTGTCGCCGTCCATGCTGTCGGCCCGTTGCAGACCGATATAGGCGCCGTCGCGAAACACCGCCACTTCATCGGCGATGGCAAACACTTCGTTCATCTTATGGGTGATGTAGATGATGCCTTTCCCCTGGGACTTGAGGTCGGCAATGATCGAGAACAGGTGGGCGACTTCGGTCTCGGTAATGGCCGAAGTCGGCTCGTCCATGATCAGGATGTCGGAGTCATACGAGACGGCCTTGGCAATCTCGACCATCTGCCGCTCGGCAATGCTCAGGTTGCCCACCTGCTCCTCGGGGTCGAGCTTGATGCGCAGGCGCTCCAGCAGCCGGGCGGTGCAGCGGTGCATTTCGCCATGGTCGACCATGTGCAGGCCGTTGAGCTGCTCGCGGCCGATCCAGATGTTTTCGGCGATGCTCATGTGGGGCATCAGGTTCAGTTCCTGATGGATCATCGCGATGCCGGCCTGCAACGCCGCCAGCGGCGTGTCGAACGTCACCGGTTTGCCGCGCAGGCGCAGTTCGCCGGCGTCCGGCTGGTAGATGCCGGCGATAATTTTCATCAAGGTGGATTTGCCCGCACCGTTTTCACCCATCAAGGCCAGCACGGAGCCGGGGCGCACCCGCAGTTGAACATCGGACAAGGCCACCACACCGGGAAAGCCCTTGCTGACATTGACGACTTCCAGCAGGTACGGCTCATCAAGTAATACGTCCGGCTGGAAAGTCATGGCCGGGGCGCTCGAAGCAGTCGCTGAAGCGAACATGATCAGGTACTCCCTCGGCAAGGTGGCGTTGCAACCTTGCCTGCTTATTGTTGTGGTGGGACCGGGTTGAACGTCACTTGAACTGATCGACGTTTTCCGGCGTGATCAGGCGGTACGGCACCACGACGGACGCCATTTTCTCGCCCTTGGCCATTTTGACCGCCGTGTCGATGGAGCCATCGGCCTGGCCCTTGGCGTCCTGGAACACCGAGACCGCCATGTCGCCTTTCTTGATGGCGTTCAAACCGTCCGGCGTGCCATCGACCCCGGCTATCAATACGCTGCCTTTCTGGGTGCCCGCTTGCTTGAGGGCCATGGCCGCGCCGATGGCCATTTCGTCGTTGTTGGACACCACCGCATTGAATTCACGGCCTTGGGTCAGCCAGTCGTTGACCAGGGTCATGCCCTTGTCCCGCGACCAAGTGCCGGTCTGCTCCTGCTCGATTTTGATGTCCGGGTACTTCTTGAGGACTTCCTTGACGCCCTTGGTGCGGTTGGTGGTGGAGTTGTTGGCCAGGTCACCCAGCAGGATCACGATGTCGCCCTTGCCGCCCATCTTGTCGGCCAGGTATTGCATCTGCATGCGCCCGGCCTCGAGGTCATCGGAGGTCACGGTGACCACCCCTTCCGGCAGTTTCGGATCGTCCGGGCGACGGTTGACGTACACCAGTGGGATACCGGCAGCCACCGCGGCCTTGGTGATGCGCTGGGTCGCGGCGGTGTCCACCGGGTTGACGATGAGCGCATCGACCTTCTGGCTGATGAAGCTTTCCACCTGGCTCAGTTGCTTGACCACGTCACTGCGCGCATCTTCGAACTGCAGGGTGACGCCGTCGGGCAAAGACTTGGCTTTCTTGTCCATGGATTCGCGCAGGTAGGTCAACCAGGTGTCATCGAACTGGGACATGCTGACGCCGATCTTCAGGTCCGCCAGGGCAGCGCCGCTGGTGAGCATCAAAGACAGGGCCAGCGAGGCGATACGGGTCTTGGTCTTCATGAACGGTCTTTCTCCACTTTTTTGTTGGTTTTATGGATAAGGCGTGACGGATCAGGAACGGGGCAAGCGCACGATAGGCGCACCGGGCATGCAACAGACCATGGCGCCCTTGCGCTGGATACACAGGGATTCGAACAGGGGAAGGACTGCAGACAGGCGCAGCAGATATGGCAGGTGAAACGCAGAGCGGCTGAAGGTTTTCATCGACGGTACCTAGCTGTGTTTCTTGTTTTTGTTTCGTCTGTCGTCCATTCAAGGCTGGCTTGGCAGGAGGCAGACAGGGTTGTCGGTAACCTGGAATCGACTTTATTGGAAAATATTTTCCATATCAACTGATTTTAGAATTTTATTCGTTTTTTATTCCATGTCCCACAGGCGCGGATAAACCCACCACTTCGCCCTGCTCGGCACTCCGCCTGGCCGCGTCGAGGATACGCGTGGTGGCCAAGGCATCACGGGCCTCTACCGGCAGCGGGCCAGCGTCCTGCAACGCGCTTTGCAGTTGTTGGTAGAACGCCAGCCAGCAGCCACGTTCGGAGGTCACCCGCTCGCGCTCGGTGCCATGTTCGAACCAACCCCAGCGTCGATGTTCTTCCGCCCCCCAGCGCTCGCCCTCGGTCGCCGGACTCAAGCCGGCCAGCGCCTGGGCCTCCTGCCCGTCCAGGCCTTCGACGGTGTAGCAGCCCTGGGTGCCGTTGACCCGAAAACGCGGGCGCGCTGCGTTTTGCACGCAATTGCCGCTCAAGTGGGAAATCACGCCGCTGGCATGGGTCAGGGACATGAAGAAGCCGTTGTCGAACACCTGGTCCGGCTGCCGATAATCCAGCTCGGCGTAGACCCGCACCACCGGGCCGAACAATTGCAGCGCCTGGTCCACCAGATGGCTGCCGAGGTCGCGCAGAAACCCGCCGCCGCTGCCTTTGCCCACCGAAGTTGGCGAATAACGCTCGACGCTGGATTCAAAACGGATGATTTGCCCGAGGGCACCAGAGGCCAGCAGTTTGCGCAGGGTCAGGAAATCCGAATCCCAGCGACGGTTCTGGTACACGCTCAGCGGCACGCCGCGTTGTTCGGCGGCCAACACCATGGCCTCGGCCTGGGCGGCGTCAGGGGCGAATGGTTTGTCGCTGACCACCGCCACGCCGAGTTCGATGGCTTGCATCACAATGGCTGGGCGACCGTCCAAAGGGGTGGAGACCACCACCGCGTCGACGCCGGCCGCCACCAATTGTTCGAGGGTGTCGAAGGCCTGGGCATCCGGGTGATCGCTGGCCAATTGTTGACGGCGCTCGGCGGACCGCGTCACCACGCCGACAAACGTAGCCCCTGGCAGGCTGCTGATCAGCGGCGCATGAAAGAACCGCCCACCCTTGCCGTAGCCGACTAGTCCGATTCGCATGAAAGCTCCTTGAAAATCATTGAATACACACCATCCCCCTGTGGGAGCGAGCCTGCTCGCGATGGCGTCAGGCCCGCCAACATCAATGTCGCCTGACCCACCGCCATCGCGAGCAGGCTCGCTCCCACAATTTGACCGAGTACCTTTGAGGGGAACGCAGCCGACTGTGGGAGCGGGCTTGCTCGCGAAGGCTTGGTGTCAGTCGACATCAATGTTGAATGTACCGCCGTCTTCGCGAGCAAGCCCGCTCCCACAGGGGGTATGCATTTAGCCGTAGAAACGCGGGCGCTCGGGCAAGTCGACCTTGACGATCTGCCCGCTCTGTTGCGCCTCGACACAAGCATCCGCCGCCACCGCCGCGGCAAACCCATCCCAGGCCGATGGTCCGCCCACTTGCCCGGCACGCACGCCATCGATGAAGGCCTGCAATTCGACGTCGTAGGCAGCGATGAAGCGGTCCTTCCAATCCATCAGGATCGCATTGGACAGCTTGGCGCCGCTGCGGAGTTGCACCTGGGACGGTTCCGGCAGCTTGGCGATGCCGGTCTCCCCCACCACTTCGCACTGGATGTCATAGCCGTACTGGCAGTTGACGAACACTTCGACGTCGATGCGCGTGCCCCGGGCGGTTTCCAGCAGGACAATCTGCGGGTCCCGCAGGTGGGCCAGGGCCTTGCTGGTCTTGCGGGGGAACACCACTTGCACCGAGACGTAGTCATCGGCCAACAGCCAGCGCAACACGTCCAGTTCATGAATCAAGGTGTCGGTGATCGCCATGTCGGTCTTATAGTTCTCGCCCACGCTCGGGTTGCGGTGGGCGCAGTGCAGCATCAGCGGTTCACCGATCTGGCCACTGTCGATCACCGCCTTGAGCGCGCGATAGCCTTCATCGTACGGACGCATGAAACCGACCTGCACCAGGCGCTTGCCATGGGCCACTTCGGCGTCGACGATCTTGCGGCAGCCTTCGGCCGTGACCGCCAGGGGCTTTTCACAGAACACCGGCTTGCCCGCCGCAATGGCCGCCAGCACGAACTCTTCATGGCTCGGGCCCCAGGAGGTGACGAGAATCGCCTCCACGTCCGGCGCCTTGATCAATGCATGACCGTCGGGGTAGACCTCGGCAGTCAATTTCAAGTCGGCCACCACCTTCGCCGCCTGGGCGAGGTTGATGTCGGTCACCGCCACCACCTGGCTGTTGAGCAAGGTCTGGCTGCAACGACGGATATGGTCCTGGCCGATGGCCCCGGTGCCGATGACGCCCAGCTTCAAAGACATTTGGAACTCCTTTCGTAGGGTTGGGGCAATCAGTATTGACGGGCCTTGGCCAGTCGTTCGTTGAGGGTCTTGGCGACGGCATCGGTGCGGGCGCTGGTGGACACTTGCGCCACGCCAACCCGCCACCACGACAGGTATTTGTGGATCATGGTCTTGGGCAGAACCTTGATGTCGATCAGCGTCGAGACCGTCTGGCGCCGGGCATCGGCCAGGGCCGCGTGCAACTCATCAAGGGTCTTGACCTTGTAGGTCTTGCAACCGTAGGCCGCCGCGCTCATGGCGAAGTCCACTGGCACGAAGGCGCCGTTGAGCCTACCGGTCTCGGGGTTGCGGAAGCGGAACTCGGTGCCGAAGCTGTCCATGCCGTGTTCCATTTGCAGGTTGTTGATGCAACCGAACGTCATGTTGTCCAACAGCACCACGTTGATCTTGCGGCGCTCCTGGATCGAGGTCGCCAGTTCCGAATGCAGCATCATGTAGGAGCCATCGCCCACCAACGCATAGACCTCTTTGTCCGGCTCGGCGAGCTTCACGCCCAGGGCGGCATTGACCTCGTATCCCATGCACGAATAACCGTACTCGACGTGATAAGTGTCGACGCCCTTGCTGCGCCAGCTGCGCTGCAAATCGCCGGGCAGGCTGCCGGCGGCGGCGACGATGATGGCGTCATCCGCCAAGGCTTGGTTGAGCGTACCGAGCACGCGGCTCTGGGTCAGGCAGGAACCGGTGAGCTCGATGAATTCGCGAAACACCGCCGGGTCCATGTGGTCGTTGATTTCCGGGACGAAATCCTCGGCCTGGTAATCCGCCTGGTAGATACGGTCCACTTCGGCGTCGAGCTGGGCCTTCGCATCGGCAACCTGCCCGCCCCATTCGGCACGATAATCCCCCATCGCGGCCGACAAGGCCTCCAGGCCCGAACGGGCGTCGGCCAACAGTTGCACGCCGTCGAGTTTCAAGGCATCGCACGGGCTGATGTTGAGGTTGAGAAATTGCACCTCGGGGTGCTGGAACAGCCATTTCGACGCGGTGGTGAAATCGCTGTAGCGGGTGCCGATGCCGATGATCAGGTCGGCTTCCTTGGCCAGCAGGTTCGCCGCCAGGCAACCGGTTTCGCCGACACCGCCGACGTTCAGCGGATGGCTCGACACAACCGCGCTCTTGCCGGCCTGGGTCTCGGCAAAGGGAATCTCGAAGCGCTCGGCAAACGCCTGTAGCGCGGCGTTGGCGCCGGAGTAGCGTACGCCGCCACCGCAGATGATCAACGGCTTGCGCTTGCCCTTGAGCAACGCCAGGGCATCGCCGAGCATCGCTTCGGTGGCCGGCCGGCGGTCGATGCGGTGCACGCGTTTTTGCAGGAAGTAATCCGGGTAGTCGTAGGCTTCGGCTTGCACGTCCTGGGGCAGCGCCAGGGTCACCGCGCCGGTTTCGGCCGGGTCGGTCAGTACCCGCATCGCGTGAATCGCGGCGGTCATCAATTGCTCGGGGCGGTTGATGCGGTCCCAGTATTTGCTCACGGCCTTGAAGGCATCGTTGGTGCTGATGCTCAGGTCGTGGAACTGCTCGATCTGTTGCAGCACCGGGTCCGGCTGGCGACTGGCGTAGACATCGCCGGGCAACAGCAGCAGCGGAATGCGGTTGGCCGTGGCGGTGGCCGCGGCGGTCAGCATGTTCGCCGCACCGGGGCCGACCGACGAACTGCAGGCGTAGATCTTGCGCCGCAAATGCTGCTTGGCAAACCCGATGGCGGCATGGGCCATGCCCTGCTCGTTGCGGCCCTGGTGGACCACCAGGTCGCCGCTGTCCTGCTCCAGCGCCTGGCCCAGGCCCAGCACGTTGCCGTGGCCGAAAATGGTAAAGACCCCGGCGACGAACTTGCTCTGGACGCCATCGACTTCGATGTACTGGTTATCGAGGAATTTCACCAGGGCCTGGGCCATGGTCAGTCGTGTTGTGGTCATGCTTGCACCTTTTCAAACGCAACTCGGTCAAGTGTGGGAGCGAGCTTGCTCGCGATGGCGTCCGGTCAGCCAGCATCAATATTGACTGACACTCCGCTATCGCGAGCAAGCTCGCTCCCACAGGAGGGTTCTCCATCGTTCGGGAAGCCGGCTCATGCCTGCGAGCTTTGCAGGTGGCTCATGCTCGCCCCCAACGCCTGGCGGATGTCGGCCAGCTCATGGACGCTCTCGGCAAATGGCTCGAAAGACAGGTAACCGTCATAACCGCCGCTGAGCAACGCCTCGATCTGCTTGGCATTGCCGAGGATGTCAGCCTCGCCCACCAGCACTCGGTGGCCGTCTCGAATCGTCGCCAATGGTGCCTGGGCATCCTCGACGCCGGAGATGTGCACCAGCCCGGTCAGTTCGGGGAAGAACTCCTGCTCGCCGGCCAGATGATGGTGGAAAGTGTCGTGCACCAGGCGGAACACATCCAGCCCGCCAATGCTCTTGATCGCTTCCACCGCCGTGTGCTTGCGGCGCAACGAGCACTCTTCGAAACCCAGGGGTTCGATGAAACCGTAGATGCCGAAGGCGCGCAGGATCGGTGCCAGTTCACTGAGGGCGGTACGCAGCCCAGCCGCACGTTCGGCTTCGCTGCGCGGGTCGGCGCGGTCATTGAGTGGGCACATCACCAGCCCCTCGGCGCCGCACTCGCGGGCGTAGTCGGCCAGCCGCACGGCCTGGGCGCGGCGCTCTTCGTTCCACACATCGAAGGGGTACAGGGCGTTGATCGACAGCACCTTGATGCCGCGTGCCTCGCACAACTCACGGACGCGAGCCGGCGGCATGCCGTCTTCGATCTCGACACCCTTGAGGTCGTTGCGAATCTCGATGGCATCGGTTTTCAACGCCAGGGCCAAGTCGATGAACGCGGGCAGTGACAGGTGCGGGGCAACCATTCGGTTCAAGGCAAAACGCAGGGGCTTGTTCATTGTTGTTCTCCCTCCGGCAGTCATACGAAAAATGCGTTATTGGGCAGTCGGCATGCTGAATTCAGGGCCCTTGGCGATGCTGTCGGGCCAACGCTGCATCACACTCTTGTAGCGGCTATAGAAGCGCAGGCCTTCCTCGCCGTAGGCATGGTGGTCGCCGAACAACGAGCGCTTCCAGCCGCCAAAGGAATGCCAGGCCATGGGCACCGGAATCGGCACATTGATGCCCACCATGCCGACCTTGATGCTGCGGGCGAACGCCCGGGCGATGCCGCCGTCGCGGGTAAAGCACGACACGCCGTTGCCGAACTCATGGGCGTTGATCAACGCCACCGCCGTGGCGAAGTCCGGCACACGGACGATCCCCAGCACCGGGCCGAAAATTTCTTGCTGGTAGATGCTCATCTCGGCAGTGACCTGATCGAACAGCGTCGCCCCGACAAAGAACCCCTGCTCCGCCCCCGGCACTTTGAAGCCTCGGCCGTCGACAATCAGCCGGGCACCCTCGGCCACGCCGGCATCGATGAAACCTTCGACCTTGGCCTTGTGCTCGGCAGTGACCAGGGGCCCCATGTCGGTGCCGGGTTGCTGGCCGTTGCCGACTTTCAACTGGTCGATACGCGGCAGCAGGCGAGCGATCAGTTCGTCGCCGACGTCGCCCACTGCCACGGCGATGGAAATGGCCATGCAGCGTTCACCGGCCGAGCCGTAGGCGGCACCGATCAAGGCGTCCGCCGCCTGGTCGAGGTCGGCATCGGGCATGACAATCATGTGGTTCTTGGCCCCGCCCAGGGCCTGGACGCGCTTGCCGTGGGCCGTGCCCTGCTGGTGGATGTACTCGGCGATGGGCGTGGAGCCGACAAAGGAAATCGCTTCGATGTCCGGGTGCTGCAACAGCGCATCCACCGCGACTTTGTCACCCTGGACCACATTGAACACGCCGTCCGGCAGTCCGGCTTCGGTCAGCAAGCGGGCCATCAGCAAACTGGCGGACGGGTCGCGTTCCGAAGGCTTGAGGATGAAGCAGTTGCCGGCAACCAGCGCCAGGGGAATCATCCACAGCGGCACCATCACCGGGAAATTGAACGGTGTGACCCCGGCGCAAACGCCCAGGGGCTGGCGCAGGTTCCAGTTGTCGATGCCGCCACCGATGTTGTCGCTGAAATCGGTCTTGAGCAGGTTTGGCGCACCGCAGGCGTACTCGACGATCTCGATGCCGCGGGTGACTTCGCCGTGAGCGTCGGACAGCACCTTGCCGTGTTCACGGCTGATGATCCGGGCCAGTTCGTCGTGGTGACGATCGAGCAGCTCCTTGAACTTGAACATCACCCGCGAACGACGCAATGACGACTGCTCGGACCAGGCCGGGAACGCCGCCAGCGCCGAGGCCACCGCCGCGTCGACAGTACTCGGCTCGGCCAGGGCCACCCGCGCCTGCACCGCACCGGTGGCCGGATTGAAGACGTTGCTGGACCGCAGACTGTCGCTGTCCTGCACCTGACCGTTGATGTAATGGCCTACTACCGGGGCGTCGCTCATCGTGCTTGTTCTCCCTGCGTATGTGTGGGGTCAGAGATCCAGCAGCCAGCTGTGCTGCGGATCGTTGTGGAATTGCCAGACCCGCTTCGGGCCGGCCATGACGTTCAGGTAATACGACTCGTACCCGTAGGGCACGCTGACCGGGTGATAGCCTTTGGGGACGACCACCAGGTCGTTGTTCTCCACGGCCATGGCCTGGTCGATGCTGCGGTCGTCGGTGTAGACCCGCTGGAACACGAAGCCTTGGGACGGATTGACCTGGTGGTAATAGGTCTCTTCGAGGAAGCTCTGGTGCGGCAGGTCGTCGGTGTCGTGCTTGTGGGGCGGGTAGCTCGAGGAATGCCCCGACGGCGTGCGCACCTCCACCACCAGCAGCGAGTGGGCCGGTTCGCTGTCCGGCAGGATGTCGCAGACATAGCGGGTATTGGCGCCCTTGCCGCGCACGCTGCGCTTCATGCTGTCCGGGCGGATCAGCCGTGGGCCATGACTGTTTTGCGCCGAACCCGGTGCGGCGCACACGGCAATCTGCACATCGCTCAGGGCGGTGACCTGGGCCTGACTGCCGGGCGGCAGGTAAGCGGCATAAGGTGATTTGTCCTCGAACACCGACTGGCGATCACCGAGGTTGTCCCAATCGAAGGCGCCCTGCCCCGGCGCTTCGCCCTTGAGGCTGATGCGACCACTGAGCAGCACCAGGCACAATTCCTTGTCCCCGGCGGCCACTGGCAGGGTTTCACCGAGACGCAGGCGGTAGGCAGCGAAGCCGACGTATTCCAACTCGCCCGCCGGCAACTGGACCATGGTTCGGCCGCTGGATTGGCTCTTGATCAACAGGCTCATGACGGGCTCCTTTCGTTCAGCAAGGCGCGCAAGGTGTCGTAGCCCTTCTTGGCGTAGGCATAACTCGGGGCTACGGCAGGGTCCTGCTCGGCTTCCACCACCAACCAGCCTTGGTAGTCGGCGGCCAGCAGCACGTCGAGCAACGCGGCGAAGTCGATGTCGCCATCCCCCGGCACGGTGAAGGTGCCGTTGATGATGCAGTCGGGGAAGCTCCAGAGGTTGTTGCGTGCCAGTTGCACCACCGGTTTGCGCACGTCCTTGAAGTGCACGTGGCAGACCCGCTCGATGTGTTTGCGCAGCACCTGCAACGGCTCGCCACCGCCCATGTAGCAGTGACCCGAGTCGAACAGCAGGCCCACTTCACTGCCGGTCAGGGCCATCAGTTTGTCGATGTCCGTGGGCGATTCGACGTAGGCGCCCATGTGGTGGTGATAGGCCAGGCGCACGCCTTGGGACAGGGTGAAGCGCGCCAGTTCGGTGAGTTTGTCGGCGTAGGCTTGCCAGGCGTCATCCGTATGGAAACGCGGCCGCTCGACCAATGGAATCCGCTGGCCCTGGATGGAATCGGCCACTTCGCCGTAGACCAGCACCGTCGCGCCGTTCTGCGCCAGCAGCTCGACGTGGCTGGCGATGGCGTCGATTTCTTCCGCCGCCGAACGCCGGGCCAGGCGACTGGAATACCAGCCGGACACCAGCGCCAGGTCGTAAGGCCGCAGCACATCGCCGACGCCCTTGGCGTCCTTGGGGAATTTGCCGTTGAGCTCAAAACCTTCGTAGCCGATGGCCTTGCCTTCACTCAGCGCCGTACTCAACGGCGTCTCGCCGCCCAACGACGGCAAGTCATCGTTGCTCCAGGAAATCGGGTTGATGCCAATTCGAATAGCGGGCATGGCTGCACCTTTTATTGTTTTCACAATCAGTAAGAACGACGCTGAATCCCTGTGGGAGCGAGCTTGCTCGCGATAGCGGTGTATCCGTCAAAGTGATGCTGACTGGCCTGACGCCATCGCGAGCAAGCTCGCTCCCACAGGTTCAGTGTTTACAATCTTTGAATTCCTTTAACTGCGCGCAGCACGCCACGCCTCGATCAATTCCACAAACCTGCCCTGCACATCCCGGATCAGCGTTTCGTCGTCGATTTCCCCGGCCAGCCAGGCCCGGCTCGGTTCCTGGAAGATCGTGCGGCCCACGGCGAACCCACGGCAGGTGGTGCTCCGACGGGCCTGGCGAAAGCCTTCGGCCAACGCGGCGGCCGGGGCGTTGAGGCCCAGCAGGACCACGCCACGGCAATACGGGTCGCGCTGTTGGATCAGCTCGTCGAGCTGCTGCCACTCCTGCGCGCCCTGGGCCTCGATCTTCCACCACGCCGGGAAGATACCCAGGTTGTAGAGGCGTTTGAGGGCACGATAGAGCACGTCCGGGTGCGGTGATGGGTGATCCTTGGGCGGTATGATTTCCAGCAGCAACTCGTGGCCGCTGGCCTGGGAGGCCTTGTACAGCCCCATCAACTGCGCCTCTTGCTCCAGGCGCAGCAGCGGTTCGTCGTCAGGGTGAAATTGCACCAGGCACTTGATGATCTGCTCCTGTGGCCAGGCGATCAGGTTGCTGCCAATGGAACGCCCATGCTCGAAGGCCAGCGGCCGCGAACCTTGCACCTCCACCGGCCGCGCCACCCACCAGCCGCGCCCGGTGGCAGCGTTCAGCGAATCCTGGCCGAAGCGCTGGTCGGCCAGCAGACCGACGTCAGCCTCGATGCCCTGGTGCCGCAGGTCGGCTTCGACCCGCGCCACCGCCTGGATGAATAGTTGCTTGAGTTCACCGATGCTGCTCAACTCGCGACCGCCCTTCTGGGCCAGTTCCACCAATTGTCCGCGATGGTCGAAAGCAAAGATGAACAACTGTTTCCAAGCCTTGCGGGGTACGCTGACCTGGTGCAGCCGTTGCAGCACGGCATCCTGGTCGGGCCGGGTGATCGGCACCGGGCTTTGGAATAAATAGTCGAGCTCGGCCCGGGTCGGCATCGCCGGGGCGCAGGCATGGCGCGACACCACCAGGCCGCCGCAGGCATTGGCCAACTGACAGCAGCGCTCATCGCTGGCATCTTCCAGCCAGCCGGCAAGAAAGCCCGACATGAACGCATCGCCGGCGCCCAGTACGTTCAAGACTTCGACCCGTACGCCCGGGTAAATCGCACCGTCTTCGAGCCGGGCCGGGATGGCGCCATGGATCACCGTACAGCCCTGGGGGCCGAGCTTGACTACCAGCGTCGCCGCCGTCAGCGAGCGCACGGTGCGCAGCGCGGTCAGCAGGTCTTCGCTGCCGCCGGCGATGAGAAATTCTTCTTCGGTGCCGACGATCAGGTCGAAACGCGGCAGGATGCCTTGCACGTGTTGGCTGACCTTCTGGTCGGCGACAAACCGGGTTTCTCCGTCAGCCTTGGCCGCCAGGCCCCAGAGCACCGGCCGATAGTCGATGTCGAGGACGCGCTTGACCTGGTGCTTTTGCGCGTAGTCCAGCGCCTGGATACTGGCCTGGTAGACGCCATCGGTGGAGAAATGCGTGCCGGTGATCAGCAGGGCCTTGCTGGAGGCAATGAACGCTTCGTCGATGTCTTCGGCGCGCAGCGCCATGTCCGCGCAATTTTCCCGGTAGAACACCAGGGGAAAGGTTTCCCGGTCCTTGATCCCCAGCAGGACCATGGCCGTCAGGCGTTCGGGATCGACCTTGATGCCACTGACATCGCAGCCTTCGCGGGCCAGGGACTCCACCAGGAAGCGCCCCATGTGGTCGTCCCCGACCCGGCTCAGCATCGCCGACCGAAGCCCCAGGCGCGCCGTGCCGAACGCGATGTTGGCAGAGGAACCGCCCAGGTACTTGGCGAAGCTCGAGACATCTTCCAGGCGCGCGCCGACTTGCTGCGCATAGAGGTCGACGCCCAGGCGTCCCAGGCAGATCACATCCAATTGACGCCCACTGGCAAAACGAGTCTGGCCCATGCTGGCTCCTGTTATTTTTATCAGCCTGCGCTTGTCGCCGACACCGGCGCCAACGCTGTTGGTGAATGCAGACTAAAACGAGCCGCAGGCAATAATCAATAATTATTCTATAAATTTTTTACGTGGAATATTTTTTCCAATACCCTATGACCCAAGCGAAGCAGACACAGTGCATCGTTTCAGCACTGCTGCAACATTTGTCCGCCCATGATTTTCCCTGCGCCTACGCTGTAGACTGCGACCAGCCAACCTATTGTCGAGGGCCAGCCTTTTTTCGGGCCGCCCTATAAGAACAAGCCAGAAGGATTTTCTATGACCCGCCCCGATGATCTGCCGGCGCCGTCCGAGAGTGCGTCCGAACCCGCCCTCCCGAGCCCACCGATCAATGCCGAGCGCCTGTTGCAACTGATCACCGACGAATACGAAAGCCTGCCGCGCCAGCTCAAGCGCATCGCCAGCTACATGAGCCAGCAGAGTGACCGGATCATGGTGGATCGCATCAGCGACATCGCCCGGGAATGCGAAGTGCACCCCTCGGCCATCGTCCGGTTTTCCCAGCGCTTCGGCTTCAGCGGGTTCAGCGAAATGCAGGCGTTATTCCGCGAGGCCTACACCCACAAGACCACCCCGGTGCAGAACTACCAGCAACGCATCCGCAGCATGATCGCCAACAAGTCCCAGAAGGCCAGCGGTGGCGACCTGGCCCGCGAATGCGTCAACGCAACCTTGTCGGGCATCGAGCGCCTGGGGTTGGAGCTGGACGACCAGGCGTTCGAAAAGGCCGTGGACCTGGTGGTCAACGCCGACAACATCTATGTGGTGGGTGTACGCCGTTCGTTCGCGGTTGCCGACTACCTGGTCTATAACCTGCAGCACACCAACAAGCGCATTCACCTGGTGTCCGGCCTGGGGGGCAGTTACCGCGAGCAGATGCGCAGCGTGCGGGCCAACGACCTGGTCATCGCCATCAGCTTCACGCCCTACGGCAAGGAAACCCAGCACTGCTTGCGCATCGCCCAGCATCACCAGGCCAAGACCCTGATCATCACCGACAGCAACCTTTCGCCCCTGGCCAAACGGGCCAATGCGGTGTTGCTGGTGAACGAAGGCAGCTCGTTCGCCTTCCGTTCGCTGAGCGCCACGTTGTGCCTGTGCCAGGCGTTGTTCATCGCCGTGGCTTACCGGTTGGAACTCAAGGTCGATGAAATCCATGAACAGGTCGGGTTCGAGGATTAACACCCACAAGACTTTCTGAAGGAGATGTCATGAAACTGATCGGCATGCTGGACTCGCCCTATGTGCGACGCGTCGCCATTTCCGCCAAGTGCCTGGGGGTTGCCCTGGAACACGAATCCGTTTCGGTGTTCAGGCATTTCGACCAGTTCCAGCGCATCAACCCGGTGGTCAAGGCGCCGACCCTGGTGCTGGACGATGGCAACGTGCTGATGGACTCCACGTTGATCATCGACTATCTCGAGGCCTTGGCCGCGCCGGGTAGAAGCCTGATGCCGGTCGACAGTGGGCAGCGGGGGCGCTTCCTGCGCCTGATTGGCCTGGCCCTGGCGGCGTGCGAGAAATCGGTGCAGATCTACTACGAACGCAACCTGCGCCCGACGGAAATCCAACACGCCCCCTGGGTTGAACGCGTGGAAGGCCAACTGGCGGCAGCCTATGACTTGCTAGAGCAGGAACTGGGGAAACAGCCACTGGTCACCGATGGCACACTCGATCAGGCCGGTATTACCGTGGCGGTGGCCTGGAGCTTCACCAATCTGGTGGTGCCGGACCAGGTGCAGGGCAAGTCATTCCCGTCGATCAGCGCGTTCACCGCCTATGCCGAAGGGCTGGAGGCGTTTGTCAGCACGCCGATGGAATAGCGAACGAGCGCGACTTGTGGGAGCGGGCTTGCTCGCGAAGACGGTGGCACATTCAACATCATCGTCTCAGATAGACCGCCTTCGCGAGCAAGCCCGCTCCCACAAC
>NZ_JBIXJT010000006.1:213901-259597 GCF_052871455.1 Pseudomonas sp. LARHCG127
GGGGCCGGTCCCCCCCCCCTCCCCCCCCCCCCCAACACCCCCCCCCCCCCCCCCCCCCCCCCCCCCCCCCCCCCCCCCCCCCCACAACTGGTCCTGGGTGACTGCCGGCCTGGTGGTCAACTCGCTCCCACAAAGGCGGCGCACGCCTTGAGTCAGCCTGGCGCGCGGGAGCGGACCTGGACCGTCACCCACTCGGACCGCTGGCTGACATCATCCAGGCGCTCGACCTGATAAAACACGCTCACCGACCTGTCGCGCTGTTCCTGCCAATAACTGGCAGGAATCACAAACTTGAGCGATTTGCCTGCCGTGGCCTCGGTGATTTCGCGCTCAAGCACATGAGTGGAGTTGCCATCGCACTGCAACCAAACCCACTCTCCCGCCTCAAGCCCGGGGTCATCGATGACAATCGTCACCCCTTCTTGCAGGTCGTCGACCTCCAGCCACCCGGCGTTCATTTCCAGGATCTGGAGCGCCTTCAGCGCAGGACGCCGCAGCGGACCGATGTGCAGCGACAAAGGCTCGGCACGACGCACCGAATGCCCGTGCCGGACCCCATAGACCAAGGCCAGGTCGTGCCCTTCATGGGGAGCGATCAACGAATGATCGATCCAGAGCGATACCTTACGCCCCACCGCGTAGGCTTCTATGTCCAGCACATCGCGCCACAGCGCGTTGGAATCCTTGCTGGCCGTCAGGATCAAGCGATCGCCGACCGCCATCCTGGCGTAGGGCCGGATGCTCACCCAGGTTCCTTCAGGCACCCGGTTTGGATCGAGACTGCCACCCACCGCATCGTTGGCAATGACAGGCAGCAGTTGCGGCGCGGCATCGCCGATCCCCAGTTGCAGGGGTTCCGAAGCCAGCGTGCCCGGCAACCGTTTGCCCGTCACTTGGTAGGAGATCTCCAGCGAGCCACCGTCCAACTCGGCGATGTGTGGTTCGCGCACGACGAACACGACGTCTCGCCCCACTTGCCGTTCGGTGACGAACCCGGCCACTTCATGCCGGTAGGGTTCGCCATCGTTGTTGACGCCGTGCCAACGCAGCAGCACCTCATCCCCGCACGTCATCATGGGATACGGCTTGACGGTAACCACAGCCTTGCGCCAAGCGGGGTTGATCACCCCGTCCCTGGCCGCCGCCAGGACCGGTGGTGGCAACCTGGTTTCGGACATTGAACGGGGTCGTTGAAGCGATGGATAGGTGATCATGTGCAAGCTCCAGTCCTTGGATGAAGGCACCGTTCCGATAACGGCGCCTGATGGAGCCATTAAAACCCGCCCGCGGCAAACCCACAGCCAGACAAGGCGACAGCGGGAGTGAGCCCTTGGCGCTCGAACCTGTAGCTGCAAACGACAACGGTTATCGGAGGTCTCCTACACCTTTGAGCGCCACCGGGTTACCTCCCACTATTCCCACTTTTTTTATTCCGGTTTCCCTGGATCAGGGCGGTTCCTTCCTACACCACACAGGATGAGCCTGCATTAGAGTGAAGTCGCAAATTCAAGGTGAACCTCTTCGAAAAAGGTACGAACATGCAACGGAATGCAACCACTCAATTTCCCATCCTGCTGGTCCATGGGTTGTTCGGGTTTGACAAGATCGGCGGCGTCGAACTTTTCCATGGCATCAAACAGTCCCTACGCGCAGGCGGTGCCCGGGTGTTCATCCCGTACTTGTCGGCCACCCACTCCAACGAGGCCAGAGGCGAACAACTGCTGGCGCAGATCGATCGGGTCCTGGCCGGCGCCGGTGCTACTCGGGTCAACCTGATCGGCCACAGCCAGGGCGCGCTGGCCGCCCGGTATGCCGCCGCGCTGGCACCTGACATAGTGGCCTCGGTCACCTCGGTCAGCGGCCCCAACCATGGCTCCGAACTGGCCGATTTCCTGCGCAAGGCCCTTACCCCCGGACGACTGCCGGGGCATGTGGCACGGGGTGTCGCCACGCTGTTCGCTGACTTCATCTCGTTGCTGGACGGCCAGGCGCAGCTATCGCCGGCCGCCGTCGCCGCGCTGGCGGCTATGACCACAGAAGGCGTTGGCGCCTTCAATGACAAATACCCCCAGGGCCTGCCGAAGCACTGGGGCGGGAACGGACCGGACCGGGTCAACGGCGTGCGCTACTACTCATGGAGCGGCACGTTGCAAGAATCGGTGGATAAAGAACAGGCGCCTTTGCAGGCTTTCTGCCGCGCCTTTTCCGAATACTTCATCACCGAAGCCGGGCAGAACGACGGCCTGGTCGGGCGTTTCAGTTCGCACTTGGGCAGGGTCATTCGCTCTGACTACCCCATGGACCACATGGAGGCCATCAACCCTGGAAGTGGCAAGGCATGCTTGAGGACAGACCCCGCAGAGCTTTACCTGCGCCACGCCGAGCGCCTGCGCAAGGCCGGCCTTTGATCGCCGGGTCCAAGGTTTTGACGCAATTTTGACAACACCCCGTCGATGAATCCGGTAGGCTCAACACCTTTGAATACATTGAAAGGAATTTTGCCCCATGGCCAAAGCCACTGCCCGCCACATCCTGGTTTCCAGCGAAGACAAGTGCAACGAACTCAAGGCCCAGATCGAAGGCGGCGCCGATTTCGCCGAAATCGCCAAGGCCAACTCTTCCTGCCCATCCAGCCGTCAGGGCGGCGACCTGGGTTCGTTCGGCCCGGGCCAGATGGTCAAGGAATTCGACACTGTCGTGTTCAGCGCGCCGATCAATACGGTCCAGGGCCCGGTCAAGACCCAGTTCGGCTACCACTTGCTGGAAGTCACCAGCCGCCAGGACTGATTCCGGTACAGAGACCCTTCACTCAAGGGTGATGTGATTCATTGTGGCGAGGGAGCTTGCTCCCGCTGGACTGCGAAGCGGGCCCAACCATTGGCGGCTGCTGCGCACCCGAGCGGGAGCAAGCTCCCTCGCCACAAGGGCTGGCGATTCAGCCGCCGCTCGCGTACAAATCAGTGTCAACGTTCACCCGGCTTTAAGGCTGACAATGCGACTGGCGTTTTCTTCACTGCTATTGACTGCCGCGGTCCTGCTCACAGGCGCCCCAGGCGTCGATGCAGCACCGCAACATGCCCTGACCGTCTATGGCGAACCCGCCAAATATGCCGAAGGCTTCGGCCACTTCGCCTACGCCAATCCCCAGGCCCCCAAAGGTGGGACCATGCGCCGCTCGGCCATCGAGATCGGCCACTTCGACCACATCCTGCCCTACATCGACAAAGGCATCGGCGTCAGCCAGATCGACGGGATGCTGTATTCGCCGCTGGCCCAGCGCTCGCTGGACGAGCCCTATACCGTTTATGGCCTGGTGGCGCAGAAGATGGAGCGTGCCGACGATGGCCTGTCCCTGCGCTTCTACCTGAACCCCAAGGCCCGCTTCGCCGATGGCAAGCCCATCACCGCCGAGGATGTGCGCTACAGCTTCGAGCTGCTGATGACCCAAGGCAGCCTGCGCTATCGCACCCAGTTCGCGGCGGTCAAGGACGTCGTGGTCGAGGACGAGCGCACCGTGCGCTTCAACTTCAAGAACAACGAAAGCCGCACGCTGCCCCTGGACGTCGCCACCCTGCCGGTCTTTCCCGAACATTGGTGGAAGACCCGCGATTTCGCCAACGGCGGCGGCTACGAGGCCCCACTGGGCAGTGGCCCGTACCGGGTGAGCAAGGTCGATTCCGGGCGCAGCATTACCTTCGAACGCAATGCCGATTGGTGGGGCAAGGACTTGCCGGTCAGTCGCGGGCTCTACAATTTCGACCATTTCAGCATCGAATATTTCGGCGACACCGACGTCGCCCGCCAGGTGCTGCGCGGCGGCGCCTATGACTACAACCGGGAATTTTCCGCCACCGGATACTCCATCGGCTATGACGGCCCGGCCCTGCAGGACGGGCGCCTGCAAAAGGCTCACTTGGCCAAAGAGGCGCCCCAGACCGCCCAGGGTTTTGTCTTCAACCTGCAAAAACCGCAATTCCAGGACCGCCGCGTGCGTCAAGCCCTGGCGATGCTCTGGGATTTCGAATGGAGCAACCGCCAGATGATGCGCAACCTTTATGTGCGTCAGCAGAGTTTTTTCTCCAACACCGACCTCGCCGCCCGCAAACTGCCGGACGCCGGCGAGCTGGCGATTCTCGAGCCGTTGCGCGGGCAGATTCCCGACGAAGTCTTCACCCAGGTCTTCCAGGCCCCGAAAACCGATGGCAGCGGCGTGATCCGCGACAAACAACTGCAAGCCCTGGCCTTGTTGGAACAGGCCGGCTGGAAACCCGAGGGCGACCGCCTGGTGAATGCCGAGGGCGAACCGCTGAGCTTCACCTTCCTGAACAGCCAGAACGGTATCGACCGCCTGCTGCTGCCCTACAAGCGAACCCTGGCGCAGATCGGCATCGACATGAGCATTCGCCGCATCGATGCCTCCCAGTACGTCAATCGCCTGATGAGTCGCGACTACGACATGATCATCACCGGCTATCCCGTCAGCACTTCGCCGGGCATGGAACTCTACAATTACTTCGGCTCGGCGGCCGCCAACGATCCAGGGGCCAACAACTACATGGCCTTGAAGAACCCGGCGGTGGACGCCCTGATCGACGGGCTGGTCAAGGCCAGCACCCAGGCCGACATGCTGCACCATGCCCACGCCCTGGACCGGGTGCTGCAATGGAATTACTACTGGATCCCCAACTATTACCCGCCGGGCAGCTCGACCGTGTGGTGGAACCGCTTCGGCATGCCAAAGGTCCAGGCCAGCAATGACGAAGCCATCGAAAGCTGGTGGGAAGTGAGCACCACGCCGCTGACCAACGAGCAGATGCGCGCCGAACGCCTCAGGCGCGGCACACCCGGAGGGCCGCATTGATGTGGGCTTATATCGCGCGGCGCCTGCTGCTGATCATTCCCACCCTGGTGATCATCCTGCTGGTGAACTTCGTCATCGTGCAGGCCGCACCCGGCGGCCCGGTGGAACAGGCCATCGCCCACCTGCAAGGCATCGGCGGCGGCAGCGTCGGCGGCTCGGGCGGTGAGATGACCGGCAGCTCCCGAGCCAGTCGCGGCCTCGACCCGCAGTTGATCAAGGACATCGAAAAACAATACGGCTTCGATAAGCCGGCCCATGAGCGCCTATGGCTGATGCTCAGCAGCTACGCCCGCCTCGACTTCGGCAAGAGTTTCTTCCGCGGCGCCACGGTCACCGACCTGATCCTGGAAAAAATGCCGGTAACCATCTCCCTTGGGCTCTGGGCGACCTTGATCACCTACCTGGTGTCGATCCCCCTGGGCATTCGCAAGGCCGTGCGCCACGGCTCGGCATTCGATGTGTGGAGCAGCACGGCGATCATCATCGGCTACGCCATGCCGGCGTTTCTTTTCGCGATGTTCCTGATCGTGATGTTTGCCGGCGGCACCTCGCTGAACTGGTTTCCGGTGCGCGGGCTGGTGTCGGACAACTTCGAGTCGCTGTCGACGCTGGGCAAGATCGCCGATTACTTCTGGCACCTGGTGCTGCCGGTCACGTCGCTGGTGATCGGCGGCTTCGCCACCCTGACGATCCTGACCAAGAACTCGTTCCTCAATGAAATCACCCGCCAGTACGTGGTCACCGCGCGAGCCAAGGGCATGAGCGAACGCCGGGTGCTCTACGGCCACGTGTTCCGCAATGCGATGCTGTTGGTGGTCTCGGGCATTCCCCAAGCGTTTATCAGCGTGTTCTTCGCCGGTTCCTTGCTGATCGAAGTGATCTTTTCCCTCGATGGCCTGGGACGCATGAGCTACGAGGCCGCCGTGTCGCGGGATTATCCGGTGGTGTTCGGCTCGCTGTTCATCTTTACGCTGTTCGGCCTGCTGATCAAACTCATCGGCGACCTCTGCTACACCCTGGTGGACCCGCGCATCGACTTCGCCGCGAGGAACGCCTGATGTTCAAGCTTTCCCCCTTGGGCCGCCGACGTTTCGAACGTTTCAAGAAAAACCGTCGGGGCTGGTGGTCATTGTGGCTGTTCATCGGCCTGTTCATCCTGAGCCTGGGCGGCGAGTTGATCGCCAATGACAAACCGCTGGTGGTCAGCTACCAAGGCTCGCTGTATTTCCCGGTGTTCAAGCGCTACACCGAACAGGCATTCGGCGGGCAGTTGCCGTTCCAGGCCGACTACCGCAGCAGCTATGTGCAGAACCTGATCCACAAGGACGGCGGCTGGCTGTGGTTTCCACCGATCCCGTTCAGCGACGACACGCCCAATTACGACCTCAACCAGCCGGCCCCGAGCCCGCCCTCGGCGGTGAACTGGCTGGGCACCGATGACCAGTCCCGGGACGTGCTGGCCCGGGTGATCTTCGGCGCGCGGGTGTCGATCCTGTTCGCCCTGGCCCTGACCGCCATCAGCGCGCTGATCGGCATCGCCGCCGGTGCGTTGCAGGGCTATTACGGCGGCTGGGTGGATCTGCTCGGACAGCGCTTGCTGGAAGTCTGGTCCGGGCTGCCGGTGCTCTACTTGTTGATCATCCTGTCCGGCTTCGTCGAGCCGAATTTCTGGTGGCTGCTGGGGATCATGGCACTGTTTTCCTGGCTGGCCCTGGTGGACGTGGTCCGCGCCGAGTTCCTGCGCGGACGCAACCTGGAGTACGTCAAGGCCGCCAGGGCCCTGGGCCTGTCCGACCGCAAGGTGATCGTGCGGCATATCCTGCCCAACGCGATGAACGCCACCCTGAGCTACCTGCCCTTCATCCTCACTGGGGCGATCTCCACCCTGACCGCCCTGGACTTCCTCGGTTTCGGCATGCCGGCCGGCAGCGCATCGCTGGGCGAGTTGATCGCCCAAGGCAAACAGAACCTGCAAGCGCCGTGGCTGGGGTTGACGGCATTTTTCACCCTGGCGCTGATTCTTTCCCTGCTGGTATTCATCGGCGAGGCGTTGCGCGACGCCTTTGATCCACGGTCTTGAAAACAGCCATGAAGCGGAACCTTGAGATGAGCGACAACCTGATCGAAATCCGCGACCTGAGCGTGGCCTTCAACGACCAGACGGTGGTGCGCAACCTGTGCCTGGACATCCGCCCCGGCGAATGCCTGGCCCTGGTGGGCGAATCAGGCTCCGGCAAGTCGGTGACGGCCCATTCGATCCTGCAATTGCTGCCCGAGACCGGCACTCGCACCACCGGCAGCATTCGCTACCGTGGCCAGGAACTGCTGGGGGCCGAGGCCAAGACCCTGCGGGAGTTGCGCGGCAACCGCATCGCCATGATCTTCCAGGAACCGATGACCTCGCTCAACCCACTGCACAGCGTCGAAAAGCAGATCGGTGAAACCCTGATGCTGCACCGGGGCCTGGGCGGCAAAGCGGCGCGCCAGCGCATCCTCGAACTACTGGCCCTGGTGGGCATCCAGAAGCCCGCCGAGCGGCTCAAGGCCTACCCTCATCAACTGTCCGGCGGCCAGCGGCAACGGGTGATGATCGCCATGGCCCTGGCCTGCGAGCCGGAGCTGTTGATTGCCGACGAACCGACCACGGCGCTGGACGTGACCGTGCAGCGCAAGATCCTGCTGCTGCTCAAGTCCTTGCAGCAACGGCTCGGCATGTCCTTGCTGCTGATCAGCCACGACCTCAACCTGGTGCGCAGCATCGCCCAGCGGGTGTGCGTGATGCAGGCCGGGGAAATTGTCGAGCAGGCACCCTGCGAAACCCTGTTCAGCGCACCGAAGCATCCCTACAGCTGCGAGCTGCTGCACGCCGAACCGGAAGGGGAGGCCCTGCCTCGGGACGAACGCGAAGACGTGTTGCAGGTGCGGGACCTGCGGGTGAGTTTTGCCTTGGGCGGCGGGCTGTTCCGACGCAAGGAATACTTGCGCGCCGTGGACGGCATCAGCCTGAGCATCCAGCGCGGCAAGACCCTGGGCATCGTCGGCGAATCCGGTTCCGGCAAGTCCACCCTGGGCCAGGCAATCCTGCGGCTGATCGAATCCGAAGGCAGCATCCACTTCCAGGGCCATGCCCTCGAACAGTTATCCCACAAGGCCCTGCGGCCGTGGCGCAAAAAGATGCAGGTGGTGTTCCAGGACCCGTTCGGCAGCCTCAGCCCGCGCATGTCGGTGCAACAGATCATCAGCGAAGGCCTCGAAGTCCACAGCCCGTCCACCGCCGAGGTGTGTGAGGCGCAGGTGATCCAGGCCCTCAAGGAAGTAGGACTCGACCCGCAGAGCCGCCACCGCTACCCCCATGAGTTTTCCGGTGGCCAGCGCCAACGCATCGCCATCGCCCGGGCCCTGGTGCTCAAGCCGGCCCTGATCCTGCTGGACGAACCGACCTCGGCCCTGGACCGCACCGTGCAGAAACAAGTGGTCGCCCTGCTGCGCCAGCTCCAGGAAAAGCACGGCCTGACCTACCTGTTCATCAGCCATGACCTGGCGGTGGTCCGCGCCCTGGCCCACGACATGATCGTGATCAAGGACGGCAAGGTGGTCGAGCAAGGCGCCAGCCATGACGTGTTCGACTCACCCCAGCATCCCTATACCAAGGAGTTGTTGGCGGCGGCGCATCCGGGGTGGGCATAATCGGCGTTATGCAGTTGGACCGCGTCGCGGCCTTCGCGAGCAGGCTCGCTCCCACATTGGATCTTCAGCACACCGAAGATCACCTGTGGGAGCGAGCCTGCTCGCGAAGAGGCCCGAACAGAACCCACACATTCTGGAACTAGCATGAACCCCACCGAAAGCCTCAAGGATTACAAGCGCGTGCGCACGCTGGCGATCCGCTCGTTGTTCGAGATCATCGAGCAGTCCAGCGAAGGCACGGTGATTGTCGACCGTGACGCGAATATCGTCTGGATGAACGAGCGCTACGCCCGCCGTTTCGGCCTGAACTCGGCGCAGGAGGCGATTGGCCGGGCGTGCGAGAGCGTGATCCCCAGCAGCCTGTTGCGGGAAGTGGTGCGCACCGGGCGGCCGATCCTGCTGGACATGCAGGACACCCCCAAGGAGCCGCTGGTGGTGATGCGCCTGCCGATCCACGACAGCGCGGGTGCGGTGATCGGTGCCATCGGTTTTGCCTTGTTCGATGAATTGCACAGCCTGTCGCCGATGCTCAAGCGCTACCTGAGCATGCAGGAAGAGCTGGCCTCCACCCGTTCGCTGCTGCGGGCGCGGCAAACCAAGTACAACTTTGCCCATTTCATTGGCACCAGCAGCGCCGGCCTTGAGGTCAAACGTCGAGCCCGGCGCAGCGCCAGTGCTGATTCGCCAGTGCTGCTGCTCGGCGAAACCGGCACCGGCAAGGAACTGCTGGCCCAGGCCATCCACAGCGCTTCGCCGCGGGCACACAAGGCATTCGTCAGCATCAACAGCGCGGCGATTCCTGAATCACTGCTGGAAGCCGAGTTCTTCGGCACCGCGCCGGGGGCCTTTACCGGGGCCGACCGCAAGGGCCGCGCCGGCAAGCTGCAGATTGCCCAAGGCGGCACGCTATTCCTCGACGAGATCGGCGACATGCCGTTGCCGCTGCAAAGCAAACTGCTGCGGGTGCTCCAGGAAAAGGAATACGAACCCGTGGGCTCCAACGAGGTGCTGCAAAGCGACGTGCGAGTGATCGCCGCCACCTCCATGGACCTGGAAGCGGCGATCAAGCGTGGAGAGTTCCGCGCCGACCTGTATTACCGCCTCAACGTGTTGCCGATCCAGGTCCCGCCGTTGCGCGAACGCCTGGATGATTTGCCGGCCCTGAGCGAAGCGATCCTGGAAGAACTGCGCAGCCAGCACGAACTGAACCCCGCCGCCCTCGACCTGCTGCGGCAACACGCGTGGCCGGGCAACATCCGCGAGCTGCGCAATGTGCTGGAACGGGCCGCGCTGCTCAGCGATGACCTGGTGCTCACGGCGGCGGACATCCGCGCGGCCATCGGGACGTTCACGCCGGTGGCGCGGCCAGCGGACGTGAGCGTCGATCCCCTGCCCCACGAAACCTTCAGCCAGGCCCGGGCGCGCTTCGACCGGCAATTGATCGAAACCACCCTCGCGCAATGCGGGGGCAAGGTGGTCGAAGCGGCCGAGCGGTTGGGGCTGGGGAGGTCGACGCTGTACAAGAAGATGGTGGCGTTGGGGATTGCAGAGTCTCAATAAAGAGACTTTATTTCTCTATTGGTAGACTGCTGATGGGGGAGCGCTTTGCGCTCATCGCGAGCAAGCTCGCTCCCACAGGGGGCCGGGGTTTTCCTGGAATACCCGGTCAACCTGTGGGAGCGAGCTTGCTCGCGATGAGGCCAGCCCAGCCCCGAAAGATCTCCGATTAGAGACAAATCATTCAACCCACTCCTATAAACACAAATAAAACCCTTATATTTCAGCCAGTTACACACCTGGCACAAAACTCGCTATAGCCCCGCCACCGCTTCACCACAACAATAACAATCCAGGAGACACACCATGAGTGTGATCATTGCCTTGGCAGCTCTCACGCTGCTGATGGTTGCCGCCTACCGTGGCTACAGCGTTATCCTCTTCGCCCCCATCGCCGCCCTCGGTGCCGTCCTGCTCACCGACCCGTCCGCCGTCGCCCCTGCCTTCACCGGGGTGTTCATGGAGAAAATGGTCGGCTTCATCAAGCTCTACTTCCCGGTGTTCCTGCTCGGTGCGGTGTTCGGCAAGCTGATTGAGTTGTCGGGGTTCTCCCGCTCCATCGTCGCCGCGGCGATTCGCTTGCTGGGGACGCGCCAGGCCATGCTGGTGATCGTGCTGGTCTGCGCCGTGCTGACGTACGGCGGCGTGTCGCTGTTCGTCGTGGTGTTCGCGGTGTACCCGTTCGCCGCCGAGATGTTCCGCCAGAGCAACATTCCCAAGCGGCTGATCCCGGCCACCATCGCCCTCGGCGCGTTCTCGTTCACCATGGACGCCCTGCCCGGCACGCCGCAGATCCAGAACATCATCCCCAGCACGTTCTTCAACACCACCGCCTGGGCCGCACCATGGCTGGGCGTGATCGGTACGGTCTTCGTGTTCAGCCTCGGCATGCTGTTCCTGCAACGCCAACGCAACAAGGCCCAACGCGAGGGCGAAGGCTACGGCACCGAGCTGCGCAATGAACCGGAAACCGCCGAAGACATCAAACTGCCGAACCCGTGGATTGCCGTTTCGCCGCTGCTGGCGGTGGGGGTCATGAACCTGCTGTTCACCCAGTGGATTCCCCAGTGGTATGGCAAGACCCACAGCCTGGCGCTGCCGGGGATGACCGCCCCGGTCACCAGCGACATCGCCAAGCTCACCGCGATCTGGGCGGTGCAGGCGGCGTTGCTGGTGGGCATCATCATGGTCCTGCTGTTCGGCTTCCGGGCCATTCGCAGCAAACTGGCCGAAGGCAGCAAGAGCGCGGTGGGCGGTGCGTTGCTGGCGGCGATGAACACCGCGTCGGAATACGGCTTCGGCGCCGTCATCGCGTCCTTGCCGGGCTTCCTGGTCCTGGCCGACTGGCTCAAGAGCATTCCCAACCCGCTGGTCAACGAAGCGGTGACCGTCACGCTGCTGGCGGGCATCACCGGCTCCGCCTCGGGCGGCATGAGCATCGCCTTGGCGGCGATGTCGGAAACCTTCATCAGCGCCGCCCACGCCGCCAACATTCCCCTGGAAGTGCTGCACCGGGTGGCCGCCATGGCCAGCGGCGGCATGGACACCCTGCCCCACAACGGCGCGGTGATTACCCTGCTGGCGGTAACCGGGCTGACCCATCGCGAAGCCTATAAAGACATTTTCTGCATTACGCTGATCAAGACCCTCGCGGTGTTCTTCGTGATCGGTGTGTTCTACGCCACTGGCATTGTGTGAGGTTCCCCATGACAACCCCTCTTTCGGGCAAGACCGCCCTGGTCACCGGCTCCACCAGCGGCATCGGCCTGGGCATCGCCCTGAGCCTGGCCAAGGCCGGCGCCAACCTGATCCTCAACGGCTTCGGCGATGCCTCGACGGTGATCGCCGAGGTGAAACAGTTCGGCGGCAAGGTCGGCCATCACCCGGCCGACGTCAGTGACCCGGCACAGATCGCCGACATGCTCGCCTACGCCGAGCGTGAGTTCGGTGGCGTGGACATCCTGGTGAACAACGCCGGGATCCAGCACGTGGCCGCCGTGGAGGATTTCCCGGTGGAGCGCTGGGATTCGATCATCGCCATCAACCTGTCATCGGTGTTCCACGCCACCCGCCTGAGCCTGCCGGCCATGCGGGCCAAGGGCTGGGGACGGATCGTCAATATCGCTTCGGTGCATGGCCAAGTCGGTTCGGTGGGCAAGGCGGCGTATGTCGCGGCCAAGCATGGGGTGATCGGCTTGACCAAGGTGGTCGGCCTGGAAACCGCCACCAGCAATGTGACCTGCAACGCCATTTGCCCGGGCTGGGTGCTGACGCCGCTGGTGCAAAAACAGATCGATGATCGCATTGCCACGGGCGTCGACCCGCAACAGGCACAGCACGACCTGTTGGCCGAGAAACAGCCGTCCCTGGAATTCGTCACCCCGCCGCAACTGGGGGAACTGGTGCTGTTCCTGTGCAGTGAAGCCGGGAGCCAGGTGCGGGGCGCGGCGTGGAATATCGATGGGGGGTGGTTGGCTCAATAGATACGCAACCTTGTGTGGTGAAAGCGCTCTTTGTGGCGAGGGAGCTTGCTCCCGCTCGGCTGCGTAGCGGCCGCCTATTGGGTCTGCTTCAGCCCAGCGGGAGCAAGCTCCCTCGCCACAGAAGCGACCTGGCTACAGGAAGCACCGTTTCACCGCTTGCTCCCTCGCCACAAAGTGCGCCTTGTGCTGCAATGTTTATAAGCCCGAAAAAACAAGAGGCACCCCATGTCCGACATCCTCTGGCAACCCAGCCCCGAACGCATCGCCCAGTCACGCATGGACGCCTTTCGCCGGTTCGCCAACGCGCGGCATCAGTTGCAACTGAACGACTACCCTGCCCTGCACGCCTGGAGCATCGACCAGCGCGAGGCCTTCTGGCAGGCCATCGTCGATTTCTTCGAGATTCGCTTTCACCAAGCCCCCGACGCGGTACTGCTGGAGGGTGCGCAAATGCCCAGCGCCCAGTGGTTCCCGGGCGCCACGCTGAACTTCGCCGAACACCTGCTGCGCCGCCGCGATGACGCCCTCGCCGTGGTAGCGCTGGCCGAAAACGGCGACGAGGAACACCTGACCTGGGCCGAACTCGCCGCCCAGGTCGCCGGCCTGCAAAAAAGCCTGCAAGCGGCCGGCGTGACCCGGGGCGACAGGGTCGCCGCCTGCATGCCCAACACCTGGCAGACGTTGGTGGGAATGCTCGCCAGCACCAGCCTGGGCGCCATCTGGTCGTGCTCATCGCCGGATTTTGGTACCCAGGGCGTCATCGACCGCTTCGGCCAGATCGAGCCCAAGGTGTTGATCACGTGCGCGGGTTATCGCTATGCCGGGAAAACCATCGACCAGCGGCCCAAGATCAACGAGATCCTTGAACGATTGCCATCATTGCAGCAATTGATCGTGCTGCCTTATGCCCAGCCTGAGGCCCGCGTCGAGGACTTCAAGACCTCGGCCGCCGTCGCGTTGTGGAACGACTTTTACCGAAGCGGTGGCGAACCGGAATTCGTCAGCGTCCCGTTCGACCACCCGCTGTACATCCTGTACTCCAGTGGCACCACCGGCGTGCCGAAGTGCATCGTCCATGGCACTGGCGGCGTGCTGCTGCAACACGTCAAGGAACATGGCCTGCACGTCGACCTCGGTCCCGAGGATCGGTTGTTCTACTACACGACCTGCGGCTGGATGATGTGGAACTGGCTGGTGTCGGCCCTCGCCGTGGGCAGCGCGGTGGTGCTCTACGATGGCTCGCCGTTCCACCCCGGTCCCGCGCGCTTGCTGGACCTGATCGATCAGCAGCGCATCAGCGTGTTCGGCACCAGCCCCAAATTCCTCGCGGCCCTGGAAAGCGAGGGCCTCAAGCCACGGCAAACGCATCGCTTGGACAGCCTGAAAACCCTCCTGTCCACCGGCTCGGCACTGGCGCCCCATAGCTACGACTACGTGTACCGGGATTTCAAGCCCGACGTCTGCCTGGCCTCGATGTCCGGCGGCACCGACATTGTGTCGTGCTTCGTCAACGGTAACCCGCTGTCAGCGGTCCACCGGGGCGAAATGCAGGGCAAGAGCCTGGGCATGGCCGTGCAAGTCTGGAACGAGGCTGGCACGCCGGTCATCGGCGAAAAGGGTGAGCTAGTGTGCACCCGGCATTTCCCGGCGATGCCCATTGGTTTGTGGAACGACCCTCGGCAGGAAAAACTTCGCGCGTCCTACTTCGCCCAATTCCCCGGGGTATGGGCCCAGGGTGACTACGCCGAGGAACTGCCCCACGGCGGCCTGTTGATCCATGGACGCTCCGATGCCGTGCTCAACCCGGGCGGTGTGCGCATTGGCACCGCGGAAATCTACCGGCAGGTGGAAAAGGTCGAGCAGGTGCTGGACAGCGTCGCCATCGGCCAGCAATGGCAGGGTGATGTCCGGGTGGTGCTGTTCGTGCGCCTGCGTGATGGCGTGATGCTGGATGAGGCCTTGGAACAACGGATTCGCCAGGTCATCCGGGCCAACACCACACCACGGCATGTGCCGGCGAAGATCCTCGCCGTCACTGATATCCCGCGGACCATCAGTGGCAAGGTGGTGGAGTTGGCGGTGCGCAACGTTGTGCATGGCGAAGCGGTGAAGAATACCGATGCCCTGGCCAATCCCGGGGCGCTGGAGCAGTTTCGCGATCGGCCTGAGCTGGCGAGCTGACCGTCAGGGCCTCATCGCGAGCAAGCTCGCTCCCACAGGGGGATCGCGGTGATCAAAAGTTTTGTATTCACAGCAATCCACCGTGGGAGCGAGCTTGCTCGCGATGAACGATAACGCGGTCTCCCTTTAAAACAATCAATCCATCAACCCCCACTCACCCGCCGCTGGATCAGCCGGTGGCGCCGCCGCGCCCGACTCGGTATGCAGCTTCAAACGCAACCGCAGGTTGTTCGCCGAGTCGGCATTTTTCAGCGCTTCTTCCTCGTCGATGGCCCCTTCGACTACCAGGTTGAACAGCGCCTGGTCAAAAGTCTGCATGCCCAGTTCCTCCGACTTTTCCATGATGGACTTGAGCTCGCCAAGTTCGTTGCGCCGGATCAGGTCGGCCACCGTCGGTGAACCCAGCATCACTTCCACCGCAGCCCGCCGCTGGCCAGTGCGGGTGCGTACCAGACGCTGGGAGACGAACGCCTTGAGGTTGTTGCCCAGGTCGTTCAATAACTGCGGCCGGCGTTCCTCCGGGAAGAAATTGATCACCCGGTCCAAGGCCTGGTTGGCGTTATGGGCATGCAAGGTGGAAATCACCAGGTGCCCGGTGTCGGCAAAAGCCAGGGCATGCTCCATGGTTTCCCGATCGCGGATCTCGCCGATCAGCACCACATCCGGTGCCTGGCGCAACGTGTTCTTCAGGGCGGCATGAAAACTGCGGGTGTCGACACCGACTTCCCGTTGGTTGATGATGGATTTCTTATGCCGATGGATGTACTCCACCGGATCCTCGATGGTGATGATGTGACCGCTGCTGTTGCGATTGCGGTAATCGATCAGCGCCGCCAGGGAGGTCGACTTGCCCGAGCCTGTCGCACCGACGAACAGCATCAAGCCCTGTTTCTGCATGATGGTGTCCAACAACACCCGGGGCAGTTTCAGGTCTTCGAAGCGCGGGATATCCAGCTTGACGTTGCGAATCACCATGGACACGTCGTTGCGCTGCTTGAAGATATTGACCCGGAACCGCCCGACGCCCGCCAGGGAAATCGCCAGGTTCATTTCCAATTCCCGATCGAACTCAAGGCGCTGTTCGGCGTCCATCAAAGACTCGGCGAGACGGGCAATGTCGCCGACCTTGAAGGCCTCGTTAGCCAAGGGCTTGATCACCCCTTCGAAACGCGCGCATGGCGGCGCGCCCGTGGACATGTAAAGGTCGGAACCATTCTGGCTCGCCAGGATTCGCAACAACGGATCGATTTCCATGGACTGAAACTTCCGCGAGACATCAATGAAACAAGCTGAGCCGAACATGAAATCTTTCAGCCCCACTCGCACTTACCTTCCTCAAAGGATAGTAGACGCCGTGGTACAGACACGACAGGCAGGGAGTGCGTGATGAACGCGACACCCGCCGGCAGCGATACACAACGCCTGGTCAGCCAGGTGGACTGGGCCCAGACCCCGTTGGGCACCGCCCGGGACTGGCCCCAGAGCCTGCGCACCGCCGTGGACATCGTGCTCCATTCGCCCATGCCCATGGCCTTGCTGTGGGGCGCGCAGCTGTCCCACCTCTACAACGACGCCTTCGGCCGACTGGCTGGTGACAAGCACCCTCGAGCGTTTGGCCAGCCGACCCATGCAGCATGGCCCGAACTCAAAGGCACGACCGAAGGGATTTATCAGCGGGTGTTACAAGGCCAGACCCACACTTGCCGCGATCAGCGATGGCGCGTGCCCTTCGCCGGCCGTCTCTGCGATGTCTGGCTGGACCTGACCTACAGCCCGGTGCGTGACGAAAGCGGCAGCGTCGCCGGCATTCTGGTCACCGCCATCGAGACCAGCGAGCGACGCCGCCTGGCCATGGAGTTCGAGCGGCGTTCCGAGGCCAGCCTCAAGGCCCAGCACGAAAGCGAAGAACGCCTGCAACTGGCCTTGGCCGCCGCCGACGCGCTGGGCACCTGGGATTGGGACATCAGCGAGGACCGCTTTATTGCCGACGCGCATTTCGCCCTGCTGCATGGCGTCGATCCGGAGCTGTCGCGACAATTGCCCATCAGCGCCTATCTTGAAGGCGTGCATCCCGAAGACCGGGCGATGGTTGCCCGCAGCATCAAGCACTGCATCACCCACGGCACCGAATACGCCGAGGAGTACCGGCTGCTGCAGCCCGATAATGAGTTGCGCTGGGTATATGTGCGCGGCCGCTGCTACAAGGACCGCCACGGCCGGCCCAAGCGTTTCCTGGGCGCGGCCCTGGACCTGACCGAACGCAAGCGCACCGAGCAGGCCCTGCGCCAGAGCCAGACCGAGTTGCAACTGATCATCAACGCCATGCCGATCCTCATCAGCTACGTGGACCGCGAGGAGCGTTTCCGGCTGAACAACAGCGCCTACCTGGACTGGTACGGCATGACTCCGCAGGAGCTCTACGGCAAGACCATCCGCGAAGTGCTCGGCGATGAGGCCTATGCCGCCCGCGCCCAGCAGATCGCCGACGCCCTGGCCGGCAAGCCGTGCAGCTTTGCCGTGCAGTCGGACCATCGCGACGGTCGCCCGCGCCATTCCTTGATCAACTACCTGCCGCGCCACGGCGCGGACGGTGCGGTGAACGGCTTCTACATCTTTGTGATCGACGAAACCGAGAGCCGGAAAACCGAGGAAGCCCTGCGCAACCTCAACGAAACGCTGGAGGAACGGGTCATCGCTCGAACCCAGCAACTGGCCGAGGCCAACCATCGGCTGCAAAGCGAGATGTTCGAGCGCGAGCGCGCCGAAGAAGCCCTGCGCCATGCGCAGAAAATGGAAGCCGTGGGCCAGCTCACCGGCGGCATTGCCCATGACTTCAACAACATGCTGACCGGCATTCTCGGCAGCCTCGACCTGATGCAACGCTACATCGCTGCTGGCCGTGCCGCCGAGATCGGCCGCTTCACCGAAGCGGCGGTGTCCTCGGCCAACCGCGCCGCGGCCCTGACCCATCGGTTGTTGGCGTTTTCCCGTCGACAATCCCTGGACCGCAAGCCGCTGGACGCCAACGAGCTGGTGCGCTCGCTCGAAGACCTGCTGAGCCGGACCACCGGCGATCACATCGTGCTGCGCCTGCAACTGGCCAATGAGTTGTGGCCGGTCAGCACCGATGCCAGCCAGCTGGAAAACGCCCTGCTCAACCTGGTGATCAACGCCCGCGATGCGATGCCCGAGGGCGGCGAATTGATCGTCGAAACCGCCAACGTCTACCTCGACGGCACGGACATCAACAGCCTGGAGCCGGTCAAGGCCGGCGACTACGTGATGATCGCCGTCAGCGACAACGGTAGCGGCATGACCCCCGCCGTGCTGGCCAAGGCCTTCGACCCGTTCTTCACCACCAAGCCCATCGGCCAGGGCACCGGCCTGGGCTTGTCGATGATCTACGGATTTGCGCAACAGTCCGGTGGTCACCTCAACCTGGACAGCGTGCCGGGCCAGGGCACGCGTGTGCAACTGTACCTGCCGCGCTTGCACGTTGCGCCGGCCCAGCAACCCGCCACGCCGGAGACGGTCGAGGCACCACCGGCCATCGCCGGGGAAACCGTACTGCTGGTGGAAGACGAACCCGCCGTGCGCATGCTGGTGCTCGACCTGTTGAAGACCTTGGGCTACACCGCACTCGAGGCCCAGGACGCCATGATGGCATTGCCCCTGCTGGAATCGGAGCAACGCATCGACCTGTTGGTGACCGACGTCGGGCTGCCGGGCATGAATGGCCGGCAACTGGCGGAAATCGCCCGCCAGCACCGCCCGGGGCTCAAAGTGCTGTTCATGACGGGCTACGCGCAGAAAGCCGCCGAACGCCAAGGATTCCTCGAACAGGGCATGGACATGGTCGCCAAGCCTTTCACCCTCGATCTGTTGGCCAACAAGATTCGGACGATGATCAACCATGGCGGCTGACTTGAGGCATAATCGCCGCCCCGTCGCACCCTTCAGGTCACCGCTGCAATGAAAGCCCAAGCCCGCCATATCCTGGTGAAAACCGCCGAAGAAGCCGAACAGCTCAAGCAACGCATCGCCAAGGGCGAAGCGTTCGATGTGCTGGCCAAGAAATACTCTACCTGTCCCTCGGGCAAGCGCGGCGGTGACCTGGGCGAAGTACGGCCGGGGCAGATGGTCGGGGTGATCGATGCGGTGATTTTCAAGAAGCCACTGCGGGTGGTGCACGGGCCGATCAAGAGCAAGTTTGGCTATCACCTGGTGCAGGTGTTCTACCGGGATTGAAGTGACATTGCCCTGACGACCCGACCCTGTGGCGAGGGAGCTTGCTCCCGCTGGCCTGCGCAGCAGGCCCATTTTTGCGGCTGCGGCGCAGCCGAGCGGGAGCAAGCTCCCTCGCCACAAAGGCATAGCCTGATTTCCATGGAGATGTCAGTCCTTGGGAATCAACGCCCCCGGCACCTGGATCACCCGGCTCGCCAGCCGATGCCCCGCCTCGGCCGCTTCCACCGGGCTGCCGCCCAGCAAGCGGCTCGCCAGGTACGCGGCGCTGAAGGAATCTCCCGCCGCCGTGGTGTCGACTACACGCTCTACCCGCACGGCAGGCACTTCATAAGACTGCCCATCGCAACGAATCAAACAGGCCTCGGCACCGCGCTTGAGCACCACTTCCGGCGTGCCCAACTGCGCATACGCAGCGAATACCGCCTCGTCATCGACATGGCCGAACAGCGCCTGTTCGTCATCCACGGTCAACAGCGCCAGCTCCACGTAAGGCAGTACGCTGCGATACGCCAGGCGCGCCGCCTCGACCGAGGCCCAGAGCCGTGGTCGGTAGTTGTTATCGAACACCACCTGGGCGCCGCGGCGCCGTGCCTCGATCAGGGCCTCAATGAGTTTGCGCCGCCCCTGCTCGCCGAGTACCGCCAGGGTGACGCCGCTGAAATACAGCACATCGTAATCCGGCAATGCGGCCAGGATCGGTGCGGCGGCCGGGGTGGTAAAACACTCGCGCACCGCCGCTTCGTTGCGCCAGTAGAGGAATCGCCGCTCGCCCGCCGCATCGGTCTGGATGCAATACAGACCCGGCAGGCGTCCAGGCAAGCGTTGGACCCTTTGCAACCCGATGTTTTCTTCGGCCCAGCGCTCACACATGGCATCGCTGAAACTGTCGTCGCCCAGGGCGGTGACGTAATCCACCGAGCCCCTGTCGCCCAAGGCGCGGGACAGGTACACGGCGGTGTTCAGGGTGTCGCCGCCGAAGCTTTGCAGCAAGCTGCCGTCGGCGCGTTGTTGCAGTTCGATCATGCATTCGCCGATCAGGGCGATGCGGGGTGTGGGGTTGCTCATGGATGTTCCTGATGGTTCGGTGGTGTCTGGCGGGCCGCTATCGCGAGCAAGCTCGCTCCCACAGGGGGATGGTGGTGATCACAATGTTGTATTCACAACAATCCACGGTGGGAGCGAGCTTGCTCGCGATAGCCGCGACTCGGTCTCAAGTCTCAGAAACAAGTCTCCATAGACTCGACCACCCTCAGTTGCTCATCCACCAGGCACCCCACTCGCCACTTGTCGAACGTCAGGCACGGGTGGGAAGTCCCAAACGAAATGATGTCGCCCACACGCAGCTCAACCCCCGCCGCCACGCTCATGAACGCATGCTGGTCCATCACCGCCGTCACCTTGCAAGCGCTGACATCATCCGCCACCACCGCGTCCGATCCGGGCGTGTAGCGCTTGAGCGGCACCGGTAATCCGGCGTCGTAGGCGACGTCGCGCTTGCCCAGCGCGATCACCGCGAAGCCCGGCTCCGGCAGCGATTGCACATGGGCCCAGACCTCCAGGGCCGGGTGCAGGCCTTCGTGCAGGTCGCTGCGGCGCTCCAGTACACAGCACTGGGCCTCTTTGTAGATGCCATGGTCATGGGCCACGTAGCTGCCGGGCCGCAGCACGCTGAGGAAACGCCCGTGGGCATTCTGGGCTTCGAAGGATTCGGCGATCAGGTCGTACCAGGCCGAACCCGAGGCGGTGATGATCGGTTTGTCGATGGCGAAGGCACCGCCGTCCTGCAACTGCACCGCCAGCCGTACCAAGGAGGCTGCGAACGCGCGGATGCCGCTGATGGCATGGTCGCCGTGGATCACCCCTTCGTAGCCTTCGATACCGGTCAACGCCAGCGCCGGTTGACTGCGAATCGCCTCGGCCAGGGCCAGCACCTCGGCTTCGGTCCGGCAGCCACACCGACCACCGACCACGCCGTACTCGATCATCACATTGAGCCGCACGCCGCGAGAAGCGAAGTAAGCGCCCAGGTCAGCGACGTTGTCCGGATGATCCACCAGGCAATGGAATTCGAACGCCGGGTCGGCGAGCAGATCGGCAATCAGCGCCATGTTGGGCGTGCCCACCAATTGGTTGGCCATCAACACTCGGCGCACGCCATGGGCGTAGGCGGCACGGGTCTGTACGGCGGTGGCAAGGGTCAGGCCCCAGGCGCCGGCCTCCAACTGACGGCGAAACAACGCGGGGGTCATGCTGGTCTTGCCGTGGGGCGCCAGTTCGGCACCGCTGCGGGTGACAAAATCCTGCATCCAGCGGATGTTGTGCTCCAGGGCCGTGCGGTGCAGCACCAGCGCTGGCAGGCTGACGTCCCGCAGCAGGTGGGCGCCGACGGTGGCAGCGCCCTTCTCGACGCCGGCATTAAGGATGGCAGATGACATGTTCGAACTCCTCGCGCACGGCCGCTAGTGCCGTTGCTGTCTATTCATTGATGCGACGGGCCAGGTTGTTGGCGCTTTCGATCAGCACCCGGCGGTAGTCGGCGTAATTGTTCTTGGCGTCGGCCCGTGGGGCGACGATGCACAGGGTGGCGATGGCCACGCCGCCAGGGTCTTTGACCGGTGCGGCGAAGCAATGGGTGAAGGTGTCGGCGACGCTGTCGAAGGAGAAAAAACCATCGAGGCCAGCCTGGCGGATTTCCTTGAGAAATTGCTCCAGGGGCAGGCGCTCGCCGTCCGGCAGGATGAAATCGTCGGGGTCGATCAGGTCGACGATCTGCTGGTCACTCAGATGCGCCAGTAGCAGGCGCCCGGACGCGGTCCATGGGATCGGCGCGTTTTCACCGATGTCCGAGGAGATGCGGAAATGCCGCTCGCCTTCTTTCATCAGCGCGACGGTGTATTTACGCCCGTTGAGCAGGCACATCTGCGCCGTTTCCCGGGTCTGGCGCACGATCTCCTGCAAGGCCTGGTCGGCCTCGCGACTCAAATCGAAATGCCGCAAGTGCGCCTGGCCGAGGAAATACAACTGGCGGCCCAGGTAGACGTGACCGTCCTTGCCCACCGGCTCGAGGATGCGTCGCTCCAACAGCGACGCCACCAGTTCATAGACCGTGGACTTGGGACTGCCGATGCCGCTGGCAATATCGTTCGGGCGCAGCGGTTGGCCGATTTCCTTGAGAAAATCGAGGATATCGAACGCCCGATCCAATCCCCGGGCCCGGCGTTTGATGGTGTCTTCGGTCATGTTTTCGGTTCCTGAAATTTCACCCATAGTCGCATGTATCTTTACTGTGGCGAGGGAGCTTGCTCCCGCTGGCCTGCGCAGCAGGCCCAATTTCTTGCGACTGCTGCGCAGCCGAGCGGGAGCAAGCTCCCTCGCCACAGAAGCTAATTTTCCAGAGTACCGTGTTCAGCTTTTTTTCTTGTAGGCAATGCAATCGATCTCGACCTTGCAATCGACCATCATGCTCGCCTGCACGCAGGCCCTGGCCGGGGCGTGTTCCGGGTTGAAGTATTCGCCGAACACTTTGTTGAAACTCCAGAAGTCCCGCGGGTCCTCCAGCCATACGCCGCAGCGCACCACATCTTCCAGGCCGTAGCCGGCCTCTTCGAGAATGGCCACCAGGTTCTTCATGGTCTGGTGGGTCTGCTCGACGATCCCGCCGACAATGATCTCGCCGTTCACCGCCGGCACCTGGCCAGACACGTGCAGCCAGCCATCGGCCTCCACGGCGCGGGCGAAGGGCCGTGGCTGGCCGCCGCCTGCGGTGCTGCCGGTGCCGTAACGCGTAATGCTCATGGGTATCTCCTTGTTGAACTGATTGATAGCTGAATGGATTAAAAACGGGTGTTCTTGAGGAATTCCGCCAGACGCGGCGATTGCGGCCGCTCGAACAGCTCCTTGGGTGGCCCTTGTTCTTCGATGCGGCCCTGGTTCATGAACACGATCTTGTCGGAGACCTCGAAGGCGAAGCGCATTTCGTGGGTCACCAGCAGCATGGTCATGCCGTCTTCGGCCAGGCCCTTGATCACGTTCAGCACCTCACCGACCAGCTCCGGGTCCAGGGCCGAGGTGACTTCGTCGAACAGCATCAGGCTGGGGTTCATCGCAATCGCCCGGGCAATCGCCACGCGTTGCTGCTGGCCGCCGGACAACTGGCCGGGAAAGTGGTCGCGCCGCTCCAACAGGCCGACCCGCTCCAGCCATTTTTCGGCCAGGGCCACCGCTTCGTCCTTGTGCAGTTTTTTCACCTTGAGCAGGCCCAGGGTGACGTTCTGCAACGCGGTCAGATGCGGGAACAGGTTGAACTGCTGGAAGGCCATGCCGGTCATGGCTCGATGGCGGGCGATGACTTTCTCGGCGTGGCGCACGCGCTTGCCAGCCACCTCGTCATAGCCGATGGACTCGCCGTCGAGCACGATCCGGCCGCCCTGGAATTCTTCCAGCATGTTCACGCAACGCAGCAATGTGGTCTTGCCCGAACCGCTGGAGCCGATCAGCGTGACCACATTGCCGCGCTGCATGCTCAGGTCCACGCCCTTGAGCACTTCCAGCGGGCCGTATTGTTTGCGCAGGCCGCGAATGTCCAGCAGCGGCTGGGCGTTTGAGAGCTTTGTACTGGAGAGTTTCGAAACGTCAGTCATGGCAACGCCACCCGCTTTTCAATGTGCCGTCCGAGCAATTCGATGGCGTAGTTGATGATGAAAAAGAGAAACCCGGCGAACAGGTAAAATTCCAACGTCATGAAGGTCCGGGCGATGATCTGCTGGGTGCTGAGCAGCAATTCGGCGACGCCGATCACCGACAGCAAGGTCGAGGCCTTGACGATCTCCGTGGAGGAATTGACCCAGGTTGGCAGGATCTGCCGCAACGCCTGGGGCAACAGCACGTAACCCAGCGCCTGGTAGAACGTCAGGCCGATGGCCTGGCTCGCTTCCATCTGCCCACGGGGCAATGCCTGCAAGGCGCCGCGCACGATCTCGGCCACGTGGGAGCCGCAGAACAGCGTCAAGCCCAGCACGCCGGCCTGGAACGCGCCGATCTGCCAGCCCAGGGCCGGGGCCATGTAGAAGCAGGCCAGCACCAGCACGAAGACTGGCGTGCCGCGAATCAGGTCGACGTAGAAACGAAACGGCGCACGCATCCAGACACGGCCGTACGTCAACGCCAATCCGGCGACGACACCGATCAAGGTGCCCAACACAATCGCCAGCAGCGAACACTGCACGCTGGTCAGGAAACCGGCCCACAGGGTGTCCCGGGCGACCCACAACTCATGCAACCAACTGGGGGATTCGTACATGGGAGACTCCTAACGGCGGATCGCCAGGCGCTGCTCGAAATACCGCAGCAGCATGGCAATCAGGTAACAGGCCGCGACATACAAGGCCGTGGTCACCAGCCAGGTTTCGATCACCCGGTAGCTCTCCACGTTGATCTTGCGGGCGTAGTAAGTCAGCTCTGGCACGGCAATCGCCGCCGCCAGGGAGGTGTCCTTGAACAGCGAAATGAAGTTGTTCGACAAGGCCGGCAATACGTTGCGCAGCATCACCGGCACGGTGACGTAGGCCTTCACCTGCCACTCGCCCAGGCCGATGGCCAATCCCGCTTCACGCTGTCCCTTGTGAATGCTCAACAGCCCGCCGCGAAACACTTCGGTCAGGTAGGCCCCGGCGTACAACGAGAGGGTGATGACGAACGACGGCAGCTTGTCCAGGCGAATGCCCAGGCTCGGCAAGGCGAAGTAGATCAACAGGATCAGCACCAGGATCGGCGTATTGCGGATCACCGTGACATACACCGACGCCAGCACCCGCAACACGCGATGCTTGCTGAGCAGCGCGAACGCCATCGCCAGGCCGATCACGCAGCCGATGGCGATCGACACCAGCGCCAGGGAAAGCCCCAGGCCGAGCCCCGCCAGCAAGGTGTCGAAATCGCGCCAGACGGCGGCAAAGTTCAACTGATAATTCATGGTCGGCAGTACCTTCGACGGTGCGCCCACAAAGGGCGCCCCGGGCTCACAGGGTCATTTGAATTCAACGGGGAAACCGATCGCCGGCGACGGCAGCTCGACGCCGAACCACTGCTTGAACGACGCCGCGTAGGTGGGGAATTCCACACCGGTCATGGCCTCATGCAAGGTGGTGTTGACGAAGTTCAGCCAGTCCTGGTCGCCGCGCTTGACCGCGCAGGCGTAGGTTTGTGGGCTCCAGGCGTAGGCCGGGCTGCGATAGCGCCCTGGGTTCTGCACCATCAGGTATTTGACCGAGGACTGGTCGGTGGCGGCGGCATCGGCGCGGCCGGAGTTCACGGCCTGGTACATCAGGTCGACGCTGTCGTACTGGTCGACCTTGGCCTTGGGCAATGCCTGGTGCACCAGCTCTTCGGCGTAGACGTTCTGCAGCACCGCCACGGTAACGTCGTCATCCGCCGCCTTGAGGTCTTCGATTTCCTTGTACTTGCTGTTGGCCGGCAGCAGCAGGCCCACGCCTTCGCGGTAGTACGGCAGGGTGAACGCCACTTGCTGGGCGCGACTGGCGGTGACGGTGATGAACTGGCAGCTCATGTCGACCTTGTCGGTCAGCAGGTTGGGAATACGCGCATCGGACGACTGCACCACGAACTCGACTTTCTCCGGGTCATTGAACAGGCCCTTGGCGACCATCCGCGCGATGTCGATATCAAAACCCTGCAACTTGCCATCCGCTCCCTGGAAGTGCCACGGCGCATTGGTACTGCCCGTGCCCACGATCAATTTCCCCCGTTGCAGCACGCTGTCCAGCTTGCTGTCGGCCGCCTGAGCGACCCCCATGGCAGCCGTCGTGGCCACGAAGAGAAAAACACACGCTTTGAACAAGGAAGGTCGGCGTTGCATGGCAAGCACTCCAGAGTGAGTTTATTCCGCTATACCGGAACATGGTATGTAACAACGGAATAGACAGCAGAAAGTGTGCCACAGGCTCGAGGGCCCTGGGAGAGAAAAATAGAAATTGAGGGAAATCAGGGAGATGAGAAAAACAAGTGGGCGGACGGTGAAGTCTGCCTGCAAACACTGTTGCTACCGTTGGCCACGACGCACGGGTAACAAGGTCCCAAACCGGAGCTGCGCCGAGTATTCGGCGCCCCCAAACGGAGCCATTCTGGAATGTGTGAATGATTACCCTGTGGGAGCGAGCTTGCTCGCGATAGCGGTGGATCAGCCAAGGTTGATGCCAACTGACCTGACGCCATCGCGAGCAAGCTCGCTCCCACAGGGCAATAGACCCCGCCCCGGGGCCCGACGCAGTAATTGCCACTGCCGCACTGGCAACCGTCGGTTGATTTGAGCAACGATTGCGGCCGGGCGTCGTTGCGAAGCCCCAGCACCGCGGAACAGGACTTCTTCGAAGCGCTGATGGAACCGTCGTTGCACAAGAAGGTATCGCCGTCACACCCGGCAATACCGCCCTTGCGCCCGGAACACGGCTGATTGGCGGCAAGGGCCGAAGCCCCCAGGGCCAACAACAGGATCGCTACACTGGTACGAAGTAGAGTGGACGTTCCGTGACAGGGTTTCATGGCAGCTTCCAGGCCGATAGATGGCCCTATGCTATCACCTGATCAACTACTACACCTAACGTCCGCAAAACCTCACCCGGGACAACATCCGCAAATCCCCCTCGCGGTAATAGTCATCGCTCCAGCTGTCATTCACCGCCAGCGGCTTGACCTGCTTGAGGGCGAGTTTTTTCGCGAAATAACGAAAGCGGTAATGCTCGTAGAAACGCAGCAGTTCCAGGCCGTAGCGGTCGGCCAGGTCGGTGTCGCCCTGGATGATGAGGTAATTCTCGTCGTTGCCACTGCTGGCCGCGGCGCTCAGGTTGTGGCTGCCGCTGAGAATGGTCGGCGTGTCGCTGGTGAAGTCGGTGACGATGGCTTTGGTGTGCACCAGCAGGTTGCCCTTCTGGCCTTTCATATTCTCCCGCAGCCAGCCTTCCAGGCCGGTGTTGAGCAACGCGGTGGCGGCGAACTCGGCGGTGCGGTCGGCATGGAAGCCGGTGATGCGGCTCCGGGTGTTTTGCAGGCCGTAGCGCAGCACATCGTCATTGGGTGCGCCGAGCAAAGCGTCGAGGATGCGGTCGGGCAACACGAAGGCGGTGACGAACAACAGGTCCTTTCGCGCTCCCTTGATGATGTCGACGAAACGATCCAGGTCGCCCTCCCCGGTGCGCGGCGAAAACCCGGCGAACAACGCCTCTTGCGGCGCCATGGCGTTGTTCAGGTTCAACCATTGGCGAGTGGCATCGACATCTTGGGGGGTCGCCCAGATTTGCTCGAACACCTGGAGGTAGCTGCTGCTGATCCGGGGATCGTCCAGCACATGCACGACGTTGGCCTGGCGGTAGACACCGTTGGCGGTGAAATTGGTGCTGCCGCACAGCACGGCCTCGGGTTGCAATGAACCGCTGCCCTGCACCTTGCTCAGCACAATGAACTTGTTGTGGAAAATGTTGTGGGTGACCCGCCCACGTTTGTTGGCAGCCGGCATGCTCTCGAGACTGGCTTCGTTGCGTGCCGTGGTGTCGTCTTCCGGCTCGGCGTGGTACAGCACTCGCACCCGGGCGCCGCGAGCGTGAGCGGCGGTCACCGCGTCGACGATCACTGGCAGTTCGTATTCATAGATAGCGACGTCCAAGGCCCAGCTGGCATCCAGCGCCCGGTCGATAAAACCGATCAAGCGCCCCAGCAAACCGTTTTCCAGCCAGCGACGCGGGGCGTCGGGCCAGTCGTCGATGGACAGGTGCTTGTTGGCGTCGATCAGCGCGTCCAGCTCGGGAAACTTGCGCTGGAACGCCTGGCTGGCGGCCACGGCACGGTTGAAAATCACGCGCTGGTTGGTCGGTTGCCCGTCGTCGCTGGTGACGGTGACTTCCAGGGATTCACCCAACTGCGGTGCCTCGGGACTGCCATAGGCCAGGTGCACACGGTAATGGATCGTCACGCCGGGGTTGACGGCGTAGTCGGCCCAGCGAAATTTCTGCAAGGGCGCCTTGTCGCTGGGGGTGGCGTGGAACTGGGGAAAGGTATGGGCCTTGTCGGGGAAGGTCAGGCTGTTGAACAGGAACAGCCAGGGCTTGTTGCCCTGCTGCTTCTCGATGGCAAAGCCCAGCAAGCCCTGGCGCCGGTGTTCAGCCAGGTCCATGGCGAGCAGCACGCCGTTGGTGCCGGCATAGGCCTTGACCCGAAAATCGTCTTGGGGATTGGTGACGAGTACGCGCATGGTTCACTCCTGTGAGGGGCTGGCTGAGCATAGTGCAGTGATGCGGGTTCGCTGGGCAGGTCATTGGAACCAAGGGGATGCCATCGCGAGCAAGCTCGCTCCCACATGGGTTTCGCCATGAACACATGAATGATGAACACCTCGGCCCCCTGTGGGAGCGAGCTTGCTCGCGATAGGGCCCTGACAGTCACAGCACATTTCAATCAGCCTCATCGATATGCCGATACTCAGCTCCCAACAGCCCCGCCAACTGCCGGGCCCGGCCCAGGCGAATCGGGCCTCTTTCGATGTCGATCAACAGGCACGGGCAATCGAGGACCGGCGGTAAAAGCCCTTCCTTGACGCGTCCATCGGTCATTACCAGCACCCGTTGCTGCTCCGCCGGGTAGCGTTTGCGCCGCGCCACCAGCCAGCGACCGGTCTCGCTCAACGCCGCCAGCAACGGCGTTCCGCCCCCTGCACCCAAGCCATCGAGCCAGTCGCGCAGACCGGCCGAGGCCTTTAGCCCCTGCACCTGCCAGTTCGGTTGCGTGCCGCTGGCTGTCAGCAGCGCCAAGCGGGCGCGTTGTCGGTAGGCGTCGTCGAACAATTGCGCCAGCAGGCCTTTGCCGTCACTCAAGGCGCGATGACGCCGGGTCGAGGCCGACGCATCGACGATGATCAGCCACAGCTCATGGGGAGACCGATGGCGATCGTGCCAACGCAAATCTTCATGTCGGCGTGGTCGGCCGTTGAGCAACGTCCCCGGCCAGTTCACCGCACCGCTGGCCGCCGCTTTGCTCCGGCCCTGACGGCCCTGGTCGAGGCGTCCGGCGCGGGGTCTGGCATTCGCCCCCGCCGGCGAACGGGGGCGAATGCCTAGGGCTTTTTTGGCCAGCTCGGCACATCGCGCCGGGCCCCGGTCGGCAATGCCCGCGCTGGCAGGTCGCCCCACTGGCCCTGGCCTTCGTTGGGTTCGGTGGTTTTTTCCGCCCCCGTCGGTGCCTGGGACGGCACCGGTGCCGAATGCCCGCGCCGCCGGTGCCGCAAGGCAAACTCGGCGACCGCATCGATGTCTTCGCCGGCAATCGCCGCGGCGCCGCGCCAGGCGGCATGGGCCCGGGCCGCCCGCAGCCAGACCAGGTCGGCGCGCAAGCCATCGACCCCAGCGGCAAAACAACGCTCGGTGATCTGCGCCAGCGCCGCATCATCGAGGGCGATCCCGGCCAAGCGCTCGCGGGCCTGTTGGCAGCGTTCGCGCAACTGCTGTTGAGCCGTCTCCCACTCTGCGCAGAACGCCAACGGATCGCTGTCGAAATCCAACCGCCGCCGGATGATCTGGCCGCGCTCGGCCGGTGCGGTGTGACCATCGAGGGCGACGTTCAGGCCGAAACGGTCGAGCAACTGCGGACGCAGCTCGCCCTCTTCCGGGTTCATGGTGCCGATCAGGACAAAGCGCGCCGAGTGCCGATGGGAAATGCCGTCACGCTCGACCAGGTTGGTGCCGCTGGCGGCCACATCGAGCAGCAGATCCACCAGGTGATCGGGCAGCAGATTCACCTCATCGACGTACAGCACGCCACCGTCGGCCTTGGCCAGCACGCCGGGAGAAAACTGCGCGCGCCCTTCCCCCAACGCCGCGTCCAGGTCCAGGGTGCCCACCAGCCGCTCTTCGGTCGCACCGAGGGGCAAGGTGACGAACTGACCGCTGGCCAGCAGGTCCGCCAGGCCCCGGGCCAATGTGGACTTGGCCATGCCCCGCGGACCTTCGATCAGCACACCGCCGATTCTCGGGTCGATGGCGGCCAGGCACAGGGCCAGTTTCAGGTCATCGGCGCCGACCACGGCGGAGAGTGGGAAATGGGGGGTGTGGGTCATGTTGAATATCTCATGCATGTGAGAGAGTCCCTGTGGCGAGGGAGCTTGCTCCCGCTCGGCTGCGCAGCAGTCGTCATTCTGAAAGGGCACTGGGACTTCAGGTTCCGGGGGCTGCTGCGCAGCCCAGCGGGAGCAAGCTCCCTCGCCACAAGGGCTGGTCTGTGGTCCTCATTTCAGCCATCTTCTTCTATGTCCAACAACAAGTTCTCCAGCGCCTCGCGATACTCGCCTGGATCCTGCCACATCCCTCGCTGCTGCGCTTCGAGCATGCGCTCGGTCATGTCCCGCAGGGCGTCGGGGTTGTGCCGGCGGACGAACTCTCGGGTGTCCGGATCGAGCAGGTAGGCATCGGCCAGCAAGGCGTACTGGTGATCGTCGATCAATTGGGTGGTGGCATCGAAGGCAAACAGGTTGTCCACCGTCGCCGCCAGTTCGAACGCGCCTTTGTAGCCGTGCCGCTTCACGCCGTCGATCCACTTCGGATTGGCCGCGCGGGAGCGGATGACCCGGTTGAGCTCTTCCTTGAGGGTACGAATCCTGGGCAAGTCCGGCTGGCTGTGATCGCCATGGTAACTGGCCGCCGCATCGCCACTGAGGGTCTCGACCGCCGCCAGCATGCCGCCCTGGAACTGGTAGTAATCGTTGGAATCGAGCAGGTCGTGCTCGCGGTTGTCCTGGTTCTGCAACACCGCCTGCACCTGGCTCAAGCGCCGGGAGAACTGCTCCCGGGCGGCGGTGCCTTCATCGCTGGCACCGTAGGCGTAGCCGCCCCAGTTCAGGTACACCTCGGCCAGGTCCTCGCGGCTCTGCCACAAACGACCGTCAATCGCACCCTGCACGCCCGCGCCATAGGCACCGGGCTTGGCCCCGAAAATCCGCCAGCCGGCCTGGCGCGCCGCGGCTTCCGGCTCAAGACCCGACGCCTGCAAGGCTTCGCGCTCGCTGCGCACCTTGGCCGCCAAGGGGTTCATGTCGTCCGGCTCATCGAGGGCGGCGACGGCCTGCACGGCGGCGTCGAACAAGCGGATCAGGTTGGCAAAGGCATCCCGGAAGAACCCGGACACCCGCAACGTGACATCGACCCGGGGCCGGTCCAGCAGGCTCAACGGCAGGATCTCGAAGTCATCGACCCGCTGGCTGCCGGTGGCCCACACCGGACGCACGCCCATCAACGCCATGGCCTGGGCGATGTCGTCACCGCCGGTGCGCATCGTGGCGGTGCCCCACACCGACAGGCCGAGCTGGCGCAGGTGATCGCCGTGGTCCTGCAAGTGCCGTTCAAGGATCAGATTCGCCGACTGGAAACCGATGCGCCACGCCGTGGTGGTGGGCAGGTTGCGCACGTCCACTGAGAAAAAGTTTCGCCCGGTGGGCAATACGTCCAGACGCCCGCGGCTCGGCGCGCCGCTGGGGCCGGCCGGCACGAAGCGCCCGCCCAGGGCATCGAGCAGGCCACGCATTTCCGCCGGGCCGCAGGCATCCAGGCGCGGGGCTACGACGGACCGCAGGTTTTCAATAATGTCGAAAACCGTCTCCCAGCCCACCCCCTCCAGTGGCTCGACGACACCGTCCAGCGCCCGCTCGATCAACTGCGCCGCGAACAGCTCCAGGCGCTCGCGGGTATCACCGGCGGTGCGCCAAGGCTCGGTACTGACCTGACGCAACGCCTCGGGGCGCTCCCCCGTCCAGGGCTCGGCCAAGGCACAATCCAGCGGATCGAAACCCAGCCCGAACGCCTTGGCCAGCGCCCGCAACAGACTCGACTGGGCGCCTTTGCCATCGCCCCGGGGAATGCGCAGCAACGCCAGCAACGTATCGATGCGCAGCCGCCCGCTGGGCGACTCGCCAAAAACGTGCAGGCCGTCGCGGATCTGCGACTCCTTCAAGTCGCACAGGTACGTGTCCAGGCGGGGCAGCCAGATCGCCGCGTCGGCATCGCTGTCCAGGGCGGCATCCAGTTGCAGCTCACGGTCGATGTGCGTCTCGCGCACCAGGTTGAGGATGTCCCGTTGCAGTTCCCGGGCGCGGCGCGGATCGAGCAATTGCGCCTCGTAGTACTCGTCCGCCAACAACTCGAGGTTACGCAGCGGCCCATAGGTTTCGGCCCGGGTCAGCGGCGGCATCAAGTGGTCGATGATCACCGCCTGGGTCCGTCGTTTGGCCTGGGCGCCCTCGCCCGGGTCGTTGACGATGAATGGATAGATATTCGGCAGCGGCCCCAGCAGCACGTCCGGCCAGCAGTTTTCCGAGAGCCCGACGCCCTTGCCCGGCAGCCATTCGAGGTTGCCGTGCTTGCCGACGTGGATCGTTGCGTGGACGCCGTAGGTGTGGCGCAACCAGAAATAAAACGCCAGGTACCCGTGGGGCGGCACCAGGTCCGGGTCGTGGTACACCGCGCTCGGATCGACCTGATAACCCCGCGCCGGCTGGATGCCGACAAACGTCAGGCCCAGGCGCAGGCCGGCGACCATCAGGCGCCCGTCGCGGAACATCGGGTCCTGGTCGGGCGAGCCCCAGCGTGCCAACACCGCTTGGCGATTGGCCTCGGGCAGCGCGTCGAACAGGGATTGGTAGGCATCGAGGGCCAGGCTCTGGTGACAGGGACGCAAGTCGAGGCTGTCCAGGTCGTTACTGACCCCGCCGAGCAATTGCTGGATCAACGCAGTGCCGCTCGCCGGCAGTTCGGCCGGCAGTGGATAGCCCTCGGCCTGCAAGGCCCGCAGGATGTTCAAGGCCGCCGCCGGGGTGTCCAGGCCGACACCGTTGCCGATGCGCCCATCCCGGGTCGGGTAGTTGGCGAGGATCAGCGCCACTCGCTTTTGCCCGTTGGGCAGGCACGCCAGGGTGGTCCAGCGCTGGGCCAGTGCGGCGACAAAATCCATGCGCTCGGGCACGGCGCGGTAGCAGACCACGTCGCTCTGGCTGCGTTCGCTGCGCCAGGCCAAGTCCTTGAAACTGATGGGACGGCTGATGATTCGTCCGTCCAGTTCCGGCAAGGCAATGTGCATCGCCAGGTCCCGTGGTCCCAAGCCCTGCTCGTTGGCACGCCAGCCGGGTTCGTTGTCCTGGGCGCAAATGGCCTGGATCACCGGGATATTGCGGCGAAACGGTCGCAAATGCGGCGCTTCGGGGCTGGATTGAGCGAAGCCGGTGGTGTTGAGGATCACCCCCGCTTCCACCTCGTCCAGCCAGTCCTCGACCCGCGCAAGGCAAGCCGGCTCCTTGAGGCTGGCCACGGCAATCGGCAGCGGATTGAGCCCCGCCGCTTGCAGGCGCTGGCAGAACACGTCGATGAACGCGGTGTTCGCCGCTTGCAGGTGGGAGCGATAAAACAGCACCGCCGCCACCGGTTGCCCGACCTGCCAGTCGGCTTGCCAATCGCCGAGGCTGGCGCTGATTTTCGCCGGGTGATAGATAGCCGTGCGTGGCAAGGCCTGCGGCTCGGCCCAGGGGTAATCGCGGCCGAACCATTGGCTGCCGAGATTGTGAAACAAGTCCAGGGCATTGCCCAACCCGCCCTGGCGCAAGAACTGCCAGAGCCGGTCGCGGTCCTCGACGGCCACGTTGCTCAGGTCACTGAGCTCCGGGTCCGGACGGTCATCCCCCGGCACCAGGATCAGCTTCACCCCGCGTCCGGCCAGCTCCATCAGGCGCTCGATGCCGTAGCGCCAATAGCCGATGCCGCCGTGCAGCGACAGCAGGATCACCTTGGCGTGTTGCAGCACGTCTTCGAAATACAGGTCCACCGAGGCGTGGTTCTGCACCTGCATCGGGTTGGCGAGGCGAAACTGCGGGTAGTCGTCCGGCAACTGCCGCGCCGCTTCGGCCAATAGCGCCAGGCTGGAGTCGCCGCTGCACAGGATCACCAGTTCGGCGGGGGTTTGCCCCAGGTCGGCAATGTTGTCATCCGACACGAAACCGCCGGGCTGAGTCCTGAGCAGGTGCATGGCTTAGGCGCTGAGGGCGGCGCGCAATTGCGCTTCGAGCAGCGCGGCATCCAGCGCCTGGCCGATCAGCACCAGACGGGTGACCCGCGCTTCCTCGGCGCCCCACTGACGGTCGAAATGCTTGTCGAAGCGCGTACCGACGCCCTGGATCAACAGGCGCATCGGCTTGTTCGGGATCGCCGCAAAACCCTTGATCCGCAGTACGCCGTGCTGGACCACCAGTTGCGTCAGTGCATCCAGCAGCAGGCTTTCGTCGGCCTGGGGCAGTTCGATGGAAATGGAATCGAAGGCGTCATGATCGTGGTCGTCATCGTCGCCGTCATGGTGATGGTCGTGATGGCTGTGGCGACCGTCGATGTGTTCTTCGGAACCGGCGCCCAGGCCGATCAGCACGTCCAGTGGCAGCCGACCGCTGCTGGCTTCGATGACCTTGACCGCTGGCGGCAGTTCTTCGGCGACTTCCAGGCGCACCCTGGCCAGGTCTTCAGGGCTGATCAGGTCGGCCTTGTTGAGGATCACCAGGTCGGCGCTGGCCAGTTGGTCGGCGAACAATTCGTGCAGCGGCGATTCGTGATCCAGGTTCGGGTCGAGTTTGCGCATGGCGTCGACCTGGTCGGGGAAGGCGGCGAAGGTACCCGCGGCCACGGCCGGGCTGTCCACGACGGTGATCACCGCATCGACGGTGCAGGCGCTGCGGATTTCCGGCCACTGGAAGGCCTGGACCAGCGGCTTGGGCAGGGCCAAGCCAGAGGTTTCGATGAGGATGTGGTCGAGGTCGCCACGCCGGGCCACCAGCTCACGCATCACCGGGAAAAATTCTTCCTGCACCGTGCAGCACAGGCAACCGTTGGCCAGTTCGTAGACGCGGCCGTTGGCTTCTTCTTCGGTGCAACCGATGGTGCACTGCTTGAGGATCTCGCCGTCGATGCCCAGCTCGCCGAACTCGTTGACGATCACGGCGATGCGCCGGCCCTGGGCGTTGTCGAGCATGTGCCGCAGCAAGGTGGTCTTACCCGAGCCGAGGAAGCCGGTGACGATGGTGACGGGGAGTTTGGCCAGTGTTTTCATCGGATGCCCTTTGGCAAGGTGGCGGGCAAACGGGACGACAACCGCTGGCACAGGCGTGCGGAAGATTTCGCCACCGGATCACCCCGCCCGGTTGTAGTGAGAATCTGTTTCGAGGCAGGTCTCCTGGCTGACGGCGGGCCGGTCTTTCGACTGGCAATTGCTGCGCCTTCCCGTGCGCCTTTGGTAAAAAGGCATGCACAGTGGCCTTGCAGAAACCTCACCGTTCACAGTTGCGGGGGCAGCCGCGGCTTGGACCGCGTTCCCTTCTTAGCTCCGGCGCATGCCGAAGAACCTCGAAGGCGCAAGGCTACGCAGGGTGTGGGGGCGGGTCAATCGCCAGAGCGTTTTGCGGTGCATGGACGGGCCTCATCGCGAGCAAGCTCGCTCCCACAGTGGTTCTGCATCGCCCTCAAATTTAGGGCCCGGCGAAGATCCTGTGTGGGAGCGAGCTTGCTCGCGATGGATGCGACTCGCTGCGAGAATTGACGCCTGGACCCCACCCATGCTCTCCTGTGCGCCTAGTTACGGGTGCCCTTCACAGGGTGAAACGGGAAACCGGTGAATCGTGTGCTTTACTCCAAAGCCACGTCAGTCCGGTGCTGCCCCCGCAACGGTAAGCGAGCGAAGCGTCTGAACCACTGTGTCCACGGACATGGGAAGGGTGACGCTTGCAGGCCAGGCACAAGCCCAGCCCCTCGTGAGCCCGGAGACCGGCCCATGACTCAAGCATCAACAAACCCGCGGTGGGCGGGCGCTGTTCGAACCTTGGCGGGTTTTCGCCCGGGGTCTCATCGCGCTCGCATCCCCCACGGAACAAAAACAGAGGGAAGCGCCATGTCGACCATCAGCAGCACCGCCCGCTCCGCCAGCAGCACCACCACCCTGAGCCAACGCCTGAGCGCCGCGATCCTGGCTTCGATCCTGGGGGCGGGGTTGGTCTATTTCGCCGGTTTCTCCCACATCGAAGCGGTACACAACGCCGCCCACGATACCCGCCACAGCGCCGCCTTCCCCTGCCATTGAGAACCGACGACATGATCAAGCGTATCGCCCAGACCGCCGGTTTCAGCGGTTTGCTGGCCGCCCTGCTGTTGACCCTGTTGCAGAGTTTCTGGGTATCGCCGCTGATTCTCCAGGCGGAAACCTTCGAGAAGGCTCCGACGACCGAGGTTCACGAACACGCCGACGGGGCCACCCATACCCATGACGCCGAAGCCTGGGAGCCGGAAGACGGTTGGCAGCGGGTACTGTCCACCACCGGCGGTAACCTGGTGGTCGCCGTGGGTTTTGCCCTGATGCTGGCGGGCCTGTACACCTTGCGCGCACCGACTCGCACCTCCCAAGGCCTGCTCTGGGGCTTGGCCGGTTATGCCACCTTCGTCCTGGCACCGACCCTCGGCCTGCCCCCGGAGCTGCCCGGCACCGCGGCGGCCGACCTGGCCCAGCGGCAAATGTGGTGGATTGGCACCGCGGCGTCCACGGCGGTGGGCATTGCCTTGATCGCCTTCGGCCAGCATTGGCTGCTCAAGATACTGGGCGCGGCGACGTTGCTGGTGCCCCACGTCATCGGCGCACCGCAACCGGAAGTCCACTCGATGCTGGCGCCCGAAGCGCTTGAGAGCCAGTTCAAGATCGCCTCGCAGGTGACCAACGTCGCGTTCTGGCTGGCCCTGGGCCTGATCAGCGCCTGGCTGTTTCGCCGTGGCGACCAGGCCCACCACGACGCATGAACGCCGCGCCGATCCTGGTGATCGGCCTGGGCTGCCAGCGCGGTTGCCCGGCCAGCACACTGCGGGCCTTGCTCGAACAGACATTGATGGCCCACGGCATCGAGCTTCACCAGGTGCGGGCCCTGGCCAGTATCGACCTCAAGCGTGACGAGCCCGGGTTGTTGGAACTGGCCGGGCAATTGGGCTTGCCGCTGACCTGCTTCAGTGCCGAACAACTGGCCGACTACGAGCCGCGGCTCAGTCACCGTTCCGAGATCGCTTTCGAGCGAACCGGTTGCCACGGTATCGCCGAAAGCGCTGCCCTGGCCTTGGCCGACCAGTTGGGCACCACGACGTCGTCAACACTGCAGATTCCCCGACAGAAAGGCCCCCAATGCACGTTGGCATTGGCGGTCGTGGGGTAAAACCCGATAATCGGCGTCCAGGATCATGAGCGATATTCATCTGGGCGACGCTCACCCACCTTTCTCAGGAGCCGGTCAATGACCGTGTACTTCATCGGCGCCGGCCCCGGCGACCCGGACCTCATCACGGTCAAAGGCCAACGACTGATCCGCCAGTGTGCGGTGATCATCTACGCCGGCTCGCTGGTGCCGACCGCCGTCCTCGAAGGCCATTGTGCCGAACAGGTGATCAACAGCGCCGAGCTGCATCTGGAACAAATCATCGAATTGATCAAGAGCGCCCATCTCAAGGGCCAGGACGTGGCCCGGGTACACTCCGGCGATCCGAGCTTGTACGGCGCCATCGGCGAGCAGATTCGCTGCTTGCGGGAACTGGGCATCCCGTTCGAAATCATCCCGGGAGTAACCGCGACCTCAGCCTGCGCCGCCCTGCTGGGCGCCGAATTGACCTTGCCGGACATCTCCCAGAGCCTGATCCTCACCCGTTACGCCGACAAGTCCCCGATGCCCGCCGGGGAGGAACTGGGCAGCCTGGCCCAGCACGGGGCAACCATGGCGATTCACCTGGGGGTCAATCATCTGGAAAAAATCGTCGACGAACTGCGGCCCCACTACGGCGCCGATTGCCCGATCGCGGTGATCCACCGGGCGACCTGGCCAGATCAGGATTGGGTGATGGGGACGTTGGACGATATCGCGACAAAGGTACAAGCCAAGGGCTTTCGCCGCACGGCGCTGATTCTGGTGGGACGGGTGTTGGGCAACGATGTGTTCAGCGAGTCTTCGCTGTACCGCGCCGGGCATGCGCATCTGTACCGGCCCTGACTCCCTCAGCAAGAGCTAACCCAGATTCCCTGTGGGAGCGACAAGAAAAGTGACGGTCACCGCAGCTCCCACAGGGTTCGGCAGGTGCCCACAGGTTTACGCGGCGATCACCGAAGCTTTTGTGGCGAGGGAGCTTGCTCCCGCTGGACCGCGAAGCGGTCCCCTGGCAACCCCTGCATCATCACGAGAATGCATCGATTGCCTGGCGATTGCTTCGCAATCGAGCGGGAGCAAGCTCCCTCGCCACAGCGTTTTGCGCGCAGCGAACACCTATCAGTAGTAGGCGTTTTCTTTCTGCGTATGGTCGGTCACGTCGCGTACGCCCTTGAGTTCCGGGATGCGCTCGAGCAAGGTGCGCTCGATGCCTTCCTTCAAGGTCACGTCGGCCTGGCCGCAGCCCTGGCAGCCGCCGCCGAACTGGAGCACGGCGATGCCGTCCTCCACCACGTCGATCAGCGACACCTGGCCGCCGTGGCTGGCCAGCCCCGGGTTGATTTCGGTTTGCAGGTAATAATTGATGCGCTCGTTGACCGGGCTGTCGGCATTGACCATCGGCACCTTGGCGTTCGGCGCCTTGATGGTCAGCTGGCCGCCCATGCGGTCGGTGGCGTAGTCGACGACCGCATCGTCCAGGAAAGCTTCGCTGAACGAGTCGATGTACGCGGTGAAGCTCTTGAGCCCCAACGCGGTGTCTTCGGGTTTTTCTTCCCCCGGCTTGCAGTAGGCGATGCACGTCTCTGCGTACTGGGTGCCGGGCTGGGTGATGAAGATGCGGATCCCGATACCCGGCGTGTTCTGCTTGGACAGCAGGTCGGCCAGGTAATCGTGGGCGGCATCGGTAATGGTTATGGCGGTCATGGAAACTCCTCGCAGGCTTGCCGGCAGTTTACGCCAATCATCGCGCCGGACAAAGTCCTAGTATTTTTGTCAGGAAAGCATCCGGCGGCACGGGGTTTGCCACCGGACCTGTCGATCAGAGGTTCTGGTAGCGATTCATGTCCAGCACACCGCTTTCCACGGGCTCCGTCTCCTGGATGGACTGGCTCAGGTCATGGAAGTAGTACCAGAACTGCGGGTGGCTGCGGCGAATCCCCCAGCGCTCGACAATCCGCTCGAACGCCGGCGCGTCTTGGACGCCTTGCATGGCTTCGACGAACGCCGGCACTTGCCCGGCCGGAATGTTGAACAGGAAGTTCGGATAGCTGCTGAGCACGCCCGGGTAGACCGTCAGCGTGTCCAGCCCCGGTTGGTAGCGCCGTTCCTCCCCCAGCAGGAACGCCACGTTGCTGTGGGCGCGGTTGCGCAGCAGGCTGTAGACCTCACGCCGACCGCCAACGGTTTCGACGCGCAGCATCGTCGCTTCCGGCAGTTGGTCGATCACCTTGAGCCCCGCCGCCGGGCGCGACACCAGCCGACTGAGGGCCTGCTCGGCGTTTTGCAGCGTCGGGTCGATGTTCGGGCGCGAGCAGTAGGCCCCGTCGCAGCGGTTGAGCGGATCGGGGCGCGCGTTCAGCTCGCCATAGCGGGCTAGCAATTGCTGGGCGAAATCGCGCTTGGGGTCGTGCTCGTCAAGCTTGAGGGCCGTCGGCTTGTCATTGTCGATGGCCTCGTAATCGAGCCACATCTTGACTTTGCCACCGTCCTGGTACCAGTCGTCCAAGTACTCTTCGCGGGAGTCAGCGGGCATCAGGCGCAGGAAGTTCTGTTCCGCGCCATTGCGGATCAAGTCGAAATACAACCGGGTCTGGGCCTGGTGGGACACGTTGCCGAACACGTCGAAATTCACCGCCAGCTGATAGTAGGTACGCTCCAGCAACGGGAAGTCGAACAGCCACATTGTCTGCGGTACCTCGCCGATCAGCCCCTTGGTGACCGAAGCACTGTCGAAATGCCGGAAAATGCTCAGCAGCGCGTTGTCGTTGCCGGCCCACAGCGTCGACCAGCTCGGTGCCGGCAGCTCGGCATAGTTGTCGCGGCGCAAGGCTTCGTATTCGTTACGTTTGTCCCGATAGTCGAGCCACAGGCTGACGACACTGCCCACGTCATCGTTCTGCCCCGGCATCGCCAATAGCGGCGTGGCCTGGCCGCGATAGTTCGGGTCGGTGATGTACAGGTCGTGCTCGGGGGCCTGGAACAGCGCCCAGAAATTGTCGCGGATCACATCCGTGGCGATCTGGCCACGGCACACCGGCCCGCGAATGAACGTGCGCACGAAGTACTCGGCGTTATCGAGCATGAACTGGTAGCGGGCCTGGGCCGGGATCGCTTCGAAGGTGGAAAACGGATTGGCCCGGCGCTCCGGCCCATAACCCGGCAGCGCGCTGACCTGCCAGTTGCCGCTGTAGAACAGGCTCTTGATGCGCGCCATTTTCGCCGCGCTCAAGCCGTAGGTGATGTGGGTCTTGTGCACGATCACCCCCTGTACCGGCCAGAGCCGGTAATAAATGCGGGTACCAGGGTCGTCGTTGGGACGGCGGGTGTTGATCAGGTCGATCGGCTGGCCCGTGGGCGTGCGCGAACGCACCCACTGGAAGAAATGCCCCGGCTCGCCGCCCTTGAAATAGATGTGCGCCAGGAACCAATGTTCGAACAACCAGCGGCCCACCAGGCTTTCCCGGGCGCCCGGGGCATTGAGCAGGTTTTCCCATTGCACCACTTGCGAGGCTTCGGCGGCGCTTGGGGCCAGGGCCTGCTGATCGATGGGCGCGCCTGCGGCCAACCAGCGCTGCAGGGTCTGGTATTGCTGGTCAGTCAGGCCGGTGACGGCCAGGGGCATGCCTTCCTTGGGATGGGCACCGGCGTATTCGTCGAATTGACCCGGCATCGCGCAACTGTTGTCGCGGTTGAGGCCCAGGACGATCTCTTCCGGCAGCTTGGCGTTAGGCTGCAACGGCGTGCGATGGCCCAACTCCAGCATGCGCGCCATCAACGCAGCCTGGCTGCCCTGGGCGTCGAGCACTGAATAGAAACCCTTGCGTTGCCAGGCGCGCGGGCCGGAGGCGTCATAGAACAAGCGGGTCGGGTCGGCCGCCTGGCGCCGCTCGCCGTCATACACCGACAGCTTGCTCGCCCCCCGCGCCGCGCCCTCGCCGCTGCCCAGGTTCAACTGGCAGGCGGAGTCGTAGCAGGCATGGCAGGCCACGCATTTTTCCGTGAAGATCGGCTGGATATCGCGAGTGTAGGAGATCGCGGAAGCGGGATTCCCGGCGGCTGCGGTAAAAGACAACAGCAGCAGACTGCCGAATAAGACGCGGTACGGCATGTCTCGGGTCCCTAAGAGATAATCCGGCGATTCTACCGGGCCAGCATCGCCTTGCAAACATGAGCGATATTCATGCAAAAGCCGTCATGATCAAATCCTGCACAGGTTTGCTATCATCCCGGCCTTCGTAATGGTCTTTTTTCCAGGTAGTCCTATGTCTGATCGCAGCGCTCGCCTTTATCTTCTCCAGCAAGCCCTCAAGGAACGCATCCTGATCCTCGACGGCGGCATGGGTACGATGATCCAGAGCTACAAGCTGGAAGAACAGGACTACCGCGGCAAGCGTTTTGCCGACTGGCCGAGCGACGTCAAAGGCAACAACGATTTGCTCGTGCTCAGCCGCCCCGACGTGATCGGCGCCATTGAAAAAGCCTACCTGGATGCCGGCGCCGACATCCTGGAAACCAACACCTTCAACGCCACCCAGGTGTCCCAGGCCGACTACGGCATGCAAGGCCTGGCCTACGAGCTGAACCTGGAAGGCGCACGCCTGGCCCGTAAGGTGGCCGACGCCAAGACCCTGGAAACCCCGGACAAGCCGCGCTTCGTCGCCGGCGTGCTCGGCCCGACCAGCCGCACCTGCTCGCTGTCGCCAGACGTGAACAACCCTGGCTACCGCAACGTGACCTTCGATGAACTGGTGGAAAACTACACCGAGGCCACCAAGGGCCTGATCGAAGGCGGCGCCGACCTGATCCTCATCGAAACCATCTTCGACACGCTGAACGCGAAAGCGGCGATCTTTGCCGTGCAAGGCGTCTACGAAGAACTGGACGTCGAACTGCCGATCATGATCTCCGGCACCATCACCGACGCCTCCGGCCGCACCCTCTCCGGCCAGACCACCGAAGCCTTCTGGAACTCGGTGGCCCACGCCAAGCCCATTTCCGTCGGCCTGAACTGCGCCCTCGGCGCCAGCGAACTGCGCCCGTACCTGGAAGAGCTGTCGAACAAGGCCAGCACCCACGTATCGGCCCACCCCAACGCAGGCCTGCCCAACGAATTCGGGGAATACGACGAACTGCCAGCCGAGACGGCCAAGGTCATCGAAGAGTTTGCCCAGAGCGGTTTCCTGAACATCGTCGGCGGCTGCTGCGGCACCACCCCGGCGCACATCGAAGCCATCGCCAAGGCCGTGGCCGGCTATGCGCCGCGACAGATTCCGGAGATTCCCCGGGCCTGCCGCCTGTCGGGCCTGGAGCCGTTCACCATCGACCGCAGCTCGCTGTTCGTCAACGTCGGCGAGCGGACCAACATCACCGGTTCCGCCAAGTTCGCCCGGCTGATCCGCGAGGACAACTACACCGAAGCCCTGGAAGTGGCCCTGCAACAGGTCGAGGCCGGCGCCCAGGTGATCGACATCAACATGGACGAGGGCATGCTCGATTCGAAGAAGGCCATGGTGACCTTCCTCAATCTGATTGCCGGCGAACCGGACATTTCCCGGGTGCCGATCATGATCGACTCCTCCAAGTGGGAAGTGATCGAAGCGGGCCTCAAGTGCATCCAGGGCAAGGGCATCGTCAATTCCATCAGCATGAAGGAAGGCGTCGAGCAGTTCATCCACCACGCCAAGCTGTGCAAGCGCTACGGCGCCGCGGTGGTGGTGATGGCCTTCGACGAAGCCGGCCAGGCCGATACCGAGGCGCGCAAGAAGGAAATCTGCAAGCGCTCCTACGACATCCTGGTCAATGAAGTCGGCTTCCCGCCGGAAGACATCATCTTCGACCCGAACATCTTCGCCGTTGCCACCGGTATCGAAGAGCACAACAACTATGCCGTGGACTTCATCAACGCCTGCGCCTACATCCGCGACGAACTGCCCTACGCACTGACCTCCGGCGGCGTGTCCAACGTGTCGTTCTCGTTCCGCGGCAACAACCCGGTGCGCGAAGCGATTCACTCGGTGTTCCTGCTGTATGCGATCCGTGCGGGCCTGACCATGGGCATCGTCAACGCCGGCCAACTGGAGATCTACGACCAGATCCCGGTGGAGCTGCGCGACGCCGTGGAGGACGTGATCCTCAACCGCACCCCCGAAGGCACCGACGCCCTCCTCGCCATCGCCGACAAGTACAAGGGCGACGGCAGCGTCAAGGAAGCGGAAACCGAAGAATGGCGCGGCTGGGAAGTGAACAAGCGCCTGGAGCACGCGCTGGTCAAGGGCATAACCACCCACATCGTTGAAGACACCGAGGAATCGCGACTGTCGTTCGCCCGGCCGATCGAGGTCATCGAAGGCCCGCTGATGGCCGGCATGAACATCGTCGGCGACCTGTTTGGCGCTGGCAAAATGTTCCTGCCCCAAGTGGTCAAGTCTGCCCGTGTCATGAAGCAGGCCGTGGCGCACCTGATCCCGTTCATCGAGGCGGAAAAAGGCGACAAGCCAGAGGCGAAGGGCAAGATCCTCATGGCGACGGTCAAGGGCGACGTCCACGACATCGGCAAGAACATCGTCGGCGTCGTGTTGGGGTGCAACGGCTATGACATCGTCGACCTGGGCGTGATGGTGCCGGCGGAAAAGATCCTGCAGGTGGCCAAGGAACAGAAGTGCGACATCATCGGCCTGTCCGGCCTGATCACCCCGTCCCTGGATGAGATGGTGCACGTGGCGCGGGAGATGCAGCGCCAGGATTTCCATCTGCCGTTGATGATTGGCGGTGCTACGACCTCCAAGGCTCACACGGCGGTGAAGATCGAGCCCAAGTACAGCAACGATGCGGTGATCTATGTCACCGACGCTTCCCGCGCCGTGGGCGTGGCGACCCAGTTGCTGTCCAAGGAACTCAAGCCGGCGTTCGTCGAGAAAACCCGCCAGGACTACATCGACGTGCGCGAGCGCACCTCGAACCGCAGCGCCCGCACCGAACGCCTGAGCTACCCGGCGGCCGTGGCGAAGAAGCCGCAGTTCGACTGGAGCAGCTACCAGCCGGTCAAGCCGACCTTCACCGGTGCCAAGGTGCTGGACAATATCGACCTGAACGTCTTGGCCGAATACATCGACTGGACACCGTTCTTCATCTCCTGGGACCTGGCCGGCAAGTACCCACGCATCCTCACCGACGAAGTGGTCGGCGAAGCGGCCACGGCGTTGTACGCCGATGCCCGGGCGATGCTGCGCAAGCTGATCGACGAGAAACTCATCAGCGCCCGCGCCGTGTTCGGCTTCTGGCCCGCCAACCAGGTGCACGACGATGACCTGGAAGTCTATGGCGACGACGGCAAGCCACTGGCGCGCCTGCATCACCTGCGCCAGCAGATCATCAAGACCGACGGCAAGCCGAACTTCTCCCTGGCCGACTTCGTCGCGCCGAAGGACAGCGGCGTCACCGATTACGTCGGCGGCTTCATCACCACCGCCGGCATCGGCGCCGAAGAAGTCGCCAAGGCTTATCAAGAGGCCGGCGACGACTACAACTCGATCATGGTCAAGGCCCTGGCCGACCGTTTGGCCGAAGCCTGCGCCGAATGGCTGCACCAGCAGGTGCGCAAGGAACACTGGGGTTACGCCAAGGACGAAAGCCTGGACAACGAGGCGCTGATCAAGGAGCAATACACCGGCATCCGCCCTGCCCCCGGCTACCCGGCCTGCCCGGATCACACCGAGAAGGCCACGCTGTTCCGCCTGCTCGATCCCGAGGCCAGTGAAATGAAAGCCGGGCGCAGCGGCGTGTTCCTCACCGAACACTACGCCATGTTCCCGGCGGCGGCGGTCAGCGGCTGGTACTTCGCCCATCCCCAGGCGCAGTACTTTGCCGTGGGCAAGATCGATAAGGACCAGGTGCAGAGCTATACGGCGCGCAAGGGCCAGGATTTGAGCGTGACTGAACGTTGGTTGGCGCCGAATCTGGGTTACGACAACTAGGACCCCTTCGCTTCACAAAGATCGCAGCCTGCGGCAGCTCCTACAGGGTTTGTGGATTCCTGTAGGTGCTGCCGCAGGCTGCGATCTTTTGTCTATGCTTGTTCCAAACCCATGGCAGACGAGGGATTTATGGACGATCCAGTCGACAACAAGCCGCCAACGCTGTTGCAGATGATGCACAGCGTGCTGGCCGCCGCTTTCGGCGTGCAGAGCGGCAAGAACCGCGCCCGGGATTTCACCCACGGCAAACCGAGTCACTTCGTGATATTGGGGATCGCTTTCACGGCGATCTTCGCCTTGACGTTGTTTGGCATCGTCAAGCTGGTGGTGCATCTGGCGGGGTTGTAGCTCTTCAACGCCACACAAAATCCTGTGGGAGCGAGCTTGCTCGCGATAGCGATTGTTCAGTCAGGCATGATGGGGATGTTTAACCCCGATAGCGAGCAAGAGCGCGCCCCCCAA
>NZ_JBIXJT010000006.1:259607-356721 GCF_052871455.1 Pseudomonas sp. LARHCG127
TCCTTTGCCGGCTAATGCTATTGTACAGTCAGATATTTTTCGACTGACACCCCGCTATCGCGAGCAAGCTCGCTCCCACATTGGCTACGGCGTTGACGACAAATTATTGGTGACTGACCCAGAACACTGCGGTACCCACCACCAGGATAATCAGGAACAAAATGGCCCAGGCATCAACAGTACTGTCGCTTTTCCTTGCTTTGGTCGGATTGCTCATTGCATCGCCTCTTGTCGGTTTTGTAGGTGATTGCATAGGGACTCGACCACAGTTAAGACGATGATTGCCCGTACGACAAATGTGGGTTAGGCAATAATCAGTCTCATTAGTCGATTTGGTTCTTTACATATACTCAAACATCACTTTTGCGCATAACTCAAAACAGGTATCTTGCACCGGCTCCTCTAGGAGTGCGCGGCCGTGCGCGCAGAATTGCCGAGGCAGAACCCGATTCCAGCGAGCCAACATGCAGCTGTTTCTGATCGGCCCAAGCCTGAGACCGAGACTTATATGTACGTATATGACGAGTACGATCAGCGAATCATCGAGGACCGCGTCAAGCAGTTCCGTGATCAGACCCGACGCTATCTGGCAGGCGAGCTGAGCGAAGAAGAATTCCGCCCTCTGCGCCTGCAGAATGGCCTGTATATCCAGCGCTTCGCCCCGATGCTGCGCGTGGCCGTGCCTTATGGCCAGTTGACCTCGCGCCAGGTGCGCAAGCTGGCGCAGATTGCCCGCGACTATGACAAGGGCTATGCACACATCAGTACCCGGCAGAACGTCCAGTACAACTGGCCGGCCCTGGAAGACGTGCCTGAGATCCTGGCCGAACTGGCCACCGTGCAGATGCACGCGATCCAGACCAGCGGCAACTGCCTGCGCAACGTCACCACCGACCAGTTCGCCGGTGTCGCGGCCGACGAGTTGATCGACCCGCGGCCGTGGTGCGAAATCGTTCGCCAGTGGACGACGTTCCACCCGGAATTCGCCTACCTGCCGCGCAAGTTCAAGATCGCAATCAACGGCTCGACCTCGGACCGTGCGGCCATCGAAGTCCATGACATCGGCCTGGAGACGGTCTACAACGCCGCCGGCGAGCTGGGCTTCCGTGTGCTGGTGGGCGGCGGCCTGGGGCGTACCCCGGTGGTCGGCGCGTTCATCAACGAGTTCCTGCCGTGGCAGGACCTGCTGAGCTACCTCGACGCCATCCTGCGGGTGTACAACCGCTATGGCCGTCGCGACAACAAGTACAAGGCGCGGATCAAGATCCTGGTCAAGGCCCTGACGCCGGAAGTGTTCGCCGAGAAGGTCGAAGCCGAGATGGCTCACCTGCGTGGCGGCCAGACCACCCTGACCGAAGCCGAAGTGCATCGCGTCGCCAAGCACTTCGTCGACCCGCAGTACAAGGCGCTGGCCAATCAGGACGCCGAACTGGCTGCCCTCGACAAGGAACACCCGGGTTTCGCCCGCTGGCGCACCCGCAACACCCTGGCCCACAAGAAGCCGGGTTATGTCGCGGTGACCCTGTCCCTGAAACCGACCGGCGTCGCGCCGGGCGACATCACCGACAAGCAACTGGACGCCGTCGCCGACCTGGCCGAGCGCTACAGCTTCGGCCAACTGCGCACGTCCCACGAGCAGAACATCATCCTGGCGGACGTTGAACAGAGCCAGTTGTTCACCTTGTGGGGCGAGCTGCGCGAGCAAGGTTTCGCCACGCCGAACATCGGCCTGCTGACCGACATGATCTGCTGCCCGGGCGGCGATTTCTGCTCCCTGGCCAACGCCAAGTCGATCCCTATCGCCGAATCGATCCAGCGCCGTTTCGACGACCTGGACTACCTGTTCGACATCGGCGAGCTGGACCTGAACATTTCCGGTTGCATGAACGCCTGTGGTCACCACCACGTGGGCCACATCGGCATCCTGGGCGTGGACAAGAAAGGCGAAGAGTTCTACCAGGTCTCCCTGGGCGGCAGCGGTAGCCGCGACGCCAGCCTGGGCAAGATCCTCGGCCCGTCGTTTGCCCAGGACGACATGCCTGACGTGATCGAGAAGCTGATCGACGTGTACATCGAACAACGTACCCCGGACGAGCGCTTCATCGACACTTACCAACGTATTGGCATCGACCTCTTCAAGGAACGCGTCTATGCAGCGAATCATTAAGAACAACGAGGTCATCGACGAAACCTGGCACCTGCTGCCCAAGGACGCGAGTTTCGATGGCATCTCCAACTGTGACGACCTGATCGTGCCCCTGGCCCTGTGGCGCGATCATGCCCACGCCCTCAAGGCCCGCGACGGCGGCCTGGGTGTGTGGCTGGACGCCGACGAGGAAGCCGAGGAAATCGGTGATGATGCCAACCAGTTGCAGGTCATCGCCCTGAACTTCCCGGCCTTCACCGACGGGCGCAGCTACTCCAACGCACGCCTGTTGCGTGACCGCTATGGTTTCAAGGGTGAATTGCGAGCCATTGGCGACGTACTGCGCGACCAGTTGTTCTACATGCGCCGTTGCGGTTTCGACGCCTTCGCCTTGCGCGCCGACAAAGACCCCTATGAAGCCCTCGAAAGCCTCAAGGACTTCTCGGTGACCTACCAGGCCGCCACTGACGAGCCGCTGCCGCTGTTCCGTCGGCGCTGAAACCTGATACACAAAAAAGCCCTGATCCGGATGTACCGGTTCAGGGCTTTTTTGTTGATGGGTGATCGATGCCCAGCCCACCCCCGAACCACTGTGGGAGCGGGGGGGGGGGGGGGGGGGGGGGGGGGGGGGGGGGGGGGGGGGGGGGGGGGGGGGGGGGGGGGGGGACCGGGCGGGCCCACCCGCACCGGGGCTCGGGCAGGGGGGGGGTGTGTGGAGATGCAGTTTGTTTGGGCGCCGCGGTAGGGGGGCCACCCCCCCCCCCCCCCCCCCCCGCTCCCACAAGAGACTGGCGGTGCCCCTGCGGCCCTCGGATTACCAGAACCGTTGCTGGGTCAGGCGGCTCCACCAATTGAGCAGCACCCGATCCACCGAACCGCTGGCGGCCATGCCGATGCGTTCCTGCAGGCTTTTGCGTTCGGCGTAGTGCAGGTGGTACAGCTCGGCACCCTTGGCCCGTTCGGCCAGGTACTCGTCGCTGGTTTTCAGCTCGTCCACCAAGCGCTTGTCCAGCGCCGCGACACCCAGCCAGACTTCACCTGTCGCCACTTCATCGATAGCCAATTGCGGACGATAGTTGGACACGAAATTCTTGAACAGCTCGTGGGTGATGTCCAGGTCTTCCTGGAACTTCTCCCGGCCCTTCTCGGTGTTTTCGCCAAACACCGTCAACGTGCGTTTGTATTCACCGGCCGTCAACACTTCGAAATCGATGTCGTGTTTCTTCAGCAGACGATTGACGTTGGGCAATTGCGCGACGACGCCGATGGAACCCAGGATCGCGAAGGGCGCGCTGATGATCTTCTCGCCGATGCACGCCATCATGTAGCCGCCGCTGGCCGCGACCTTGTCGATGCAGACGGTCAGCGGCACGCCGGCCTGACGGATCCGCGCCAGTTGCGACGAAGCCAGGCCGTAGCTGTGGACCATGCCGCCGCCGCTTTCCAGGCGCAGCACCACTTCATCCTTCGGCGTCGCCAGGGTCAGCAGCGCGGTGATTTCATGACGCAGGCTCTCGGTGGCCGAGGCCTTGATGTCGCCGTCGAAGTCCAGCACGAACACCCGGGGCTTGGTTGCCGGCTTGTCCTTGTTTTTCTTCCCGGCCTTTTCAGCCTTGCCTTCGGCCTTGCGCAGCGTCTTGAGTTGATCCTTATCCAGCAGCGTCTGTTCCAGGCGCTCGCGCAGCCCCTTGTAGAAATCGTTGAGTTTGCTCACCTGCAACTGGCCGGCCGACTTGCGCCGCCCCTTGCTGCGCAGCGCAGCAAAACTGGCCAGCACCACCAGGATGGCGATCACCAGCGTCACGGTCTTGGCCAGGAAACCGGCGTATTCGATGAAAAACTCCACAGCAACTCCTTAAATGCAATGCGCCACTGAACGCAGGCGCGTAACGGCCCCAGCATACCCATGCGCCTGCGTCGCGGCCAGCCAAGAAACCTATGGTTACCTTGACGCGAGCGCGACAGGGCAAGGCTGCAACGGGCATTTCAAACAAGCGTATGTTTTATCATTGACAGCTCACCGCCATCCCCATAACCTCGCCAAACCTTCAACGTACCGGGATGACGCGGACGTGGGCAGTATCTATCTGATTCGACATGGCCAGGCCTCCTTTGGTGCGGACGACTACGATGTCCTCTCGCCCAATGGCGTACGCCAGGCGCAAGTGCTCGGCGGCCACCTCGCCGAGCTTGGTGTCGTATTCGATCGCTGCCTCTCGGGTGACCTGCGTCGCCAACAGGATACCGCCGTCGGCGCGCTGGGCCAGATGTCTGCCGCCGGCATGCCAGTCCCCGAGCTGGAAATCGACGCCGCGTTCAACGAGTTCGATGCCGACGCGGTCATTCGTGCCCTGCTGCCCGACATGCTCCCCGAGGAGCCCGAGGCGCTGCATATCCTGCGCAACGCTGCGCAGAACCGCGCCGAGTTCCAGCGCATCTTCGTGCTGATCGTCGAGCGCTGGCTCAGCGGCCGGTATGACCCGCCAGGCCTGGAAAGCTGGCTGGGTTTCGTCGAACGGGTCCAGGCGGGCCTGCAGCGCATCCTGGAACAAGCCGACAACACCCACAAGATCGCCGTGTTCACCTCCGGCGGCACCATCACCGCCCTGCTCCACCTGATCACCCGGATACCGGCCCGACAGGCCTTCGAACTGAATTGGCAAATCGTCAACACCTCGCTCAGCCACCTGAAATTCAGGGGCCGCGAGGTGGCCCTGGCTTCCTTCAACAGCCATGCCCACCTGCAACTGTTGAAGGCCCCGGACCTCATCACCTTTCGCTGAGTCCGGATTACTGTAGACCCTTGCTGTACCACCCAAATAAGGATCGAAACCATGACCTCCGTAGCCGACGCCGTACAAGCCATGAAAGCCAAGTTCAACCCAGCCGCCGCTGCCGGCCTGGACCTGGTATTCGGTTTCCGCATCGATGAATCCAAGCATTTCTCGCTGGTCGTCAAGGACAGCACCTGCGAACTGTTGGAAGGTGAAAACCCGGACGCCCAGGTGACCCTGGTGATGGACGCCGAAACCCTGGAAGGCATCGTCGACGGCAGCACCGACGGCATGCAAGCGTTCATGGGCGGCAAGCTGCGCACCGAAGGCGATATGATGCTGGCCATGAAACTGTCCGAGCTGTTCCCGGCCTGAGATTGAGTTCGCCCTCTTCACGAACCTTTCGATTGCAAACGAATCCCGCCCCCGTGGCGGGATTCGTGTTTCTGCCCTCCCTGATTCCCACCGCACACAACCTTGATCCCTGTCAGTTCCCGCTTCACCTGCAACCGCTAACGTAACGCTTCCATCAAGGCCAGGGACGGCTCATCGGGAGCCTGCGCCTGCGCATCTCAAGGAAGAGAGATTCATGCCCCCACTGAAGATCGTTCTGCTGTCCAGCGCCTTCAACGGCCTGACCCAACGCGCCTGGCTGGACCTGCGCGAGGCTGGCTATCGCCCCAGCGTGGTGCTGTTTACCGATGCGGCCTCGGTCTGCCGGCAAATCGAAGAAAGCGGCGCCGACCTGGTGATCTGCCCGTTTCTCAAGGATCGTGTACCCAAGCAATTGTGGCGCAACCCACGGCGCCCGGTGGTGATCATCCATCCGGGCATTGTTGGTGATCGCGGTGCCAGTGCCCTGGACTGGGCGATCACCCGGCAGCCTGATCGCTGGGGCGTCACCGCCTTGCAGGCGGTGGAGGAAATGGACGCAGGCCCCATCTGGGCCACTTGCGAATTCGACCTGCCCAAGGGCCTGCGCAAATCCGAGCTGTATAATGGCCCGGTCAGCGACGCGGCCATTCATTGCATCCGCGAGGTGGTGGAAAAACACCGCGACGGTTTCGTCCCGGTGCCGCTGGACTATGGCCGCCCTGACGTGATCGGGCGCTTGCAACCGAACATGACCCAGGACGATCGCAGCTTCAGCTGGCACGACAGCAGCGTTTTCATCCAGCGCTGCATCGACGCCGCAGACGGTCAACCCGGTGTGCTCGCCAGCCTGGCCGGCGAACAATTCTACCTGTACGACGCCCATCCGGATGTTCGCCATGGCCTGCCCGGCGAACTGTTGGCCGTGCGTGACGATGCGGTGCTGGTGGCAACAGGGGATGCAAGCCTGTGGATCGGCGCCCTGCGCCGCAAACCGCAACCCGGCGAACAGACTTTCAAACGCCCGGCGCGCCATGTCCTGTCGAACCGCCTCGAAGGCGTCCCGGTGCTCGACCGTTCCCTGGCCCGGCAGCCGTTCAGCGACGAGCCTTATCAACCTATTCGCTACCGCGAATGCGGCCATGTCGGGGAGCTGACGTTCGAGTTCTATAACGGGGCGATGAGCACGGAGCAATGCCAGCGCCTGGTGGCGGCACTGCGCTGGGCAAAATCCCGGGACACCCAGGTGCTGTTAATCCGGGGTGGACGCGGCAGCTTTTCCAACGGCGTGCACCTGAACGTGATCCAGGCCGCCGCCGAACCCGGCCTGGAAGCCTGGGCCAACATCCAGGCCATCGACGACGTCTGCCTGGAGTTGTTCAGCGCCCGGCAATTGGTGGTCAGCGGCCTGACGGGGAACGCCGGGGCCGGTGGCGTGATGCTGGCCCTGGCTGCCGATATCGTGCTGGCGCGCCACGACATCGTGCTCAATCCCCACTACGCGACCATGGGCTTGTACGGCTCCGAATACTGGACCTACAGCCTGCCCCGCGCGGTGGGTCCGGACATGGCCTGGAAACTCACCCAGGACTGCCTGCCCATCAGCGCCCTGGAAGCATTGCGCTGCGGCATGATCCAGGAGATCGGCCCGCGTTGCCCCGACGAGTTCGGCCTGTGGCTGCTGCAACGGGCCAACCGCGCACTGCTCGATCCGGCCTACGAAAGCATCCGGGTGCGCAAGGCCGAACGAAGCCTGGCGGCGATCCAGGCCTGTCGCAATGACGAACTCACACAGATGCGCCGCGACATGGTGGACGATCGCCACGGCTTCGCCGACAAGTGCCGTCGTTTCGTCTTCAAGCACAAGGCCTGCCGTACACCCGATCGCCTGGTTGCGCCTTGGGCACGGGCGGCACAGCCCCAAGCCGTCGAATAACAGCCAGCATCGAGACCATACTGCTCACTCAAGAACAACGATGCCCCCGTGGCGAGGGAGCTTGCTCCCGCTGGGCCGCGAAGCGGCCCCACGACGGTATCAGAGAGGCGCAGCAGCTCTTACAATGCCCGCTTCCCCCGCATCGGCCTGACCATGGACATCGACCTCGCCCGCACCTTCCTGGAAATCGTCCGCCACGGCAGTCTCGCCGCAGCGGCCGAGAAGCTGCACGTGACCCAGACGGCGATCACCGCCCGGGTCCAGAAGCTCGAAAGCCAGCTCGGCTGCGCGCTGTTCGTGCGCAACCGTGCCGGCGCGCGCTTGACCACCGACGGCGAGGCCTTCGTGGTCTACGCCAACCAGCTCGTGCAAACCTGGGAAGCGGCCCGCCGGGACCTGCCATTGCCCGAGGGCTATCGCAACGTCTTGCACCTGGGTGGCGAGGTCAGCCTGTGCAACCCGTTGATGCTGGCCTGGGCCGGAGCACTGCGCGAGAAAATTCCCGGCCATGCCTTGCGCATGGACATCCGCGACGGCGAAAAGCTGCTGCAGCAATTGGAGCTGGGGCTGCTGGATGCGGCGGTGGTCTATCAACCCGAATACTGGCCGCGCCTGCAAGTGGAACAATTGCTGGAAGAAAAACTCATCCTGGTGCGCCTGGCCGCCCGTCCCGAGCCCTACGTGTACATCGATTGGAGCGCGGATTTCCGGCGCCAACACGACACCGCGCTACCGGACAAGGCCAAGGCCGCGGTGACCTTCAACCTCGGTCCCCTTGCCCTGCAATACATCCTCGAGAATGGTGGCAGCGGCTACTTCCGCACACGGGTCGTGCAGAGTTACCTGGACAGCGGCATCCTGGAGCGGGTGCCCAAGGCGCCGGAGTTCAACTACCCGACCTACCTGGTGTATTCCAGGGACCGGGACTCGGCGGCGTTGCAGCAGGCGTTCGAAGTGCTGCGGGAGATCGTCAGGAGCGGTAGCGACTGGTCCCAGCGCTGGGATCCATTGACCTGACGGTCGGTCGTGCAAGGCTCCTTGGGTGGCGAGGGGATTTATCCCCGCTGGGCTGCGCAGCAGCCCTAAGACAGTGAACTCGATTTTCCTGACGCACCGAGTGGGCCGGTATGGGGGCCGCTGCGCAGCCCAACGGGGATAAATCCCCTCGCCACAGAGCACTAGTTCACTGTGCGACAGCGCAGCGGCGGGGACTTCCTCGCCACAAGAAAGCCCTCGGCACATTGCTGTCTGGGCTACCTCTGCATCCGCGCGGCGATCTGGTCCTTGATCTGAAGCCGTTCCTTCTTGAGTGTCTCCAGTGCATCGTCGGGCATTACGGCCGGGGGGCTCTCGGCCTTCACGACCTTGGCATCAAGTTTGGAATATTGCTTGATCAACGCATCGAGACTTTCATCCTCGCGGCGTTTTTTCAGGATGTCTTCTTCTGTGCACTTCAGATCCTGACAAAGATCATGGGACACCGGCATGGAGCACCTCCTTTGTTGGTTCGGTGGCAAGTGCTTTTCATGGCACTGCCTGTCACCAGCATGGCCTTGCCGGTCGGGTTCTGTCGACCGCCAATCCGACCAGCGGTGACCGTTCGTCGTACCGGATCGCTTGGCGATCAAACCTTTGCCCGGGCACAACCCTCCATTGATCAGAGACGACAAGAATCGCTCGTTCAACCTGTGTGGAGACTTACCTATGGACAGATTTACCCTGCGTCAACTCGGCCTGGCAGTTGCCCTGAGTACCAGCATGGGCATGGCATGGGCCGCGACTTCAAATGACTTTGTCGACAACGCGGCGGTCGGTGGCATTGCGGAAATCGAAACCAGCAAACTGGCCCTGGAAAAAAGCCAATCGGCGGACATCAAGACCTTCGCCAACAAGATGATCACCGACCACACCAAGGCCAACGAAGAGCTGAAGGCGCTGGCGAAAAAACATGACATCGAAGTGCCCGACGACACCACGCTGATGAAAAAAGCCAAGGGGAAAATCCTTGAGGTGCGCGATGAGTCCTTTGATGCGGCCTACGCCAACAATCAGGTCAAGGCCCACGAAGAAACCATCGAGCTGTTCAAGAAAGAAGCCAACACCGTTACCGACGACAAGAAAGCTGGCAACACCGAACTCAAGGCGTTCGCCCAGAAGATGCTGCCGGACCTGCAACATCACCTGGATGAAGCCAAGAAACTTCAGGCTGCTCACCCAAGCAAGTAACGGCAAGCCCGTCCCTTGAGCCGCCATAGGGCTCGCTCAAGAAAAAACGGCGCTTCTTCCGATAGAGGAAGGCGCCGTTTTTGTATCTCGAATTCTTATCAGGCCTGAAGCCCCTTGCGAGCCACTGCGGCACCGGCCTGCAACGCCCTGCCCACCTGCTCTTCGAAATCCCCCTGGCTCATCACCTGCAAGGCTGCGGCCGTGACGCCCCGATAAGCCACCAAGGCGTCGATCATCTGCTGGGGGTCGCGATTGGCCAACAGTTGACTGCTGTTGACCACGACATTTTTTGCGGCCATCTGCGCGATGTCGTCGGGTATGCCGGCCAGCATCGCTTGACGGGCCAGGGCCGTCATCAGCAAGGCCGCAAAGGCCGGGCCGGTGCCCGAGAGCGCAGAGAGGTAATCGATGAAGTCTTCTTGCTGGACTTCTGCCGCGGCGCCTACGCATTCGAACACACGCTGCACCAGGTTTTTCGTTGCCGCTCCTACCCCAGCCGAACAATGCCAAGGCGTAAAGGACTGCCCGATTTCCACCGCCGCGTTGGGCATCGCCCGCACGATCGCTGAAGCTGACGTCTGCGCGGCAATCATCTGGGCCGTAATCCCGGCCATCAATGAAATCACGGTTTTGCCCGTCGCATCGATGCCCAGGCTGGCGAAATGCTCGGGGCGCACCGCGATGATCACTACGTCGCTGCGATCCACCAACCCTTGGTTGTCCGTGACCAGGCGAGCGCCTTGTTCAGCCAACGGATGGTTGCCCGAGCGATTGGAAATGATCAGGTTCCCCGCCGGCACCAGTCCCTTGGCCAGGACCGCTCTGGCAATCGCGCCGCCCAACCACCCGGTGCCGCCAATGATCCCCAAGGTTTTATTGATCATCGGCATTGCCTTCGAAAGTGTCCGTCAACGGAACGAAGACCCCGGGCTCTTTTTCGGCATAGCCGAACTTCCCGTAGAAACGATCCAGCTCACGTGGCTTGGGGACTTTGCCGGTGAAGATGCTCACGTACTGCGGAATGCGCTGGAAGCGCACGGTGATCAACTCTGTGGTGTTCATGGTGATGTAGCCGATCTGCGTCAGGTAGATCGTTCGGGCCCGTGCATCAGCGCCTTGGGTGTCGTAGCCGAAGCGCTTGAACATGCTCGCCAGGGCATTCATGCGCTGCTCATCCACGACCGCCACCTCCTGGGCCACTTCAGCGGACTGAAGCGCCCAACTGCGCACGGCGAATTCAAATTGCGAGTCGAACAATTGCGGATTGAGCCAGCACTCGAACACATTCAGGATCGCCTCGGAAATGCTTTCGGCATAGCTTTCACTTTGCCGTATGAGCCCCCCTGTATTGGTCTCCCGCCAACGCGACAGCAATGCCGCCAGCAGTTGCTCGCGATCCTCGAAAAACCAGTAGAAGCTGGTGCGTGACAAGCCCAGGCGCTTGGCCAGCGGCATGACCCGAACCGCATCGATGCCCGACTCCTTCAGGGCCTCATAGGCCGCTTCCAGCCAACCCTCCGGCGAGCCCCGCCAGCCTGCGTCCTGGGCCTTGCCACGTGCCTTTCCTACCTGGGGCATCCTGCTTACCTTCTTCAATCATGCGTAGCGCGAATGTACTTGGATGACCGCTGAATGTACACCCAAGTACATTTAATCGACTTTTTTGACCCAGAAGTGGCGAATCATTGATGATAAAAACTCATGAGGCACTGACTTAAAATGGTTTGTCAGCCAAAGGCACCTGGATAACTATCTCCCACAGGCAACGGACTCCAAACCAAAACAACAACGAGCCGCCATTATGAATCTTGCAGTGCACTCTTCTGGAAAACCCTCGACATCCGGCCAAAGAAAGCCGGGGCGACTGGCGTTGTCACACGCTTCTTCTGTTACCCATTCCCTGCCCAAACTTCGATAACTGCTGACGCGACGCCTCGCACAGTCGTTTTGCGTTGCCTGCGAACCTGGCACGCGAAGCGGCGCCCGGGCGGTTGCTGGCATGCGGTTTCTTTCCATCAGCCGGATCAGTGATATGTGGATGACACAAGAGAAGCTTCCCCTGGGCGAACACATCGCTCGGTATGTCGAATGGTTGACTCAACATGGCGCCGGTATTTTCGACGCCATCTCGCTGTCGCTGTCGGGTGTGATCACCGCGTTTACCACCGCACTCCTGTGGTTCAACCCCTTGGCGTTGATCGCTGTTTTCGCCCTGCTCGCCTACTACATCCAACGCAAGGTGAGCCTCACCCTCTTCGTCACCTTCGCCTTCCTGCTGATCTTCGACCTCGGTTACTGGCAAGAGACCATGGAAACCCTTGCCCAAGTGACCTTCGCCACACTCGTTTGCGTGGTCATCGGTGTACCGCTGGGCATTGTTGCCGCGCACAAACCGATGTTCTACACACTGATGCGCCCGGTACTCGATCTGATGCAGACCGTACCGACCTTCGTTTACCTCATTCCTACGCTGACACTCTTCGGTCTGGGTGTGGTCCCGGGCCTGATCTCAACCGTGGTATTCGCCATCGCCGCCCCCATTCGCCTGACCTACCTGGGCATCCGTGATGTCCCCGAAGAACTGATGGATGCCGGCAAGGCCTTCGGCTGTTCGCGCCGCCAATTATTGGCGCGCATCGAACTGCCCCACGCCATGCCCAGCATCGCCGCCGGCATCACCCAATGCATCATGCTGTCACTGTCCATGGTGGTGATTGCCGCCCTCGTGGGCGCCGACGGGCTTGGCAAGCCGGTGGTCAACGCGCTGAACACCGCCGATATCTCGATGGGTTTCGAAGCGGGCCTTGCCATCGTGCTGCTGGCGATCACGCTCGACCGCATCTGCAAGCAACGTGAAACCCTGAAAAGAGGTGACGTATGAGCATCATCCGTTTTGAAGACGTCGACGTCATCTTCGCCGCCCGCCCGAAGCCTGCCCTGGATCTGCTCGACCAAGGCTTTTCCCGTCCGGAGATTCTTCAGAAAACCGGTTTGATCGTCGGCGTGGAGAAAGCCAACCTGGAGATCAACAAAGGTGAGATCTGCGTGTTGATGGGCCTGTCCGGCTCCGGCAAGTCCAGCCTGCTGCGCTGCATCAACGGGCTGAACACCGTCAGTCGCGGCAAACTGTTCGTCGAACACGAAGGCCGGCAGATCGACATCGCCGCTTGCACCCCCGCCGAGCTGAAAATGATGCGCACCCAACGCATCGCCATGGTGTTCCAGAAGTTCGCCCTGATGCCCTGGCTGACAGTGCGCGAGAACATCAGCTTCGGCCTGGAAATGCAGGGCCGCCCGGAAAAGGAACGGCGCAAGCTGGTGGATGAAAAACTCGAGCTGGTGGGCCTGACCCAATGGCGCAATAAAAAACCCCATGAGCTGTCCGGCGGCATGCAGCAACGGGTGGGCTTGGCCCGCGCCCTGGCGATGGACGCCGACATCCTGCTGATGGACGAACCCTTCTCCGCCCTCGACCCACTGATCCGCCAAGGCTTGCAGGATGAGTTGCTCGACCTGCAGCGCAAGCTGCACAAGACTATCGTGTTCGTCAGCCATGACCTGGACGAAGCCCTGAAGCTGGGCACGCGCATCGCCATCATGAAAGACGGCAAGATCATCCAGTACAGCAAGCCTGAAGAGATCGTACTGAACCCGGCCGACGACTACGTGCGCAACTTCGTCGCCCACACCAATCCGTTGAATGTGCTGTGCGCGAAAAGCTTGATGACCCCGCTGGGCCAGTGCGTTTTCGCCCGCGACGAATATTGCCTGGATATGGCTCAAAACCTGTGGATGGTGGTCACTGCGCAGCGTCATTTGAGCAGCGTGCGAAAAGGCGCCACGACCGCACACGTCCAATCCTGGAATCCGACCCAGGCCATCGGGACCTTGGCTCGGCAACCGACGTGCGTGCCGCCGACCACGACCATGCGCGACGCCCTGCAGATTCGCTACGAAACCGGCCACCCCCTCATCGTGCAGGACGAGGCCGGAACCCTCCTGGGCATCGTGGGCGACGGTGAACTGTATCGTGCATTGCTGGGGCATAACCTGTCACACCCGGTGCTTGCTGAACCCGCAGCAGAATCTTCGGTGGCGTAAGTCACGGCACGGCGTTGGAACACTTCTATGCAACCCAGCGATATCGATAAAAAGGTCAAGGGCTATCGGCGGCTGATACCGTCGATGACGGCGCTGCTGGAGTTCGAGGCGGTGGCGCGGCTGGCGAGCTTCACCCTGGCGGCCCAGGAACTGGGCGTGACCCAGGCGGCCGTCAGCAAACAGATCCGTTTGTTGGAAGAGACCCTGGAGACCAAGCTGTTCCATCGGCTTCATCGAGCGATCAAGCTGACTCATGAAGGTTATGTCCTGCACCTGGTCGTCGCGGAGTCCATACACCGCATGGCCAGTGTCTTCGACAAGATTGCCGAGGGTATTGGTGAGCAGGAGATCACCATCGCCTGCACCGAGGCGTTTTCGCACTTGCGAATACTCCCCAGGTTGACCGCGCTACGCACCCTGCAACCCAAGCTGAAATTGCGCTTGCTGACGCAGCAGGTCTCGCCCAGTTCATATCGCGATGACGTCGACCTGGCCATCCGTTTCGGCAATGGAAAATGGGAGGACGGAAGCTCGATTTTCCTCTTTGATGAAGAAGTCTTTCCCGTGTGTTCGCCGGCCTGGCTGGCCGCCAATCCGGCCCCTTCCTCCATTGCCGATTTCCTGGACACGGCGCTGATTGACTCCGATTCCACCCTGGAAGGCTGGATGACCTGGAACCGTTGGTGCCGGGAACTCGGTGATATGCGCCCCAAGCTCAGTTATTCATTTCGCTGCAGTTCCTACAACGATGCGATCCAGGCGGCCATGCAGGGCCACGGCATTGCACTGGGCTGGAGCCGGCTGATCGCGCACCGACTCAACAGCGGTGAGCTGATCAGAATCACGCCCTATGGGGTCAAGCCAAAAGACGCTTATTACCTGGTCATTCCAAGCGGTCGAAAACGTGAGTCCATCACCCAGGCACTGATCGACTGGCTGAGCGATGACAGCTACCTAAACCACTGATTATCAAGACGTTAAAGACCACTTCCAGGCATAACGCAAAGTTATGCGAACGTGAAAATAAAGCGCGTTGACGGTCTTATTGCACCTTCCCAAACTGTACTTGCCGCCTGATCAACCTTGAGTTTGAGCGAGACCCATAATGACTATCAATGCCGTGAAAACCCATCGTGCACTTCTGACCGACCGCACTCCCGGCCATGGCATGCCGGGTGGTTTGTTTGGTCGCCAGGATGTTTTTGAAACCGACGTCGAGATCTTTTTCACCCAGCATTGGATTCTGGTGGGGGTCACCAGCGACGTCCCCGAACCCGGTGATGTCTCCACCCTCGATATCGGCAAGTCATCCATCCTCCTGGTGCGCGACGATGACGAGCAGGTGCAGGCCTTTCGCAATGTCTGCCGGCACCGCGGGGCTCGCTTGAAGCAGGCCGGCAAGTCGACGGTGGGCATGCTGGTCTGCCCCTACCACCAGTGGACGTATGACCTCGACGGCAGCCTGAAACATGCAGCGCACATGGGGCAGGCCTTCGACCCTAAATGCAAAAGCCTGATTCCCGTGCACACTCGGGTTGTCGGCACCCATGTCTTCGTTTGCCTGGGCGACGAACCACCAGAAGACATCCAGTACCTTGATCAGGTCATGACACCGCGTTTCGCTCAATATGACATCGCCCGTTCAAAAATCGCCTTCGAATCGGAAATCATCGAGAACGGCAATTGGAAACTGGTGATCGAGAATAACCGCGAGTGTTATCACTGCGCAGCCACCCACCCGGAATTGACCGCCTCGTTCCTGCCCGAAGATTTCGGTTTCTGCACCGATGGCCTGGGGGAGGACTCACTCCAGGCGCTGGCGGAGTATCACCGCCGCAATGCCGAGACCAAGGCCAACTGGGAGCGCGAAGGTTATATCTGCGACGCCGTCGAACATCTAGGTGAAGACGTCGTGACCCAGTTCCGCTCGCAGCGGCTGGCCATTGCCGGCAACGGCGAATCCCAGACCCTGGACACCCGTGTGGCGTGCACCCGGCTGTTCGGCGACCTCACCCGCCGCGACTTGGGCGACATGCATTTCTGGACCCACAACTCGTGGACCCATGTCATGAGCGACCACGCCGTGGTTTCCTACATCATTCCGTTGGCGCCCGACAAGACTCTGGTGCGCAGCAAATGGCTGGTCCATGCCGATGCCGTCGAAGGCGTCGATTACCACCTGGATAAGCTGACCGAAGTCTGGGTCGCGACCAACCTGCAGGACGCCAGCCTCGTCGGCATCACCCACAGCGGCACCCAGGATCCGGCCTACACCCCCGGGCCGTTCTCGGCCTTTACCGAAACCTATGTCGACCAGTTCTCGCGCTGGTACGCGGCGCGCCTCGCCGCCCACGGCGTGTGAGGAATGAACATGACGACTTACGAACACCTGACGCGCCCTGGAAACGCCAGCGCGGTCCAGCGTTTCACCGACCCGACCACCTGGGGCACGTTCGGTGCGCAGTGGCACAGCGGCGAGCAGAAAATCCTGCAATGCTGCGCCGTACGCCAGGAGACCCACGATGTCAGGACGTTCATTTTTCGCTGTGCGGACTTCAGCGCCCTTAGTTTCGAGCCCGGTCAATTCATCACGATCTCGCCGGTCGTTGGCGGGCAAACCATTGCCCGCTGCTACACCCTGTCGTCTTCCCCGACCCGGCCCTTTGCATTTTCCATCACCGTCAAGCGCGTACCGGGGGGCGTGGTGTCGAACTGGCTGCATGACCACCTCAAGGCCGGCGATAGCCTGAAGGCGTCCGGCCCAGCAGGTAGCTTTACGCCGGTCGGCCATCCGGCCAACAAGTTGTTGTACCTGTCCGCCGGCTCCGGCGTGACGCCGTTGATGTCGATGACCCGGGCCGCATGCGACATGGCTGGCAACCTCGACATCGTATTCGTGCACAGCGCCCGCACGCCCACCGACATCATCTTCCACGGGGAATTGACGCGCATGCAGGCGGCCATGACGGGGCTGCGGGTCATCAGTATTTGCGAAGGGCTTGGCGACGCCCCTCAATGGCAGCAACCGATAGGCCGGCTCGACTTGTCGTTGCTGAGCCAGCAAGTGCCGGACTACAAGGAGCGGGAGATCTTCACCTGCGGTCCCCAGGGGTACATGGAAGCGGTCAAGTCGCTGCTCAGGGAAGCAGCGTTCGATTTCGCCCACTACCATCAGGAAAGCTTCGACATTGCCGCACTGAATGAGCAACCGTTGATCGAGCAGGCCGCTTCGCTCGATCGGCCAGCCGAGTTCACCGTGACCCTGTCGCGCTCCGGCAAGACATTCAGCATGGCGGCCAATCACACCGTGCTGTCCGCCGCCAAGAAAGCCGGCGCCATCGTGCCCTCCTCCTGCAGCCAGGGCGTGTGTGGTACCTGCAAGACCGCCCTGCTCCAAGGCACGGTGGACATGAATCACAACGGCGGCATCCGGCAGCGGGAAATCGACAAGGGCCTGCGTTTGCTGTGCTGCAGCAAGCCCACTTCCGACCTGGTGCTTGATCTTTAGCCGTTCCTCGCTAATTAGGTAGTCACTGCACGCCGGCTTCTGCACAATCTCTGTGCGCCTAACATTAATAAGACTGAAGCCTGATGAAACTGCAACCCTTGCCGCCACTCAACAGCCTGGTGGCGTTCGAGGCCGCCGCCCGCCACTTGAGCTTCACCATGGCGGCACGGGAACTGAACGTCACCCAAGGCGCCATCAGCCGCCAGGTACGCTTGCTCGAAGATTATCTGGGCACGGCACTGTTCACCCGCACGACCCGGGAAATCAACCTCACCGCCACCGGCAGCCAGTATTATGAAAGCGTGCGCGACACGCTGCAGCACATCGCCCAGGCCACCGCGGGCATACGCCATTGGCAAGGTGCGCAGCAAGTCACGGTGGTCACCAGCACGGCGATGGCGTCGCTATGGCTGCTGCCGCTGGTGTCGCAGTTCCAGCGCCAGAACGAGGAGATTGACCTGCGCATCATCGCGACGGATCAAGTCAGTGATTTTTCCCGGCTCGACTGTGACCTGGCGCTGTATTACTGCAGCACGCCGCCAAAAAACATGAAAGTCACGCCGCTGTTCAACGAGGAGATTTTCCCGGTGTGCAGCCCCGCTTATCTGGCGCAACACCCGGAAATCGAGACACTGGAGCAATTGGGTGGATGCACCTGGTTGTGGCTGGAAGACCAGCACAGCGACTGGATTGGCTGGAAAGAATGGTTCCAGCGTCTTGGCTACCCAGCGCCAGAACCTCGACGGCGCATCAATATCAACAGCTACGCCATGCTGATCCAATCAGCCCTGGCCGGGCAAGGGATCGCCCTGGCGTGGTCGGGCCTGCTCAGCAATCACCTGCAAACCGGCAACCTGGTGCGGCCAACGCACGCCATCCTGCGCACCGACGCGCAGTTCTGCCTGCTGGAACCCCAAGGCCGGGCCCCGAACAGACAAAGCGTCAACCGCTTCCGCCAGTGGCTGATGGCCCATCTGGCAGAAACGGTCGACGCTTGATGGGCCGGGCGATCTAGCCGATTTTCACGTTCATGGTGATGCGCGCCGTGAAGACCTTTACCCCCGCCTCGTCGAAGATCTCGACCGGGACAATCTTGTCGCCCGAAGTCTGCCAGTCGATGTCGCTGCCGTCGGCAATCGCGTGGATGGAGGTCTTGGCCTTGGCCAGGTATTCGACAGTCATGCCTTTGGGAATCCAGCGAGCGCCGCTGGGGATGGACACCTCGGTCATCATGCCGCCGGCCAGCTCTGCCGCGTTACACAGTGCGATGGCGTGAACGGACGCCAGGTGATTGGTGATTTCCTTGCGAAACGGCACCTTCACTTCGCCGCGACCGGGGGCCAACACCGAAATTTCCGGGTTGATGGTGCCGAAGTACGGGGCCATCTGGCAGGCCATATTGCTGAACGCGGACGGACCGACGCTTTGGTACATGCTGAGAGTCTGGCTCATGGGGTATCTCTGGTCAGGTGGGCTGGAGTCATGAACAGAACATTACTCGATTACAGAATTATGCTCTGTTACAGAACAATATTCTGTAATCTGCCACGCTGTCAATCGCTCGTGCCAAGCCTTCGTTTCAATTAACATGGCCCCTTTTTGCCCGGGCCGAAAAATGGAACCTGTCGATCTCCTCGAGCGCTGTTACCCAGGGCGTCGTGCCGAGTCCAAGCGGCATATCCTTCGATGTGCCTTGGCACTGTTCAATCAACAGGGCATAGAAGCGACCACCATCGATATCATCCGTGGCGAAAGCGAGATGAGCGTGGGGGCCATTTATCACCATTTCGAGAACAAGGAAGGTTTGGTCGCGGCGTTGTACATGACCGCCCTGGACGATCAGGCACGGCTCAGGGACAGCTACCTTGGTGCTGTCGCGTCGACCCGGGAGTGGGTGCATGCCCTGGTGTTCAGCTACGTGGATTGGGTGGTCAGCCAACCCGATTGGGCACGGTTCCAGTACCAGGCGCGCTTTGCGGTCGCGCGCAGCAGCTTCAACGAGCGGCTCGCCGAGGCGAATCTGGCCAGGAACGCCGAACTGAAGAAATGGTTCAGTGACCCGGCCCACCGGCAGGATCTGCAGGACCTGCCTTTCGAGCTGATCCCGTCACTGATCATCGGCTCGGCGGAAAGCTACTGTCGCGCCTGGCTCTCTGGCCGCGTCAAACGCAGCCCTGAAGGCTACCGGCAGCAGTTGGCCGAGGCCGCTTGGCGTGCCGTTGGCATGCACGCCGGCACCTCGTCCTGAAGGTTCTGAGCCCCCCGAACAGATTCATTGCATAGCGGCCCAGCCCTAGTGGCCTGTGTGGCTAATTCGTGCACTCGAATTAACCGTACAGGCCACTAGTTGCGCGCCGTCGGCATGGCGCGATGGCCGAAACTGGTCGATGGCCGCGAACCTGCTATCTTTGAAACAAACCTGAGTAGTTGCGATCCCATACGTATCCAGGTTTGTACAGGGAGTAACGAAGTTTGGAAGCAGTGGAACTGCTCGCTGTTGATGAATGGGCACCATCATGTCTACGTGGCGATTGTGATGTGATCATCGTCAACTACAACGCCGGTGAGCTTTTGCTGGCGAGTGTAGGGTCGGCGTTTGCCGCCGGGGCCTCCCGCGTGATCGTGGTGGATAACAACTCCCACGATGACAGCCTGGTGCAGTTGGAGCGAATCCACCCTGCCGGCGACTCGCTTCAGATCGTCCGCAATACCGCCAACCTCGGCTTTGCCGTGGCGTGCAATCAAGGTGCTCGCCTGTCTGCGGCCCCCAACGTTTTTTTCTTGAACCCGGACACCGAACTGGCCGCCAATGCCATGGACCGCATGCTGCAGGCACTGCGCAGCTCGCCCGAAATCGGCATGGTCGGAGGTTTCCTGTGCAATCCGGACGGCAGCGAGCAAGCCGGTGGACGCCGGGTGTTTCCAACGCCCAGACGCGCCTTCATGCGAGCTTTCGGGCTTTCGCGACTCTCGACGCTTTTCCCATCGCTGTTATCCGATTTTTTATTGCATAAGGAACCGCTACCCAGCGCCCCCACTGTCGTTGAAGCCATCTCCGGAGCTTGCATGCTGGTCAAGCGTGAAGCGATCGAGAGCGTCGGGCTGTGGGACGAAGACTATTTCCTTCATTGCGAGGACCTGGACTGGTGCATGCGCTTCCATCAGGCCGGCTGGCGCGTACTGTTCGTGCCGGATGCCCGGGTGATGCATGTGTTCGGCGGTTGCAGTCGTGATCGACCTTATTTCGTCGAATGGCACAAACACTTGGGGTTCCTGCGTTTCTATCGCAAGTTTTTCCGTCGTAAATACCCTGCCGTCCTGTGGATCAGCGTGGTGATCGGGGTCTGGTTTCGATTCAGCCTGGTGGTCCTTCGCCACGCCACCACCCGGCTTAAGCATGCATGGGACCTTCGATAATTGCGGCTAGGCGTATTGGGCGGCACCAGCCTCCTGGGCGAGCGCGCCCTGCCATTGCTGGCCCATGCCGGTCACTCGACGAGCGCCTTTGCCCGAAGCCTGCCCAGCGTGTCCTGCCCCGGGGTCACCTGGCGAAAGGCTGACGACTGGCACGGACTGGCGCTGGACACCTTCCTGTCATTCGCGCCCCTCTGGGTGCTACCCGACTACCTGGAGCGCCTTGCCGGCACCCAGGTCAAACGTGTTGTCGCCCTCTCATCCACCAGCCGTTTCGGAAAGCACGCATCGCCCGACGCTCGGGAAAGGGACGTGGCGCAACGCTTGATACGTGCAGAAGAACAGCTTGAGCAGTGGGCGGTCGAACGGCAAATCGAATGGGTAATCCTGCGACCGACCCTGATCTATGGTTTTGGCCGCGACAAGAATATTTCGGAAATCGCGCGGTTCATTCAACGCTTCGGATTTTTCCCACTGATCGGAGGCGGCACCGGGTTGCGCCAGCCGGTGCATGGGGATGACGTCATCCGGGCGTGCCTTTCCGCCGTGAGCACGCCTGACCTGCCTAGTGGCGCCTACAACCTCTCGGGGGGAGAGATCCTGTCTTATCACACCATGGTCAGGCGTATTTTCCAGGCCATGGGACGCCCGGAGCGAACACTGCCCCTCCCTGCCCCGGTATTGAGCCGGGCCGTTTCGATCATGCGCTGCCTGCCACGCTACCGACATCTTTCCAGCGCGCTGGTGGCGCGGATGAATGAGGATCTGGTGTTCGATCATTCCCACGCCAGTGATCGACTTGGCTTTGCGCCCAGGGCGTTTCAACTGATGGATGAGGACTTGCCTGGGCGCTGAGGCGGCTGACGGCGGTGGGTCAGCTGCCGGGATGTTGAGTTGACGGGGCCCATCGCGAGCAAGCTCGCTCCCACAAGGGTATCTGTGGTGCATGCAATACCTGGAACACCTCAAAAAACGGTGGGAGCGAGCTTGCTCGCGATGGCGGAGGGTCAGTTTGCGGTGATGTTGAATACCCACAAGGTTTTTTGGGTACTGCACGACCCTGTGGCGAGGGAGCGTGCTCCCGCTGGGGCGCGTAGCGGCCCCAAAAAAACGATGAGCGCTGCGCACTCAAGCGGGAGCAAGCTCCCTCGCCACAAAAACTATCCAGCCATCACGCCACAGATTGATCAACGGTAAACCCTGTGGGAGCGAGCTTGCTCGCGATGGCGGCGTGACCGTCGACGAGGATGTTGAAGGTGATGGCCCTGTGGCGGCTTAACCCTTCTCCCCCAGCTCGCTGCGGTGAACATGGGCTTGCCAAGCGCCCCATTTGCTTTCGAAGTACGCCTGGTTCTTGTCCCAGAGGGCCTGGTACTCGCCACTGGCGATCAGCTTCCTGAACGAGGCCTGCCCGTAGTGATGGATAAACGCATCTTCGGCGCAGACCGTCCGATATCCGGCCGCCTGCACGCGACGGCTGTAGTCGTCGTCCTCGAACATCCCGATCCCGAATGCCTCATCCAGATACCCCACCTCTTCGAGGACGCTGCGGCGAAAGGCAACACAAAACATCGCCAGCATCGAGATATCGAATGAGCGTCCCTTGCGGGTTTCGGTGTAGCGGTCTGCAAAGTCTTGCATCTGTTGAATGTCGGTATAGGAAACCTCGATTTTCGCTTCGTTGCCGACCGCATTCGTGACCGGCCCGACCAAGCCGATACTCGGATCCCGCACATGCCTGACCAGCGGGTCCAGCCAGCCGCCAGGCACGACCGTGTCGTTGTTGAGCAGCAGCAGCACGTCACCATCGGCTTCGCGCAAACCCTGGTTGTTCGCCGCGGCAAAGCCCCGGTTGTCCGGGTTCAGGATGATCTTCGCGCTCGGCACCGCTTGGCGCAGGCGTTCAAGATAATCACCTGTCCCATCGTCCGAGCCATTGTCGACAACAATGAGCTCGTAATGGGGCCAGGTGGTGTTACGCAGAATGCTGTTGACGCATTGAATGGTCAGGTTGAGGTTGTTGTACGTCACGAGCACGATGGAGACTTTTTCGTACAGGCCGACGATAGCCAGGTGCATGCTATTGAAGCGATCCTTCCAATCATTGGCCCGGGCCAGCTCCACGCGCCGTTTGTACAGGACCAGGTCGCGTTCGGCCAAGGCACGCTCGATCTGCTCGAGGAACTCATCGACCCCGGTGGCGAAGTACAGCAGGTCTTTATAGATGCTCATCTCCGTCAGTGGCGTAGAGATCACCGGCTTGCCTGCGCTGATGTACTCGTAGAACTTCACCGGATCAACCGCATGCGTCACGTTGTAGAGCCTGAAGGGAATCAGGCAGGCATCGAAATGATCCAGGTAAAGCGGCATTTGCGAGTACGGCTTGTGGCCCAACAGCTGCACATTGGGCTTGTGCTCGAGACCCGTCAGATCCTCGACGAAAATGTCCCCCACCAGGACGAAGTTCCACGCTGGCCGCCGGTCCGCCAGCGCCGCCAGCAAGGGATAATCAAGCCACTGGGCCAGGGCACCGTAGTAACCAATGACAGGCCCGACAAGCCCGCTCAACACATCATTGGTAAAACAGTGCTGCCGGAAAAAAGCGAAATCCACCGCGTTTCGGACCAACACACAGCGTGGGTTGTAGGCACACCATTTTTCGTAAAGCAACGCGGCGGAAACGGTCACCAGGTCGGCCTGGGCAATCAGGGTCTTTTCCTCGCTCAGCAACTGTTCGCCGATGTTCGGAAAGCCATCCCAGTCATCCATGCAGTCATAGTGAATGCGCCAGCCGTGCATGGCGCGCAGGCTGAGTGCCACCGGGCTCCAGTAGGCGATATGCACCACCGAGAGGGCGGTCCTGATCTGCATGTCGGCAACCAACGCAGCCAAGGCTCGCAGCAAGGCTTGATGATTCTGAGGCGTCACGGTCTTTTCGTAATACGCCTCTTGCGCGTCGCGCTGCAAGGCCACTTCAAAGACATTGGGCGCCACCGACGCCAATCGATAAAGCTGCCCCTGCTCCGGCACAACGGAGGGGACGATGTAAAACACCCGATAACCATTGTTCGCAAACTGGCTCATCAACTGCTGCGGTCGCTGAAAGCGCGCGGCCCACTCGATGTTGGCGAAGCAGAGAATATCCAGGCGTCCTTTCGTCGCAAAATCAGGTTCCACCGCAACGTTTGGCAACGGCTCCGGTGCTGCCGGGTAGACGATTGCCGCGGCCGTTTCGGGGAATTCCCGGGTGGCGGCAAAACCATAACGCATCACACGGAACAGTGAACGCAGGGGACGGGTGAAACGCCACGAACGGGTGTTTTGCAGGAAGTCGACTTTCGCCAGGGCGATATCGCGCTCGTTGATGGCCGCATCCCGTTGAGCCAAGGCGGCATCGCGGTCGATCAAGGCGCTGTCGAGTTTAAGCACGTGGGTACCCATGCAGCGGCGTGCTGTCACCCGGCGGCCACAGGGAACTAACGGAGCCCGGCCGGTAGAACGTCGCCGTCAGGCTGCGGCGGGAAGATTGGCAGCCACTCACCACGGGAGTGACGGCATGCCAGGAATGGTCCGAGCGCACCAGGATCGCCGAATTGCCCACCAACGGCTCGATCTCGGCCGCCACGGCGGTGGGATCGTTGCGGTGCAGGATGGTCAGGCAGCCGCCGTCGTTGCGGTCCCAGGACTCATTGAAATACAGGATATGGGTGACCAGTTTGTCGGGCAGGTCCGGATGGGCTCCCAGGCTCGCACCGGGGCCGTAATGAAAGACGTTGACCTCCATCGGCACACTGCGCAGATCGATCCCGCTCAGCTCCGACATGGCCTCTCGATAGGCGGCCGAGCCGAGGTCCTGTGCCAGTCGCAACCACGCCTCGCTCAGTTCTTCGGGAAACGCGATGGTAGGGGTGCCCATGCTTACCAGGGCCCGCGCCTCATAGTCATAGTTTTTCTCGCCACCGTAACCACTCACCGTCTTGAAGTGATCGTGAGGAAAGGTTGCCGCCAACGCGGCGGCATCCTCGGTCGAATACAGATTGCCGATTTCAGCCCATGAGAACGGATGGGCCTTTAGCGCCGCTGGCGTGAGACGAGAGAGATCTAGCATTGTCGGTTCTTGTTCGCTGTCAGGTTTCGGATACCACGGGCGATGGAACGCAGTGGTGCGGTCATTCGGAATGAATTGGAGTTCTGCAACTCAAGCATCCTGGCGTCACTGAGGGCCAGTTGCTGGCTGAGCTGGACAATCCGTTGCTGCTGGACGAGCTCCTGCGCCGCAAGGCTTTGTGCCGGTTCGATGCTGGCCGGCTCTGGCACGACAGGGCTTGCCGGCCGTTCAGTCGACACGGGGTCACGGCCCTCGGCTGCGGCTTCAAGCAGATTGGGCAGATGCTGTAGAAACGCTCCCAACACCGGCTGGGACGCTGTTTTACCCTGGCGAATGATCGCCGCGACCCGGTCCCAATGCTCGACCAACTGATCCGCCGCCGCACGCGCCGCGGGCGATGGACAGGTCTTGCCCACGCGGGCGAGCAACCATTGCGGATCGATCGTCGCCACGTCCGGCAAGGCGTGGAGCGAGTCGAACCCCGCCAGCGCCGTGTATTTGCCCGTGGTCAGGTCCGCCGAGCAAAACACCGGGACGCCAAACGCCAAAGCGGTGATCGCCAGGTGGTAGCTATGGCCGATGACCGCTTGGGCCTGGCTGAGAATTTCCGCCATCAGCAATGGCTCTGGCCAGAACGACAAGGTAACGGCCCCCGGCAGGCGCCCGGCAATGACCGACGGATCGTCCCCAAGGACGGGGCCAATCGGCACCACCAGGAACTGATAGCCCTGGAATGCCTCGGCGTGGTCTTCGAACAGTTTTATAAAGGATTCCACCACGTGAATGGCGTGGATCACGATGTAGGGCCCGGTCAGCCCGGCCTGTTCGCGCAGGCCAATGAACTCGGCCGAGGGTTGCTGCTCATCGATCAGGCGGGGCAAGCCAAACGCGGTATCGGGCAGCACTTCGATCTCGGCCTGTTGAGCCAGCGCGGCGAGGGTATCGCGCGACAGTGCATCTCGCACGCGCACGTACTGGCTCTGCTCAAGGGTCATTTTCAATAGCGGCCTGGCCCAGTCGGGAATATCGTTGCAATGCATCCCGGGGGCATTCCACATGACCGGGACCGCGTGTTGCAGCGCGATGAGCGCAGGGGTCAGCCAATAACCGGTGGGGTGGTGGATATCGGCGGTTGTCGGACCATAGCCGTGGGCAACGACTTTATCGAAGCGGATCAGGAAACCACCGCCAATCAAGACCCCATCCAGGCTCGCCGCGACACGGGGCAACTCCGTCAGCGATGTCACCGCATAAGGCCATTGCGGTCGGGTTTTCCCGTGGTAGGAAAACCGATGCAGGTTGACAGAACCCAAGCGCCGGGTCAGCTCCGCCTCGGCGATGATCGGAAACAGCAGATCACCGTAGTTTTCCACGTCAAAGGTGCCGAATATGGCGACCTGCCACGTGCGCGTGTCCGGGTGCTCCGTCAAAACCTGTTCTCCTTGAGCGGCGCAGACCTTGGGAGGTGGTTCAACCGGTCGAGGGTCGATCCGCTGCAACCCCAGGTCAACCATGCCCAAGAAGCTCTTGTGGTTCGGCAGCATGTCGAACGCCAAGGGCGCGACCTGCTTTTCGATCAGTTGCGAGGTGTCTTCCGTCGCGCCGTGCAACAGCTTGAGGGTGACATGATAGCGCCCCTCGGCGAGGTTGGCCGGGAAGCGCACCGTGATCGCCGCACGCCGCCAGCCGTTTTCGGGCGGGCTGGGTTGCAGTGCGAAGTTGCCCCCGCCGATCACCAGCAGCCTGGCCTCCTGGATAGTGAAGCTGATGTTCGGTTGCGTGATCGATTCATGCAGCAACGCCTCGACGCGAATCTCGATATCGTCGCCATACAGGTAGCTGGACGAAAGTTGCTGGGTATTGGTGAAGCAGGCAGCACTGATGTGCCCCTCTTCGGTCCCGAAGGCCATACCCTCCTGCCTGCCCATGAATGACTTGCGCGTCACCGGTATCACGCCACCACTGGCCCAGCGACGTTGCTCGTCCCGCATGTCGAGCAAGTGCAGCTCGGCCATTTCATCGGGCGAGCCGCTGGCCACGACCCGGCCTGCGCGCAGGTAGATGACCCGGTGGCAGAAGCGCTTGACCATGCTCATGTCATGGGAGACGAACAGCAGCGTCGTGCCTTTGGCAGCCAGTTCTTCCAGCCGGTTCAGGCATTTGAATTGAAAAGAGGCATCGCCAACGGATAGGGCCTCGTCGACGATCAGGATCTCCGGCTCGACACAGACCGAAACGGCGAAGGCCAACCGTACCAGCATCCCGCTGGAATAGATCTTGGTGGGCTGGTCGATGAAGTCGCCGATATTGGCGAAGGCGATGATGTCATCGAAACGAGCGTCGATTTCCGAGCGATCCAAGCCCAGCACCGCCGCATTCACATAGACGTTTTCGCGACCGGTGAACTCCGGGTTGAAACCGGACCCCAGCTCGAGCAACGCCGCAATCCGACCATTGCCCTGGACGCTGCCCCGGGTCGGCATCAACGTCCCGCAGATCAGTTGCAACAAGGTGGATTTGCCGCTGCCGTTACGGCCGATGATACCGACGGTCTCCCCCCTTGCGATGGTCAGCGAAACATCGTCCAAGGCCCAGAACTCGCGATAGAAACGCTTCCTGCCGCGCACCAGCATCTGCAATAGACGGTCCTTGGGCGCATCATAAATCTGGTAACACTTGCTCAGGTTTTCGGCACGAATGGCCACTTCAAACGACATCGACAAAACCCTTCCATGAATCACGGCCATTATTGCGGCGCTACTCAATCAGTCCTTCGCTGGGAACTGCGGATGAGTTAAGCACAGATGGGGAAAAAAACTTCGAATGAACCTGCACGTGGTCTACCCTCCAATGAGGACGCGACACAGGGAGCATCCGAATATTGCCTTAAGGATCAAGCACCAATGCAGTCGTTCAGCACGTCCCCCACCGCCATGATCAAGAGTGTCCTGGTCAATCGAATCCTGATCTACGTATTGATCCGCAGAGAAGTCATCGGGCGCTACAAGGGTTCGATGCTCGGCGTCTTGTGGTCGTTCTTCACTCCGGTTTTCATGCTGGTGGTCTACACCTTCGTGTTCAGTGTCGTCTTCAAGGCCCGCTGGTCGGGCGGCGGTGAATCCAAGAGCGAATTCGCCCTGGTACTGTTCGCGGGCCTGTTGGTCTTCAACCTGTTTTCCGAATGCGTGAGCCGTGCGCCGGGCCTGGTGCTGGCCAATACCAACTACGTCAAGAAGATCGTGTTCCCACTGGAAACCCTGCCCCTGGTGTCGCTCGGCGCAGCGCTGTTCCACATGGCGGTCAGCGTCCTGGCCTGGCTGATCTTTTATGTCGTCCTGTTCGGAACGCCACCGATAACGGCCCTTCTATTGCCATTGGTGCTTTTTCCCTTGGTGCTGATGACGCTGGGTCTCTCCTGGTTTCTCGCCTCGATCAGCGTCTACCTGCGTGATATCGGCCAGTTCATCGGCATCATCATCACGGCGATGCTGTTTCTCTCGCCGATTTTCTATCCGCTCTCGACGCTTCCGCAGAGCTATCAGGCCGCGTTGCAGGCAAACCCACTAACGCTGCCGGTGGAAATGGTTCGCGATGTGCTGTTCTGGGGCCGGCCGCCGCAATGGACCTATCTGGCGGCTTATTCGGCCATTTCCGTGCTGATTGCCTGCGCCGGGTTTGCCTGGTTCCAGCGGACCCGCAAAGGCTTTGCCGACGTTATATGACATTGTTGCGTGGCGCCCCGCTCAGCACCCGCTATGCTGATTCATGCCACGGCTGGAGCCTGGCTGGTGACTGACGCACACATCAATCCTGAAGACCGAGTGTGCGTCGCCGTATTGACCAAAGGACCAGAAAACCGCATGGACCAGATCAACCGTCTTGTTGATTGCATTGACCAACTGACTCGCTCAACACAATCCAGAACCATTGAAACCTTGCAGTTGGTCAAGGAAATCGAGAATCGAGATCGGCTTATCGAACAACTGAACCTTGGTTCGAAAGCGCTTCGCACCCGTCTGTCGCTCCAAGAAGGCAAGACCGGGCGACTGCGCGAGCAACTGCGGGTGGCCGAACAGCGCCTCAAGGACGCCGAGGCATTAATCCAGGCCAAGGAAAAAGAGGCTGTCGTGCTTTCCGATTGGGCGGTGGATCTGCGTGCCCAACTGGCGGCCAAGCAAGCCGAGCTGTTCAAGCTTTCCGACTGGGGCAACGCCATCGAACGTGCACCGCTGCGTTATTCGATACGCAAGCAGTTGTATAAATTATCGCGCCAGGTCTACGCCTGGTTGCCACTCACCGCACAGCAGAAAAGCAAGCTGGCGCGTCGGCTTCGAAGTTGGTTGAAACCCGGCAAGGCAACACCGGGCGAATCATCGGCAGACGCCAGTTCTGCGCTGCAATCTCTGCCACCGCCGGTAAACCTTGCAGTACCGTCCAGCCTCGGGCAGCCCACGATCCTGATGTTCGGCGTGATCGATTGGCACTTTCGCATCCAACGCCCACAAAACCTGGCAAAGGAACTGGCCCGGGCCGGACAAACGACTTTTTATATCTCGAACAATTTCATCGACGACGAGGCCCCCGGCTTCGAAGCAGAGCCCTTGGAAGGCTCCAACCGGCTGTTCCAGATCCGTTTCAAGGTGCTCGGTGCACCGGCCATTTATCATGCCCCGCCGTCAGCGGCCGCGATCCGCCAGTTGTGCGAAGGCCTGGCCATGCTCCTGCAATCGGCGAACGTCAACGCGGCGGATTGCATTGTCCAGCACGCCTACTGGTTCCCGCTGGCCAGGCGAGTGCCAAACGCCACGCTGGTCTATGACTGCATGGATCACCACGAAGGCTTCGGCAACGTGGCCCAGGAACTGCTCGACCTGGAAATCGCCCTGATGCGCCGGGCTGATCTGCTGGTGGCGACATCCGACTGGATCGAACAACACGGCAAGCGGGAAAACCGCAACGTTGAGGTGATCCGCAACGCCTGCGAGTTCAGTTTCTTCAGCCGACGTCCCGACAAGGTCTACCGGGCCCCCGGCAACAGAAAGATCATCGGTTACTACGGCGTCATTGCCGAATGGTTCGACCTGGACTTGGTCAAGCGGGTCGCCCAGTCCTTCCCGCAGCACCTGATCCTGTTGATCGGCAGTGATATCGTCCAGGCAAAAAGACACTTCAAGGCCTTCCCGAATGTGGTCCTGGAGGGTGAAGTCCCGTATGCCTCCCTGCCTTACTACCTTCACGCCATGGACGTTTGCCTGCTTCCGTTCAAGGTCATGCCGTTGACCCTCGCCACCAACCCGGTCAAGGTCTATGAATACCTGAGCGCGGGGAAACCGGTGGTGTCGGTGAAACTGCCGGAGTTGAGCCAGTTTGGCAAACTGGTCTGGGCGGTTGAAGAGCCGACTGAGTTCATCTCGACCCTGCGCAGCGTCCTGGGCGCACTGCCGGAGGACAGCGCCACGCTGGCGGCCCGTCAATCGTTCGCCCGGGGCCAGACCTGGCAGCATCGGGCCGCCAGCCTGCGCGAGGCCATTGCAACCTTGCCCGTGCCCAAAGTCAGCGTCGTGGTGTTGACCTACAACAACCTCGAACTGACCAAGGCCTGCCTCGACAGCCTGTTGACCCAGAGCCAGTACCCGAACCTTGAAATCATCGTCGTCGATAACCACTCCAGCGACCAGACCCCGGCGTTCCTCACTGCCTGGGCCGACGGCCATCCAGACCGGATCGTGATCCTCAACCAGGACAACAAAGGATTCGCCGCCGGCAACAACCTGGGCCTCGCCGCGGCCAGCGGCGACTACCTGGTTATCCTGAACAACGACACGGTCGTCACCGCCGGCTGGATCAAAGGCTTGATCCGCCACCTGCAAGACCACAAGGAGATCGGCATCATTGGCCCGATCACCAACAACATCGGCAATGAGGCCAAAGTCAGCACCCGCTATGAACGGATAGAAGACATGCCCGCCGAAGCCGCGCAAATGACCCGCGCCCGCATGGGCGAATGGTTCGAGATCAACACCCTGGCGTTTTTCTGCGTGATGTTCCCGCGCTCGACCTACGAGCAGATCGGTGGCCTGTGCGAAGAGTACGGCCTCGGGTTTTTCGAGGATGACGACTATTGCCGCCGCATACAGCGTCGTGGCATGCGCGCGGCCTGTGCCGAAGATGTTTTCGTTCATCACCACCTGTCCGCCTCGTTCAACACCTTGGGCGCCAGGAAAAAACAGGCACTTTTCGAAAAGAACCGGGCGATCTACGAAAGCAAGTGGGGATCCTGGGTCCCGCACACGTACCGAGACGCCTGAACGTCCTTCGCATGCAACGCTATTTACTCAAGGGAACAGATGAATGTGTGGCGAGGGAGCTTGCTCCCGCTGGGCCTGTAGGAGCTGTCGAGCGAAGCGAGGCTGCGATCTTTCCCCGGACACTTGAATCCCAAGTGAAAGATCAAAAGATCGCAGGCTTCGCCAGCTCCTACAGAGCCCAGCGGGAGCAAGCTCCCTCGCCACGAATCTTTGGTTTGCCTTAATGGACAGTGTTGTCCCTTTAGCCGAGACGATATTTTGCCCAGATTCAGCCTCAAATATGCAGTAGTGCTGTTGGTTCTGCTGGTAAGTGCGGTGGTCGGTGTATACGGTTTTTCGACGCTTGAACTGGCGTCCATGAACAGCAGTAGCCGGACGATATTGCTGTCAGTGGCAGTTCTCGCCGTCCTCACCGTCTTCACTCGCAAGCCACCGCTCATGCTTTGCCTGGGTTTACTGGCGTGCCTGGCCGTTGCCTGCGCGCAAGCTTGGCCGGTGATAGTGGTCGTAGTCTTCGCCCTGTCTGCCACGGTGCTCGGCAGGTGGATGCTCGGGCAAGCAGCCTCTGCCGATTGGAGTGTCCATCTGCTGGTAGGTGCCGGTACGTTCGGTACGCTAACGGGCCTGGCCGCGTATTGGCCGATCAACTACCCCTGGCTATATGGCGCGATGCTGTCGCTGCCGCTGCTACTGGGGCACAAGCACGTCACCGGGTTATGGCGTGAACTGCCGCGGCACATCCAGGCCACCCGCTCAGCACAAACACCCCTCCAGACCGGGCTTGACGTCCTGATCGGAGGCTTTGCCTGCCTTTACGTGCTGGTCGCCTTCATGCCGGAGGTCGGGCATGACGCGTTGGCCATGCACCTGTTCGTCCCCTCACACCTGGCCCAGCGACATCAATGGTCGTTCGATGCCAGCACCTATGTGTGGGCTGTCATGCCCATGCTGGCCGACTGGATCTACAGCATTGTCTATATGCTGGCTGGCGAAACGGCCGCGCGCCTGAGCAACAGCGCCTTCACCTTGCTGCTGGCGTGGCAGATCCGCAACATGACCCTCTGGGCCGGAGGCTCTGCCACCAGTGCCCGCTGGGCAAGCCTGATCTTTTTGTCGACACCCCTCGCCTTCGCCGAAAGCAGCAGCCTGCATATCGAGTCGGCGTGGACCGCCTTCATGCTGGCCGGCACCCTGGCGATCCTGAAGGTCGCAAGCTTCACGCCGGATCCCAGGGAACGCCTGTCGCAACTGCTCCTGGCCGGCGTCCTGCTGGGCTTCGCCCTGGCGACCAAGGCCGTGACGCTGAGCGTCCTGCCGGTCCTGCTGGTGATCCTGCTGGTGCAATTCAAGGCCTGGGTTGTGCCAGGCATCGTCAAGACGCTCCTGCTGGGCAGTGCCGGCCTGATACTGGCCGGTGCCACTCCCTACCTCTGCGCCGGGTTCTTGACCGGCAACCCGGTGTTCCCGTTTTTCAACGCCATCTTCCATTCGCCGCTCTGGCCCGACATCAATTTCGAACCGCCGGCCTCGTTCGGTACCGGGATGACCTGGGATACCCTCTATCGAATGGTCTTCAAGTCGCCCCAGTTCATCGAAGGGCGCGTCGGTGCGGCCGGCTTCCAGTGGCTGTTGCTGCCCACGGCCGCCGTCGCCGTGCTGTTGAGCGGCAACAAAAAAGCCCTGTGCATTCTCCTGGTTGGCGCCGGCGCGATGTTCACGACGTTCCACTCAACGGCCTACCTGCGTTATGTGTTCCCGTCCTTCGCGCTGTTTTCGGTGATCCTGGCCCTGCCCTTCTCCGACGCCAGGGTTTTCCCCCGCAGCCTCGCCATCGTCGCCGGTGCCCTGCTGGTCCTGGCCAATACCCGTTTCATTCAGGCCGCGACTTATTACGGCGACATCAGCCCCTCGGCACTGTTGAGCCAGGCAGGTCGGGAGGCCTATCTATTGCAACGCCTGCCTATCCGGAAAATGGTCGACACTGCCAACGCCTTGAATAGCGGTGATCAGCCCGTGGCGGTCTTTGCGTCGCCGCTGATGGCCGGTTTGCACGGCGATGCCCTTTACGCATCCTGGTACAACCTGAAGTGGAAAAACGAATTCGATGCGGCGGCCTCACCCTCGGCGCTCACCCAGCGCTTGCGCCAGCGTCAGGTGAGCTGGCTGGTGATCGACCTCAAATCCCTTCCCCAGGCGCCTCTCGATCGGCTGCTCGCTGTGTCCACGTCGTATGCCAGATTGGGTGACCTGGACCTGCGCAAACTCAACGTCACGCACGATGAACGCCTGCTCAACCCGGAGCTGTCCAGCCTCGAAGGCTGGAGCCTGACGTCACCCTCGGCGTATGACGCGGCGCGCAAGATCCTGACCGTCAACGTCAACACACCGGCCACGCAGCGGGTCGAAGTGACACCGGGACTGACGTACATCAACAGCGTGTCCGCACGCTGCGCAACAACGGCCACCACCGGCAGAATCCAGGCCAATTGGATGGACGACCAAGGCGATTTCATCACCGCCAGCATCGAGACATTTGACTGCACCACGCAATGGGAGACCCATGAAATGAGCGTCGTTGCCCCTGCAAATGCCACGTCCGCGATCATCTATGCGTCCGGGCATACCGACACTCCCGTGGCATTCAGGTCACTTTCATTCAGGCAATAGTGGGCGATATCGATGAACTCAAAAACCGAGCTTTTCACGGATGAACAGCGAGTCGCCGTCGTCATCCCCAGCTATCGGGTCACCGCGCACATTGTCGGCGTCATCGACGCCATAGGGCCGGAGGTCTGGCGCATCTATGTCATCGACGATGCCTGCCCGGACGGATCAGGCGGGCATGTCCAGGCCTCCTGTAACGACTCCCGGGTCAAAGTGCTGCCCCATGACGTCAACAAAGGCGTCGGTGGTGCGGTCATGACCGGCTATCGGGCAGCCCTCGCCGACGGTGCCAGTATCATCGTCAAAGTCGACGGGGATGGTCAGATGGATCCGACGCTGATCCCGCTGTTCATCGAGCCGATCCTGGCGGGTGAAGCCGACTACACCAAGGGCAATCGATTTTTCAATCTGGAAGAAGTGCAATCGATGCCGCGGCTGCGCCTGTTCGGCAACGCCGTGTTATCGCTGATGGCCAAACTGTCGACGGGTTACTGGGATCTGTTCGACCCTACCAATGGCTACACGGCGATCCACCGTGACGTCGCCCGGCTGCTACCCCTGGACAAGGTCAGCCAGCGCTATTTTTTCGAGACCGACATTCTGTTCCGCCTGAACACGGTGCGCGCCGTCGTGGTGGACATTCCCATGGAGGCCCGCTACGGCGACGAAGTCAGCCACCTCAAGATTTCGAAGATCGTGGGCGAATTCCTTTTCAAGCACCTGCGCAATTTCACCAAGCGCGTGCTCTACAACTACTATTTACGCGACATGTCCCTGGCGTCGATCGAGCTGCCGATCGGCATTCTGATGTTGTTGTTCGGCGTCTTCTTCGGCAGCTATCACTGGTATGAGTCGGCGCAGAATAGCGTCGCGACGCCCGCCGGTACCGTGATGCTCAGCGCCCTGCCCATGCTCATGGGGTTGCAGTTGATCATGGCGTTCCTCGGTTACGACATCGCCTCGGTACCCAGCAGGCCACGGCAATCCAGGCGCGGTAAAGCAACGTCATTGCGGGAAGAAAACTCATCAAAGCGCTAAGGGATTTTTTATCGGACCCGTCGCTCAAGGCATTGGATGTCGATGGCCTTGAACGCCTCGCACTTCACGGCAAAGTGCTTGAACGCAAGCGAATGCTGCGTGAAGTCTTCGTGGAGTTTCACCACGGGTTTCATCGCCTGGCAGACCGCTACTTCAAGGTCGAAGGCCTTGAGGTGGAGTTGGGGGCGGGCATCGCGCCCATGCGCGATTCGTACCCAGAAGTATTGGCCACGGACATTGTCGCCACCGAGCAACTGGACATGGCGCTCAATGCCGAAGCAATGAGCCTGGACGATCATTCGGTCAGGGCCTTTTATGGCCAGAACTGTTTTCATCACTTTCCTCACCCCGAGCAATTTTTCACGGAGCTGGAAAGAACGCTCAAGGTCGGCGGCGGCGCCATTTTGATCGAGCCCTTTCACGGACCCTTTGCCGCTTTTCTCTATAAACGCCTGTTCAAGTCCGAAGGCTTCGACATGCACTTCCCGTCTTGGGAGACACCCTCGACCGGCCCCATGAACGGCGCCAACCAGGCCCTCAGCTACATCGTCTTCGTGCGCGACAGACAGGCGTTCGAGCGCAAGCACCCAGGCCTGGAAATCGTCCACCAGGAAATCTGCGGCAACTATCTGCGCTACCTGGTTTCCGGCGGCCTGAACTTTCGCCAGTTGTTGCCTGACGCGCTGATCCCCGTGCTCAAGGTCGTGGAAAAACTGCTGCATCCGATGAGGCGACTGTTGGCACTGCATCACATCGTGGTGATCCGGAGGACGTCTTGACCTTTATCCGCTATGGCGCCATCCAGGTCATGGCCTATGCATTGGACATGGGTGCCTTTTTGCTGTTGATCGCGCTATTCGGGGGTCACCCCATCCTGGCCAACATTGCCGGCAAAGGCGTGGCCGGGGTGTTCGCGTTCTTTTTGCATCGACACTTCACGTTCCAGTCGACCCATGGCAGCAGCAAGGCGCAAGCGCTGCGTTATTTCTCGTTGCTCGCCATCAATATCCCGGTCGCTTCGGCGCTGTTCAGCGTGGGGCTGTATGTCGTCGACAGCCCTGCCCCGGTGAAATTTGCCTGCGACGTGATCTGCGTGGCCCTGACCTACTGGATCAGCAAACTGTTCGTGTTTCATTCCACTACGCCCCCGCCGGTCCCCACTGACCGAGCCGAAGGCGCATGACCATGAAGCTATTGATAACCGGCGCGACAGGCTACATCGGGCAACGTTTGTCCGCCCTCGCGACGGCAAGGGGATACGAGGTCATTTGCGCCACCCGCCAGCCGGGCCCTGCCCCCTATGCCTGGCTTCCTTATGACCTGCGGGGCCCGGCGCCCGAATGCCCGGCCGGCACTCAGGCGCTGATCCATTTGGCGGCCGACACCTCGACCGGTGCCGACAACGACGCGGACGATGAAGTCAACGCGGCCCTGGCGCTGATCCGATGCGCCCAACAAGGCTCGGCCAGGTTCATCTTCATCTCCAGCCAAACCGCCGAGCCCACGGCCCCGAGCGTTTATGGCCGGACCAAGTGGCGCATCGAACAGCATGTGCTGGCCGCCGGGGGCACCGTGATCCGCCCCGGGCAAGTCTACGGTGGTCCCGAACGCGGCCTCTTTGGCCTATTGTCGGGGCTGGTTCGCCGAAATCCGTTCATTCCGATTCTCTGGCCAGCGCCTTGCATACAACCCATCCATGTCGATGACCTCGCGGCCTCGATATTGGCCGTCGTCGAGCGGGACGACATTCGTGCCGAAATCCTCAACCTGGGCGCCGTGCAGCCGATTGCCTTCGACCGCTTCCTGGCGGCGATTGCAGCGCACCGGGTCCGTGCCGTTCGCCTGCCAATTCCCCTGCCGGTGGTACTGCTCAGGCTGTTGCGTCGGTTGCTGGGGCACTCCATGGGCGCGAAGCTGGGCCTGGAGCGGATTTTTTCCCTCATCCACCTGCCGCCCATGGACAGTGAGCGTTCCCTGCAAAAACTCGGCGTTCAACTGCGCCCGCTCGCCCACGGCATGCATCGCTCCGGCCGGGGGCAACGTCGCGGGCTTCTCCAGGAAGCCACGGTTCTCTTGAACTATCTGCTCAAGCGCCCGCCGCAAAGAAGCCTGGTCAGTCGCTATGTCAGGGCACTGGAGCGTGGGGGGAAAACCCGCCCCGTCATTAGCTCACGCTTGCTGATGAGCTGGCCGATACTCCTGACGCTGCTGGACACCCCCGGCGTCCTGGGCAAGCCCGACGGCCAGGCGCTGGCCTGGCGCCTGCAGGTTGCACTCGCTATCGCCGAAGCCAGCCCCCAGGGCGCCCAGGTGTTTCTCGGTATCCAACAATCGCGCAGCCCTGTCGCCACGCTGGTTGCGCTGGGGCTCACCGCGACCAAGGCGTTGACGTGGAAGCTAGCGGCGTTGTCAGGCCGGCCCTTTGCTCGCCAGCTGTTACGTGAAAGTGAAACCCACCGTGAAGCCTGACTTCGATGTGATCATCGTCGGCAGTGGCCCGGCCGGGACGTCGGCGGCCTATCCGTTGGTCAAGGCGGGCCTGAAAGTCCTCATGATCGATGCCCAGGCCAACATCGGCTCATCGGTGCTGCCAACCCGCCCGTTCCTCAGCGCCAGGGCCAACGATGCGCATCAGTGGAAATGGATGATTGGCGATAACTTCCACGCCTTGAACCAACTGGACGCGGTATCGCCCAAGCTGAAGACACCGACCCACGCCCATGTCTTCGAAGGATTCAGCGCCGGCAATCGCATCGAGACCGACAACTTTATCGGCGTCGGCTCCCTGGCCACCGGAGGCTTGTCCAATGCCTGGGGCTGCGGCGTGGCAACGCTGGGTGCCAGCGACTTAGCCGGGCTGCCCATCGATCATGCCGAGATGCAAGCGTCCTATGAAACCGTCGCCCGCCGGATCGGCATCAGTGGCCGGATCGACGATGATCTTTCAAGCTATTTCGGCCTCGATGAATGGTCGCAACCGCCGCTGGCGCTGGATGCCCTGCACCAACGTCTGCTCGATCAGTACGCCCGGCGTCGCTCGGCGTATCCCGAGCAGGGGTTTCGCCTGGGCCGCTCCAGGGTCGCCGTCTTGAGCCAGCCCCTGGACGCGCGCAAGGCCTGCGACCTGTCGGGAAACTGCTTGTGGGGCTGTCAGAACCAGGCCTTGTATAGCGCGTCGCAAGAGCTGCAAAAGCTCAAGCAGTACCCGGGATTCCAGCACGTCCAGGATTTCCTCGTGGAGGATCTGCAGAAACAGGACGGTTCATGGGCGGTCACCCATCATCGTTCTTCCCGGCGCTTCTGCGGTACACGCCTGCTGCTGGCGGCGGGCACCCTGGCCTCGACCCGACTCGCCCTCAAGGGCCTGAATCATTCGGCCCCGATACCGCTGCTGTCATCGCCGACAGCGGCCTTCCTGTTGTGGCTGCCAAAAATGCTCGGCACCCCGAGGGCACCGGCATTTGGCTTGGGCCAGCTATCCTTCACCCTGGCGCTGACGGCCGGTGCGACGGCTTTCGGCTCGACATTCAACACCACAGGCTTGCCCATGACCGAGTTTGTCAACCGGATCCCCCTGAGCAAACGCTACAGCATCGAGTTGCTGAAAAACCTGCTCAGTGCCTGCGTCGTCGGGAACCTCTTCCTGCCCGGGCACCTGTCCCACAACACGGCGGCCTTGCGCCCCGATGGCTCGTTGAGCATCAACGGCCACGTGCATCCCGAACTCCCCGGACTCATGAAGACTGCCGAGACAAAGCTTCGCCGGATCTATTGGAAAATGGGCGCGCTGTTGATACCCATGAGCTTCACCGTCGGCAGGCCGGGGGCAGATATCCACTATGCGGGCACGCTGCCCATGCACGCGACGCCCCGGATCGGGCAGACCGATCGCCTTGGCGAAGTCGCCGGCTTGCCCGGTGTGCATGTTGTCGACGGTGCCTGCTTGCCCAGGCTCACCGAAAAGTCCCACACGTTGACCCTCATGGCCAATGCGGACCGGATAGCCCGCTCACTTGCCACCACGATAGGACATCAAAAGGCATGACCCACAAGGTACTTTGCATCGTTGGTACGCGTCCGGAAGCCATCAAGATGGCGCCCGTGATCAAGGCGCTCCAGGCCGAAAGGAATATCGCTTGCCGGGTGCTTGCCACCGCCCAGCACCGAGGCCTGCTGGACCAGATCCTGGCCGGCTTCGCAATCACGGCCGACCTGGACCTGGACATCATGCGTCCCAACCAGTCATTGGCGGCCCTGACCTCTCGCCTGCTGCTCGAACTCGACAACGTCTTGCAAGCCGAGCAACCCGATGTCGTCCTGGCTCAAGGCGACACGACCACGGTCATGAGTGCCGCCCTGGCGTGTTTCTACCGGCAGATTCCCTTCGGCCATGTCGAAGCGGGCCTGCGTACCGGGGACCTCTGCAATCCGTTCCCCGAGGAAGCCAACCGGGTCATCGCCGGCAAGCTCACTCGCTGGCATTTCGCGCCCACCCAGGGCGCCGTGGACAACCTGCTGCGCGAAGGCGTCAGCGCCAGCGATATCACCCTGACCGGCAATACCGTGATCGATGCCCTGCTGATGACCGCGGCACAGGACTGCGCCTTGACTGTCCCATTGGACGCGAGCAAACGCCTGGTGCTGGTCACCTCCCATCGGCGGGAGAATTTCGGCGAACCGTTCCAGAATATCTGCCAGGCCCTCAAGCACCTGGCCGAACGGAACCCGGGCATCCAGATCCTCTATCCCGTCCATCCCAACCCGAACGTCAAGGAGGTCGCACACCAACTGCTCGGCCAGACCCCGAATATCTTGCTCTGCGCACCACTGGATTACGCGCCGTTTATCGCGGCAATGAAGCGCTCGTACCTGATCATCAGTGACTCCGGGGGGGTGCAGGAAGAAGCCCCGGCCCTGGGCAAACCCGTGCTGGTGCTGCGGGAGGAAACCGAACGCCCGGAGGCGGTCGACCTCGGCGTGGTCAAGCTGGTGGGCGCCAACCGGGACCTCATCGTCGAACAGGCACAGCGCCTGCTCGACGATCCCGAGGCTTACCAGGGCATGGCACGTGGGGTTTCCCCCTATGGCGACGGCAAGGCCGCAGCACGTATCGTCGATGTGTTAAGGCAGTACTTCCAGCCATGCGCATGATTTACCTGTCGCCGCTGCCATGGGCCAGCTTCAGCCAGCGCCCCCATCACTTCGTCGATTGGTATCACCACCAGACCGGGGCGCCGGTGCTCTGGATCGATCCGTACCCGACACGCTTACCCACGCTTAACGATTTCAGGGGCAAGCCGCCCGTGACCGATCAGCAAAGCGCCAGCGCTCCACCCTGGTTGCAGGTCCGCAAACCCCGTAGCTTACCCATCGAGCCCCTGCCAGGCTCAGCCATGCTGCTCAAGCGACTGTGGCGTGACCTGTTCAACGAGGCCGTGGCATTTGCCGCCCAAGGGCCCTGCATGATCTGTGTGGGGAAACCTTCCGAACTGGCCCTGCAGTTGCTGGCGCTGATCCCGCAAAGCCCCGCCGTCTACGATGCCATGGACGATTTCCCAGCCTTTTATGAGGGCCTGTCACGCAGGTCCATGGAACGTCGCCAGGCGCAGCTCATTCGAGGGGTGGGCACGGTACTGGCGTCGTCCAACCCGCTTCGCGACAAACTCCTGGGCATGACCGATCAGGTAGCTCTGGCCCTTAACGCTTGTGACCTGCATGGACTGATGCCGGTCGAGCGCCTGGACCTGGGTGCCAAGCAGCAGGTGCTGGGTTATGTCGGCACGCTGGGTCGTTGGTTCGACTGGGACCTGGTCATCGCGCTGGCACGGGCCAATCCTGGCAATCTCGTCCGGCTGATTGGCCCTGTCTTCAACCCCCCGCCTTGCGCATTGCCGGCCAACATCGAACTGCTTCCGGAATGCTCCCATGCCAGTGCAATCGCGGCCATGGCAAGGTTTTCGGTGGGTCTGATCCCGTTCAAGCGCAACCGCCTGACGGCCTCGGTCGACCCGATCAAATACTACGAGTACCGCGCCCTCGGCCTGCCTGTCATTGCCACTCGCTTCGGTGAAATGGCCCTGCGCGACCGGGAGCCGAGCGTCTGGATCGTGGAGGAAGGCACCGATTTGCGCAAAACCGTCGTCGAAGCGCTCGCCAGTCAAAGCGATTGTTCGGCTGTTCAGCAGTTTCGTGACGCCCATCGTTGGGCCCAGCGTTTTTCTGCGATCAACCTCAAACACGCGCCATAACGGCCGATACCCCGGATAAGACCCCACCACTGGGGCGCAGGACGGAACGGTAGGTCAGTCATGACAGAAATTTATTTGCTGATAGCGCACGGCACGGATCAGGGCGAAGCTTACGTGCTGGGCTGGTTCGACGACCGGAGCAAAGCCCGGGAAGTGGCCGAACAGAAAGAATGGGAAGCGTACCGCGCCAGCCTGAAGGAGAAACACCCGTGGTCTAGCCACACACCGCTGGCACCGGACCAGACGGACTATCGTCGCTACTGGATCAAGACCATCTCGAAATTCGAGCATGTGCCAGTGCCGAGATCTTTTGCGGTCCATTGATCATCACGACTGAATATTCGACGAAACGCGCGTGATCGGTGGCGGTCTAGACGATTAAGCCCATCCGATGAGAGCGTTCTTATGTTGAAATTCCTTGGCGGCACCGTAGGCATCATTTTCCTGATTGGCCTGATCGTGGTGATTGCGCTGTTCAAGTTCATTTTTTGAGCGTGGCGGCGGTCTTTGGTTTGGTGTTCATTTTTTTCAGACGTGAAAAAGCCCAATCTTTGCAGATTGGGCTACGTCATTGCCGCCAAACGTTTCGCTTGCTTCATGACGACATCCATTCAGGGATATCCCGCATGGCGTGTAAAACTCGCCATACGTCAATGTGCTCATCGCGCTCTACGTAGAACACCAGATAGGGATAACGCTTCAGCGGCCAGCAGAGTAATCCGGAAATATCCAGCTCATGGGCGTACCTGGACATACCCGATGCCGGATGGCGGCTGATATGCGTATAGGCATTTTCCAGGGCGTCGATGAAATTGAGTGCCGCCTGCTCGGCCTGCTCACCTAGGTAATAGTTGATGGCGTCCTCTACATCCTGGCTGGCAAGAGCTCGCGGAATGACGGGTTTCGCCTTCATCCTCACCCTTTGCGCACCTTAGCCCGTAGAGATTCGAAGTAGTCGCCATTCACAGGAGCAGTGGGATCCGACTCAGCCCCGGCCAGTACCAGGCCACGAAGGTGCTGCCGATCCTGATCCTTGCGAATCAGTTCCCGCACATATTCGCTACTGGTGCTGTAGCCTCTCTGACTAACCTGATCATCTATAAAAGATTTAAGAGCGTCTGGCAGCGAGATGTTCATGGTACTCATGACTTTGCCTGTTTTTTGACAAAATTTGCCAAAGTATACACCCTTGGGCCTGCCTCGCCAGGGGCGAGCTCGCGGGGGGCCAACCATCAGACGTTCAGGTCGCATCGACATGACAGACATAGACACGGATAAGGCTGACTGGGAAACGCTTAACCTTGAATGGCATCAAGGCTTCGCGTTCATGGACGGCGTGCTGCTGGGCGACGGGCAAGTGCCTGATGTGTACATCATGCTCAGCCCTGAAGGCGCACGCCCCGGCGAACTGGCACAAGCTGCCAACGCCGGGCACTATCCGCCCTCGCCCTTGCTGGCCGGTCAGCCGGTTTGGCGGCATCGACGCAGCCCTTGGGTCTTGCGCGACGTCCTGCGCGACTACTACCTGCTTCCAGCCTACCGGGCGCGCCACGGCTACCACGTGCTCCAAGCCTTGCCGTTTCGGTTCGACAGTGGCCTGGAAAGCCTCGGCCACCAGTACTGGCGTGACGCAGCCGGCGCCTATTGGTTCGGCGAGTACGCGATCAGCCAGATTCCCGAGGCCCGATCCGACAGCGTGGCCCTGTTGCCAGAGTCGCCCGCCTCGGTGACTTCAGCGTCCGCCCTGTTCAGCGACGGGATGAATATCTTTTTGCAGGGGCAACTTCTCGCCAGCGCCACGGCGCGGGTGCGGTATTGCAATCACCCGTCCTATCGAGTGATCGACGATCAGGTCTACAAGGGTTTCAAGCCCTTGCACCAAAAGGACGGCACGCCGCTGCCGGTGGCAAACCCGGACGACTTCCAGATGCTCGCCCAACGCTGGGGCACCGACGGACAGTCGATCATCGTGCAAGCGCAGCAAGGTTCAAGCATTTCCTACGAATACTTCTACCGCATCGACAATGCCGACCTGGCAACCTTCACCGTGCTGAATGAACGCTACGCCAAGGACAAGCAACGCGCCTATTACCTGACCGGCAAGAGCATCCGCTACGTTGGCGATTTCCACCTGCTCAAGTGCTGGCAGCCGACGTTCGATGAATGCGGGCGCGTGGCCAGCGCCAGCGAATACGAGGATGATTATTTTGCCGTGGACGACAGTTTCGTCTATGCCGCCGGGACCCGCATGCGTGACGCCCATGGCCCAAGCTTTCGCCATTTGGGGTTCGACTATTACCGTGATCACCTGCACGTCTACAGGCGCCAGAAACGCCTCGATGTCGACGCGCAAAGCTTCGTCGTGACCCAGCTCTGTCGCAATGACCAGGATTACTCTCCCGTGCTGGCAGGCGACAAGCACGGCCCGCTGGGCTCAGACGGGATCATCGATGCGGCCATGCAAGAGGCCTGGGCACCTTATTTCGAGGCCCATCCGCAGTTGGAGGGTTACTGGTGGCACCGTTTGCGGGCAACAACCGAGGCCGCGCAAACACACGCGCAAACGCAGCCGCTACAGGCCATCGGTCTCGGATTCGAACTAGGCGACCAGGTGTATTTCCATGGCCGCGCGATCAGCGGGTTGGACGCAGCGAGTTTCAAATTGCTCGACACGCACCTGTGCGGCGATGCCCAGGGCTTGTATCTGATCCCGTTTCATAACGCCGAAACGCAAGTGCCTGAACGGTTTTCCCAAGAACCCGCGGAGCACTTCCGCGCGCTCGGTGGGCCCTACCTGACCGACGGAAAAATCGTGTTCTGCCACCGGATTTTCTACCATTCTCCCGAACCGATTCGTAAGGCCCATGTGGCTACCTTCGAGTCCCGCGATCATGGCTGGGCCCAGGATCAAAATGCGGTGTATTACTACGGCGAAGCGAAAAAACGCCTACATCCCTCGGATACCCGCATTCTCGGCACCTATGCCGTCAGCCCTACCCTGATCCTCTCGGAAGGCAAACCGCTGGATGTACCGTTCGACCCCGACGAAGTCCGCGTGCCCCACCCTGATTTCCTGCAACTGGGCACGCGCAAGTTGTTCTGTCACCGACGGCCCGTCAGCGCCAAGCGTATCGACCTGGCCACCCTGGAATTCCTGAGTGAGCGCTATGCCCGAGACAGGAACCGAATGTACTACTACGACGGTTATGCAACCCTGACCGAGGTCGATGAAGCACAGTATCAGGAATCCCTCGGCCAGCCGGTGGCAAGCGTCTAGAACTGCGTCACCACCGTCACCCCTGCCGTGTCGAACCGGTCCATGTTCATAAGCGCATCAATGGATTGTTCGAGGCTGATGGTCTTGCCCACCAGTTTTTCAGGTGCCAGCTTGCCGGAGGTGATCATGTCCATCATTGCGCCGTAACGGTGTGCCTGCATGCCATGGCTGCCGCAGATCTCCAGCTCATAGGCAATGACTTTGCTCATCGGGATCGCCGGCGTGCTGTGATCGGCCAGCATCAAACCGACCTGGACATGCCGGCCACGCCGTCTCAGATTGTTGATGGAGTTGAAGCAGGTCGTTGGATGACCGAGCGCATCCAACGAAACATGAGCGCCGCCCTTCGTCATCTCAAGCACCGCCTCGGTCACATCCGCCACACGGCTTGCATTGACCGTCGCAACGGCACCAAGCGACTGGGCAAGCTTGAGCTTATCGTCGGAGATATCAATCGCGATAACGTTCGCCCCGACAGCGTGGGCGATCATCACCGCTGACAGCCCCACACCACCACAACCATGAACCGCCACCCACTGGCCCGCCGTGACCTTGCCTTGATCGACCACCGCACGGAACGACGTGACGAACCGACAACCCAGGCTCGCCGCCGTGGCGAAGTCCATGTTGTCCGGCAGCGCAACCAGGTTCAAATCCGCCTGGTGAATCCCAACATACTCGGCGAAAGAGCCCCAATGGGTGAACCCCGGCTGAAACTGACTGTGGCACACCTGCTGGTTGCCGCTATTGCATTCCGGGCACGCGCCACAGCCACCGACAAAAGGCACGGTAATGCGATCGCCCACCTTCCATCGGGTGACGTCCTTGCCCACCTCCGCCACGATCCCTGCCAATTCGTGGCCGGGCACATGGGGCAGCTGAATATCAGGATCATGACCTTTCCAGCCATGCCAGTCGCTTCGGCATACGCCCGTGCCGAGGACCTGGACAACCACACCGTGACGCTCGGGGGTTGGATCTTCGACGGTCATCACACGTGGGGGTTGGGAAAAGGCTTCGTAAACGACGGCTTTCATGCAGGATCCCTCTACTTTGGAAAAGCGCTATGCCTGAACCCTGGCTCGCGGACTGGCCTGGGCACAAACAAACGTCAACAGTAGCCACAAACGCCCCTGCACGTAAGAGCCTCTGTCGCTTAGAGGTTGCAGCTGTATTGATATTCGAAGGGAAAGAATACGGTATCGACCACCAAGGAGAACGGTGCGTCGATCAGCAGGAAAGGGATCAGCTTTCCTTTGGACGTGCCCACCAGCCACCAGTCAAAGCGCAGGCCGATGTAGGGGCATCGGTGTTTGTCGTAGTCCATTCGCATCGCGGTGGCCATACAGCCGCTTAGGCTGGTGATCAGCACCAGTAGAACCGCTTTCCGTAGCACGTAGTGTCCTTATTATGCTTTTGCCCGGCTGCGCAGGCAGGCTTAGTCGGATCTTCAGCACCGGATGCGAAGGAACATGGCCACAAATTTTGCGCAGGCACAAAAAAGCCGATCTATCTGATCGGCTTAACTGCCTGATTTTACTCAGTAAATATGGTCGGGACGGAGTGATTCGAACACTCGACCCCTAGCACCCCATGCTAGTGCGCTACCGGACTGCGCTACGCCCCGACTAGGCGTGAATCTTGTTCCGCTTCTCAGCGGAACGCTCAGGAATATAACGCAAGCTTTTGAAAACTGGAAGTATTTAAAAGCAGAAATTATTTCTTGAGCACCACCAGTACATCTTCGAGCTCGGCGATCATCTGGCGGATCATCTGTTTGTACTGGGTTGTATCGTCCTTGGCCTCATCACCGGAGAGGCGCAGGCGTGCGCCGCCGATGGTGAACCCCTGGTCGTACAGCAGCGCGCGGATCTGCCGGATCATCAGCACGTCTTGTCGCTGATAATACCGGCGGTTTCCGCGGCGCTTGACCGGGTTGAGTTGAGGAAACTCCTGCTCCCAATAGCGCAGCACGTGTGGTTTTACCGCACACAGCTCGCTGACTTCACCAATGGTGAAGTAGCGTTTGCCCGGGATGACGGGTAGTTCGTCGTTATGACTTGGTTCCAGCATAAGCCTCAACTCGGGCCTTCAACTTCTGCCCTGGACGAAAGGTGACCACACGGCGAGCCGTGATCGGGATTTCTTCTCCCGTTTTCGGATTGCGGCCAGGCCGCTGGCGTTTGTCCCGAAGGTCGAAATTGCCGAAACCGGACAACTTGACCTGTTCGTTGTCTTCCAGAGCGTGCCTGATTTCTTCGAAAAACAGTTCGACCAATTCTTTGGCCTCCCGTTTATTCAGGCCCAGCTCCTCATACAGACGTTCCGCCATCTCAGCTTTCGTCAGAGCCCCCATACGTCACTTCCTTAACGTGGCGTTCAACCTGGTTTCGAGCGAGGTGAGGATATTTTGCGTTGCGGTATTCACCTCATCGTCATTAAGAGTGCGCGATGGATGCTGCCAGGTCAAGCCGACTGCAAGGCTTTTTCTATGCGGATCAATACCTTTACCCTGATACACGTCAAATAGCCTGAGGTCCGTTAGCCATTCGCCTGCATTTTCACGAATTACCTCCAGTACAGCACTGGAAGCGACCTCACGGTCGGCCAGCAACGCCAGGTCACGACGCACTTCAGGAAAGCGCGATAACTCCTGGAATTTCGGCATTTTCCCCTGTGCCACTTCGGCCAGGACCAGCTCGAAAACGAAGACGGGACGATCGAGGCCCAGGGTTTTCGACAGCTCTGGGTGAATGGCACCGACATAGCCGACTTCACGCCCGTCTCGCTCGATCCGTGCAGTCTGCCCCGGATGCAGCGCCGGGTGCTTGCCCGGTACGAAAGTGAATGCGTCGAGCGCGCCGGCGAAGCCCAGCACCGCTTCCACGTCAGCCTTGACGTCGAAGAAGTCGACGACATCGCGACCTTGCGCCCAGCCTTCCGGCAAGCGACTGCCACAGACGACACCGGCCAACATCGGCTCTTGCTTCAAGCCTTCCAATTGACCGACAAAACGCAGGCCGCTTTCGAACAGGCGCACGCGATCCTGCTGGCGGTTCAGGTTGTGCTGGAGCGACTTGACCAGGCCCGGCCACAGGGACGAACGCATGGCGGCCATGTCGTTGGAGATCGGGTTGGCCAGCAACAGCGGCTCGACGCCCGGACTGAACAGCTCGAACTGGCGTGGATCGATGAAGCTGTAGGTGATCGCTTCCTGATACCCACGGGCCACCAGCAGGCGGCGCAGTTCCGGCAGGTCGCTGCGGGCTTCAGCCTTGGCTTGTGGGGCCAGGCGGGCTTGCGGGTAGCGAACCGGCAGGCGGTTGTAGCCGTACAGGCGGGCCAATTCTTCGATCAGGTCAACTTCCAAGCTGATATCGAAGCGATGGCTTGGCACTTCGACGCGCCACTGCCCTGCCCCAGCGGCGCTGATGTTCAGGCCCAGGGCGCTGAGCAGGCGTTCGACTTCGGCCGAATCCATTTCCATGCCCAGCATCTGGGTGATGCGCTGGGCACGCAGGGTGATCGGTGCAATCTTGGGCAGGTGCTGTTCGCTGACAGTCTCGATGACCGGCCCGGCTTCGCCACCGGTGATATCCAGCAGCAGGCCGGTGGCGCGCTCCATGGCTTCACGGGCCAGCTGCCAATCCACGCCTCGCTCGTAGCGGTGCGAGGCGTCGGTGTGCAGGCCATAGGAACGAGCCTTGCCAGCGACGGCGATCTGGTCGAAGAACGCGCTTTCCAGGAATACATCGCGGGTGGTGGCGGATACGCCGCTGTGCTCGCCACCCATCACGCCGGCAATCGCCAGGGCGCGGGCGTGGTCGGCAATCACCAGGGTGTCGCTGCGCAGAGTCACTTCCTGGCCGTCGAGCAGCACCAGCTTCTCGCCCTCTTCGGCCATGCGTACGCGGATGCCACCGTTGATTTCGGCGAGATCGAACGCATGCAGCGGCTGGCCCAGCTCCAGCATGACATAGTTGGTGATGTCGACGGCGGCGTCGATGCTGCGCACGTCGGCGCGACGCAGGCGCTCGACCATCCACAGCGGCGTTGGCTTGGACAGGTCGACGTTACGGATCACCCGGCCCAGGTACCGCGGGCACGCCGCCGGCGCCAGGACTTCAATCGAACGCACTTCGTCATGCACGGCCGGCACGGTCGCGACCGTCGGACGCGTCACAGGAGCGGCATACAGCGCGCCGACTTCACGGGCCAGACCCGCCAGGGACAGGCAGTCGCCACGGTTCGGCGTCAGGTCGACCTCGATGCTCGCGTCGTCCAGGCCCAGGTATTCACGAATGTCCTGGCCCACCGGCGCATCGGCCGGGAGTTCCATCAGGCCATCGTTGCCTTCGCCAATCTGCAGTTCGGCCTGGGAGCACAACATGCCGTTGGACTCGACGCCGCGCAGCTTGGCTTTCTTGATCTTGAAGTCGCCCGGCAGTTCGGCGCCGATCATGGCGAATGGGATCTTCAGGCCCGGGCGCACGTTGGGCGCGCCGCAGACGACCTGGAAGGTTTCCGCGCCATTGCTGACCTGGCAAATCCGCAGCTTGTCAGCGTCAGGGTGCTGCTCGGTGCCCAGCACCTCGCCCACCACCACACCACTGAATGCACCGGCGGCCGGTGTCACGCTATCGACCTCGAGGCCGGCCATCGACAGGCGAGCAACCAGCTCGTCCTGGCTTACCTGCGGGCTTACCCAGCCGCGCAGCCATTGTTCACTGAATTTCATCCTGCTCTCCTAAAGGTTCGTTACGACTAGCGAAATTGCGCGAGGAACCGCAAGTCGTTGTCGAAGAACAGACGCAAGTCGTTCACGCCGTAACGCAGCATGGCCAGGCGTTCCACGCCCATGCCGAAGGCAAAGCCCGAGAATTCTTCCGGATCGATTCCGGACATGCGCAGCACGTTCGGGTGAACCATGCCGCAGCCCATGACTTCCAGCCAGCCCGTCTGCTTACAGACGCGGCAGCCTTTGCCGCTGCACATCACGCATTCCATGTCGACTTCCGCCGAGGGCTCGGTGAATGGGAAGTACGAAGGGCGGAAACGCACGGCCAGCTCTTTTTCGAAGAATACCCGCAGGAATTCTTCGATGGTGCCTTTGAGGTCGGCGAAATTGATGTCGCGATCAACCAGCAAGCCTTCGACCTGATGGAACATCGGCGAGTGGGTGATATCGGAGTCGCTGCGATACACACGGCCTGGGCAGACGATGCGGATCGGCGGCCGCTGCGATTCCATGGTGCGGACCTGTACCGGCGAGGTATGGGTGCGCAACAGCATGTTCGCGTTGAAATAGAAGGTGTCGTGCATCGACCGGGCCGGGTGATGGCCTGGGATGTTGAGCGCCTCGAAGTTGTGATAGTCGTCTTCGACCTCGGGGCCTTCGGCAATGCCGTAGCCGATGTGGGTGAAGAACTGCTCGATGCGTTCCAGGGTCCGGGTGACCGGATGCAGGCCACCAGAAGTCTGGCCACGGCCAGGCAGGGTCACGTCGATGGACTCGGCGGCGAGCTTGGCGGCCAGGTCCGCCTCCTCGAACAACGCCTTGCGCGCATTGAGGACCTCTGTGACACGCTCCTTGGCAACGTTGATCAGCGCACCGACCTGCGGACGCTCTTCGGCTGGCAGGTTCCCCAGGGTCTTCATCACCTGAGTCAACTCGCCCTTCTTGCCAAGGTAGTGAACCCGGATTTGCTCCAGGGCATTGATATCTTCAGCGCTTTGCACAGCCTCTAGTGCTTGAGCGACCAGCGCGTCCAGGTTTTCCATGTACAGACTCCAGATACAAAATAGGGGAAGAGCTTTAAGGCTCTTCCCCTATTTATGACGTTTGACACCTGGGCCCACAGAGGTGGGCCCAGGTGACTGCCGGGGGTACTTAAGCCAAGGTGGCTTTAGCTTTCTCGACAATCGCAGCAAACGCCGCTTTTTCGTTCACTGCCAGATCAGCCAGAACCTTACGGTCGATCTCGATGGACGCTTTTTTCAGGCCAGCGATGAAACGGCTGTAGGACAGACCGTTAACACGAGCACCAGCGTTGATACGAGCGATCCACAGAGCGCGGAACTGACGTTTTTTCTGACGACGGTCACGGTAGGCGTATTGGCCTGCCTTGATTACCGCTTGCTTGGCAACACGGAATACGCGGGAGCGCGCGCCGTAGTAGCCTTTAGCAAGTTTCAGAATTTTTTTGTGACGCTTACGGGCAATGACGCCACGCTTTACACGAGCCATGAGTTACTTCCTCTATTCTTGATCCAAAAATTAACGAAGGCGCAGCATGCGCTCGACTTTTGCCACGTCAGACGGATGCAGCAAGCTGCTACCGCGCAGTTGACGCTTACGCTTGGTCGACATTTTGGTCAGGATGTGGCTCTTGAAAGCGTGCTTGTGCTTGATACCGTTAGCAGTTTTCAGAAACCGCTTAGCAGCACCACTTTTGGTCTTCATCTTTGGCATGTTCGGATACTCCGCATTCAGTTGATAAACATAATCGCAAGGCCTGCCGTGCCCTGGTGATTACTTCTTCTTTTTCGGGGCGATGACCATGATCAGCTGGCGTCCTTCCATCTTAGGATGCTGTTCGACCGAACCGTACTCGAGCAGGTCTTGTTCAACCCGCTTGAGGAGTTCCATCCCCAGCTCCTGGTGGGCCATCTCACGGCCGCGGAATCGCAAGGATACCTTGGCCCTGTCCCCATCACTCAGGAAACGTACCAGGTTGCGCAGTTTTACCTGGTAATCCCCTTCCTCCGTCCCTGGACGAAACTTGATTTCTTTTACCTGAATCTGCTTCTGGTTTTTCTTCGCCGCGGCAATCTGCTTCTTCTTTTCGAAGATCGACTTGCCGTAGTCCATCACCCGGCAAACCGGTGGGACTGCGTCCGCGGAGATTTCTACCAGATCAAGCTTGGCTTCTTCAGCAATACGAAGCGCTTCATCAATCGAGACGATGCCAATCTGCTCGCCGTCAGCGCCAATTAACCGAACCTCGCGTGCCGAGATATTCTCGTTGATCGGGGCTTTCGGTGCAGCTCGTTTATCTTGTCTCATTTCACGCTTAATAATAATTACTCCAAATCTGGGCGACCACGCCGGGAAACCGCTTGCGCGAGGAACTCAGCGAATTCGGCGACGGGCATCGAGCCCAGGTCAGCACCTTCACGAGTACGCACAGCGACAGTCTGCATCTCGACCTCCCGATCTCCAATAACCAAGAGAAAGGGAACCTTGAGCAAAGTATGCTCGCGGATTTTAAAGCCGATCTTTTCATTTCTCAAGTCGGACTTGGCACGAAATCCGCTTTGATTGAGAGTTTTTTCGACTTCAGCGGCAAAATCTGCCTGTTTATCAGTGATATTCATGATCACTGCCTGGGTCGGCGCCAGCCACGCAGGGAACGCGCCCTCGTAGTGTTCGATCAGAATCCCGACGAAACGCTCGAACGAACCGAGGATCGCGCGGTGAAGCATGACCGGGTGCTTGCGGCTGTTGTCTTCGGACACATATTCAGCGCCCAGACGGATCGGCAGGTTGAAATCGAGCTGCAAGGTACCACACTGCCACACGCGACCGAGGCAATCTTTGAGCGAAAATTCGATCTTCGGACCGTAGAAGGCGCCCTCACCCGGCTGCAGGTCGTACGCAAGCCCCGCGCTATCAAGGGCGGCGGCCAGGGCCGCTTCGGCGCGATCCCACAGCTCGTCGGAGCCGACGCGTTTTTCCGGACGAGTGGACAGCTTCATCTCGACCTCGGTGAACCCGAAGTCGCGATAGACGTCCATGGTCAGCTTGATGAACGCGGCGGATTCGGCCTGCATCTGCTCTTCGGTGCAGAAAATGTGCGCATCGTCCTGGGTGAACGCCCGCACGCGCATGATGCCGTGCAGCGCACCCGATGGCTCGTTGCGGTGGCAAGCACCGAACTCGGCCAGGCGCATTGGCAGTTCGCGGTAGCTCTTCAAGCCCTGGTTGAACACCTGCACGTGGCACGGGCAGTTCATCGGCTTGATGGCGTAGTCGCGGTTTTCCGACTGGGTGGTGAACATGTTGTCGGCGTAGTTGGCCCAATGCCCGGATTTTTCCCACAGGCTGCGGTCGACCACTTGCGGCGTCTTGATCTCCAGGTAGCCGTTCTCACGCTGGACCTGGCGCATGTACTGCTCAAGCACCTGGTACAGGGTCCAGCCGTTCGGGTGCCAGAACACCATGCCCGGGGATTCTTCCTGGGTATGGAACAGGCCCAGGCGCTTGCCGATCTTGCGGTGATCGCGCTTCTCGGCTTCTTCGATGCGCTGGATGTAGGCCGCCAGTTGCTTCTTGTCCGCCCAGGCGGTGCCGTAGACGCGCTGCAACTGCTCGTTCTTCGCGTCGCCACGCCAGTAGGCGCCGGACAGCTTGGTCAGCTTGAAGGATTTCAGGAAGCGCGTGTTCGGCACGTGCGGGCCACGGCACATGTCGACATATTCTTCGTGGTAATACAGGCCCATTGCCTGCTCGTCCGGCATGTCTTCCACCAGACGCAGCTTGTAGTCCTCGCCACGGGCCTTGAAGACTTCGATGACTTCGGCGCGCGGGGTGACTTTCTTGATGACGTCGTAGTCTTTCTCGATCAGCTGTTGCATGCGCTGTTCGATGGCGGCCATGTCGTCCGGGGTGAAAGGACGTTCGAAGGCGATGTCGTAATAGAAGCCTTCATCGATGACCGGCCCGATGACCATCTTCGCGCTCGGGTACAGCTGCTTGACCGCATGGCCGACCAGGTGCGCGCAAGAGTGGCGAATGATCTCCAGCCCCTCTTCATCCTTGGGCGTGATGATTTGCAGCGTGGCGTCGCTGTCGATGACGTCACTGGCGTCGACCAGCTTGCCGTTGACCTTGCCGGCCAGGGTGGCCTTGGCCAGGCCAGCACCGATGGATGCGGCGACCTCGGCTACGGAAACCGGGTGATCGAACGAACGTTGACTGCCGTCGGGAAGAGTAATAGTTGGCATGGCGCCTCCTCTCCTAGTGGTGACCCCTACCAAAGGTCACGTGGGTTGGGATGAGCCAGTACAAGATCCAGTCCAGGCCATTCAATGACGAACGCCTGCCTTACAGCGGCAGGAGCCTTGCGGCCAACCGGGAAACCGAACCAGAGTGACTGGGATTCAAATCAGGGTTATTCGGGTTCTTTGCCACCGGGACGAACGATCATCCGCAGCCTGGAAATAGCCGAGCCCGGCATGCTAGCACAGATGAACGGTCATCGCCGCGTGGGAATTGAAGCAGACGTAAATCCAGGGTTTTTATGCCAGAGTGCTGAACTGAAGCGAGCGCAACGCCTCAGATAACAAGACATCGACCCGAAAGGAGCATCTTCGCATGCGTCTGAATACATTGTTCGCAGTAGTCGCCCCCCTCGCCCTGCTGCTTCCACTGACCGCCCATGCCGACTGGCCAAAGGGCGAGCGCGAAAAATACATGGCCCAATGCACGGAGGCGGCAACACCCCAGATCGGCGCGGCCGCGGCCAAGTCCCATTGTGCCTGTGGCGCCGATGCGATCAAGTCCTACCCTGCCTCGGACATCCAGGCCTTGATGGACAACAAGGCCACCCCGGAGCTGCAGCAAAAGGCACTGGGGCAGATCGCAAAATGCAAGGCCGACAACAAGCCGAAAAAGTAAGAAAACAGGCTTCCCGAACAGGCTTGGCAGGGTGGAAAAACCCTGATTTCAGGCTTTTTTGAACGATTTATTCAGGTTTTACAGCTTTTTTTATTGTCTTTACTTTCGGCTGAAAGCCTTTAAAACCGGGCCTTTCAGCGGGTAAAGGCGATAAAGTAAACACGACTGATTGGCAAACAGCGCCTGCGGGGGGCTCCCAAATCGAACATTTCGACTATGATACCCGGGTGTGCCCAGTTGGCCTGAGCAGCACAGTACACTGAAAATATATGTTTCTTGGAGATACACCATGTCTAATCGCCAAACCGGCACCGTTAAATGGTTCAACGATGAAAAAGGCTTCGGCTTCATCACTCCTCAAGGTGGCGGTGACGACCTGTTCGTACACTTCAAAGCTATCGAAAGCGACGGTTTCAAAAGCCTGAAAGAAGGCCAGACCGTTTCCTTCGTGGCTGAGAAAGGCCAAAAGGGTATGCAAGCTGCACAGGTTCGCCCAGAGTAATTTCTCGGCGCACTAAAAAAACCCCGTCCATGTGACGGGGTTTTTTATGGGCGATTGAAAAGCGTCGATCAGCCGCAGTTCACTCGATTGATCACCAGGCTGGCATCGGTATTGAGGTTCAGGCGATCGGAGCGATATTCAAGCGTCACCATGTCGTTGGGCTTGAGGATCCGCGCATTCTGCGCGCCGGCACGGGTACGGGCCTGCTCCAGCAGCTCTGGCGAAGCTTTCTTTCCAATGGCGAACTCAGCGGCCTTTGCTTCGCAGCGGCTGTGACCGGTCTCGGCCGCCACAGGTTCAGGGGTCGATCCAGAGGTGTTGCTGCAACCGCTCAAGATCATGGCGGCCAGCAAAGTACTCAATGACGCGAGCTTCCAAGGCATGAAGCCTCCTTTTTTCGATGAATAAACAGTGAGCGTGCGACAACCTAAACAGCGCTTGGTTGCAACACCGCAGCCATCAGACTGGGAAAGCTGGCAGTTTGCCTGAGCCTGTTCCCGCTGTTCAGGCTTGAATCGTGACTGGATATGAACGCGACTCAATAAACGTCGATGTAATCGAAGGGTGGATTGGGCCAGTTGTCCTTCAGCGCGTTGTAGATCTGCATGACCCAAACCTCGTCACTGGCAGCGACGCGCCCGACGTAGCCCGAACCCTTGGCCCAGGTCTCGAGGCGAAACCGTAAACCGTCAATGTCGGTGCCGCCGACCACCCCCGAGGACAAATAGGCGATGCCGCCTTTGGTCACGCGCAGCTGGGTATGCTCGTCATCACTGGCCGAGGCCAGCAACTGACGAACCGCCTCGACGGTCAGGCCATCAGGAGCGTTCAAGTCGATCTGCACGGTGGGGCTCCTTAAAAATAAAAGACCAAGTGTCGCACAGCCCTCCCCCAATGCCTAAGTCGCAGTGCCAAATTCTCGGCAAAAATGGTTAACTCAGCCTACAGACCTCCAACTCGCGAGCCCGACCATGAGCACCGTCAGCATCGAAGCCACCATCAATGCCAAATGGTCGCAGGGCCACAGCTCCTATAGCCCGGGCAGCCCGGAGGAACTGGCGCTCATCGGTATAGAATTGTTGGTGAAGGCGCTGGGAACGGAAGTCGCCCGCGATTTCATCCAGCAGGCCTTCGAGCGTTACCCGAGCATCGTCGACGCCGTGGATTGAGGCTCATGCACCCGCAGCTCCGGCCTGCGGGCACATGACAAGCTAGTTACTTCAGGCGCGCCAGGCGCTCGGTCAGCAGGTCGAAGAAGCCCTGGGCATCGCCGTTTTCCACCCAAAACGCGTTCTTCGGTGCCTTCAAGCCGTCGTACCAATCGACGATGGTCTGCCCGAACGTCGGCCCCTCGCGGCTGTCCACGACGACATTGACCGAACGGCCGGTGAACAATTGCGGCTTGAGCAGGTAGGCAATCACCGTCGCGTCATGCACCGGCCCGCCCGTCATGCCGTAGTGCTCCATGTCGCCCTTGACGTATTCGTTGAGGATATCGCCCACCAGCTTGCTGGCGTTATTGTTCAACGCCGCGATCTGCTTCAGGCGCGCTTCGCTGGTGAGGATCTTGTGGGTCACGTCCAATGGCAGGTAGGTCAGCTTCACGCCGCTCTTGGCCACCACCTCGGCCGCCTGCGGGTCGGCGAACAGATTGAACTCGGCCACCGGCGTGATATTGCCGCCGTTGAAGTGCGCGCCGCCCATGATCACCACTTCCTTGATGCCCTGGACGATATCGGGCTCCTGGACCAAGGCCAGCGCCAGGTTGGTCTGCGGCCCCAGCATCGCAATGGTGATGCTGTGGGGCTTGGCAGCCTTTAGCGTGTCGATCAGGTAGTTGACGGCATTGCCCTCGGCCAACCCCTTCTTCGGCTCATGTACCGTGACACCCGACAGGCCTTCCTTGCCATGGATGTTTTCGGCGTAGATGGGCGTGCGCATCAACGGTTTCGGCGCACCGGCGTAGACCGGCACGTCTTCGCGCCCCGCCCATTCACGGGCCAGGCGAGCGTTGCGCGAGGTCTTGTCCAGGCGCACATTGCCGGCAACGGTGGTCAGCGCACGGATATGCAGTTCCTCGGGCGATGCCAGGGCGAACAGCAGCGCCACCACGTCGTCAGCGCCCGGATCGGTGTCGATGATCAAGTCAATTTTTTCCGCCGCCTGGGCGCTCGTTGCGGTGATCAGTGACAAAAGCAGCAGACTCCGGATCAGTTGATGCATTTTCTGAGCATAGCGGTGCATGGCGCACTCCTTGTGCAGGGTTGAACAGGATTAGAACGTCACACCCGCGACCAGCACGATATTGCAGTACGGCGAACACTCGCCGGTGCGAATGATCGCCCGCGCCTGTCGGCTGATGACCTTGAATTGCTCATGACTGACCAACGCCCGCTCACCCAGCGCACCCTCTGCATTCAGCGCTTGCAGGGTCGTCAGGGCCGACGGTTGCTTGTCGAGGATTTCCTCGGCCAAAACATGGCTTTCCACCTGCATTTCGCTGAGCACCACCTTCAAGGTGCTGACAAAGTCAGGAATGCCATGGGTCAGGGCCAGGTCGATCAACTCGACCTGGGGCGGCACAGGCAGGCCGGCATCGCCGATGACCACCTTGTCGCCATGGCCGAGGGAAGCGATCAGTCGGGACAGTGCCACATTCAACAACGGCGTCTTTTTCATGATTTGAAAGCCTGTACGTCCAGCAATGTGGGAATTGAAGGTTGCGCGCCGGATCGGGTGACCGACAGCGCGGCGGCGGCCTGACCGAAACGAATCGCTTCGACTTCGTTCTTGCCGCCGGCCAGGGCTGCCGCGAAGCCGCCGACAAAGGTGTCTCCGGCCGCCGTGGTGTCCACTGCCTTGACCCGCGGGGCCGGGAAATGTTCGAAGCTGGTACCGTTGGCGAACATCAAGCCCTGGGCCCCCAGGGTCACGATCACCTTGCCGGCACCGGCGGCTATCAGATGCGCTGCGGCGGCTTCGGCGGTTTCCAACGATTCCACCGCCAGCCCGCTCAGCACCGCGGCTTCGCTTTCATTGGGAATCAGATAATCGACGCAGGCATACCAGTCGGCCGGCAACGCATGGGAAGCCGGCGCGGGGTTGAGAATGATGATTTTGCCCAACTCACGGCCGCGCTTGAGGGCATGGCCGACGGTGGCGTCCGGCACTTCGAGCTGGCAGACAATGACATCGGCGCTTTGCAGCACTGCATCGACACTGTCCAAGACCTCGGCGGTAAGTGCTCCATTGGCCCCGGCGACGATGACGATGGCATTCTGGCTGTTGTCATCGACGACAATCAGCGCCACGCCACTTGAGTCCTCCACCACGCGCACCGCCTGGCAGTCGATACCCTCGACCAGCAGCGCGCCGCGCAATTGCTCGCCGTAGGCATCGCTGCCCACGCAACCCACCATCGACACCTGCGCCCCCAGGCGCGCGGCAGCGACCGCCTGGTTGGCGCCCTTGCCGCCCGGGATGGTAGCGAACGATTGACCGATCAGCGTTTCACCGCCACGGGGCAGGCGCGGCGCCCGGGTCACCAGGTCCATGTTCAGGCTGCCTATTACCACTACTTTTGCTGGCATACATCACTACTCATCAATTCGGTTCAGCGGTATTGGGCGAATGTACCGGACAGCGGTGCAGTCGACTCTCGCAGGACAATACTCGGCGTCACGATACGCTGGTCGGTGGCAAGGCTCGGCGTCGCGATACGCAGCAGCAGCACTTCGGCCGCCATCTCGCCAAGCTGCAGGATCGACTGCCCCACCGTGGTCAACGCCGGATAGACATAACGGCTCATCTGGATGTCGTCGAAACCGATGACCGACAGTTCGCTGGGCACGCGCACGTTGCGTTCGGCAGCGGCACGCAGCACACCGATGCCGATCATGTCGTTGGCCGCAAAGATCGCACTGGGCGGTTGCCGCTCAAGCAGTTGCGCAGCGGCGCGGTAGCCACCGGTACTGGTGAAATCGCTCTCGAGCATGCGCTCGACGGGCAACTCGATCCCCGCCTCTTTCAGCGCCCGGCAGTAACCGGCCAAGCGCATTTGCGCCACGCTGGTATTGGCCGGGCCGCCGATGAAGGCAATATCGCGGTGCCCCAGCTCCAGCAGATGCCGGGTCGCCAGGTAGGCACCGTATTCATGATCGATGCGCACCAGGTCCGCATCGACACCATCAAGCCCGCGGTCGACGATCACCATGGGCGTGCGCACGTTGGCCAGCCCCTCGGCCAGGCCGACATCACCGCCGGTGGACGCGAAGATCAGCCCATCGATACGTTTTTCCAGCAATACCCGCAGGTAGCTGCGCTGCTTGTCCGGGTTGTCGTCGGAGTTGCACAGGATCACGCAATAGCCGTTGCGCTCACAGTAATCCTCGATGCCCCGGGCCAGTTCGGCAAAGTAAGGGTTGAGGCTGTTGGGCACCAGCAGGCCGATGGTCGCCGTGGTCTTGGCCTTGAGCGACCGGGCCACGGCGCTGGGCACGTAGTCCAGGCGCTCGATGGCCGCCTCGACCTTGAGCCGTACCTCCTCGCTGACCGGTCGCGTCTTGTTCACCACGTGGGACACGGTGGTGTAGGAAATACCCGCGAGCGCCGCTACATCCTTGATCGTCGCCATGGTTCAAGCCCGCCGACTGGCGCGCTGGCTGCGGTAGGTATCGAGCACGACCGCCACCACGATCACCGCGCCGGTAATGATGCGTTTGGTCGGCTCGGTGGCGCCAATCTGCGCCAGGCCCGCCGCGAGCACGGAGATGATCAGCACGCCAAAGAAGGTGCTGATGACCGAGCCGCGCCCACCCATCAGGCTGGTGCCGCCAATGACGACTGCAGCGATCACCTGCAGTTCGAGCCCAGAACCGGCGTTCGGATCCGCGGCCTCCAGGCGAGAAATCTGGAACAGCGCCGCCACACCGGCCAGCAGCCCCATCAGGCTGAACACCAGGATCTTGTAAGGCTTTGGGTTGATGCCGGCCAGGCGCACGGCTTCTTCATTGGTGCCGATGCCGATCAGGTAGCGACCGAACACCGTGCGGGTCAGCACCGCTTGGGCAACGAAGATCACCAGCAAGGCGATGATGAACGAAGGCGAGATGCCAAAGGCGATGGGGTTGGACAGCCAGGCGAACGAGTCGCCGATGTAGGCAGTCCGGGAACCGGTCATCTGGTACGCCAGGCCCCGGGCCATTTCCAGCACGCCGAGGGAGACGATGAACGATGGAATCCGCCATGCCACGGTGATCGAACCGGTGACCGTGCCCGCCAGCGCCGCCACGGCCATGCCGAGCAAGGCCGATGGCCAGACGCTCCAGCCCCAGCCGAGCACGGCCACGCTGACCGTCGAGGCTGCCAGTGCGAGCACCGAGCCCACCGACAGGTCGATGCCGCCGATGATCAGGATGAAGGTCATGCCGACCGCCAGTACCATGAGGTCGGGAATCTGGTTGGCCAAGGTGCTGAACGTGTCATAGGACAGGAAATGGCTGCTCAGGACCGAGAACAGCGCGACCATGGCCAGCAGCGCGCCAGCCAGGCCCAGGTAAGTCCCGAGGCCATAGAAGTTGCCACTCGATTTGCCGACGGCAGATGCGGTTTTCATGAAAAATCCCTAGGCGCTGCTTCGTTGAGCAACGCATCACGTTTCTGGTAGCCGGCGAATGCGGCGGCAAGCAAGTCATCCTGGGTCCAGCTGTCGCGCTCGAAGGTGTCGATCAAGCGTCCGGCGGACAGCACGCCGATCCGGTCACAGATCAACATCAACTCCCGCAGGTCACTGGACACCACCACCAGCGCCTTGCCCTGGCGAGTCAGCTCGCCGAGCAGTGCATAAATGTCGAATTTGGCACCGACGTCGATGCCACGGGTCGGCTCGTCGAAGAGCATGACCGCACAGTCGCGTTCGAGCCAACGACCGATCACGACTTTCTGCTGGTTGCCGCCCGACAATTCGGACACCAATTGGGTCGGGCTTGAACTGCGGATGCGCATGGCATCGACCTGCCGCTGGGCCAAGGCCAATTCGGCATCGCCATTGACCAGGCCGGCGCTGGAAATTTCCGGCATGTTGCCCAGGGCAATGTTGGCGGCGATGGATTGGGTCAGCAGCAGGCCTTCGCCCTTGCGGTCTTCGGTGATCAACGCAATGCCATGGGCCACCGCATCGGCCGGCGAGCGAATGCTCACGACCTGGGCCGGCGAACCCAGCGCCACCGTACCACTGTCGGCCGGGTCGGCACCGAAGATCAGCCGCAACAGCTCGGTGCGCCCTGCCCCGATCAGGCCGGAGATGCCGAATATCTCGCCACTGCGCACTTCGAAGGACACGTCGCGGACCTTGTCGGAACGGGTCAGGCCTTTAACCGTCAACGCCGGCGCACCGATCTGGCGTGGGCCAAGGTCGATATGCTCGCCCAGCTCCCGACCGACCATCAGGGTTACCAGTTGCTCGCTGTCGTAGTTGGCCATCGGCTCGACGCAGACGAGGTTGCCATCGCGCAGCACGGCAATGCGCTGGGCAACTCGCGCCAGTTCTTCGAGGCGATGGGAAATGTAGATGATCGACACGCCGCGCGCCTGCAAGCGCGTGATCTGCTCAAAAAGCATCTCGACTTCGCGCGCCGTGAGCATGGCGGTCGGCTCATCGAGAATCAGCACATGGCAATCGCCGATCAGGTTGCGGGCGATCTCGACCATCTGCTGGTGACCGATCCCCAGCTCGCCGACCAGCGTGTCGGGATCGATGGCATCGAGGCCCACCTGGGCCATGGCCTCGATCGCCGCCTTGCGCAACTGCTTGCGGCTGATCCAGCCACCGTGGCTGGGCAGGTTGTCGAGAAACAGGTTTTCAGCCACGGACAGGGTCGGCAGCAGGTTGAGTTCCTGCATCACCATGCGCACGCCCAGCTCTTCAGCCTGGGTCCGGCTGCCAGGACGATAATCCTGCCCCTGAAATTGCATCTGCCCGGTCGTCGGCGTCACCAGCCCACCGATGATCTTGGACAAGGTGCTTTTGCCGGCGCCATTTTCGCCGGTCAGCGCCAGCACTTCACCGCGCATCAACGTCAAAGTGATATCGGTCAGTACCGGCTGGGCATAGGTCTTGCCGATACCGCTGACGCACAGGACAGCGTTCGGGTCGCGAACGGACATAACAAACTCTCCAATGCGCTCGCCCGGATGGGCGAGCACCGTTGTGTCGCCAGGATTACGGCTTGGTCACCAGCTCGACCGGAGTTTCGATAACGCCGTTGGTGCCGCTGTCGACTTTTTCGCCCTTGAGCATCTTCAGCGCTGTTTCGATGCCGAACACCGCCTGCTTGGCAGCGAACTGGTCGGCAGTCGCCAGGACACGACCGTCCTTGAGCATCGGCTTGATGGCGTTGATGTTGTCGTAGCCGACCACCTGCACCTTGCCGGCCTTGCCCGCCGCGCGCACGGCCGATACGGCACCGACCGCCATGCTGTCGTTACCGGCCAGCAGTGCCTTGATGTTCGGGTATTCGCTGAGCATCGACGCGGCCACCTGGTTGCCCTTGTTGATTTCCCAATCGCCGGATTGCAGGGACACGACCTTGACCTGCGCCGCTTCCATCGCATCCTTGAAGCCCGCGGTGCGGGCCTGGGCGTTGGTGGTGGTGGACACGCCTTCGATGATGCCGACTTCGTCACCGGCCTTGAGTTGCTTGGCCAGGTATTCGCCCACCAGACGCGCGCCCTTGCGGTTGTCAGGGCCTACGAACGGTACGGTGATGTTCTTGCTCTTGACCACGGCCGGATCGAGCTGGTTATCGATGTTGATGACCGTGATACCGGCATCCACGGCTTTCTTGATCACCGGCACCATCGCCTTGGAATCCGCGGGCGCGATGATCAGGGCATCGACCTTGGACACGATCATCTGCTCGACGATGCGAATCTGGTTGGCGGTGTCGGTTTCATCCTTGATCCCGTTGGAGATCAGGTCGAAATCGGCGGAGTGTTCCTTCTGATAAGCCTTGGCGCCGTCTTCCATGGTCAGGAAGAATTCGTTGGCCAGGGATTTCATGACCAGGGCGACCTTGGGTTTTTCTGCGGTCTGGGCGAATGCCGAGGAGAGAGGCAGCGCAGCGGAGGCAGCCGCGAGCATGGCAACAGCGAGAAGGCGTCCAGCGAATGGCAACTTCATGGGTTCACTCCGATCTTATGATTATTGTGAGCAAATCAGTGCACGGAACGCCGCGCAAACGTTTGCGTGAAGTGAACTATGGTAAGGCTTCGGGAATTTGTCAACGTTGCGATTTGATCCGCAACGTTGCAGTTGAACGGAGAAGCTCAGGCCGTCGTGTTGACCACCGTACCCGAACCGGCGCCCTTGGCCAGCTCCGTGACCAGGCGGCCGGTGACTTCCAGCAACGCGCCACTGGTATCGGCGATCTGGCCCTGAACCGCCATGATTGCCGAGGTCTTGGCTTCCTCCGTCGAATAGTTGCGCGCCTCGGCGGCGGCCAGTTGCTGTTGCTGCTCACGGAGCTGTTGCTGCAGCTCTTGCATCCGCTTGAGCAGCACCTGGACGGCCACGCTCTGGGTGCTGCCACCCTCCTGCGCCTGGTCGGTTGCTTCGGCGCTGGCACCCAGGCCCGTGCGGACCTTGCCCGAGGTTTGCGTCGTACCCAAGGCCTCATCGGCGGCCTGGGCTTCTGCCTCGCTCAGCGCCTTCAGGGTGGCTGCGGATTTGCCGCCGATGGTCACGGCTGCCGCACTGGGAAAGCCGATGGAAAAGGCCATGTCAAAACTCCATGAAGGGGGATTCCTACGAAGGACATCGTCCGCCGAAGCACTTTCTTTAGCGCTCGCTGAGATCAGCCGATCGCTTCGCCACCCTGAACGAGTGACACCTGTTTATTTAACGGAGAAAAAAATCCTTTCTCCTACACCAAAACGAAAAAAGTGCTGTCAGACGATCTTCTTGAATTTTAAGTAGTTGCGTAAATGCCTACGGTTAAATACTGTATGCACGTACAGCTTAATAAGGATAATCCTGTGGCCACTCCCTCCGCTGCAACCACCCCCTTAGATTCCTATACGCGACTCGGCCTGCGGGTCTCGAAAATCATCAATGCCCCCACCGCACAAAAAGCCAAGGCCGCACTGATCTTCCGCCTTCCCGACGAGCCTGTGGATGAGTGGGAGCGCCTCCTGGAAGAAATCGACGAGAACGACAACGTGACCCTCGCCTATCGCGACGACGGTGGCGTGCAGGTTTTCTGGGTTGTGCCGAAGGAAGATTGAGCGTGATGAGTGTTCGCTGCTTAGCTTTACTGCTTGTGTTTATCGCCACGGGGGCGCAGGCCGGTGCCCCGCGCACCTTCAACGAAGCCAAGAAAATCGCCTGGAAACTCTACGCCCCGCAATCCACGGAGTTCTATTGTGGCTGCAAATACACCGGCAACCGCGTGAACCTGGCCGCCTGCGGTTATGTACCGCGCAAGAATGCCAGCCGCGCCGCTCGTATCGAGTGGGAGCATATCGTTCCGGCGTGGCAGATCGGCCATCAGCGTCAATGCTGGCAAGCAGGCGGTCGCAAGAACTGCACCCGCTATGATCCGGTCTATCAACGGGCCGAGGCCGACCTGCACAACCTGGTGCCGAGCATCGGGGAAGTGAATGGCGACCGCAGCAATTTCAGTTTCGGCTGGCTGCCGGAGCAAAAGGGCCAATACGGCTCATGCCTGACCCAAGTGGATTTCAAGGCCAAGAAGGTCATGCCCCGCCCTTCCATCCGAGGGATGATCGCCCGGACCTACTTCTACATGAGCAAGCAATATGGCCTGCGCCTGTCGAAACAGGACCGGCGCCTGTATGAAGCCTGGGACAAGACCTACCCGGTCGAAAGTTGGGAACGCCAGCGCAACCAGAGCGTGGCGTGCGTCATGGGGCGTGGGAACGAGTTCGTGGGGCCGGTGGACATGAAGGCCTGCGGTTGACCTGCCCTTTGTAAACACCACAAACCCACTGTGAGAGCGAGCTTGCTCGCGATAGGGGCATGTCAGTCAACATCTATATTGGCTGATCCATCGCTATCGCGAGCAAGCTCGCTCCCACAGGTTTTGTGGCGTAACTGAGTTTTTGGGCTGCCCGGTTATTGAGCCGTCGGGTAATCCACCACCAACGCCTCGATGTTGCGTTTCTTCGCCCGGACCAACGCGGCCGTGACCTGTTCCTGCTTGGCTTTGGCTTCAGCCTCGGAGCTCAAAGGGCCGACCAGGACGCGCTCCTTGCCGTTTTCCCGCACCACGGTCGACATGAAGCTGTGCTCGATGAGCCAACCGGTCAGGTCGCTGACAGCCTGCGGTGTCTGCCCGCGAACCTCGACGGCCCACTGCGGTGCGGCAGCGGCGGCCGGTGCGGAGGTCACGGCGGGTTTCGGTTTCGGTGCTTCGACGTCACGCCCTTCCCCGCATCCTGCCAGTGCCAATACCGCAATTACCCAAGCCAATTTGCGCACAACGTTTCCCCTGGAAGACATGAGGCACGGATTTTAGCACCCGTGCCCATCAAGATCGCCGCAAACAATGCTCAAAACACGAGAATCCTGCCCGGCGTCTCTGTATAGTCGCACCCTGGGAATTAATGCAGCATCTGCACGTCAGAAAGAGGCACCCACATTGTGACACTTAGCACTAATCTATAAGCAGTACCGACATCTGCACTGTCTGAATCAGGTGCCCTATAAAGCAATCAAGGAGAACACCATGCTGATACTCACCCGCAAAGTCGGTGAAAGCATAAACATTGGTGACGACATCACGATCACCATTCTGGGCGTTAGCGGCCAACAGGTCCGGATCGGCATCAACGCCCCGAAGAACGTTGCGGTGCATCGCGAAGAGATTTATCAGCGTATTCAGGCCGGCCTCACCGCGCCCGACAAGCCGCAAACTCCCTGAGCCTTGCAAGCAGTCCGCAGCCAGCCCGTTTGCATCGTCGCAATGGCTGGCTAAAGATTCTGGTCGACCGCGCCGTACCCTGCCCTCCTCGCCTTCTTTCGTCCCGCCCGTGAACCGATACTAATGGCATGACCTCTAGCATGGCTGTCAGACGTTTCGTTTTAATGATGACGAAGCAGGCGTTCGCGGCCGGTCAGCCCAGGCCCACGCCGCGCGCCATGCCTGTGGCGGCGACCACCATCAAGATCAGCAACAAGGCTTCGATGTGGCTGATCCGCGCAAGTCGGCCTGCTTTCGAAGGATCGATCGCCGTCCCTTTGCCCAGCGCCATCCGCCATTTGATCAGGGCGATCATCGGCACGATCTCCAGCAGCAGGATCAGCAGCAGCAACGTCATCTTCAGATGAAACAGCGGTTGGTGCAGGTAATAGTCCGTGCCTTTTTCGAACCCGCCGAACGCTCGCATCCCACCGGTCACCAACAGCACCAGCGCCGACAAGCCCCACACGTTGTCGGCGACCAAGACACCCCGCACCGCATCCACGCCGCCCGCCAGGCGTCGTAGCGCCGTGCCGCGCGTCAGCACCGCCCAGAACCCGAGGGCGAACGCCAGCAAATGGATTGCCGCAAGCGACCAATGAGCCAACATGGAAGACTCCTGACAGAGAGAACGTCGAATCGACCTGACAGTACTAGCTCATAAAGCAATGATTGCCAGGGTTGGCATGCAAAAAACTGCGGGGGGTATCAGTGACAAAAGTGCTGCCTGACACACCGCATTCGCGAGCAGGCTCGCTCCCACAGGGGTATTACAGGCTTTAAGGATCTTAGTCCGCCAATCGCCAGGTCGTCCCGCCCTTCCCGTCTTCCAGTACCACGCCCATGGCGGTGAGCTGGTCGCGGATGCGGTCGGATTCGGCCCAGTCCTTGTTGGTCCGGGCGGTCAGGCGCGCCTGGATCAAGGCTTCGACCTCGGCGGCGTCCACCCGGCCTTCGGCGCCGGCCTGCAGGAAGTCATCGGCTTCGAGCTGCAACACACCCAGCACGCTGGCCAGTTCTTTCAGGCGGGCCGCGAGACCGGCCGCGGCATTGAGATCGCTCTCACGCAGACGGTTGATTTCGCGCACCATCTCGAACAGCACCGCGCAGGCTTCCGGCGTGCCGAAGTCGTCGTTCATCACTTCGGTAAAACGCGCCACGAACCCTTCGCCACCAGCGGGCGCCACGGCAGGCAGGCCCTTCAACGCATGGTAGAAACGCTCCAGGGCACCCTTGGCGTCCTTGAGGTTGTCTTCCGAGTAGTTGATGGCGCTGCGATAGTGGCTGGACACCAGCAGGTAACGCACGACTTCCGGGTGGTACTTGTCGAGCACGTCGCGGATGGTGAAGAAGTTGTTCAAGGACTTGGACATCTTCTCGCCATTGATGCGAATCATGCCGCAATGCATCCACGCGTTGGCGTAGGTCTTGCCGGTGGCCGCTTCGCTCTGGGCGATTTCGTTTTCGTGATGCGGGAATTCCAGGTCGCTGCCGCCACCATGAATGTCGAAGGTCTCGCCCAGGCAGCAGGTGGACATCACCGAGCACTCGATGTGCCAGCCCGGACGCCCGGCGCCCCATGGCGACTCCCAGCTCGGCTCGCCCGGCTTGGCAGCCTTCCACAGCACGAAGTCCAGCGGGTCTTCCTTCGACTCGTCGACTTCGATGCGTGCGCCGATGCGCAGGTCTTCGATCTTCTTGCGCGACAGCTTGCCGTAGCCCATGAACTTGGCGACACGGTAGTACACGTCGCCATTGCCCGGGGCGTAGGCATAACCTTTGTCGATCAAGGTCTGGATCATCGCCAGCATGCCCGGGATGTGGTCCGTGGCACGGGGCTCCAGGTCCGGCTTGAGGATATTGAGGCGCGCCTCGTCCTCGTGCATGGCCTTGATCATGCGCTCGGTCAGCGCATCGTACGGCTCGCCGTTTTCACGGGCACGGTTGATGATCTTGTCTTCGATGTCGGTGATGTTGCGCACGTAAGTCAGGTCGTAGCCACTGAAACGCAACCAGCGGGTCACCAGGTCGAAGGCGACCATGCTGCGACCATGGCCGATGTGGCAGTAGTCGTACACGGTCATGCCGCAGACATACATGCGGACCTTGTTGCCATCCAGCGGCTTGAAGACTTCTTTGCTCTTGGTGAGCGTGTTGTAGATCGTAAGCACAGGGTTTCCCTTAAGACTTGATCACTGACCCCAGGAATCGCGCAAGGTCACGGTACGGTTGAATACCGGAGCACCGGGTTTCGAGTCCTTGATATCCGCGCAGAAGTAGCCTTCGCGCTCGAACTGGAAACGGTCTTCCGGCTGTGCGTTGCCCAGCGAAGGCTCGGCACGACAACCCGTAAGTACTTGCAGGGAGTCAGGGTTGATGTTGTCCAGGAAGCTGGCGCTGTCTTCGGCCTTCTCCGGGTTCGGCGAACGGAACAGGCGATCGTACAGGCGCACTTCGCACTCGACGCTGGCGGTGGCCGGCACCCAGTGGATCACGCCCTTGACCTTGCGACCTTCCGGGTTCTTGCCCAGGGTGTCGGGATCGTAGGAGCAACGCAGTTCGACGATGTTGCCGTCGGCGTCCTTGATGGCTTCGTCGGCGCGGATCACGTAGCTGCCACGCAGGCGCACTTCACCGGCAGGCTCCAGGCGCTTGTAGCCTTTTGGCGGCTCTTCCATGAAATCGTCACGGTCGATGTAGATTTCCCGGGCGAATGGCAGGACGCGCACGCCCATGTCTTCTTTCGGGTGGCGCGGCAGCTCGAGGTTCTCGACCTGGCCTTCCGGGTAGTTGGTAATGACGACTTTCAGCGGACGCAGCACGCACATGGCGCGGGGGGCGCTGTGGTCCAGGTCGTCACGGATGCTGAATTCCAGCATGCCGAAGTCCACCACGCCGTCGGAACGGTTGGTGCCGACCATCTCGCAGAAATTGCGGATCGATTTGGGTGTGTAGCCGCGACGACGGAAGCCCGACAGCGTCGACATGCGCGGGTCGTCCCAGCCATTGACGTGCTTCTCGTCCACCAGTTGCTTGAGCTTGCGCTTGCTGGTGATGGTGTAGTTCAGGTTCAGGCGACTGAATTCGTACTGGCGCGGGGTGGCCGGCACCGGCAGGTGCTCGAGGAACCACTCGTACAACGGACGGTGGCTTTCGAATTCCAGGGTGCAGATCGAGTGAGTAATGCCTTCGATGGCATCCGACTGGCCATGGGTGAAGTCATAGTTGGGGTAGATGCACCATTTGTCGCCGGTCTGGTGGTGATGGGCGTGACGGATGCGGTACATGATCGGGTCGCGCAGGTTCATGTTCGGCGAGGCCATGTCGATCTTGGCGCGCAACACCCGGGCACCGTCCGGGAACTCACCGGCGCGCATGCGAGCGAACAGGTCCAGGTTCTCTTCCACGCTGCGTTCACGGAACGGGCTGTTCTTGCCCGGCTCGGTCAGGCTGCCACGGTATTCCTTGGCTTGCTCGGGGGTCAGGTCGCACACGTAGGCGTTGCCGGACTTGATCAGCTCCACTGCCCAGTCGTGCAACTGGTCGAAATATTGCGAGGCGTAGCGCACCTCACCGGACCATTCGAAACCCAGCCACTTGACGTCGCTTTCGATTGCGTCGATGTATTCCTGGTCTTCCTTGGCCGGGTTGGTGTCGTCGAAACGCAGGTGCGTGACGCCGCCGAACTCCTGGGCCAGGCCGAAATTCACGCAGATCGACTTGGCGTGGCCGATGTGCAGGTAGCCGTTGGGCTCCGGAGGAAAACGCGTGACGATCTGTGTGTGCTTACCCGAGTCCAGGTCCGCCTGGATGATCGGGCGCAGGAAATTGACCGGCACGGCCGGGCCGGTCTTGGAATTCGAGGTAGGGTCGACAGTGGGCTTGCTCATAGGATCCTTGAACAGACAAGTGCGCGGCCGGGTGCGGCCTGATAAATCAAAGCCCGTATCATAGCCGATGCTGTCAAGCACCTGACAGGCCAGGCCGGCAAACGATTGAATTTAATCGACGGCCAGATGAAAAACAGCCTCGAAATTCGTGACTGGCGCGCTAAACTGCCCAACCTGGCGATTGCAGCCGGACCGGTTGCGGGCGTTCGCGCCCCGAAACCCACGAATTTCTTGAAAGAGTAGTAATCATGACCCAAGTCAAACTGACCACCAACCATGGCGACATCGTCCTGGAACTGAACGCCGAGAAGGCTCCGATTACCGTTGCCAACTTCGTTGAATACGTCAAGGCAGGCCATTACGAGAACACCGTTTTCCACCGCGTGATCGGTAACTTCATGATTCAAGGCGGTGGTTTCGAGCCGGGCATGAAGGAAAAGAAAGACAAGCGCCCAAGCATCCAGAACGAAGCCGACAACGGTCTCTCCAACGACAAGTACACCGTCGCCATGGCCCGCACCATGGAACCGCATTCGGCCTCCGCGCAATTCTTCATCAACGTCGCCGACAACGCGTTCCTGAACCACAGTGGCAAGAACGTCCAGGGCTGGGGCTACGCGGTATTTGGTAAAGTCACCGCCGGCACCGACGTGGTCGACAAGATCAAAGGCGTCGCCACCACTTCCAAGGCTGGCCACCAGGACGTCCCGGCAGAAGACGTGATCATCGAGAAAGCCGAGATCATTGAGTGATACTGCTGATTTCAGACTTGCATCTGGAAGAGGAGCGCCCGGACATCACCCGGGCGTTTCTGGATTTACTGGCCACACGCGCCCGTTCGGCGCAAGCGTTGTACATTCTGGGCGACTTTTTCGAAGCCTGGATCGGCGACGATGCCATGACGCCGTTCCAGCGTTCCATCTGCCAGGCCCTGCGCGAATTGAGCGACAGCGGCACGGCCATTTTCCTGATGCACGGCAATCGCGATTTCATGCTGGGGCAGGCCTTCTGCAAAGCGGCCGGCTGCACCCTGCTCAAGGACCCGAGCGTCGTGCAGTTCAATGGTGAGCCGGTGCTGCTGATGCACGGTGATAGCCTCTGCACCCGCGACGAAGGCTACATGAAGCTGCGGCGCTGGCTGCGCAACCCGGTCACGCTGTTCATCCTGCGTCACCTGCCGCTGGGCAGCCGCCAGAAACTGGCGCGCAAGCTGCGCAGCGAAAGCCGCGCGCAGACACGCATGAAAGCCAATGACATCGTCGACGTCACGCCTGAAGAGATCCCACGGATCATGCAGCAATACGGCGTGAAGACCCTGGTCCACGGCCACACCCACCGCCCCGCCATCCACAAGTTGCAACTGGGCGAACACGCCGCCCGACGCATCGTGCTGGGGGATTGGGACAAGCAAGGCTGGGCGTTGCAGGTGGATGAACAGGGGTTTGCGTTGGCGCCGTTCGGGTTTGCGCCGCCGCCACAACTGCCGGCACCAGACACAATTCCTGACTACATATAGACCCCTTGTGGGAGCGAGCCTGCTCGCGAAAGCGGTGTGTCAGTCAAAACATTACTGACGAATAATCCGCATTCGCGAGCAGGCTCGCTCCCACAGGTTGGACTGCGCCCGCCATCAATGACCGCTGGCAGCAGGCCCCGCCTTCGCCGCGAACGGCGGTTTGGCCAGCCACACCAGCACGATCAACCCCATGAACGCCCACCCCAGCAACGTGAAGTAATCCACGGTGGAGAGCATGTACGCCTGGCTGTTGAGGATCTGGTCGAGCTGGGCATAGGCCGGCGCACTCGCGCCGCCGAGCTGGTTGAGGGCTTCGCGGGTGGTGGGCTCGAAGGTGCTGATGCTTTCGCTCAGGTAGGCGTGATGCTGGTCGGCCCGGCGGATCCAGATCCAGGTGGTCAACGACGCGGCAAAGCTGCCGCCCAGGGTCCGCAGGAACGTCGCCAGCCCCGCGCCGTCGGCAATCTGGTGCGGCGGCAGGTCCGACATCAGGATGCTCAAGGTCGGCATGAAGAACAGCGCCACGCCAATACCCATGAACAACTGCACCAGCGCAATGTGCTGGAAATCCACTTCGTTGGTGAAGCCGGCGCGCATGAAGCAGCTCAGGCCGATGGCCAGGAACGCCAGCCCGGCCAGCAAGCGCAGGTCGAACTTGTGGGCGTACTTGCCGACGAAAGGCGACATGAGCACCGGCAGGATGCCGATCGGCGCCACCGCCAGCCCAGCCCACGTCGCGGTGTAGCCCATTTGTGTCTGCAACCACTGCGGCAGGATCAGGTTGATGCCGAAGAACCCGGCATAGCCGCCCACCAGCACAATGGTGCCGATGCGGAAGTTGCGATAAGCGAACAGCCGCAGGTTGACCACCGGATGACGATCGGTCATTTCCCAGATCACGAACACCGCCAGGGCAATGACTGAAATCAAGGCTCCGATGATGATGAAGTTCGACTCGAACCAGTCAAGGTCGTTGCCCTTGTCGAGGATCACCTGGAGTGCACCGACGCCGATGATCAACGTGATCAACCCGACGTAGTCCATCGGTTGATGACTGGTGACCACAGGCCGCGCCTTGAGCTGCTGGCGCACCACCATCACCGCAAAGATCCCAATTGGCACGTTGATGAAGAAGATCCACGGCCAACTGTAGCTGTCGGTGATCCAGCCACCGAGGATCGGCCCGGCAATCGGCGCCACCACCGTGACCATCGCCAGCAGCGCGAGGGCCATGCCCCGCCTGGCCGGCGGGTACACGGCAATCAGCAGCGTCTGGGTCATCGGGTACAACGGCCCGGCCACCAGCCCCTGGAGCACACGAAAGCCAATCAGCTCCGGCATCGAAGTGGAAATGCCACACAGGAACGAAGCGAGCACGAACAGCATCGTCGCCCACAGAAACAGCTTCACCTCGCCAAAGCGCCGGCTCAGCCAGCCGGTGAGCGGCAGGGCGATGGCGTTGCTCACCGCGAACGAGGTGATCACCCAGGTGCCCTGCTCCGAGCTGACGCCCAGGTTGCCGGAAATGGTCGGCAAGGCGACGTTGGCGATGGTGGTGTCGAGCACTTGCATGAACGTTGCCAGCGACAGCCCGATGGTGCTGAGCAACAGGCTGGGCGGCGTGAAGGACGCGTTATTGCTCATTGCGAGAATCCTATGAAGCGCAGGTGGCGAATTACTGGCGCCCCGATGAAATGGAATTACGCCCTGTGGCGAGGGAGCTTGCTCCCGCTGGGCCGCGAAGCGGCCCCAAAACCCGCCGAATGCGGAGCATCAGTCACACCGCACCCGCCGGCTTTACGACTGCTTCGCAGCCGAGCGGGAGCAAGCTCCCTCGCCACAGGCGTTCGACGAAGCTAGTTCAGCGCTGCGCGGTCTTGCTCGCCGCGGCGCTGTTGTCGTGGATCAGGCGGGTGATCATCGCGTCGGCATCGGCCAGTTGTCGGTCATAGACCTGGGTGCTGAACGAAGCTTTCTGCGGTGGCTGCTGGGCCAGCACCGGGCCGCTCTGGTCGTGCAGGTTGACGCTGACCTGGGTCGACAGGCCGACCCGCAGCGGATGCTTGGCCAGCTCCTGGGCATTGATGTGAATACGCACCGGCACCCGCTGGACGATCTTGATCCAGTTACCGGTGGCGTTTTGCGCCGGTAGCAAGGCAAACGCGCTGCCGGTCCCGGCGCCCAGGCTGTCGATGGTGCCGCTGTACTTCACATCGCTGCCGTACAAGTCGGTTTCGATGTCCACTGGCTGGCCGATGCGCATGTCACGCAGTTGGGTTTCCTTGAAGTTGGCATCGATCCACAGTTGATCCAGCGGGATCACCGCCATCAGCGCCGTGCCCGGCTGCACCCGTTGCCCCAACTGCACGGTGCGCTTGGCGACATAGCCGGTGACTGGCGCGATCAAGGTGCTGCGGGCATTGGTCAGGAAGGCCTGGCGCAGTTGCGCGGCCGCGGCTTGCACATCGGGATGGGATGACACCACGGTATCGTCCACCAACGCGCTGGTCGTCTTGAGCTGTTGCCGGGCATTGGCCAGGGCGTTCTGCGCCGAGGTCAGGTCATCCCGGGCGTGGGACAGTTCTTCCTGGGAAATCGCCCCGCCGGCCGCCAGGTTCTTGCGTCGGCTGTAGTTTTCCTGGGCCTTCTGCACTTCGGCCTCTTGGGCATTGACCTGCGCCCGCATGCCGTCGACGTTGCTGTACAAGCCACGGACCTGGCGCACGGTCCGGGCCAGGTTGGCCTGGGCACTTTGCAGCCCGACTTCGGCATCGTTCGGATCGAATTGCACCAGCACCTGGCCTTCACGCACCAGGTCGCCGTCATCGGCACCGATGCTCACCACGGTCCCGGTGACTTGCGGAGTGATTTCCACCACGTTGCCATTCACATAGGCGTCGTCGGTGCTTTCGCTCCAGCGACCATACAGTTCATGCCAGCCCCACACCCCCAGGCCCGCGAGGATGACGATCAGCGTGAGTGCCAACAGCATGACCTTGCGCTTGCGTGGGTTGCCGCTGTCTTGGGTTTGTGCGGATTGAGTCGTTTCGGCAGTCGCCATGACAAGTACCTCGAATCAGTGGGTCGGCGTGGCAGGGGTCGGCGTGGCCGCCGCCAGGGTCTGGGCTTCGAAACCACCGCCCAGGGCCTGCATCAGTTGGATCGACAAATCGATCTGCTCGGCATTCAGGTTCGCCAGTTGGCGCTGGGCCTGAAGCAATTGCTGCTCGATGCTCAGCACGTCCAGGTAATTGCCGATGCCCGAGCCGTAGCGCTGGACCACGGTGTCGTAGGAGTTCTGCGCGATGTCGGTGGCATGTTGCTGGGCACCGATCTGGCGAGCGATGTCACGCAACTGGTTGATGGTGTCGCTGACATCGCCAAGGGCCGTGACCAGGCTCTTGTTGTACTGCGCCACCGCCAGGTCGTAATCGGCGTCCCGGGCATCCAGGTCCGCCCGCAAACGGCCGCCGTCGAAGATCGGCAGCGACACGGTGGGCGCCACGTTGAAGAAACGGCTGGGCGAACCGAACATCGCATCGCCCAGCAACGACTGCACTCCCGCCGCCGCGCTCAGGTTGAGGTTGGGATAGAACTGGGTCTTGCCAGCCTCGATGTTCTTGCTCGCCGCCTCCACCCGCCAGCGCGCCGCGACCAGGTCGGGACGGCGGCCCAGCAGCTCGGCCGGCAGGTTCGACGGCAAGGCGACCGCGCTGGCTTGCAGCACGTTCGGCCGGGCGATTTCGTTGCCGCGGTCCGGCCCCTTGCCCAGCAGCACGGCCAGGGCGATCTTGGCGCTCTGCAGGCGTTTCTCGGCGTCGATCAGGGTCGCATCGGCGCTGGCTTCCAGGCTTTCGGTCTGCTGGAACTGATATTCGCTGTCGATCCCGGCGCTGAGACGGCGCTTGCCCAGATCGAGCATTTGCCGGGTGCGCTTGAGGTCCTCGGCGGCCAGGTCATGAATGATGTGGGCCTGGCCCAGGTCGCTGTAGGCCCGGGCCACGTCGGCAGCCAGGGTCAGCTGCGCGGCCTGGCGATCGATCTCGGCGGCGCGGGCCTGGCCCAGGGCGGCTTCCCAGGCGGCACGCTGGCCACCCCAGAGGTCGAAGTTGTAGTTGAAGTCCACGCTCAGCGAACGCAGGGTGCTGTAGGCCCCGCCCTGCCCTTGCGGGTCCTGGTCACGGGCCAGGCGCGAACGGCTGACGCTGCCGCTGGCATCCAGGGTCGGCAGGCGTGCCGCGTTGGCGGCATAGGCCGCGGCACTGGCCTGGTGGACCCGGGCGCTGGCGACTTGCATGTCCGGGCTGTCGCGCAAGGCTTCACGGATCAGGCCGTCGAGTTGCGGGTCGCCGAGGCTTTTCCACCAGTCGTTTTTCGGCCACGCGGCCGGTGACAGCGTGACCCCATTCAACGATTGTCCAGCCTGGAGACTCTTGGCCTCGAGGCTGACGCCTTCGGTCTTCAAGCCACTGTAGCTGGCACAACCGGCGAGGCTCATGGCCAACAGCACCAGGCTCAAGCGAGTACGCAAGGTTTGACGTTTCATTTCTCCCCCAATCGCAACACGGTGATGGGATCACCGGCGGCGAGCAGTATTTTCTTGAGGATGTCTTCGAGGGTTTGCAGCTCCTCGCGGCTGATGGCACCGGCCAACTGATTCATGGCGTCGGCACCAATGAACGGCAGGCGATCGGCGAGGGCCTGGCCAGCTTCGGTCAACACCAATTGCACCTGGCGTCGATCCTCTGCCGAGCGCTGGCGGACCAGGAAACCTTTCTGCTCCAGGCGATCGAGCATGCGCGTCATCGAGCCGCTGTCCAGGGACAGGTAGCGACACAGCTCGACCGGCGTGTCGATGCCGTGCTGGGCCATGATGATCAACACCTTGAACTGCGCGGCGGTGATGCCGACGGGTTCCATGTGGGTGTCGATGATCCGGTCCTTGAGCAGCGCGGCGCGGCCGAGCAGCATGCCGAGGTGGCAATTGTGAAATTCGTCAGGGGTGAAATGCTTCATCCGGGCACCGTTTGCTGCCTAGGCAGTGAATGTATGTCGAAATATTACTGCTTAGGCAGCAAATGTCAAACAAATCGTTAGCGTGCTATTCACCAACAGACGAAACGCAGACAAACCTGTAGGCGAACAAATGTGGGAGCGAGCTCGCTCGCGATAGCGGTGTGTCAATCAACGACGAGGTTGAATGTCATGCCGCTATCGCGAGCAAGCTCGCTCCCACAGGGGGACTTGGGGATGAAGTTAGAAATCGCGCTTGTAGAAGATATCCAGCGAGCTGGCGACGCCGCTGGCGGCTTCGAGGTAGACCTTCTTGCTGAGCTTGTAGCGCAGGGCGATGGTGTTGGCCGGTTCGAACACACCGACGCCGTAGCGCAGGCTGAGCTTTTCCGAGAGGTTGCCGCTGGCGACCACGCTGGTGGTGTTGCCGCTGCCCTGGGTGTCGAGCTGGAAATCATCGATGCCCAGGTTATTGGCCAGGCTGCTGGTCACCCCCGAACTGCCCATCAACCCCAGGCCCAAGGCGGCCTGGGCGAGCATGTTGTTGTCCTCGCCCGTGGTGCTCAGCGGTCGGCCCAGCACCAGGTAGGACAATGCCTGCTCCTGGCTCATGGCCGGTTCGGAAAAGATTTGCGTGGTCGGTTGCTCGGCGCTGCCGCTCAAGCGGATGCCGGCGACCACATCGTCGGTCTGGCGGATCGCTTCGATGTCCAGGTAGGGCTGGTCGATGGGGCCGGCGAACAGCAGCCGTGCCCGGCGCACCGTCAGCCGTTGCCCGTAGGCACGATAGCGGCCGTCGTTGAGCCACAGTTCACCGCGAGTGTCCATGTTGTCGCCGATGTGCACCTGGCCCTGGACGTTGGCCGTCAGGCCGAAACCCGAGAATGCGAGTTTGTCCTGGCCGACGATCACGTCGATGTCCATCGCCATGGCCAGCGGCGCCTTGCCCTCTTCGGTCTGGTGGCCGACGATCACCGTATCATCCGAGACCTTGACGGTGGACGGTGGCAGTTCGCGAACAGTGATCTCGCCTTTGGGTACCAGGACCTTGCCGGCAATGGAAAGCTGCTCGCCCTGCATCGTGATGTTCAGGTCCGGTGCCACGTCGAGCACCGCATAAGGCTCAACGGTGACCGGCAGTTGCGAGCCCTTGAGGGCCAGGTTCATGGACAGGGCCTCGCCCCAGCCGATGTTCCCGGTCAGGCTGCCCTGCCCGCGCTTGCCACTTTTCCAGTCGCCGTCGAGCCGTACCGTTTCGCCGGCGATCATCGCCCGCACTTGCAAGGCTTCGAGGCTGACCGGCAGCTCCGGCCCGGAGACTTCACCGTCGCTGAGCACCAGGTTGCCGTTGACCTGGGGCGCGAGCAAACCACCGGACAACGTCCCGCTGCCGTTCAGGTGACCGGTGAGGGTTTCCACCATCGGTAAGAACGGCCGGGCCACGGACAAGTCCAGGCCAGTGAGGCGGAATGAGCCGCTCAAGGGCTTGCTCGCCGGCAGCGGGTTGATTTGCGCCTGGAGCATCAGTTCGCCGAGCCTGGCACCGACGAAATTCAGGTCGGTGTCGATGCGCTTGGGAGTCAGGCGGCTGTTGAGCGTCAGGGTCTGGTACGGGAAGTCCAGCCATCGCGGCTTATCACTCGCCTTATCCCGAATCCGCAAGGTGCCGCCACTGGCATCCACCAGGATACGGCCATTCGGGCCGCTGGCCGGCAGGTCCAATTGCAGGTCCGCGTTGAGCCGGCCCTGCCAGGCAAAATCCTTGGGCATCCACTGGGCCAGGCTTTCGATGGGGAATTGCTTGAGGTGATAACGCAGCTTTGGCTCCGGCATCAGCCGTTGGTCTTCACCGCACAGGCTGGCCTCACCGGAACGCCAGCAATGGGCGCCGACGTTGAGCGTGCCATCGGCCAGGCGCTCGAGTTTCGCCGGGGCTTGCAGGCGCCAGGCTTGACCGCCGGCCTGCACCTCGCCGCTGGCCAGGCGCCCGCGCCAACTCCCCTGGTCGAGGGCGCCGTCGAGTGCCAGGGCCGTGTCGAGCTGCGGCCCCTGCAAATCCAAGCTCAGTGATTGCCGCTTGATGTCGCCCTGCCCGCTGACGGTCAGCACGCCTAACGACGTTTCGCCGGCGCGGATGCCACTGGCCTTGAGGTCGAGCTTGCCGCGCTGGGCGCTGTCGAGGGTCGCATCCAGGTTCAGGCTTTGCAGGCGATTGTCCTGCAACGCCAACTGCGAGCCTTGCAGGCCGAGCTTGCCCTGGGGCGCCTTGAGCGTGCCGGCCATGTCGACCCGGCCGACCACTTGGCCGCGCAGTTGCGGCCAGAGCTGGGCCAGGCGCGAGAGCTTGATGTCGATCTGGCCGGTGATTTTCTGTTGCAGGCTCGCGCTGCCGTTGATGCGGTTGTCCCCCAGGCGGATATCCAGCGCGCTGAGGTTCCACTGCTCGCCGGCACCGCTGGCCTTGGCCTGGAATTGCGCCGGTTGGCCGCGCAGCTTGCCCTTGAGGTCCAGGTCCGCGTCGAGGTCGAGGCGGTCGTTCTTCATCGCCCCTTTGCTGCGCAACGGCCCGGCCAGGGTCCCGGGCAGTTCGCCCAGCCAGTACGCCGGGTTGATGGCCGACAGTTGCAGCGCCGTGTCCCAGGCAATGCCGTCGGCAAACTGCAGGCTCAGGTGCCCTTCGGCCTTGCCCTGCCCCGCGGCGAGCTTGAGCTGTGGCAGATGAATTTGCGTCAGGTCGCCGCTGAAGGGGCTGTCCAGGCTGAAGGCTCCAGCCGGTCCGTCCAGGGCGGCTTGGAAGTTACCCAGGTATTGACCATCGGTGTATGAGACTTCGCCGTTGAAGCTGCGCAAGGTCACCTGCGGCTCGTCGATCAGCGGATAAAGGCGATGCCAGGGGAAATCCAGCCAGGCGACTTTCGCCTCGGCGTCCAGGCCTTCGCGCCAGTCCAGCCGCCCGTTGAGCTTCAGGCTTTGCTGATCACCGGCGTCCAGGTCCAAACCGGCGATGTGTGCGCCATTGGCGTCCACGGTGCCTTGTAGCAGCAACGCCACCGGTCCTTTCTCGGCCGGCAGGGTCGCCTTGCCGAGCAGTTGGTAGCCGTTTTTCAGATCGCCTGCGCCGGTCAATTCCAGCTGGTTGAGCAACAAGGTGTCGGGCAGATCGCCGCTGGCCTTGAAGCCGTCGGCGGTGATGCGCACCTTGGCCGGCAAGTTGTCCGCCAACGGTTGCAGCTCACCGGTCAACTGGCCTTGCAGGTAGCCGCTGCTGTCGGCCTTGAGGTTGAGGGTCTTGAGCAGGTTGCCCTCGACTTTCAGGTCCAGGGCCCAGGGCGCTGCACCTGGCGCCGGCAAGGTCAATCGGCCTTCGGCGTTCAATGGCCAGTCGCCGCCCGGCTTCAACAAGCCGGACAGCTGCAGACCCAGCGCGTCGCGCTGTAATTGCACCGAATCGATCTGCAGGCCCTCGGCGGTCCAATGGGCAACCAATTGCAAGCCCTTGAGCTGCTCGCTGCCGTTGAACGACAGGCTGCCGACTTGCACATCGCCCAGTTCGATCGCGAGCGGCAAGTCCAGGTCCGGCAAGCTGATCGGGCCGCTGCTTGGCTCATCGGCCGAGGCTGGCAATTGCAACGCGATCTGGTCGGCCTTGAGTTGCTCGATGCACAGGGTCATGCGCACCAGGCACAGCGGCGACCAGGCGAATATCAGCCGATCCACCTCCACCCGACTGTCGCCCTGCTGCCACAGCAGCCGATCGGCGCTCCACTGCCCGCCCAACCGGCCCTGGAAATTCTCCACGCTCAGCCCAGGCACCAGGCCAAGGGCCCAGCGGCTGCCAAAGGCCGTGCCCAGCGCCACGCTCAAGGCCAGCACGACCGCCAGCAATACCCCGGCGAGCGCCAGCAGCGTTTTCTTCAAACCACGCGTCACAGCTCAGGCCCCATGGAAAAGTGCAATCGAATGCCGCCCTCGTCGTCCATCGCATGGGCCAGGTCGAGGCGGATCGGCCCCACCGGCGACACCCAACGCACGCCGACACCCACGCCGGTCTTCAGGCTCGGCAGCTCCAGGCTATTAAAGGAGTTGCCCTGGTCGATGAACGTCGCCACCCGCCATTTTTCCGCGATGGAATATTGATACTCCAGGCTGCCGGCAACCATGTAGCGACCACCGATACGGTCGCCCTCGGAGTTCTCCGGAGACAGGCTCTGGTAGTCGTAACCGCGCACGCTCTGGTCGCCACCGGCGAAGAAGCGCAGGGACGGCGGAATGGATTTATAGCCATTGGTGGCGCTCCCGCCGATCTGCGCCCGAGCCAGCAGCCGATGCTTGTCGAACACGGTGGTCAGGCCCTTGACCATGGCGGTGCCGTATAACAGGTTGTTGTCCGAACCCAGGCCTTCCTTGGCGACCTTGGTGTCGAACTGCAGACGGTAGCCGTTGTGCGGGTCGATGCGGTTGTCGCTGCGCAGGTAGGAATAACTCACGCCGGGCATCAACAACGTGCTCAGGCCCGCATCGTCGCCGAGGCGGTACTCCTCGCGCTGCCACTTGAGCGACACCACCCGCTGCCAGCCGCTGGGCAACTTGCTGTGCCATTCTGGGCCCACGGTGAGCAGTTTGCTGAGGCTGTCGGTGCCGGCCAGTTCTTCATATTGATAACCGCCGGCGTAGCGCATCTTGTCGGTCAGCGGCGGGTCCAGCGGCACGTCGTACCACAGGCCGACGTTCTGCCGGGGCGCCGACACTTCCGCTTCCCAGCCATAACTGTGGCCCTGGGGGTTGACCCAGTGACGCGTCCAGTTGGCTTTGGCCCGGGGACCGACGTCGGTGGAAAAGCCCAGGCCCAGGCCCATGGTGCGCGGCTTGCGCGTGTCGAGCTTGACCGCCACCGGAATCACGTTATCGGTGGCAGCGGTGGGCGCGGCATCGACGCGCACGCCTTCGAAATAACCGCTCGATTGCAGGGCCTGGTTGAGTTCTGCGATGAGTTCGGAATCGTACGCCGTGCCGGCCTTGAACGGCACCATGCGTTGCAGCAAGTCTTCGTCGAACGGCGTGTCGCCCTCGAAGCTGACCGGACCCAAGGCATAACGCGGGCCGCTGTCATAGACCAGCTCGATATCGGCGAGGCCCGCCTGAGGGTCTACCAGGAGTTTCTGCTGGGTAAAGCGCCCACTGAAATAACCATAGCGCGAGGCCTGGTTCTGGATGACCCGCTTGGCGTCTTCGTAACGACCATGGTTGAGCACCGCGCCGGGTTTCAGGCCGGCGTTGCCGGGTACGCGAAACGCCTTGAGCGAAGCCGCCGGGCCATCGATGCGCACAGTGACATTGCGCAAGTGCACCGGCTCGCCGGGATCGATGGTCAGCACCAGGCGCGGGTCCTTGCCGCCCTTGACCTCACTGTCGATCCGAGGCTGGTAGTAGCCCAGCGCCTGGGCGGCCTTGCGCGCCTGTTCCTCGGCGCCGCGACTGAAGCGCAGCAAGGCCTCCTCGTCACGATCACCCAAGCCACCAACGTAGCCTTCCACGTTGGCCTTGAGTTCGTCGTTGGACGGCTGGACGCGTACTTCCAATTCACTTTTTGCCAGGGCCGCGCAGCTGAGGGACAGCAAGAGCGCGCCACTGATCATTCTTCCTGAGCGGTTCATGGCGCGGATGCTATCACGAGCGTAGGTGCCTGATAGAGCCGGACATTTCCTAAAAGTTCGCCCGACTATGCCGTTGCGCTTTGCAGAACCTGCGGGTTGGCGTGGAAGAACACATGCTCGCGGATCGGTCCTACCGCCACTTCCCCGATTTCCTCGTAACCCTGGCGTTTATAAAACTCCAGGTAACGCGGGTTGCCGGTGTCCAGCACCACGCCCCGGGAATGTTCGTCCACCGCACACCAGTTATGCACCGCCGTGAGCAACTGTTCGCCGAAATGCTTGCCCTGGAACTGTGGGTGCACCCCCAGCAGCGGCAGTACATGGACCGCATCGGACGGCAGGCAGGCCAGCACCGCTGCGTGATAGTCCAAGTAGCGCCTTGTGCAACGAAAACCAGTGCTCAAGACCATGCGCAGGCGCCAGGCCCAGCTTTCAGTGATGCCCAGGCGCCGCTGCGGCGGGGCGATCAGGGCAATGCCGATCAGGCGGTCGTTGACCAGCAGGCCGACGGCCGGCAGGTCCTGGAGAAAATGCTGCTTGACCAGCTCACGCACCGTGGCCCGTACCCGCTGTTCATAACCGGGACGCTCGGATTCGAACAGGTAGCTGAAGGTCGGCTCATGGCGATAGGCCTGGTACAGCAACGAACGGGCTTCACGTGAATAACCACTGTCGAGCATATGGACGTCGGCGATGGCGGTTTCAGGCATGGCGTTGGATCTCCTGGGGCGAGGCTCGGTAAGGCCCTGCTCTTATTGAGTACGAACTCGATAGGGTCGTGATCGTTCCTACATGCAAAGGACATTAGCAGCGCATTTGTCCTACTGCCACGCTGGCTCCCTTCCCACATGTCAGCTAGCATCGCAGTTTTGCCAGGACAGCCGACCATGAAGATCGTCTCCTTCAACATCAACGGGCTGCGCGCCCGCCCCCATCAGCTGGCGGCGCTGATCGAGAAGCACCAGCCGGATGTGATCGGGCTGCAGGAAACCAAGGTCCACGACGAACAGTTCCCCCTGGCCGAAGTGCAGGCCCTGGGCTACCACGTGCATTACCACGGGCAAAAAGGCCACTACGGCGTCGCCCTGCTCTCCCGCCAGGCACCGCTGAGCCTGTACAAAGGCTTCGAAGGTGACGACGAAGACGCCCAGCGGCGCTTCATCTGGGGCACCTTCGCCGATGCCAACGGCGTGCCGGTGACCATCATGAACGGTTATTTCCCACAGGGTGAAAGCCGCGACCACCCGACCAAATTCCCGGCCAAGGAACGCTTCTACAACGATCTGCAGCATCTGCTGGAAAGCCGCTTCAGCAACGACCAGCCGGTGGTGGTAATGGGTGACGTGAACATTTCCCCGGAAGACTGCGACATCGGCATCGGCCCGGACAACATGAAGCGCTGGCTGAAGACCGGCAAATGCAGCTTCCTGCCGGAAGAGCGCGAATGGATGGCCCGCCTGAAGAACTGGGGCCTGGTGGACAGCTTCCGCCACCTGAACCCGGACGTCACCGACCGCTTCAGCTGGTTCGACTACCGCAGCCGCGGTTTCGAGGACGAACCCAAGCGTGGCCTGCGCATCGACCTGATCCTCACCTCCCACGGCCTGCTGCCACGGGTCAAGGATGCCGGCGTGGACTATGAGTTGCGGGGCATGGAAAAACCGTCGGACCATGCGCCGATCTGGTTGCAGTTGGGCTAAGTCCGAAGCATCCAAATACCCCCTGTGGGAGCGAGCTTGCTCGCGATAGCGGTCTAACTGTCACATAGATCCTGAATGTGCCGCCGTCATCGCGAGCAAGCTCGCTCCCACATTGGACTTCGGTGCCCCGTCGCACCCCTGTCACCTTTCAGTAACCTGACCGACTTAATCTTCCGGCACTTCCTCGGGTTCAGCAGGTGCCGGCATGCGGCTGTGTGTTGTCTTTTTCATGGGCCTCTGGCTGCCGTTCGTGGCATGGGCCGGCAATTTGCCCATTCCCGAACACGGCCCAGCCTTGCGCCTGCAGGGTTCCAATACCATCGGCGCAGCGCTGGGGCCGGCGCTGGTCAGAGGATTGATGGAGGACCAGGGGCTGCTCAGGGTCAGCAGCGAAATCACAGGGCGCGACAATGAGCAGCGCATCGTCGGCCAGACCGCCGATGGCCGACGGGTACAGGTCGATATCGCGGCCCACGGCTCCAGCACCGGCTTTGCTGCCCTCAAACAGGCCAGCACCGACCTGGCGGCATCCTCCCGGCCGATCAAGGACAGCGAACTGAAGGACTTGTCGTCCCTGGGCGACCTGAAAAGTCCTGCCGCCGAACAAGTCATCGCCATCGATGGCCTGGCGATCATCCTTCATCCCCACAACCCACTGCGCCAACTCGATACCGTACAGCTGGCACGAATATTCAGCGGCGAGGCAAAAACCTGGGACGCCGTCGGCGGCACGGGCGGGCCGATTCATCTGTACGCCCGGGATGAGCAGTCCGGCACCTACGACACCTTCAAGGAACTGGTCCTTAGCCGACAGGGAAAACGGCTGGATCCTACAGCGCGACGCTTCGAGTCCAGCGAACAGCTGTCCGACGCGGTCAGCCAGGACCCGCAAGGCATCGGTTTCATCGGTTTGCCCTACGTGCGCCAGGCCAAGGCGCTGGCCATTGTCGACGGCGCATCCCAGCCCATGCTGCCGCTCAACCACCTGATCGCCACCGAGGACTACCCGCTTTCCCGGCGCCTGTTCTTCTATCTGCCACCCTGGGGCACCAACCCCTGGGCCGAAGCATTGGTGGCGTTTACCCAAAGCGACAAAGGCCAGGCCATCGTCGCGGCCAACGGTTTCATCGCCCAGACCGTCCAAGCCATGGCCGTCGCACCGAATGCACTGATGCCCGAGGGCTACCAGGCCCTGAGCCGCCATGCCCAACGCTTGACCGTGAATTTTCGCTTCGAAGAAGGCAGCGCCAGCCTGGACAACAAGGCCCACCAGGACCTGGGGCGCGTGCTCGACTATATAAAGCAGCATGGCAAAGCCGACCGACGCGTGACCCTGGTGGGCTTTGGCGACGCCAAGGACGACCCGGCCCGGGCCGACCTGTTGTCCAAACTGCGGGCCATGGCGGTGCGACGGGAACTGGTCAAATACGGCGTGGCGCTGCGGGAAGTGCGAGGGTTCGGGGCGTTGATGCCGGTGGCGGCCAACAGCGAGGATGAAGGACGGGTCAGGAATCGGCGGGTGGAGGTTTGGGTTTACTAGCAACGACGCCATCAAACGCCTACCCGCTCTTGTGGCGAGGGAGCTTGCTCCCGCTGGGTCGCGAAGCGGCCCCAAGCATTTTGTATCAAACCAAAAAACTTGGGCCTGCTACGCAGTCCAGCGGGAGCAAGCTCCCTCGCCACAAAAGCTTTATGTTTATCGCATTAATCTCGGCGTAAGACCGAACGACCTCACCTTGCGCCATTGCCTACAACTACGCCAGAATCCGCCGGCTTGTGCACCTTGGGGCCAGGGCTTTATCGTTTCCGGGTCGCTGACAAATCAGCGATCGGGTTTGGTAGCCCGGTTTCCTGGCGCACGTGCATCCTGATGCAAGGGACTTCTACGTCCTCTGTTTTATGGTGGTCATGCGCAGGGCGTTCTCGGACGCGCCGGGTTGCCAGGTAACCGGTCTACCAACCTTCGTATGGCCACCACCCTTCGTTTGGTAGCGAGAGTGATGGCTCCAATTTCTTATCTGGAGTTTCATCTATGTTCAAACCAACACCCAACCCGCCGGACACCGATCCAGCCAACTCCAAAGCGTTCGACAAAGCCGCCGACCGCATCCTCGACCACTACCTCAAGCCCAAACCCAGCAAACCCGAGGCTGATGAAGGCCAACTTTTCACGGTCGCCAACGGTGTCGACACCGAAACCCTGCTCGCCAACCTCAGCGAAAACCTGGCCTCGGCCAACGCCATGCTCAGCGACCTGGCCTTCGACCTGGAAGGCTCAAGGCGCCACATTGCCCTGGGCATCCAGCAATTGATCGAATTGAGTGGACAGCTGGCAAACCGAGCGCTGGACAACGTCGAAGCGCGCCCGTCGACATAGCGCATCACCCCGTGGCGAGGGAGCTTGCTCCCGCTGGGTCGCGAAGCGGCCCCAAGCATTTTGTGTCTAACCAAAAGCTTGGGCCTGCTGCGCAGTCCAGCGGGAGCAAGCTCCCTCGCCACAAGGGCATGTGTGTCATGACTGAACGAGCGGCCTGTTACCGCCCCGCCAACTCCATGATCATCCGCGACAACAGATAAATCCTTGGCACCACGCTCTCGACTTCGGCGTATTCCTCCGGCGTGTGGATATTGCCACCGACGATGCCAAACCCATCCAGCGTCGGCGTACCGACCCCGGCTGACAGACTGGCGTCCGCCGCGCCGCCGCTGCCTTCTTCGGTGAGTTTGCGCCCCAGTTCGCCATAGATGCCCTGGGCCATGGCCATCAATCGGTCCGACTCCGCCGTCTGCGGCATCGGTGGCAGGCCGCGCTTGAGGCTGGTGGTGACTTCGGTATCGGCGATCAACTTGTCCTGTGAAACACGGGCCAGGTCTTTTTCGATACGGTCGAATTCTTCCGGCACCGCCGCCCGCACATCGGCCTTGGCGCTCGCCTGGTCGGGGATCACGTTGGTCCGGTCACCGGCCTTGAGCACCGTGAAGTTGATGGTGGTTTTCTTTTCCGCGTCGCCGAGCTTGCCCAGTTGCAGAATCTGGTGCGCAGCTTCCATCGCCGCATTGCGCCCCAGTTCCGGCGCGACACCGGCGTGGGACGCCTTGCCTTTGACCTCCACCAGCGCCGTGGCACTGCCCTTGCGCCACACCACCAGGCCGTCGGCCGGGCGACCCGGCTCGAGGTTGAGGGTCACGTCGTGGGCCTTGGCGGTTTTCTTGATCAGGTCGGTGGCCACATCCGAGCCGGTTTCCTCGCTGGCGTCGAGCAGGAAGGTGATTTGCGCGTAATTCTTGAAATCGAGGTTCTTGAGCACTTTCAAGGCGTAGATCCCGGCGACGATGCCGCCCTTGTCATCCATCACCCCCGGTCCGTAGGCGCGGCCATCCTTGATGTGGAACGGGCGTTCGGCGGCCGAGCCCTCTTTGAACACCGTGTCCATATGGGCCATGAGCAGGATTTTTGCTTTACCGGTGCCCTTGAGGGTCGCCAGGATGTGCTGGCTACCGTCGGAATTCGGCACCTTTTCGATGGTGGCGCCCAACTGCTTCAGTTCGTCGATGGCAATGTCACCGACCTGGGTCAGCCCCGGCACATAGCCGGAGCCGGAGTCGATATTCACCAGCCGCTCCAGCAGCTTCAGGGCCTCGCCCTGGTACTGCTGCGCATCGGTCAGGATTTGTTGATGGGGTTGCGCGAAGGCCATGGGGGTGAAGGCGCCAAGGGCCAGGCTCAGGCCGAGGCTGACGGCCAGACGGGAGCGAACAGCGGTCATCGTCATGATTTCATCCTTGTTCCGTATCGAGAGAGTGCCATGGGCACCCTACCTGACAACGGGGCAAGGCTCTAGACAGCAGGTGGCCATCTCAGAGGGAAACAACCGATGCTTCCAGCACCTGCCGATGTCGGTGGCAGGTGACCCGGTTGCGCCCGCTGGTCTTGGCTTCGTACAACGCCTGGTCTGCATCGTTGAGCCAGAGGGTAGCGTCGCCATACGCCGGGTTGAACGCCGCCAGGCCAATACTCAGGCTCACTTTAAGCGCCGGATCCTGCTCGTAGCCGAGGGTCGCGAAGCGCTCTCGCAAACCATCCATCGCCTGCACAGCGTTATGCAGGGTCAGGTCCGGCAAGACCACGCAAAACTCGTCGCCACCATAACGCCCGACAATGTCGGCGGCGCGCAGGTTCTGCCTGAGCAGCTTGCCGAGTCGGCGCAGCACGACGTCGCCGGCGCCGTGGCCGTAGGTGTCATTGATGGCTTTGAAATGGTCGATGTCGATCAGCGCAATCGCGCCATGGGTGGTCCCGTCCGCTGGATGGCGCCCGCAACGCTGGAACTCCTCGTTGAGGCGGTCTTTCCAGGCGCCATGGTTGAGCAACCCGGTCAGGCTGTCGGTACGACTCAGGGCCAGCAATTCACGTTTCTGTCGCCCCAGGGTGTAGGCCTGGCGAAAACAGATCCAGCCCAGTGCCATCGGATACAGGCACAGCAGCGGCAGACAAGCGTAGATCTGTGCCGGACTGGTCATGGGCACGCCGGTCAGCGGGAAGATCACCGTACCCACGGCGATGCCCGCCACTTGGGCCACAACCCCGACGAGCAGGAAACGCAGACCACCGATGGCGACGTTGTTCATCGCCATCATCGCCAGCGTGACGGCCGTGGGCAGCGGGTTGAATTGCATCGCCACGACCCAGAACCCGCCGAGAAAGGCATCGATCAACAAGTTGCGGTGTTCGGCGTGGTACGGCACCGCGCATCGGCGAGCCCACCCATAGGACAGGTGCGGCCAGAGCAGGCCGTTGAACAGCATGAAGCCCCAGACCCAGGGCGGCGGATCGAGGGGATAGAGCGCGGCGCTGACCAGCAGCAACCCCAGCGTCAGGCCCAGGATGCGCGATACGTAGAGCCTCCTGGCCAACGACAGTCCCTTTTTTCCCGTCTTTTGCATAGACGCCTCTGCACCGCGGGTTTCCCGAATCATCGGGATGGGCTTGCCTGGAGTCTATCAGGGCGGCATCAAATAGCCACCACTGAATGCAGGGGTATTTTTCTTCGGCAAAATGCGGGGGCTCTGCTCGGATTTTGGCTATATATGACAAGGAAATCCGTGACGCCTCGCAAAGCAGGGTTCCTGGGCAACGATGTTCCTGGGTTAAGCTTCACTGAACACCGCCTGATCCGTTTGATTACATTCTGTCGCAGCCCATGGAGGGCAAAACATGCTGGTGTTGTTCGTGGTTATTGCTGTACTTATCGCCTGGAGTTGGTTGACCTATCCCGGCATCGGCCATGTGATCTACGACATGAGCATGGCCTTGGAAGCACGCCTTTACCGGTTGCGCAAAATCACCGTGCCCATCAGCGAGATGACCGTGTCGACCTGGCAGGGCGGGCCTTATGAAGCATCGGCGAGCATCCTGATGCTGCACGGCTACAGCGGCGACAAGAACCTCTGGCTGCGGGTTGCCCGACACTTTGTCGGTGATTACCGAGTGGTGATCCCCGACCTCCCCGGCCATGGCGAAACCGGCTTCAAGGCCGGCGGCGGCTACGACATCCCGACCCAGGCCCGGCGGGTGATCGAGTTGCTCGACGCCTGCGGCCTGGACAAGGTCCACGTGATCGGCAATTCCATGGGTGGGCATCTCGCCGCGTGGCTGGCGGCCACTTCGCCTGAACGTGTGCTGACCCTGGCGCTGCTCAATCCGGCCGGCGTCACCTCCCCCCAACCCAGTGACATGGACCGCCAACTGGCCGCCGGTCGTAACCCGTCCCTCGTGCATTCGCGGGAGGAATTCATGCCGTTCTACGCAATGACCATGGCCTCGCCGCCCTGGGTGCCGGGCATGGTCATGGCCGCGGTGGCCGAGCGTTATGTACAGCAGCGCGAAGAACTGGCGGAGATCTACACCGACTTTCGCGCCAGCCCGCCAATGGAGCCCCACTTGGCCGCCATTCGTGCCCCTTCGCTGCTGCTCTGGGGTCGCCAGGACCGGGTGATCGACGTCAGCAGCGTACCCGTATGGAGCAAGGGCATCGCGGACTTGCGTGTGGAAATCTGGGACGGGATCGGCCACCTGCCCATGATCGAACAACCGGGGAAAACCGCGGCGCTGTACCGTGACTTTCTCAAGGGATTGGGGCAGTGATCATGATGCAAGCAACGCCCCGTGGTGAACCGGTGGGTCAGTCCCTGGCAGAATGAAGTCCTGAAGATTCTTCGTTTGCCGGGACCGGCGAAGGCTGCGATCTTTCGTCCAACTTTCCCACAGCCCTCGCCAGGAATTCTCACGATGAGCTTCGTCAGCCCCGACCTGATCCGTCAACGCTTCTCCAAAGCGATGTCCGACATGTACCGCGACGAGGTGCCGTTGTATGGCGCACTGATGGAGCTGGTGGAACACACCAACGCCCAGGTCCTGACCGAACAGCCGGAACTGGCCGCCCACCTGCGCAACACTGGCGAACTCGAGCGCCTGGACCTGGAACGCCACGGCGCGATCCGCGTCGGCACCGCCGCCGAGCTGGCGACCCTGGGGCGACTGTTCGCGGTCATGGGCATGCAGCCGGTGGGCTACTACGACCTCACGCCAGCCGGTGTACCGGTGCATTCCACCGCGTTTCGCGCCGTGCATGAAAGCGCCTTGCAGGTCAGCCCGTTCCGGGTGTTTACCTCGCTGCTGCGCCTGGAACTGATCGAGAATGCCGAGTTTCGGGCCTTTGCCGAATCGGTGTTGGCCAAACGGCAAATCTTCACCGCTGGCGCTCTTGAGCTCATTGACCTGGCCGAACGCCAGGGCGGCCTGAGCGAAACCCAAGCCGAGGACTTTGTCCTACAGGCCCTGGAAACCTTTCGCTGGCACCACAGCGCCACCGTCACTGCCGAACAATATCGGCAACTGAGCGCCCAGCATCGCCTGATCGCCGACGTGGTGGCGTTCAAGGGCCCGCACATCAATCACCTGACGCCGCGCACCCTGGACATCGACATTGTCCAGGCGCGGATGCCCGTGCATGGCATCACCCCCAAGGCCGTGATTGAAGGCCCACCCCGTCGCCAATGCCCGATCCTGCTGCGCCAGACCAGTTTCAAGGCGCTCGATGAGCCCGTTGCCTTCACCGACCAGCCCCAGACCCGGACCCAGCCCCAAGGCAGTCATAGCGCCCGCTTCGGCGAAATCGAACAACGCGGCGCCGCGCTCACGCCCAAGGGCCGTGCACTCTATGACCAATTGCTCAACGGCGCACGCGATGCGCTGGGGGAATTCCCCAACGAAGCCAATGCCGGGCGCTACAACTCGCTGATGACCGAACACTTCGCTGCATTCCCGGATAACCACGATGAGCTGCGCCAACAGGCATTGGCGTATTTCCGTTATGTCCCGACGCCCAAGGGCCTCGCCGCCAAGGGCACCCTCGAGGCAGCGACCTCCCTGGAACACTTGCTCGAACAGCAATACCTGCGGGCCGAGCCCTTGGTGTACGAAGACTTCCTGCCCGTCAGCGCCGCTGGCATCTTCCAGTCGAACCTCGGCGACGCCGCCCAGAGCCATTACGCCGGGCAGTCCAACCGCCAGGCCTTCGAGGCGGCGCTGGGGCGAGGGACCATCGACGAGTTGGGGCTGTATGCCCAGACGCAACAGCGCTCTATCGACGAGTGCAGGGCTGCATTGGGCGTGTAGGAATACGCCGAAGGATAAAACGGCAAGAAGTTGCCTGGGGGGCGTGCAGCGTGGCGCGCCATCCTGGGCGGTTCTGCCCGGGTGGCGCGGTGTCCGGGTGGGCCGCGAGGCTCTGTCATGCGCCGGGCAAGGGTTTGTGCACTTTGTGGCCGTCCGGGAGGAAATAAGCACCAAGATCCAAATCAACCTATTGATATCTATGATTTTTTTGAAGATGGCACAGCTCTTGATAACCGTCAGGCCACCTCGGGGCGATTTCCGTCCCAGGCTCTATCGTTATCCAGGAAGGAGAGCATCCCTTGGCTACCCCCGCGTACATGTCCGTTACAGGCACCAAACAAGGTCTGATCACTGCCGGTGCGTTTACCGCCGACTCAGTGGGCAACACCTATCAAGAGGGCCATGAAGACCAGGTCATGGTGCAGGCTTTCGAGCACCAAGTGACAATTCCTCGCGACCCTCAGTCCGGTCAGCCAACCGGTCAGCGCATACACAAACCGCTGATCATCACCAAGGTCTTCGACAAAGCATCACCACTGCTGCTGGCAGCCCTGACGAGCGGCGAACGCCTGACCGACGTCACGATCCAGTGGTACCGCACTTCGGCCGCCGGCACTCAGGAGCATTACTACACCACTAAGTTGGAGGACGCGATCATCGTCGATATCAAGGACTACATGCTCAACTGCCAGGCCCCAGAGAACGCACATTTCACCCATCTGGAAGACGTGCACTTCACGTATCGCAAGATCACCTGGACCCATGAAGTCAGCGGTACCTCGGGGTCGGATGACTGGCGTGCACCCACCGTCGGTTGAATCAGAGATAGCCGCTCACGCATCGGCCAACGCTGTTGGCCAGTTGGCAAACAAATAATTGAAAGTCATTAATTCAGGACGGTGTTCGCCCAGTGCGACGGCCTCGGCAATCCATGCACTGGTAAAGAGCCTGACACTGGGCGAACGGGGACAATAATAATGGAACTTTCAGACTATGTCCGGGAGACTGTTTAAATAATTGTTTATCTTTGATCGTAACTGCTGACGATTGATCATTACTTCACTTGTTCGTACAGCCAAGTCTGAGGGCTAGCCCCCAAACCTGTGGCGAGGGAGCTTGCTCCCGCTCGGGCGCGCAGCGGCCGCTTTTGGGGCTGCTTCGCATACCCACGGGGAGAAACGACCACGCCCCGGTGTTTGTAGGCGGCTTATGCGCTGGCTGCACAAACAGTTATACAAAACATGGACAAGTACACAAAAGTTATCGGCAAAAATTTAAACAGCCATTAAAAACTCTTTTTTAATACCCGCCGGCATGACGCACTTCATCCACGCCGTCCGGTTTTTTGCGCATCAGTGTCCCCCGCATCAGGGTCACCGTGTTGCTGTTTGCGCTTGGCCGGGTCATTTGGCCGCAAGGCATCGTTATCGCGTTCCACTTCGCCGGGCAATGCTGGCGCGTCCGGGTTGGGCCGGGTTTGATCGGGGCTGTGGTTCATGGTGAACTCCTGGGGTCGTTCGGGATTCAGGCATCGGGGTCGGCGACTTCTTCGGCGACATTGGCATCCGGAGAGCGAAGGTGCAGTTGCTTGGCCTGGGTCTGCAAATCCTGCCAGCGTGCCAGATCGATGGCGCCGCGGCCGAACAGGTCATCGGCCACCTGCCTCAACTCAGTGAAATGAGCATCGGGGGACTGCTGCCGGTAGGCCTGGTCGTCGAACAGTCGCTGCCAATCGGCCAGCGACGGAAGCTTGAGGTCATCGCCCATGACGGACTCCTGCGAGACATTCATAGGTTATGAGGGTCGGTGTTCGCGGGGAGTTCCAGTGATTTTCAGTAGCCGGTCATTTCCAGGTAACCCGTGCCGCCCTGGTTGCCACTCAGCCGTACCGGGCCTTCCCAATAGGGAATGCGCAAGTCCATCCAGGCCTTGGGATTGAGTGCCTGGGTGATGATGTCGAGTTGTTTGCCGGGGATCTTGATGGCCCAGCGTACCGGCATCGAGCGCCCGGAGACCTTGGCCGTGTCCAATGGCACGAGACTGATCTCCTCGGCGCGCAGGGTTTGCGCCCGGCCCTGGGCATCGATCCAGGTGCCCGTGAGGTAAGGCGCGCCGTGCTTGTGGCGCATGCGATAGAGCATCAGGTGCTCGCCATTGTCCAGGTGCAGGGAGAACCAGTCCCAGCCGGTCTGGTTGGCGGTCAGGGGCTGGCTGCTCCATTCGCGATCGAGCCAGGCCGGGCCGCTGACCGTGTAGCGCTGGCCGTCGATTTCCAGTTCACCATTGGCCTGGAAAAACGGCTGGCTGTAGTAGTACGACGCCTGGCCCTGTTCGGATTTCTGGCTGAAACCTTGATCGCCCTGCAACACCAACGGACGGTTCGACGTCAGCCGCAAGGCATAGCTGAAGCGTCGGTCCCGAGCCTTCAATTGCATGTCTGCCAACGGCTCGGCCGCTGAAGCCTGGGTGCCGAATTGCCAGTCGTCGATCCAGGCCTCGAAGGGGGCCACCTTTACCCCGGCCTGCCCCACCCCACCTCGCGCATAACGCTCGGCGGCATGGTGCACGCTGTCGGAAGTGACCGCCGCATGACCGAGCCAGATCGTCTGGTTGCGCCAGCCGCTGGCTTGGGGTGCGGCATTCAACGCGCTGCGAAACAGCGTCCATTGCACGCCGAATTCCCGGCCTTGGGCATCCTTGAGGTTGGCGGTGACGTACCACCACTCGATGCGAAAACCTTCATGAATACCGTGGTCGGCCGGGAAACTGAACACCCGCCCAGGCACGACCGGCGTGAACGCGACAGCCTGGTCACCGAGGCCGGCGAAGCCCTTTTGCGCCGGCGCCGAGTCCTCACAACCGCTGAGCAACGCCAGCAGCAACAGGCCGGCTTTAATTTTCATGGGCAAAGCTCCTCAGCAAATCCGCCGGCTGCGTGCGGTACAACGCATACAGCGGCCAGGCCGATGCCAGGAGCGTGGCGAGCATCGCCAGGGCCAGCAACTGCGCCAACTGCAATGGAAACACCCGCAACGGCAGGCGCCAGCCGAAAGCCTGCACATTGATCACCGCGTCCAGGCACCAGGCCAGGGCAATGCCCAGCGGCAAGGCCAGGACCAGGGTCAACAGCGCCAGTAGCCAGGTCTGGCCGAGGTTGAGCAACATCAATTGCCGACGCGTCACCCCCAGCGCCCACAGCGGCGCCAACTGGCCGAGACGACTCTGGCTCTGGGTCAGCAGGCTGATGAACAACGCCACCCCGGCTACCGCCAGGGTCAGGCTGTTGAGGGCGGCGGTGGCGGCGAAGGTGCGTTCGAACACCTGGGTCGACCAGCCCTTGAGCCGGGCCTGGTCGACGATGCGGCTGTCATCCAGGCCGAACCGGCCCTGCAATGCCGTCACTAGCGCCGGGATCGCGGACGGCTCGATGCGCAGGTTGAAACGGTTCGGCGTCAGGTTCGGCCAGTGCGCCAGCAAGTGCTCGACGTTGACAAGCACATGGCCCTTGGGATTGCCGTAATCGGCGTAGACACCGACGATGCGCAGTGCCCAAGGTCCCTGCGGCGTCGGCAAGGCCAACTGATCGCCGATCCTCACCTTGAGGCGTCGGGCCAGTTGTTCGCTGAGCATGAGGGTGTCGGCGGCGGCCAACTGCTCCCACGGCTTGTCGCCGGACGATTCCAGCAGCGGCCAATGCTGGCGATAGTGAGGGTGGTCGAGGATGCCATGGATATCCGTCGGCCAGCCCTGCAACGGGAGCGAGACTTGCCAGAGGGGCACAACGGCAATAATCGCCGGTTGCTGCTTGAGCCAGGTATGCAGCTCTTCGGCCTGGGCCGGGGTTTGCGGGTTGATGTACAACTCGGCGCTCAGCCGTTGTTCGAGCCAGTTGCTGAACGTCTGGCGAAAGCCGGCGGTCATGCTGCCGGCGCCGATGTTCGCCGCCAATGCCAACAGCAGGGCCATCAGCGCCAGGCTCAGGGTCGGCAATTGTTGGCGGCAATCGGCGAGAAACCATTGCCCGAGCACCGAGCGGCTGCGGCGCAACAACCACGTCAGCACGCCGCTGAGCAACACCGGCAAGGCCAGTGCCGCGCCCAGCAACAAGGCGGTCATCAGGACAAAACCGCTGGCCAGGCTGTCGCCCCAGACCAACGCCGATGCGGCAATCAACGCCGCCACCGTCGCCACCCAACCCTGGCGTCGCAGCCAGCGCCCATGGGCTTGATGCCAGGCTTGGGGATTGGCCAGCGCCAGCAAGGGCAGGCGCGCCGCCCGCAACAGGCTGTCGGCGCCGGCCAGCAGCGCGCCAAGCAAGCTCAGGCCGACCCCGCTGAGCCACCACGCCGGGCTGAGGTTCAAGTGCCCGGCCACTTCAGCACCGTACAAGCCCCGCAGGCTCGCCGCGACATCGGGCAATAACAGGCTCGCCAGCCAATAGCCGCTGAGCACCCCGGCGATTCCACCGAGCAAGGCCAACCCGCCCAGTTCCATCGCCAGGCTGGTGACCAGTACCCGCGCACTGACGCCACAGGCCCGCAGGGTTCGCAACAGGCTGCGGCGCTGTTCCAGAGCCAGGCCGATGGCCGCGTGAACGATGAACAGCCCCACCACAAAGGATAAAAAGCCCAGGGCGTCGAGGTTCAGGTGGAAACTTTCGGTCAGGCGCGAGAGGTTGTTTTCTTCATCGGCGCGCTTGAATTGCAGTCGATCGCCGAACGCCTCCGGCAGCGCGGCGCTGAACGTCGCGGGCAACAGCAGCCGCGACAGCTGGTCCGGCATTCCGAGCACCGCTTGGGCAAACCCGATGTCCATCAACAGCACGCCCGGCGCCATGTCCACTTGGACATGCAGCGGCGGCAGGGGTCGTCCATCGACGGTTTGGGGCTGGTCGCCCTCACCCAGCCCCAGGGCCTGCAAAGTCTGCGGGGCGATCCAGGTACGACCGGGACTGGTAAAGAACTCCACCACCTCGCTCATCTCCCGCGCCTGTCCCGCCAACGCCGCACCGGGCGGCAGCGACACCGGGTCGATGCCCATCAGTTGCAGACGCTGGTCCTCGTGACCCTTGAGCACCACCCGGGCCTGCAACACCGGCGACACCGGCCAGCCCTGGCGCCGCAAATCGACAAACCATTGCTGAGGGAAGGTGCCGCCGCCGGGTGCAGTGAGGCTGGACTGGGGTTCGCCGCCGATCAGTTGGCTGGCCCGGGCGTAGCTGTCCCGGGCCTGACTGTTCAGCGCTTGCACGCCGGTGAGCAGACTGGTGGCGAGCCAGAGGCCAGTCAACACGCTGAAGAACTGCACCGGGTGCTGGCGCCAATGGCTGAGCAGGGCCTTGAGGGCCTGGCGAAAAATCATCACCCCTGGGCCACCTGCGCCAACCGTCCGCCATGCAATACCACGCGTTGGGCCAGGCGAGCCGCTACCCGGGGACTGTGGGTCACCATCAACAGGCTGGTGGGGCTGCCCTCCAGCAGTTCCAGCAACAGTTGCAGCACTTCGTCACTGGTGGCTTCGTCGAGGCTGCCGGTGGGTTCGTCAGCCAGCAACAAGGGCGGTCGAGAAGCCAGCGCCCGCCCCAGCGCCACCCGTTGCTGCTGGCCGCCGGAAAGCTGCTCGGGGTAACGCCGCAGCAACCCTGAAAGCCCGAGCCGCTGCACCAGATGGGCTTGCCAGGCCGCGTCATAGCGACCGCACAAGCGGGCCTGGAACGCCAGGTTGTCCTCCACCGACAAGCTGCTGATGAGGTTGAACTGCTGGAAAACCAAGCCAATTTCCGTGCGCCGCCAATTCGCCAGCTGGCTTTCACTCATGCCGTCGAGTCGATATTCGCCACTGCGAATGCTCCCGCGATCGACCTTGTCCAGCCCGGCAACCAAATGCAGCAGGGTACTCTTGCCGCTGCCAGATTCCCCCATCAGCGCCAGGCTGCTGCCGGGCATCAGGGTCAGGTCGACGCCCTGCAGCACCGGCAACGGGCCTTGGGGCGTGGGGTAGCTTTTGAACACTTGGCGGACTTCAAGCATGGACAGCCTCGACGGGTGGGCGTGAGGCTCAGGATAGCGGAGGTTGGGCACACTCAACACCTCCACTCACTCACCCACCGCCATCGCGAGCAGGCTCGCTCCCACAGGGTTTACCGTTGATCAATCCGTGGCGTGATGGCTGGGTAGCTTTTGTGGGGGGGGGGGGTGGGGGCGGGGGGGTGGGGGGGGGGGGGGGGGGGTGGTTGTGGGGGGGGGGGGGGGGCCAGGGGGGGGGGGGGCGCCCGGCTTGTTTTTGTGGGGGCGGGCGGGGCCCCCCGGGGGCCACCCCCCCCCCCGCCACAGGGTCGTGCAAGACCTTGTGGGTATCCGACATCATCGCAAACTGACCCTCCG